>JANXTF010000099.1 GCA_025352565.1 Rhodospirillales bacterium | reverse complement strand
AGCGGCGTGACATCGAGCAGCAGCACGTCCTTGACGTCGCCCTTGAGCACGGCGCCCTGGACCGCGGCACCGATCGCCACGACTTCGTCGGGGTTGACGTTGCGTGCCGGTTCGCGGCCGAAGAACTGCTTCACCGCCTCGATCACCTTGGGCATCCGGGTCATGCCGCCGACCAGGATCACCTCGTCGATCTCGCTGGCCTTGACGCCGGCGTCCTTCAGGGCGGCGGCGCAGGGGGCCAGGGTGCGGGTGACCAGATCGTCGACCAGCGACTCCAGCTTCGCCCGCGTCAGCTTCATGACGAGGTGCTTCGGACCGGAGGCGTCGGCGGTGATGAACGGCAGGTTGAGCTCGGTCTCCTTGGACGAAGACAGCTCGATCTTGGCCTTCTCGGCGGCTTCCTTCAGGCGCTGCAGCGCCAGCTTGTCGCGGCGCAGATCGATGCCCTGGTCGCGCTTGAACTCGTCCGCGAGGTACTCGATCACCCGCATGTCGAAATCCTCGCCGCCGAGGAACGTGTCGCCGTTGGTGGATTTCACCTCGAACACGCCGTCGCCGATTTCCAGCACCGAGATGTCGAACGTGCCGCCGCCGAGGTCGTATACCGCGACCGTGCCGCTCTTTTTCTTGTCCAGGCCATAGGCCAGGGCCGCCGCGGTCGGCTCGTTGATGATGCGCAGCACTTCGAGGCCGGCGATGCGGCCGGCATCCTTGGTGGCCTGACGCTGGCTGTCGTTGAAGTAGGCCGGGACGGTGATGACCGCCTGGGTGACCGTCTCGCCGAGATACGCCTCGGCGGTCTCCTTCATCTTGCCCAGCGTGAAGGCGCTGATCTGGCTGGGGGAGTATTTCTCGCCGCGCGCCTGCACCCAGGCGTCGCCATTGTCGCCGCGCACGATCTCGTAGGGCACCATACCCTTGTCCTTGGCCACCTCGGATCGTCGTAGCGGCGCCCGATCAGGCGCTTAACCGCGAACAGGGTGTTGGTGGGGTTGGTGACCGCCTGCCGCTTGGCGGACTGGCCGACGAGGCGCTCGCCGCTTTCACTGAAGGCGATGATGCTGGGCGTGGTCCGCGCGCCCTCGCTGTTCTCGATGACGCGGACCTCGCCGCCTTCCATGATCGCGACGCAGGAATTGGTCGTGCCCAGGTCGATACCGATGACCTTGCTCATATGTGTAGCTCCTTGTCAGCGGATCGGGGCAGCCCGTGGCACTGCCCTGATCCCTATGGTGGATGTATCAGGATGTATTCAGCGCAGCCCCGCCCGGCAAGGGCGGGGTGCGCGTTTATTGTGCAGCCGAGAGGTTAAGCAGTGGTGTCCACCTTCTGGGGGACTGCCCCTTTCGCCACGACCACCATGGCCGGCCGCAGCAGACGCCCGTTCAGCGTCCAGGCCGGGGTCCAGGACTGGATCACGGTACCGGGAGGGTGCTCGGCGCTGTCCTGCTCGGCCATCGCCTGATGCAGGTTGGGGTCGAACAGCGCGCCGGTCGGGTCCTCGCGCTTGATGCCGTTGCGCTCCAGCACAGCCACGAAGCTGCGCTCGACGCCCTCGAAGCCCTCGCGCAGTTTCGCGAGCAGGGCCGGGTCGTCAGCCTCGGCGGGGGGCAGGCTGTCGAGGCCGCGCTTGATGTTGTCGGCGACTTCGGCCACGTCGCGGGCAAATTTCTGCACCGCGTACTGGCGCGTCTCGTCGATCTCGCGCCGGGTGCGGGCGCGCAGATTGGCCATCTCGGCCTCCGAGCGCATCCATTTGTCGCGCAGGTCGTCGCGTTCGGCCTCCAGCTCGGCGATGCGGGCGGCGGCGGCCTGCATGACTTGCTCGGGCGTCTGCGGGTCGTCGTCGGGAGCGGCTTCGGGCACGGGATCGATGTGTTCGCTGTCCATGACGCTCAGTTAGTTGTCCGGCCGGTCCGGCACAAGCGGCGGGCCGGCACAAGCGGCGGGAATGCCGCTCACCCCAGCAGCCGCCCGATCACCCGTGCCGTATAATCCACCACCGGGATGATCCGGCCGTAATTGATCCGCGTCGGCCCGATCACGCCCAGCGCGCCCACGATGCGGTTGGCCTCGTTGCGCGCCGGTGCCACCACCATCGACACGCCCGCCGCGCCGAACAGGCCGCTTTCGGCGCCGATGAAAATACGCACGCCGTCGGAGTTCTCGGCGAGTTCGAGCAGCTGCACCATGGTCTCCTGCGTCTCCAGCCGGTCGAACAGCTGGCGGATGGTCGCGAGGCGGTCGATCTGGGTCACGTCCGACAGCAGGCGCCCCTGCCCGCGCACGATCAGGCTGCCCCCCCTTCCCGGCCCGGTCCAGGTGGCCAGCCCCGCCTCCACCACCTTGCTCGACAAATCGTCGAGTTCGGTGCGGTTGGCCGCCATCTCCTCGGCCACGATGCGCCGCAATTCCAGCAACGGGCGGCCGGAGAGGCGGGCGTTGAGGTAGTTGGATGCCTGTTGCAGGGCCGATGGCGGGAGGCCCGGGGGAATGTCGATCACCCGGTTCTCGACCTGCCCCTCGGCGCTGACCAGGATCACCAGCGCGCGGCCATGGCCGAGCGGCACGAACTCGATGTGCTTGAGGTTGTAGCCCTCGGTTTTCGGCGCCAGCACCACCCCGGCCGCCGAGGACAGGCCGGAGAGCATGGTGGAGGCCTCGGCCAGCGTGTCCTCCAGGCTGCGGCCGGAGCTTTGCAGCGAGGTGGAGATGGCGTCGCGGTCCTCGTCGGACAATTCGCCGAATTGCAGCAGCCCGTCCACGAACAGGCGCACGCCCTGGTCGGTCGGCAGGCGGCCGGCCGAGGTGTGGGGCGCGAACAGGAGGCCGGCGTCGGTGAGATCGGCCATGACGTTGCGGATGGTGGCGGGCGACAGCGCGATCGGCAGGCGGCGCGACAGGGTGCGGCTGCCGACCGGCTCGCCGGTGGCGACATATTGCTCCACGATCTCGCGCAGCACGGCGGAGGACCGGGCATCGAGGCCCGGCGGCATCGTCGCGCGGTCGGCGCCGAACGGTTTGGGGGGGGCGTTAATCGGGGAGGAACTCCGGGGACATCACCTGCTCGACGGTCCAGGGGCAGGAATTCGGCATTCGCTCAATTCCGTTCTCGCCGATCGCCGCGCCTCGGCCGCTCTGGAACGCCTGCGGGAGCAACTCGGGCAAGGCGCGACGCACGCTTGGATTCTGCTTCAGAACCTGTTCCACTTCGATCCGCTGGGTGCGGATCGTGGCCGTCCAACTGTTGCTGCGGAACCCCGTTTGCAACTGCCATTTGGGAAGGTGCCATTTGGGAAGGTGCCGCAAGAGGACGATGAGCCGGCTGCGCGGTTCCCGTCGTTCGCTTGCGCCCACGCCCTCGATCTCCTCGGCAAGATGTTCAAGATCGAGTGCCGCGAAGTCGCCGTCGCGCGACAGCCGCGCCTGCTCCTCTGCCCACGCGGTAATGTCCTCATCGTAGCCGACACGGTTGCGGGTGGCTGCCTGGCTCATGGCATCATCCTACACAATCAGCGCCGCGCCGCGAATGTGCCATAGGGGCGAGCCAACCGACAGGATCCCCCGTTCGGCCCCGGAGGTATCTGGGGGCATTACTCGGGGAGGAACTCCGGGGACATCACCTGCTCGATGGCCCAGGGGCAGGTTTCGGGCATCCGATAGACGCCGGTCTCCTCCAAGGCCTTGTCGCGTGCGCGTGCGTACGAACGCGCGAGAACGTCCGGCAGTGTCCGGCGAAGGCTTGGGCTGTCGTCGAGCACATCCGCGATTGCCCGGCGCTGCTCGCGGATGGTCGAAGTCCAGCTTCGGCCCTGTCGTTCCGGCTGGTAGTACCATTTGAGCAGGTGCTGGAGCAGGATGACGAGACGGTTGCGCAGCTCGGATTTCTGGCTCCCCGCCACGCCCTCGATCTCCTCGGCGATGTTTTCGATGTCGATCAAGGCCCAGTTCCCCTCACGCAGCAGGCGTGCCTGTTCCTCGGCCCAGGCGACCACATCGTCGTCATAGGCGACCCGGTTGCGTGTGGCTGCTTCGCTCATGGCGGTCACCCTACACAGTTAGCGCCGCGCCGCGAATGTGCCATAGGGGCGGCGCAAACCGACAGGATCACCCGCCCCATGCGCCTCAACGGCCGCACGCTCGACGCCTTGCGCGACGTCTCCATCACCCCTGGCTTCGCGCACCACGCCGAGGGCTCATGCCTCATCCGCATGGGCGGCACCGAGGTTCTGTGTGTGGCGAGCGTGGAGGGGCGCGTGCCGCCGTTCATGCGCGGCCAGGGGCTGGGCTGGGTCACGGCCGAATACGGCATGCTGCCGCGCGCCACCCACACGCGCGGGGACCGCGAGGCGGCACGGGGCAAGCAATCCGGCCGCACCCAGGAGATCCAGCGGCTGATCGGGCGATCCTTGCGCGCCGTGATCGACCGCAAGGCGTTGGGCGAGGTGACCATCACGCTCGATTGCGACGTGCTGAACGCCGATGGCGGCACGCGCTGCGCCAGCATCACCGGCGCCTGGGTGGCGCTGTCGCTGGCCCTGCGGCACATGATGAAGATGAACGTGCTCAAGACGATGCCGCTGACCGGGCAGGTGGCGGCCGTGTCGTGCGGACTGGTGGGCGGCTCGGCGATGCTCGACCTCGATTACGCCGAGGACAGCGGCGCCGAGGCGGACGCCAATTTCGTGCTGACCGATGCGGGCGGCATCGTGGAGATCCAGGGCACCGCCGAGCAGGCGCCGTTCAGCGAGGCGCAGTTCGGCGAGCTGATGGCGCTGGCCAAGGCCGGCACGGCGCGGCTGCACGCGATCCAGCGCGACGTGCTCGGCTGATGGCAAGGCGGCTCACCCAGGGCGAGCGGCTGGTGGTCGCCAGCCACAACACGGGCAAGCTGGCGGAGATTGCGGAATTGCTGGCGCCGCTCGGCATGGAAGCGGTGTCGGCTGGCGAACTGGGCTTGGCCGAACCCGACGAGCCGGCGCCCGATTTCGTCGGCAATGCGCGGATCAAGGCGCTGGCGGCGGCGACCGCGTCCGGCCTGCCGGCTTTGGCCGATGACAGCGGGTTTTGTCTCGCGGCATTGGGCGGCGCCCCCGGCGTGCTGTCGGCGCGCTGGGCCGGGCCGGGCCGCGATTTCGGCGTGGCCATGGCGCGGGTGAACACCGAACTGGGCGACACGGCGGACCGGCGGGCGTGGTTCGTGTCGGTGCTGTGCCTCGCCTGGCCGGACGGGCACACCGAGACGTTCATGGGGCGCGAACCCGGCCAGGCGGTCTGGCCGCCGCGCGGGGGCAACGGCTTCGGCTATGACGCGATGTTCGTGCCGACGGGGGCCAGCAAGACATTCGGCGAGATGGCGGCGGCGGAAAAGAACGCCCAGAATCATCGGTCGCGGGCCTTCGCGCAATTGCTGGCCTCCTGCTTCGGATAGGATGCGGGGATGGGCCCCGTAGCGCTCCCGGCGAGCGTATGGCTCAAGCTACGTATGTGCGATAACAGGTCTGCATGGACGAAGACACCGACGCGGCGATCTACGGCGGACGATACCCCTCCGAATGGCCGGTGTGCTGCCCGCCGCGTGACGCCGTTGAGGTTGAAGCGACCATGTATCGTGCTGTAGAAGGTCGTGCGCTCACCGACTCAGATTTCCTGAACGCGGTCGAGGCAGGGAAATTCCTGAAAGAAAATCCTTGTGCCCGCCTTGCAATTTCACTCAACCGGACGCTGGATGGGGTAAAACGCTCCTTTATACTGTTTCCATACAGGGCCGCTTGGCACGTCGCTACAGTCACCCTCGGGCGGCATCATGGACGAGTGAGTAACGCGCCTACGAGGAAGCAGCTGGATCACGTCAGTTGGTGGCCCTATACTGGAGTATTGCGGCATGAGACGGTCGTTGAAGTGAACAAGCCCTGATGGCATTGGATTGGGAACCTGCGGGACAGGATCTGGGGACAGGGCAGTTTGACCTTATAATCCCGGAGGAGGTGCTGTACGAACTCGACAGCCCGATGATATTTACGTTCAGGAATTCCGGGCGCTTGCTGCTTGCGTACATGTGCGGAGAGGCTCCCCGGCTCTGTCGGTTCATCGTAGCACCGACCAGCCGGTCGATCGTCGAGCGTCTCCTTGCCGGGGAGGTTTCCGTCCGAGGCGCTATTGATCAGCCATGGTGCTGGTGCATTGATGTAGCGTCTGACGGTAACGTCAGCAAAAATTGGATAACGACGCTTGACGAATTGCCGCCTGGCGTGGTTCCCGGGAATGACGTGTTCCTCGAAGCCTCCCGGGAACCCATCTTCGCCGTGAGGGTCGAAGGGCGGAAATTAAGGCGGAACAATGTTCCCGCAAGTGTAATCAAGCGAGTTGTCGATGGTGTCTACACCGCGCTGAAGAAGCTTGCTGAGAGCAGTGGCGGTGGCGGGGCCGGACGGCCCTCGACTTCCAACAGGCTGCTGTTCGATCTCCCAACGCAGAAGGTCGCCCTTGGCAGCTTTGAGATATCGTTTGGAGAGCCACTGCTGGAACATGGTCTCCTGCCGGATGACGGGGTGGCGCGGGCGCATATGGAGACGCGCGGTCGTGAGCTCGGGGCTGCATTGACGTGGGCGGTCGCTGGCCGCTCCGAGGGCTTACCGGACATTCCCCTTCTTGAGGCGGTGCAGAAACTTGCGCCACCAAGCCAGGGCCTGGTCGAGACCGTTAGCGTCACCGGAAGCATGCTCGGAGGCTCCGGCGCGCCCTACGTGCTTGACCGGCGAGCAAGTCGGAAAGTGCGCACAGCCCTCTCTGCGGCAAGGGATCGATCCGAGCAGATCATCACCCTGAAGGGTGAAGCCCGAGAACTCGACAAAGACAAGCTGTCGTTCCGGCTACGGTCGGCAGATTCGCCAGAGGACTACATATGCCTGTTCGAGGAGGAGCTCTACGATGACATCATGGAGGCATTCGCCTCGGACCACGTTATCGGGATCGCCTTGCGGCTAAGCAGGGGGGCGCGTCAGGGGAAGGTTGTCGCAGTGTCAGCGACATCCGATCTTGCCCTTGAACTGTAGGTCCTGAAATGGAAAAGCCCCCGCCATCTCGGAGGAGGGCTTACCACTATACTCTATTGGTCCAAACCTGACGCTCGCTACCCGAGCGTCAGGGAATTTGGCCCATAAAATCAAAGCCAGTGGATAGAATATGACGGATGCTTCCGTCAGATTCTATCCACTGGCATGCAACGCACGGAATGCGTGCGCCGCAAGGACTTTCCGCACTGTTGGCAAAGGGTTGGGTGGTTCAGTGACAGATTCCCTCGCCCTCTACATCCACTGGCCCTTCTGCCTCGCCAAATGCCCGTATTGCGACTTCAACAGCCATGTCCGCGACCGCATCCCGCAGGCCCGCTTCGCCGCCGCGCTGCGGACCGAACTGGCGTGGGAGGCGGCGCGGCTCGGCCCGCGCGAGGTCGGCTCGATCTTCTTCGGCGGCGGCACGCCGAGCCTGATGGAGCCTGCGGCCGTGGCGGCGCTGATCGCGGACGCGGCGCGGCTGTTCACGTTGGCGCCCGATTGCGAGATCACGCTGGAGGCCAACCCCACCAGCGTGGAGGCCGGGCGGCTGGCCGCGTTCCGTGACGCCGGGGTGAACCGCGTGTCGCTCGGCGTGCAGAGCCTGAACGAGACCGATCTGCGCCTGCTCGGCCGGCAGCATTCGGCGGACCAGGCGGTGGCCGCGCTGGAGATGGCGCGGAGATTGTTTCCCCGCCTGACGTTCGACCTGATCTACGCCCGCCCCGGCCAGACGCTCGACGCGTGGCGCGCCGAATTGCGGGCGGCGCTCGATCTCGCGGCCGACCATCTGTCGCTCTACCAACTCACCATCGAGCCCGGCACCGGGTTCGAGGCGCTGCACCGCAGCGGCGCGATCGTGCTGCCGGACAACGAGACCGGCGCGGCGTTGTATCAGGCCACCGCCGAGGAGGCCGCGCGCCACGGCATGGCTGCATACGAGATTTCCAACTACGCCCGCCCCGGCGCAGAGAGCCGGCACAACCTCGCCTACTGGCGCTACACCGACTACGCCGGAATCGGGCCGGGCGCCCATGGCCGCGTCACGCGCCCCGACACGGGCTCCGACACGCACCCAGACAAACGTGGCGACACGCTGGCCGCCACGCGCCGCCACCGGGCGCCGGAAGTGTGGGCCGACCGGGTCGAGGCGGACGGCCACGGCACCACGCGCGAGGATGCGCTGACGCCGATCGAGCGGGGGCGGGAGATGCTGTTGATGGGGCTGCGGCTGGCCGAAGGCATCGACGAGGCCCGCTTCGCCGCGCGCACCGGGTTGGCCATGGATGCATGCGTCGATCACGACGTGCTGGGCCGGGCGATCGACGCGGGCTATCTGCTGCGCGAGAGCGGAGTGCTTCGCACGCTGCCGGAAGGCGCGCTGCGGCTGGACGCGTTGCTGGGCGCGCTGGTGGTCTGATCGCCAAAACGCCGGCGCATCCCGGCCGCTGCCGCCGGGGTGTCGTCGATCGCCGGGGTTTCGCCGCGACGGAGAGCCCCCGCCAGTGTCGCGGGATCGTGACCAAATGTCTCGACATCGTGACTTCGACGTCATAATGGATAGTCGGCCTTGCGGCGGATGAGTGCGATAGCGATTTGCTGCGGCGAGACCCATTTTCGGCCCGACATTTCTTGGAGCCTCAATGAAATCGTTATCGCGCCGGCTGATCCTCGGAGGAGGAGCCGCCCTGCTGACCGGAAGTGCCGCGGCTCCCCAGGCCGCGCGTTCGGCGACGGCCGTGCCGGGCCTTCACAGCCAGGCGGTGGCCAAGGGGCTGTTCTTCGGCACCGCGGTCGATCACACGCTGCTGGAGGAAGACACGGCCTACATGGCCCATGTCCCGCGCGAGTGCGGCATGGTCGTCGGCGAGGCCAGCTTTAAATGGGAGCATCTTCAGCCCGCCCCGAACAAGTTCGTCTTCGATCAGGCCGAGGGGCTGATGGGCTTCGCCGCGCGCCGGCATCTGCGGGTGCGCGGGCACACGCTGGTCTGGCACGAAGCGATGCCCGACTGGCTGGCGCCACAGCTTTCGCGGGCCACCGCCGAGCGCATCCTCACCACCCATGTGCGCACCGTCACCCAGCATTTCCACCGCCGGCTGGCGCATTGGGACGTGGTGAACGAGGTGCTGAAGCCCGAGGACAACAACCCGTTCGGCCTGCGCGAGACGCCCTGGCTGAAGGCGATGGGGGCCCGCTACATCGACGTGGCGTTCGAGACCTGCGCCGCCAACGACCCCACGGCGCTGCGCGTGCTGAACGAGTACGGCACCGACTACGCGGTGCCATGGGAGGAGAAGAAGCGCGGCGCCCTGCTCAACCTGCTGGCCTCGCTCAAGGCCCGCAACGTGCCGATCCAGGCGGTCGGGCTGCAGGCGCATCTGGATGCGAGCCAGGTGGCGCTGGACCAGAAGGTACTGAACAACTTCGTGAATTCCATCGCCGCCATGGGCCTCAGCGTGGTGGTGACGGAACTCGACGTGCGCGACAACAACCTGCCTGCCGATGTGCCCTCCCGCGACGTCGCCATCGCCGCGCACGCGAAGGCGTGGCTGGACGCGGTGCTGGCCTGCCCCGCGGTGTCGGGCGTGATGACCTGGGGGCTGTCGGATCGGCGCAGCTGGCTGAACGAGAAGTACAAGCGCGCCGACGCCCTGCCGCAGCGCCCCTTGCCGCTCGACGCCGATCTGCGGCGCAAAAAGATGTGGGACGCCATCGCGGCCTCGCTGGCGTCGGCGCCCCGGCGCGCGGCCTGACCGATCAGGCGGCAAGTGCGGTCCGCCGCGCGCGGCGGACCGTCACCGCCGCCAGCGCGGCGAGGATGCAGGCCACCCCGGCCATGAAGAACGCCGGCAGATAGCTTGCCAGCAGATCGCGGGAGACGCCGCCCGCGAGCGCCGCCACGGCGGCACCCAGCTGGTGGGCGGCGAACACCCAGCCGAACACCATCGGCCCCTTGTCGCGGCCGAAATACTGCCCGGCGAGCTTGACCGTCGGCGGCACGGTGGCGATCCAGTCGAGGCCGTAGAACACCGCGAACACCGCCAGCCCGTAATAGCCGAAGCCCGAAAACGGCAGGAACAGCAGCGACAGCCCGCGCAGGCCGTAATACCAGAACAGCAGCCAGCGCACGTCGTAGCGGTCCGACAGCCAGCCTGACGCGATGGTGCCGATGAAGTCGAACGCGCCCATCAGCGTCAACATGCCGGCGGCCGCGACGGCGGCCATGCCGTAATCGGCGCACAGCGAGACGAAATGCGTCTGGACCAGCCCGTTGGTGGACAGGCCGCAGACGAAGAACGTGAAAAACAGCATCCAGAACACCGGCTCGGACGACGCTTCGGCCAGCGTCCGGATGGCCAGCCGCGCGGCTCCGGCCGAACGCGGCGGCGGCGGCGCCACACGCTGCTCGCCATAGGCGGGCAGGCCGAGATCGGCCGGATGGTCGCGCACGATCATCACCATCAGCACGGCGGCGACGGCGCACGCGATCAGCACCGGGATGATCGCCGCCCGCCAGCCGTAATCGGTCGCCAGACTCGCGGCCAGGCGCAGGAACAGGAGCTGCCCCGTCGCGTTGCTGGCGGTCAGCACGCCGACCACGAGGCCGCGACGGGCCACGAACCAGCGGCTCGCGATGGTGGCGGCGAGCACCATGGCGGTCAGGCCAGTCCCGGCGCCGACCATCACGCCCCAATACAGCCAAAGCTGCCACAGCTCGGTCATGGTCGTGGCCAGCACGAGGCCGCCCACGATCAGGGCCATGCTGAGGATGACCGTGTTCCGCAGGCCGTAGCGTTGCTGGATGGGTCCCGCGAACGGCGCCATCAGCCCGAACAGGATCAGCCGCAGCGCCATCGCGCCGGAGATCGCGCTCGTGCTCCAGCCGAACTCATTGTGCAACGGCAGGAGCATGACGCCGACCATGCCCAACGCGGCGGCGGTGGAGAGCATGGTCAGGAACGTCGCCGCCGCGACCAGCCATCCGTAGTGGATGCCGCGCCGGGCCAGCATGGGAGCGAGCAGATTCGAGAGCATGGGTCGTTCCTAACGGTTTCAGCCAGCCATCGCCGCCGCACGCGATGCGGCGCGGGCGGATTGCAGGGCGGCGGCGGAGCGCCCCGGATCGGCGAGGCAGCGTGACAGCACCAGCCCGCCCGCCATGGCGGCGAGAACGCCCAGCGCGACCCGGCCGCCCGCCTCCGGCACGAGGGCCGGGCGGCCGCGCGCGATCTCCTCCTCCAACACCGCCAGAAGCCCGGCGACGCCGTCATCCAGGGCCGCGCGCATCGCGGTATCGCCCCGCAGCAATTCCGGCCCGATCGAGGCCAGCGCGCAGCCGCCATCGGGCGCGTCGCGGTGGGCCTCGGACAGATAGAAATCCACGATCGCCCCGAGGCCGTTGGCGCCTTCCGCGCGCGCGCGATCCGCGCGGCGCCGCCAGGCCGCCGCCCCGGCCGCCAGCGATTGGCGGCAACTGGCCTCGACCAACGCCTTCTTGCTTGGGTAGTGGCCGTAGAACGCGCCGTGCGTCAGCCCGGCGGCGCGGGACACCTCGGCGAGGCTGACGCCATCGAGGCCCCGCCTGCGGAACAGGCGCCCGGCGGCGTCGAGTATCGCCACGCGATGGGTCTCGAAGGTTTGGCGGGTGACGCGCATACAATCATTATGAACATCATGAATGTCGCGCGCAAGGTCGACGGATCGCCCGTGTCATGGCCGGTGCGCGCGCGGCCGGTCTCCCGGTTGCCGCCCGCGCGCGCCCGTATAGACTGCCTGCCCATGCCTGCACCCAGCCCCCCTCTCCGTTTCACGACCCATGAGATGCTCGCGCGCCTCGTCGGCTTCGACACCACCAGCGACAGCTCGAACCTCGACCTGATCGCCTTCGTGCGCGGCTATCTCGATGGGTTCGGCGTGCCGTATCGCGTCAGCACCGATGCGGCCGGCGGCAAGGCCAATCTGCACGCCATCATCGGACCCGGGACGGCAGGCGGCGTCGCGCTGTCGGGCCATGTCGACACGGTGCCGGTCGATGGGCAGGCATGGACCGCCGATCCCTTCGCCCTGCGGCGGGCCGGGGGCCGGCTGATCGGGCGCGGCGCCACCGACATGAAGGGCTTCGTCGCCGCATGCCTCGCTTGCGTGCCGGACTTCCTGGCGCGCGGCCTGCGCCGGCCGATCCATCTGTTCATCACCTTCGACGAGGAGATCGACATGGGCGGCGCGCGCCGCCTGGTGACCGACCTCGCGCAAAGCGGCCTGCGCCCGGAGATGTGCATCGTGGGCGAACCGAGCATGATGCAGCCGATCCTGGCCCATAAAGGCCGCCTCGCGCTGCGGGTGATCGCGCGCGGCAGGCCCGGCCATTCCAGCCAGCCCGGACGCGGCGTGAACGCGATATATGCCGCCGCCGAGGCGCTTTCGTGGATCGCGGCGGACGCAAAGCGGCGCGCGACGGAAGGGCCGTTCGCCGATGGCTTCGACCCGCCGCACACGACTGTCCATGTCGGCACCGTCGAGGGCGGCAGCATTCTCAACATCATCCCCGAGCGATGCGCTTTCACCATGGAGTGGCGCACCATCCCAGGCGATGATTTCTTCACCGAAGCCGACCGGCTGCGTGCCCATGTGACGGCCGCGATCGAACCCGCGATGCGCGCGATCGGCCCCGAATGCGGGTTCGTTTTCGAGGAGATGAACTGGATTCCCGGCATGTCGCTGGCGCCCGGCCATCCGCTCGCCGCCATGGTGCAGCAGCTGACCGGCTCGAACACCACCGGGCGCGTCAGCTACGGCACCGAGGGCGGGCTGTACCAGCAGGCCGGCATACCGTGCATCGTGTGCGGGCCGGGCGACATCGCCCAGGCCCACCAGCCCGACGAATGGATCGCCGAGAGCCAGCTTGCCGCCTGCGACGCCTTCCTGCGCCGCCTCGCCGACCGTCTCGCCGCATGATGATGCCGGCTGGCGCGGGCCAGGTGGAGCTGCCTTTGTTCGAGGTGCGGATCGGGGCGCCCGACATCTCGCCATGGCTCGCCGGCAACACGGGCATCCCCGGCTACCACAGCTTCGCCGGTGACGCGGCCGGCCCGCATGTCGCCATCGTGGCGCTGACCCACGGCAACGAGTTGGCCGGCGCCATCGTGCTCGATCGGATGCTCCGCGCGGGCATTCGCCCCCGTCGCGGCCGCCTCACGCTCGGTTTCAACAACCTCGCCGCCTTCGCCCGGTTCGACCCGGCGCAGCCCACCGCCAGCCGCTTCCTCGACGAGGATTTCAACCGGCTATGGGATCTGACGGTGCTGGAAGGCGCCCGGCAGTCGAGCGAGCTGGACCGCGCCCGCCAGATCCGGCCCTTGATCGACAGCGTCGATGTGCTGCTCGACCTGCATTCGATGCTCTGGCCCTCCGAGCCGCTGATGCTGAGCGGCATCACCGGCAAGGGCCGCGATCTCGCCCGCGCCATCGGCACGCCGGCGATGGCGATCGCCGATCGGGGCCATGTCAGCGGCCGGCGGCTGATCGACTACGGCCGGTTCGCGATCGAGAACGCGGCGCCGGTCGCCAATCTGGTGGAGGCCGGACAGCATTGGGAGCCGGCGACGGTGGCGCAGGTGGAGGCGACCATCGCCGCGCTGCTGCGCCATGCCGGCATGGCGGTGGCGGCATCGGCCACGCCAAATCCGCTGTCCGCCCGCCGCTGCGCCGAGGTCACCATGGTGGTCACCGCCGCCACCGCCGGCTTCTCGTTCGTACGGCATTTCGAGGGCGGCGAGATCGTGCGCGAGCGGAACACGCTGATCGCGATGGACGGCGCCACCGAAATCCGCACGCCGCACGACGATTGCCTGATGGTGATGCCCAGCCTGCGCCCGAGCCGCGGCCACACGGCGGTGCGGCTGGCGCGGTTCGTGGGGTAAGCGTTCAGCCGCGCGGGTGCGACTTGCGCCAGACCTCCATCAGCCGCGCGGTGTCCACGTCGGTGTAGCGTTGCGTGGTGGACAGGCTGGCATGGCCCAGCAGATCCTGGATCGAACGCAAATCGGCGCCGCCCGCGAGCAAATGGGTGGCGAAACTGTGCCGCAGCGCGTGCGGCGTCGCGTGTTCCGGCAGGCCGCGATGCCGCCGGAAATTCCGCATGGTGCGCTGGGCCACCCCCGGATTGAGGCGCTCGCCGCGCACGCCGACGAACAGGGGGGCGTCCGGCCGGCGGTCCGGATGCAGCTTCAGCCAGGCGCCGATGGCCTCGCGCACGGCGGGCAGCACCGGCACGATGCGCTGCTTGGAGCCCTTGCCCGTCACCAGCAGCGCCGCGTCGCCGCCAACGCGCGGGGCGTCCCGTACATCGAGCGCCAGCGCCTCGGCGATCCGCAGGCCGCAGCCATACAGCAGGCTGAACAACGCCTCGTCGCGCGCCTGTGTCGCGGCCACGTCGCTTTCCTCGCCGATGTCGCGCCCGACCGAAATCGCCTGCGCCGGCGTCAGCGCCTTCGGCAGCGGCTTCTTCGCGCGTGGCGCGGCGAGCATTTTCACCCGGGGGTTGGCAACCCCGTGGCGGCGGGCGAGGAAGCGGAAGAAGGTTCGCACCGCCGACAGATGCCGCGCGCGCGTGGCGTTGCCGAGTCCGTCGGCTGCCTCGCGGGCGAGCCAGGCGCGCAGATCGGCGGTCCGCAGTCCGGCCAGCGCCGCGAGGTCGGGCTCGCCGCCGAGATGGCCCGTCAGGAAGTCGAGAAACCGTTCGGTGTCACGCCCATAGGCCATCACCGTCAGCGCGGACGCGCGGCGTTCTAGGCCGAGCCAATCGAGGAAGCCGGTGCGCGCGTCGGCGGCCAGCATCAGCGGCCCAGCGCCGCCGCCACCGCGCGGCCGAGGAAGCCGAGCGCGCCGGCTCCCTGCACCGGGTCGAGTGCCGCGCGCTCGCGGCTGGCCAGCGTCAGCAGCACCGCCGGCCCCTCGCCGGGCACCCGCACCAGCGCGTCCCGCCGCGCAAGGCCGGCCGCCTCGCCATGGAGCAGCCGCGCATCGGTCACCGAGTCGCGGAACATCACGATGCGGCTCGTCATCAGGCGCCCCACGGTGCCGGGCGGGATCGGGCGCGCACCGGCCATGTGGCCCTCGGCGCACAGCGCCGCCGCGTCGATGCCCAGCAGCGCCGCGATTTCGGAGAACACGCAGTCGATCGGGTTGGCGCTTCGCAGCAAAGCCAGCACCGCCGTCTGCACCCGCGACGCGAGGCCGGCCGCCGCCCGCCCCGCCGCCAGCACGCCATCGGCGCGTTCGGCCATCATCGCGGCATGGACCCGCTCGGCCCGCAGCATCGCCGCCATATGATCGGCCATCGCCTCGCCATGCACCCGCACGGGGGGGGCCAGCGCGCGGTACAGCTCCGGATGCTCGGCCAGGAAGCCGGGATTGGCCCGCAGATAGGCCGCGACATCCGCGCCCGCCACATCCGGCGCGCGACGCGGGGCGGTGGTCATCGGGCCATCGCGGGGGGCATCGCGGGGCGCATCGCGGCGCGGGAGCGGACAGGAGCCATGCGGCCTTTCCGGAGTCGGGGCCTGTTAGGGCGCGTCGAGTTCGGGCACAGCATACCGCATGGCGATGCGGGACAGAAGGCACAGGAACAGGCTCCCCCCGGCCGACGAGCCGACTCTGCTCGCCCCCCCGGAAGACCGTTTCCGGCGGGTGCCCGTGCTGCTGCCCTACCCGTTCGCGGGTCCGTTCGACTACCGCGTGCCGCGCGAGCTCGATCCCCAGCCGGGCGACATCGTGCTGGTGCCGCTCAACCGGCGCGAGGAGGTGGGCGTGGTGTGGGACGGCCCGGCCGACCGCTGCGTGGGCGACAACCGCCTCAAGCCGCTGGCCGCGATCCTGGACGCCCCGCCAATGCGCGCGGACCTCCGCCGCCTGGTGGACTGGATCGCCAGCTACACCCTGGCCCCGCCCGGCGACGTGCTGGCCATGGCCTTGCGGGTCAACGCGCTGCGCCCGGATTCGCCGCCGCTCGGCTGGGCTTTGGCTCAAGCGCCGCCGGCGGCCGTTCGCCTCACCGAGGCCCGCGCCCGCGTGCTGGCGGTACTGGCCGACGGCCACCCGCGCGGCACGGCGGCACTTGCCGAGGCCGGCGGCGCCAGCGCCGCCATCATCCGCGCGATGGGCAACGCGGGCCTGCTGATGCCGGCCGCCCTGCCCTCGCTTCCTCCCTTTGGCCGACCGGACCCCGAGCATCCCGGCCCGGTGCTCGCCCGCGACCAGGAGGAAGCCGCCGCCGCCTTGCGGGAGGCCACCGCCGCGCGGGCGTTCTCCGTGACGCTGCTCGACGGCGTCACGGGTTCGGGCAAGACCGAGGTGTACATGGAGGCGATCGCCGAGTGCCTCCGCCAGAACCGCCAGGCCCTGGTTCTGCTGCCCGAGATCGCGCTGTCGTCGCAATGGCTGGAACGCTTCGAGGCGCGCTTCGGCGTGGGGCCCGCCATCTGGCATTCCGACCTCGCCTCCCGCACCCGCCGCCTCACCTGGCGCGCGGTCGCGGCCGGCGAGGCCTGGGTGGTGGTGGGCGCCCGGTCGGCGCTGTTCCTGCCCTTCCCCGACCTCGGCCTCGTGGTGATCGACGAGGAGCACGAGACGGCGTTCAAGCAGGAGGACGGTGTGGTGTACCATGCCCGCGACATGGCGGTGGTCCGCGCCCGGCTGTGCGGCGCGCTCGCCATCCTCTCCTCGGCCACGCCCAGCCTCGAGACCGTCGCCAATGTCGAGGCCGGCCGCTACCGCCATCTTCGCCTGCCCGCGCGCCACGGCGGCGCCACCCTGCCCGAGATCGGCCTGATCGACCTGCGCGACGCGGCACCCGAGCGCGGGCATTTCCTGGCGCCGCCTCTCGTCGAGGCGATCCGCGCGAACCTGGAGTCGGGCGAGCAGTCCATGCTGTTCCTCAACCGCCGGGGCTACGCGCCGCTCACGCTGTGCCGCGCCTGCGGGCACCGCATGGCCTGCCCGAACTGCACCGCCTGGCTGGTGGAGCACCGCATCCGCCGCCAGCTGCAATGCCACCATTGCGGCCGCGCCGAGCCGATTCCGCCCGCCTGCCCCCAGTGCCGTGCCGAACACAGCCTCACGCCCATCGGCCCCGGCGTGGAACGCATCACCGAGGAGGCCCGCGCGCTGTTCCCCGAGGCGCGGTTGCTGGTGATGGCGAGCGACACCCTGCCCGGCCCCGATTCGGCGGCCGAAGCCGCGCGCAGCATCTCCGCGCGAGAGGTGGACCTCATCATCGGCACCCAGATCGTCGCCAAGGGCTGGCATTTCCCGCACCTCACGCTGGTCGGCGTGGTCGATGCCGATCTCGGCCTCGCCGGCGGCGACCTGCGCGCCGCCGAGCGCACGGTCCAATTGCTGCACCAGGTCGCCGGCCGCGCCGGCCGCGCCGAGGCGCCCGGCCGCGTGCTGCTGCAAACCTTTTCGCCCGAACACCCCGTCATGCAGGCGCTGCTGCACGGCAGCCTCGCCGATTTCATGGCCCGCGAGGCCGACCAGCGCCGCCCCGGCAACTGGCCGCCCTATGGCCGCCTCGCCGCCCTCATCGTCAGCGCCGATACCGCCGAGGCGGCGGACATCCTCGCCCGCGACCTCGGCCGCGCCGCGCCGCACGGCGAGGGCCTCGTGGTGCTCGGCCCCGCCCCTGCCCCGCTCGCGTTGCTGCGCGGCCGGCACCGGCGGCGGCTGCTGCTGAAGACCCGCAGAGAGATCGCGGTGCAGCCGCTGCTCCGTGCTTGGCTCGACCGCGTGAAGGTGCGCGGCAGCGCGCGGGTCGATGTGGATGTCGATCCGGTCAGCTTCTTGTGATGCCGCCCGGTTGGGCGTTCTATCCAACGGTCAGCCACAAGGATCATGATGCGCCGTCTAGCTCTGCTCGCTCTGCTGCCGCTCACGGGCTGCGCGTCCATGACCGTCGATCAATTCAAGGCGGGCCAGCCGGTGATGGCGCTCAATGAGTATTTCCAGGGCGACTCGGTCGCCTACGGCCTGTTCCTCAGCCGCTCCGGCGATGTGAAGCGGCAGTTTAAGGTGGCCATGCATGGTGCGTGGGACGGCTCCGTGCTCAGGCTCGACGAGGATTTCACCTACGATGACGGGGAGCGGCAGCAGCGTCACTGGACCTTCCGCAAGACCGGCGCCACCACCTGGGAAGGCACCGCGCCCGACGTGATCGGCCCCGCGATCGGGCGCACCGAGGGCAACGCGTACCGGATGACCTACACGGCCGATCTGAAGGCGGGCGACAGCACCTATCGCGTCGATTTCGACGACTGGCTGTTCCGCCAAAGCGACAAGGTGGTGCTGAACAACGCCAGGGTATCGAAGTTCGGCTTCGAGGTCGGACAGGTGCAGCTGGTGTTCATCCGATAGGCCGTCGGCAACAAGGAAACGAGACAATGCGCGCATCCTCCGTCATGGCCGCCCTGGCTTTCGCCGCCTGGTCGCAAATGTCCGGGCCAGCCCAGGCCCAGGCCCCCGCCCGTGTGTCCGGCATCGTGGAGACGCTGACCGGCGACACCCTGGTGGTGAACACGGCAGCCGCCGGCCCCCTTACCGTCATCCTGCGCGACGACACGCGGATCATCGCCTTGGCCAACCGCCAGCTTTCCGACATCAAGCCCGGCGATTTCGTGGGCTCGGCGGCCATCAAGGGCATGGATGGCAAGCTGCACGCGCAGGAGGTCCACATCTTCCCCGAGGCCCTGCGCGGCAGCGGGGAAGGCCACCGCGACATGGCCCAACCGGATCAGACCATGACCAACGCCACCGTTTCCGTGGTCGGCAAAGCGGCCAAGGGGCAGGTCCTCACGCTGAACTACAAGGGCGGCACGCAGGAGATCGACGTGGGCCCCGAGGTGCGGATCGTCACCTTCATCCCCGGCGACCGCTCGCTGCTGAAACATGGCGCAACCGTCGTGGTTTCGGGCGTCAAGGGACCGGACGGCAGCCTCGTCGCCCGCAGCGTGCAGGCCGAGAAGGACGGCGTGCTGCCCCTCGTCTTCTAGCCCCGATCAGGCGACCGTCGCCGCCAATTCTTCTGGCGCGATCAGGCGGCCATTGCCGCCAGGCCGAAGCCCGCCTCGCCCGTCGCCACGGCAGTGAACGCATGGGCCAGCACGGCGATGTCCGCGCCGAACGGCGGCATGTCCGCGAGCGGGGGAAACACTTCGCGGACGTCCGCCAGGAACCCCGCGAGGGCCGGGGTCGCGGGCCGATCGGTGATGTCCAGCGCCCGCGCGGCGACGATGGCGAGCATCGCGAGGCTGGCATCGAGGCATCTGCCGGCGCGGCGCTCCTTGCCCCAGGCGGCAAAGGTCGGCGCCGCCATGTCGTTCTGCGCGAAGCCGCCGCCCTCGGTCTGCGGCGTGAAGCTGCGCTGCGCCGCGTGCCGCGCCGCCTCGCCATAGCCCACCTGAACCATGCCGAGGTTGCCGGTGGACACGCCGGGATGGCGCGCATCGGCCAGCCGGTCCGGCAGCAGCGATACGGCCCCCTCGTGCATCTTGCTGGTATGGCGGTCGGCCACCAGGCACAGTTCCGCCCACACATGGGCGAGCCCGTCCAGCGCCGGCCACGCCATGGTGTTGTGGTATCCGCCATTGCTGAGCGCGCGTCCCTTCGGGTGCCCAGGCGTCGGCGCGATGAAAACCGGATTGTCGGTCACCGAGGACAGCGAAGTCCCCGCTGCCCGGACCGCGTCGCCGACGCAGCGTTCGCCCAGGCCGAACAGGCGCGGCAGGATGCGGTAGCTGACCGGCGCCTGATAGAACCGCCGATCCAGGCCGGCCCCCGCCAGCAGCCGCCGCAACTCGCGCAGCGCCACCGCCTCGGACGCATCGCCCCACAGACCATCGAACACCGGGTCATACGCGTCCATCGGTGCCCGGAACGCCTCGGTGGACAGCGCCATCACGCGATACGCCAGCGCCAGCCGCCGCGGCGCGATGAGCGCCGCGTCGGCCACCAGCGCGGCCGAACTGGGCGAGCCGTTGATGAGGCTCAGGGACTCCTTCTCCGCCAGCGGAAAGCCGCGCCCAAGTTCGTGGAACAGCGGCCCCATCGACAGGATTTCCCCGGCACCCCCCTGGCCTTCCCACGACACCGCCGGCAACGCGCGGCCGTCCAGCATCCCGGCCACCGCCACCGCCAGCGCCGGAGTGACCGCCGCGTGCCCCTCGATGAAGTTGGCCAGCCGCGCCAGCACCATCGCCCGCGCGACACGCTCGGGCAGGGCCTCGCCGAACGCCGCCACGGAGGCGGGCGCGCGGGCGGCGTGGACGCGCCGGGCGGCCGCATCGAGCCTGACCTTCGCCATCACGCCATAGCCGCTGCTGACCCCGTACACGAACGCGTCCGGATCGTTGTTCAGCATGTCCATGAATGCCGCGCGCGCGGCCCCGATCCGGTCGAGCGCGGCCTCGGTGATGCGCACGTCCTCCCCGCCCCAGGCCACCCGCCGCACGGCATCGAGCGTGATGTCGTGCCGCGTATCGAGCGTCACGGTCATGGCCGCGCGTCCCGCCATGCCGCCGCCGCATCGCCCGCTCGATCGACGCTGGCCGCGCGCGTCGCCAGCGTCGCGTAGTCCTCCCGCTCCACGGCGACGAAACGCCGCACCAGCAGCGCCCGCATCAGGCAGGCGGCCTCCTTGTGCTCATGCGCCTCGCCCAGCACGCGCCGCCACGCCGCCACGATCGGCGGCGGCGTCCCGGCCGACGCCACGAACAGCGGCGAGGGCCGCGAAGGCGTGGTCGCGATCACCCGTACGGCGTCCACCAGCTCCGGCGCGTGCGCCCGCATCAGATCCAACGCGAACGCATCGACCGGCGCCACATCCGCGCGGCCTTCCGCGACGGCCCGCACGGCTTCGCGCGGCGTCACCAGCGGCCCCACGGTTCCGGCGAAGCGCGCCGTGCCGCCCAGGAACTCCAACGCCGCGTAGCAGCCGGACTGCGACCCCGGCACCGTCAGCCCGATCCGGCCGCCGTGGAGGTCCTCGACGGTGCGAGACGCGCTCTCCCGCCGCACCACGAGGTCGCTCATATAGCAGGCCCGCCCGCCATAGCGTTCGGGAGCGGGCACGATCGCGGCCAGCGGCAACGGCCAGGGCGCTGCCGTGCGCGCGAATGCCAGCCCGCACATCAGCGCCGCCGCGATATCGTCGCGTTCCCAAAGCGCCTCGATCGGCGCGGGCGGCGCATGGCGGATCACCGAAGCCGCCACGCCGGCCCGCGCCGTCAGGCACCGCAGCAGCGCGTCCCACAGGTCGGCGACCTCGGGCGTCACCGAATACATGCGCGCATTCACGATCATCGGTGCGACCTTCCCCGGCTTCGGATAAAAGCTGTCTCAGGCCGAGTATGAAGCCGCCCGCCGAAAAAGGAGCAAGCCTCTTGCCGCCGATCTACATCACCTACCTCAACCGCCTCGACATCGAGGAACTGAAGATCACCGACGACGAGATCCTCGCCGCGATCGAGACCAGCCTCGCCACCCAGGGCCGTGGCGAGGCGATCATCGAGCCGCGCATGCATCTCGAACCCGGCGTCGCGAACGGCCATTTCAACGTGCTGCGCGGTGCGTTGAAGGCGCCCATCGACAGCGCCGGCGTGAAGGTGGTTGGCGATTTCGTCGACAACTACAAGCTCGGGTTTCCCTCGGAACTCGGGGTGCTGCTGCTGATGGACCCGCGCATGGGAGCCCTCAAGGCGATCCTGGACGCGAGCGGCATCACCGACATGCGCACCGGCGCGATGACGGCGATCGGGGCGAAATACCTGGCCCGCAAGAACGCCAGGGTGCTGGGCCATGTCGGCGCGCGCGGCAGTTCGTACTGGAACGTGCGCCTGCTGAACCATCTGTTCGATTTCGCCGAGATCCGCGTACACTCGGCACGTCCCGAAAGCCGCCAGGGCTTCGCCGAGAGACTGAGCCGGGATCTCGGAAAGAAGGTGATCGCCACGGATGACTGGCGCAGTTGCATCGAGGGTGCCGACATCGTGGTGGAGGCCACCCGCCTGAGCGCGCCGGAGCCGTTGCTGCGGACGGAATGGATCAAGCCCGGCGCGCTCGTCGTGCCCTACGGCACGATGAGCGCCATCGAGTTGTCGCTGACCGATATCATGTCCAAGCTCGTCGTCGACGATTGGGGCCAATGCAAGGGCGGCAAGTTCGGCAGCCTGCGCGCGCATGTGGAAACCGGGCGCCTGTCCGCGGCCACGCTGCATGCCGAGATGGGCCAAATCGTGGCAGGGCTGAAACCGGGGCGCGAACGCGACGACGAGAACATCCTGTTCTGGCATCGCGGGCTCTCCCTGTCCGATATCGCGCTCGGCCATGCCATGCTCGAAAAGAGCGCGAGGCTGGGGATCGGCCAACGGCTCCGCTTCGCCTGAGCGTCACGACGGCGCGAAGGGCACGGGCATCACACGAGGTCGCGCCCGATCTCCTCGCGCCATTCGCGGGCGAACACGCATGTCCCGTTCTCGAAGGCCTCGACCGACGCCTCGAGCACGAACGCATGTTCGGTCGCGGTCAGCGTCACCGCTGTCGTGCTGCCCGTCTGCCAGTCGCCCCGGCCGGTCTCGGTCCGCCACAGCGTCTCGGCGCGCGCGCTGAGCGGGTCGGCCGGGTCGATGCGGAACGCGTGCCGGCGTGAGGTCGCGAATTCGATGCCGGTCGCGTCCAGGCGGACGCGGCCGGCATCGTCGAGCGTGACGAAGCCGCGTTCGCCCGATGCGTGGTCATGGGTCGCCACGCGGGTCATCTCGCCCGCGCGGAGCTGCGTCCGGGACAGGCGCGGCGCGGTCACGGCGGGCTGGAACGGCGCCAAGGTCGCGTCCAGGGCCGACGGCGCGCGCACCGGCAGCGTGAGCGACGCTGTGCCCGTGACAATCGTCAGCCGGCTCGGCGCCGGCGTCGGCCATGTCAGCGGCCAGTAGGTCGAGGACAAGGCCACACGGATGCGGTTGCCCGCCGCGAAGGCGTAGCCGATGTCGTTCAGCGCCAGCCGGACGCGCATCCGGCCGCCCTGCGCCACGGCAAGCGGTTCGGCGTGGCTGTCGCGGTGCGTGAGGTTCAACACGCCGTAGCTGACGCGCGTGGAAGCGCCGTCCGGGTGGACTTCGCACAGCCGCGCGACAAGCTTGCCGACCTGCCGGTCGGCCGACAGCGACAGCTCCAGCACCGGCGCGCCGAGAATGGCGAGCGGCTCGGTGAGCGGCGCGCTGTCGAACACCAGCGATCGGGCATCGTCGTCGCGCTGATCGAGCGGCAGGTCGGGCGCCAGGCCATAGGGGCACCACGCGCCCGCCCCCAAGCCGCAATCCTCGGGCGAGGCCAGCAGCCTCTCCCCCGCCTGCTCCGGCCCGGTGGCCAAGCCGGCGAGGGTCAGAAGGCCGGTGGAGGTCAGATGGAACACGGTGGGGCGCGACGATGGCGGCCAGGCGTGCTCGGCGACCCAGTGGCCCGGATGCGTCTCGGCCCATGCGCCCGGCCGCATGCTGTCGAGCATCCAGGCGCGGAGCCTGGGCTCGTCCATGATCCCGGTCGGAACCCCCTTCAGCCAGTGGTCCCACCAGCGCAGGCACTCCTGGAGGAAGCCGATCCGCGGCCCCGGGAGGGCCGTTTGCGGATAGCCGTGCGCCCACGGCCCGATCAGTCCCTTGCACGGCGCCGACAGCCCCGCGAGGAGGCGGGGAATGGCGTTGCTGTAGGCGTCGGCCCAGCCGCCCACGGCATAGACCGGGCAGACGATGGCGGCGAAATCCTGACACACTGAGCCATGCGTCCAATGCGCGTCGCGGCGCGGATGGGCCATCCAGCCCGTGGCCCAGGGCGAGAGGTTCTCCAGGCGGCCGCGCCACAGCTCCCGCCACCTTTCGCCCACCACCGCCGGGTCCGGCGGCCGGGTCAGGTGCGAGAACATCGCCGAGCCCCAGGTGAGGTTGTTGCCGAGCAACGCGCCGCCCATGAAATGCACATCGTCGGCATAGCGGTCGTCGGTCGAGCACACCGAGATCACGGCGGCCAGCGCCGGTGGGCGGCGGGCGGCGACCTGCAGCCCGTTGAAGCCACCCCAGGAAATGCCGATCATCCCCAGCTTCCCCGCACACCAGGGCCGGGCCGCGATCCAGGCGATCACCTCCAAGGCGTCGTCCTGCTCCTGGGCCATGTACTCGCCCCGCAACAGGCCGTCGGAATCGCCGCTGCCACGCAGATCGACGCGCACGCAGGCATAGCCGTGACCGGCGATGTAAGGGTGCATCTCCGCGTCACGCGAGGCCGTGCCGTCGCGCTTGCGATACGGCAGGTATTCCAGGATCGCCGGCACGGGGTCGGCCGCCGCGTCCTCGGGCAGCCAGATGCGGGCGGCGAGGCGGCAGCCGTCGGACAGCGGGATCCAGGCGTTCTCGATCTCGCGCACGGCGCGGGGAAGGGCATGGACGGTGTGTGGCATCGGCGCCTCGAAGGGTCGCCGACTGTCGGCCTTCCGCCGCGATAAGAACAGCGCGAAGGCGGCCGTCAGCCCGGGCGCGCTCCCCAGGCCGCGCCCTTGCCAGACCGCCCACGCCATGTTGCGCGGCCCAACACCCCATGCTAGACGCCCGGCGCCGGAACGAGCCCGCCGGCCTCTCTCGATAGGACCGGAAACTTGGCGTCTGGCGGCAGTTCAGTATCATCCGGCGGCGGCGTCGCCGAGCGCTACGCAACCGCTCTCTACGGCATCGCCGAGGACCAGCATCAGCTTGACGTCGTGATCGACCAGATGGACGGCCTCGGCCGGCTGATCGACGAGAACGCCGATCTGCGCCGGCTGCTCGCGAGCCCGCTGATCGACGTAAACACCGCCATGCGCGCCCTGCGCGAAGCCTTCTCCGACCAGGGCTTCGGCAAGACCGTGCAGGATTTCGTCGGCGTGGTCGCAACCAATCGCCGCCTCGCGGCCCTTCGCACCATCACCACCGCCTTCGCCGCCCTGGTCGCCCGCAAGCGCGGCGTGGTTGTGGCCGAAGTCGAGACCGCCCACCCATTGACCGACGTTCAGGAGCAGCAGCTCCGCGCCCGCCTGATCGAGGCCGGCTACGGCAACGTCGATATCCTCAAGCGTGTCGATCCGTCCCTGCTGGGCGGGTTGGTCGTGCGCATTGGCGCCCGGCTGTACGACACGAGCCTCAAATCCCGGCTGCAACGCTTGCAGTACGCCATGAAGGGAGCCGCCTAGGCCATGGACATCCGCCCCGCTGAAATTTCCGAAATCCTGAAGCGCCAGATCGCCTCGTTCGACACCGAGGCGGACGTCGCCGAGACCGGGCAGGTGCTGAGCGTCGGCGACGGCATCGCCCGCGTATTCGGCCTGCAGAACGTCATGGCCGGCGAACTCGTGCAATTCCCGTCGGCCGGCCTCACCGGCATGGCGCTGAACCTCGAGACCGACAACGTCGGCATCGTGATCTTCGGCAACGACCGTGAAATCCGCGAGGGCGACACGGTCAGCCGCACCGGCCGCATCGTCGACGTGCCGGTGGGCCGCGGCCTGCTCGGCCGCGTGGTCGATGGCCTGGGCCAGCCGATCGACGGCAAGGGACCGATCGTGGGCGAACGTCGCTTGGTCGAAGTCAAAGCCCCCGGCATCATCCCGCGCAAATCCGTGAACGAGCCGATGCAGACCGGCATCAAGGCGATCGACGCGCTGATCCCGATCGGCCGCGGCCAGCGCGAGCTGATCATCGGCGACCGCCAGACCGGCAAGACCGCCGTGATCATCGACACGATCCTTAACCAGAAGGGTCCCAATTCCGGCGACGACGAGAGCAAGAAGCTTTATTGCATCTACGTCGCCATCGGCCAGAAGCGGTCCACCGTGGCCCAGCTGGTCCGCACGCTCGAAGAGAACGGCGCGATGGAATACTCCATCGTGGTCGCGGCCACCGCGTCCGACCCCGCGCCGATGCAGTTCCTGGCTCCCTACACCGGCTGCACCATGGGTGAATTCTTCCGCGACAGCGGATCGCACGCGGTCATCTTCTACGACGATCTCTCCAAGCAGGCCGTCGCCTACCGCCAGATGTCGCTGCTACTGCGCCGCCCTCCCGGCCGCGAGGCCTATCCGGGCGACGTGTTCTACCTGCACTCCCGCCTGTTGGAGCGCGCCGCCAAGATGTCGGACGCATTCGGCGGCGGCAGCCTGACCGCCCTCCCCGTCATCGAGACGCAGGCCGGCGACGTGTCCGCCTACATCCCGACCAACGTGATCTCGATCACCGACGGCCAGATATTCCTGGAGACCGAACTGTTCTTCAAGGGCATCCGCCCGGCCGTGAACGTGGGCATCTCGGTGTCCCGCGTGGGCTCCGCCGCCCAGATCAAGGCGATGAAGCAGGTCGCCGGCCGCATCAAGCTGGAGCTCGCGCAGTATCGCGAGATGGCCAGCTTCGCGCAGTTCGCCTCCGACCTCGACGCCTCCACCCAGCAGCTGCTGGCGCGCGGCGCCCGGCTGACCGAGCTGCTGAAGCAGCCGCAGTTCAGCCCGGTGCCGATCGAGGAGCAGGTGGCCGTGCTGTTCGCCGGCGTTCGCGGCTATCTGGACAAGGTCGCGATCGGCCGCATCGGCGCCTTCGAGCGCCAGTTGCTGAGCGAAATCCACTCCAGCGAGCCCGGCATCGTCGAATCGATCCGCACCGACCGCGAGATCAAGAAGGACGTGGAAGCCAAGCTGGTCGCGTTCCTGGACAAGTTCGCCAAGTCGTTCAGCTAAGCGACCGTTCAGCTAAGCCGCCGTTCCGCTAAGCCACCGTTCACGTAAGGTCGGACCATGCCCAGCCTCAAAGACCTCCGCAACCGGATCAACAGCGTGAAGTCCACGCAGAAGATCACCTCGGCCATGAAGATGGTCGCGGCGGCGAAGCTGCGGCGCGCGCAGTCCCAGGCCGAGGCGGCGCGACCCTACGCGCAGCGCATGGAGCGGATGCTGGCGGCCCTGGCGGCATCGGCCGCCGGCAGCCCCACGGCGCCCCGCGCGCTGGTCGGCACCGGGCGCGACCAGGTGCATCTGCTGATCCCCGTCACCGCCGACCGTGGCCTCGCGGGGGCGTTCAATTCGAACGTCAGCCGCATGACCCGGAACAGCATTCGCCGGCTCGAGGGCGAGGGCAAAACGGTCAAGATTCTGGCGGTCGGCCGCAAAGGCCGCGACTTCCTCAAGCGCGAATTCTCGGCGAACCTCATCGGCGACGTCACTTACGCCGGACGCAAGAGCATCAACTTCACCGACGCGCAGGAAATCGGCACGCGGGTCACCACGATGCTGATGGCCGGCGAGTTCGACGTGGCGACGGTCATCTACAACCAGTTCCACTCGGTCATCACCCAGGTGCCGACCGAGATGCAGCTGATCCCGATGAAGCTGCCCGAAGCGAAGGTCGAGGATGCCGCCGCCGGCGCGCATGCCATCTATGAGTTCGAGCCGGACGAGGAAACCATCCTCGCCCACCTGCTGCCGCAGAACCTCGCGATCCAGCTGTATCGCGCGCTGCTGGAGAACGCGGCGGGCTTCTACGGGTCGCAGATGTCGGCCATGGACAACGCCACGCGCAACGCGGGCGACATGATCAAGCGTCTGTCGCAAAACTACAACCGCGCGCGCCAGGCGAACATCACACGCGAGCTTATCGAGATCATCTCCGGCGCCGAGGCGGTCTGACGACAGGATTACGACCACCTCCCGTCATTGCCGATGACGGCGGTGGGGGCGGCCGGGACAGACTTGGACGCGATTGAGACAAGATAGGGGTTTGAGAATTATGGCCAGCAACAATGTCGGGCGCGTGACGCAAGTCCTCGGCGCCGTGATCGACGTGCAGTTCGATGGCGAGCTGCCGTTCATCCAGAACGCGCTCATCGCGCGGCTCAACGACAACGACCTCGTACTCGAAGTGGCGCAGGAACTGGGCGAAAAGACCGTCCGCTGCATCGCCATGGACAGCACCGACGGCATGGTGCGCGGCCTCGAAGTGGTCGATACCGGCATGCCGATCCGCGTGCCCGTGGGCCCCGGCACGCTCGGCCGCATCCTCAACGTGATCGGCAACCCGATCGATGAGCGTGGCCCGGTGCCTTACGTCAAGCTCGCGCCGATCCACCGCGAGGCGCCGACCTTCGCGGAGCAGGCGACCTCGACCGAAATCCTCGTCACCGGCATCAAGGTCGTCGATCTGCTGGCCCCCTACCTCAAGGGCGGCAAGATCGGCCTGTTCGGCGGTGCCGGCGTCGGCAAGACCGTGCTGATCCAGGAACTTATCAACAACATCGCCAAGGGCCATGGCGGCGTGTCGGTGTTCGCCGGGGTCGGCGAGCGCACCCGCGAGGGCAACGACCTGTATCACGAGATGGTCGATGCCGGCGTCATCAAGTTGAATGACGGCAACACCGAGGGCTCCAAGGTGGCGCTGGTCTATGGGCAGATGAACGAGCCGCCGGGTGCGCGCGCCCGCGTGGCGCTGTCGGGCCTGACGCTCGCGGAATACTTCCGCGACGACGAAGGCCAGGACGTGCTGTTCTTCGTGGACAACATCTTCCGCTTCACCCAGGCCGGCGCCGAAGTGTCCGCGCTGCTGGGCCGCATCCCGTCCGCCGTGGGCTATCAGCCGACGCTGGCGACCGACATGGGCGCGCTGCAGGAGCGTATCACCTCCACCAACAAGGGCTCGATCACCTCGGTCCAGGCCATCTACGTGCCCGCCGACGACCTGACCGATCCGGCTCCCGCGACCTCGTTCGCCCATCTGGATGCGACCACCACGCTGTCGCGCTCGATCGCCGAACTTGGCATCTACCCGGCGGTGGACCCGCTCGACTCCACATCGCGGGCGCTCGACCCGCGCATCGTCGGCGAGGAGCACTATTTGGTCGCCCGCGAAGTGCAACGGGTGCTGCAAACCTACAAATCGCTCCAGGACATCATCGCCATTCTCGGCATGGACGAGCTTTCCGAGGAGGACAAGCTGGTCGTGGCCCGCGCCCGCAAGATCCAGCGTTTCCTGTCGCAGCCTTTCCACGTGGCCGAGGTGTTCACCGGCTTCCCGGGCGTGTTCGTGCCGGTGGCCGACACCGTGCGCAGCTTCAAGGCGATCGTGGCCGGCGAATACGACCACCTGCCGGAAGCGGCGTTCTACATGGTCGGCACCATTGAGGAGGCCGTGAAGAAGGCCGAGGGGATGAAGGTCAACGCCTGATGCCGGTCGATCTGGAAATCGTCAGCCCGGAGAAGCTGCTGCTGTCCAAGCCGGTGGACATGGTGGTGATCCCCGGTGCGGAGGGTGAGATGGGCGTGCTGCCGCTGCACGCGCCCATGATCGTGCTGCTGCGCGGCGGGGAAATCCGGCTGTATTCCGGCACCAACGTCACCGAGCGGCTGTACGTTTCGGGCGGGTTCGCCGAGGTGACGCCGGAGCGGGTGACGGTGCTGGCCAACGAAGCCACGCCGCTGGCGGAGGTGTCGCGCGCCGAGGGCGAGCGCAGGCTTGCTGCCGCGGAGGCCGAATATGCCGCCGCCGACCGGATGGACGTGCCGGCGCTGGACGCGGCACAGGACCGCATGCAGTCCGCCCGCGCCATGGTCGAACTGGCCCAGGCCGCCTGAGGCTTGACCGGCTACGGCAAGCTCTGCCTTATCGCTGGAACGATCCGCCTGCCCTGAATTTTGGGCGGCCTGATGGCGGGCTGACCCGTGCGTGGTAAGGCATTCCGACGATGAAGCATTGGCGGCTCGACGAGGTTCCCTGGGGCGATTTCCACCCCAGCAAGGTCGATCCCAGCATCATCCCCCTCGTCAAGGCCGCGGCGATGGTCGAGCGAAACGGCACCGAGTACGCGGTGTATCTCCGTTCCATCTTCCGCAACGATCCCGCCTTCGGCCAAGCCTCGGATAATTGGGCCATCGAGGAGGTCCAGCACGGCGACGCTCTGGGGAGCTGGGCGCAGTTGGCCGATCCGGGCTGGGACTACATGGCCGCCTTCGCGCGCTATCAGGCGGGCTACAAGCTGCAACTCGACGTCGAGACCTCGATACGTGGATCGCTGACCGGCGAACTGATCGCGCGCTGCATGGTCGAGACGGGAACCTCGAGCTACTACACGGCGCTGGCGGAGGCGACCGACGAGCCGGTGCTGAAACACATCTGCCGGCTGATCGCTGCCGACGAATACCGGCACTTCAAGCTGTTCTACGACCACATGCACCGTTACCTCGCGCGCGAGAACATCTCGTTCTTCCAGCGCCTTCGCATCGCGGCCAGCCGCATCACCGAAAGCGAGGACGACGAACTGGCCTATGCGTTCCATTGCGGCAACGAGCCCGAGAGCCTCCCCTATTCCCATCAACGATGCCTTGTGGCCTACATGGGGGGGGCCATGAAGTTCTACCGCTTTCGGCACGTCGAGCGCGGCATGGGCATGATCTTCAAGGCGGTGGGTCTGAAGCCGAGGGGGCGCCTGTCGGATCTGTCGGCCAGGTTTGCCTGGAAGCTGCTGCAACGCCGGATTCGCAAGCTGGATGCGCGGGGCGCGGGACAGTCGAATGACTTGAACGACGTTCGGCTGGCCGCGTGAATTCGCTTCGCAAACGTGTCATGGTCACCGGGGGGGCCGGGTTTCTGGGCTCCCATCTGTGCGAGCGCCTGTTGCGGGACGGGCACGACGTGCTCAGCGTCGACAACTACTTCACCGGCCGCAGGGAAAACATCGCGCACCTGCTGGGCAACACCCGATTCGAGGCGATGCGGCACGACATCACCTTCCCGCTCTATGTGGAGGTGGACGAAATCTACAACCTCGCTTGCCCGGCATCGCCGATCCATTATCAGTTCGATCCGGTACAAACGACGAAGACAAGCGTGGTCGGCGCCATCAACGTGCTCGGCATCGCCAGGCGTGTGAAGGCAAAGGTGTTCCAGGCCTCGACATCCGAAGTGTACGGCGATCCGACAGTGCATCCGCAGACCGAGGATTACCGGGGCAACGTGAACCCGATCGGGCCGCGCGCCTGCTACGACGAAGGCAAGCGTTGTGCCGAGACGCTGTTCTTCGACTATCACCGCCAGCACAAGCTGCGCATCAAGGTGGTGCGCATCTTCAACACCTACGGCCCGCGCATGCACCCCAATGACGGCCGGGTGGTCTCCAACTTCATCGTCCAGGCACTGCTGGGCGATGAGATCTCGCTGTACGGCACCGGGGCGCAGACGCGGGCCTTCTGCTACGTCGATGACCTGATCGACGGGTTCATCCGCATGATGGACACTGGCGACGAGGTGACCGGCCCGATCAACCTCGGCAATCCGGTTGAACTCACCGTGCGTGAGTTGGCCGAACAGGTGATCCGTCTGACAGGCTCGCGGTCGCGGATCATCTATCAGCCGCTTCCGGCGGATGATCCTCAGCAGCGCAGGCCGGATATCTCGCTTGCCGCCGCCACGCTGGGCTGGCAGCCATCGGTGGCGCTTGAGCAGGGTTTGACCCGCACGATCGCCTATTTCGACAAGCTGCTGCGCGAGACGGGTCGCGCCGTCATTACCAACGTGGCGATCTAGGGGCGGATCGCGGTCAGGTCCGTGCCGTCGTAGTGATAGCGATAGCCTCGTTCACGCAGCCGCTTGAACATGCGCAGCCGGTCGGTCGGATCGAGATTGATGAGTTCGATGTGCAGGATGCCGATGGGATGGGCGTCGAAATCGATCTGGTCGAAGATGATGAAGTCGTGGCCTTCGGTGTCGATCTGCAACACGTCGATGCGGTCGATTCCCTCGCGCGCAAGGAAGTCCGCGAGCGTGATGGCCTGGACTTCCTCGGACTGCAGCTTGTCGTCGTAGAATTTGAGGCTCTTGTCCGCGGTCATTGCGGAAAGCCCGAGCGCCCACTCGCCGACCTCGCCGCTGGCAACCGCGGCCGGGTCGATCCGGTGCATGACGAGGGACCCGGTGCGGTTCGAGATGGCCACGCGCGCGCATCGGACGTTCGGGTGCGCGGCATAGTTTGCGACAAGCCGCTCGAACATGCCGCGCGTTGGCTCGACCATGACGGCGCGCCAGTTTCGTGACGCCACGAACTCATGCAGCGTATCGAACCTCACGCCGTCCATCGCGCCTATCTCAAGCACGAACGTATCGCCGCCAAGGCGGCTCAAGGCCGCGGCATAGTCGATGTCGCCGCCCCGCATCGCCGCGCGGTGCATGAGGTATTCGAGATACGGGAATGCGTCCAACGCCCCCTGCTCCGCGAGTCTGGTGACGACCCATGGGAACAGCAACTCGGTTTCATCGGTGTCCGTCCGATAGGCGTAAGCCTGCCGGAGTGTGAGGTCGGCTTCCGACAACGCGCCTGCCTGGATGAAGCCCAGCGCCTTGAGGAACAGCAATCCGCCCTTATACCATCTTTTCTGACTGCTCTGTTCAGCTTCGACCAGAGCGAAATCGACAAGGTCGATCTCTGAAAAATCGCCAGACGCCATCGAGAAGCGCAGCAATTCGAACACGGCGCCGATATGCGAGTCGATGTCCGGCAGGGTGAGCGCGCGGCGCAGGGCTGTCTTCATCGGCTCGTAATCGCCCAATTCGCGATAGGCGCGGGCCGCGGTTCGCCACCCCCAGCCATTGCCGGGATTGCGGGTGCTGAACGCCAGCGCCTGCCGCAATGCCCGCGCATAGTCGCGCCGCGCGAGACTTTCCTCGGCAGGGGCGAGCGACGTCCAGCTTTCCCGCTCGACCTCGAACGCGGGGTCAGTCGCGCGCGCGGCGGTTGCCGATGCAACGCCACCATGGCCCACCGCCCCACCGGCCGCCGCGGGCTTCGCCGCCAGCAAGTCGCTCAAGGCGTAACGCAGCGCCACGATATCGACTTCGAGATCGGCATAGGCGACCCCTTGCGGATGCTCGAATGCGCGGCACAGGATCGCACTGTGCCGATGTCCGCAGAGATCGGACAAAAAGCGATAGCCGGTGTCGTTCAGGTCTTCCGACGCGAATTCGAGCACATCGCAGATCGGGCGTGCCCACATCAGATTGGTCAGTCCCGCGCCGTGCAGGCCCACGACGATACTCGCGCGTGAGAAGATCTCGACTTGGCGCTGGAACGGCAGCGTGCCGGGCTCCACCACCACGAAGCCATGACTGACCAATAGCCGAACCACCTCCGCCTCGTTGCGCAGCCGGCGGTGCGACGCATCCCCCCGGCTGACATAGACGCGCAAGTCCGACCGCTCGGCACAGCCATATCTGTCCCACGCCAGGCCACGGATGTCGTCGAGATATGCCTGTGACCACCCGGTGTGGTGGATGCCGCTGTCATAACTCGGACGCAGCGTCTGGAGCGGCTCCTCGAACGTGAAAGCCGGGATCACCAGGCGGTCGAACCTGGCGATTGATCCGTGCGGGAGCGTGAGGCAATCGGCGGCGGAAATGCCGAGCAGGTCGAGGCACGGCTGGTGGAACGGCCTGTCGAGCGGGCCAACCAGCCATTTTGCGTCCTTTCCATAGGGCGAGTATTTCCGCAGCATCCAGGCGCGGGGCAGGCAATCCATCATCCAGTGGAAAAACTGGAAGTGGAAGCGGTGGTAGCAATGATGCACCAGGCCGGCATGGGCGATCGAATGCGACCAGTCCTCGTCGATGCGCCATCTCCAGCCTGTGGAGGCGTCGTTGCGAATCGGGCCGGAGAAGAACAGCTGATCGTGCCACAGCGATTCCTGTACGATGGCGTGCTCGGCGCCATGGCGAACCAGCGTGCCATGATAGGGCATGAACAGGCGTGCGCTCACCGGCTCGGTGAACGCCAGGTGGAATGCCGCGGTGCAGGCCTGGAGGTGATGCGGCACCTGCACCGCGCGGCCGGTCGCGTCGTACACGCGCGAGGCCGCGAGGCTGGCGTCAGGCAGGCGCGTCACGGTACGGGCGAATGGCCGGGAGGCCCCGAGGTCGAAGAGCGAGATGACCTGGCACGGCCGGCCATGAGCCGCGTTGTCCATTTCCGGCGGCGGCGCGGAGCGGTCATAAGGCGGGATGGGCATCAACGGGCTCCGGGAATCTCGGTCTTGATTACACGCATTTTTTAGCGACTGGCGACAGCTTGGATCGTCGTGCGTTTGGCGTCCGCCGGCCTATGGTGGCACTTATTCCGACAGGTCTGAGGATCATGCGTTTTCTGGGCATTGGCGACAGCTGCGACCTCGGCGCGCTCTATCTGCGGCTGATCGAGGGCGGGCACACGGTCAAGGCTGCCATCGGCAACCCGCTCTGCCACGGCACCCTGGCCGGGATGGTCGAACGGGTGCCGGATTGGCGCGGCGAACTCGACTGGGTCCGCGCGGCCGGCGCGGACGGGATCATCCTGTTCGAGAACGTGGCGGATAGTCGGGGCGCCTTGCAGGACGAGCTGCGGCGCGACGGCTTCCACGTGGTCGGCGGCAGCGCCTATGGCGACCGGCTGGAGAACGACCGCGCCTTCGCGCAGGGCATCCTGTCGGCTGCCGGCTTGCCCACGGCGCGTGTGGCCGAATTCGACAGCGAGGCGGAGGCCGCGCGCTTTATCGCCGCCCACCCTGCCCGCTACGTACTGAAATTCAACGGACCGGGCTTTGCTTCCAGTGACAACTACGTGGGGCGGCTGAGCGACGGGCGCGATGTCCGGGCCATGCTGGCGGCCAGGCTGCGCGGGCACGAGGCGGCGAGCTTCATTTTGATGGAGCATGTCGAGGGGGTCGAAATGGGAGTCGGCGCCTACTTCAACGGTCAGGAATTTCTGGCTCCGGCCTGCCTCGATTGGGAGCACAAGCGCTTCTTCGATGGCGACCGAGGCGAATTGACCGGGGAGATGGGCACCGTCGTCACCTATGATCGAAGCCGACGCTTCTTCGAACGCACCCTGCGCCCCGTCGCGGGGCTGCTGCGGGACGCGGGGCATTGCGGCTATGTGAATCTCAACACCATCGTCAACGCCCGCGGTATCTGGCCGCTGGAATTCACCTGCCGCTTCGGCTATCCGGGCTTCGCCGTTCTCGACCCGCTGCAAGCGACGCCCTGGGCCGACATATTCCGCGCGATGACGAGCGGCATTCCGCTCCCGATTGCCACCCGGCCAGGGTTCGCGGTCGGCGTGGTGCTGACCACCCCGCCCTTCCCTTACACCCGCAAGCAGATTGACGAGGCGGTGGGGCTGCCTGTGCTGCTGGACCCGGCACTCAGCGCCGAGGACCGGCGCCATCTTCATTTCGGCGAGGTCGGGATGGCGCACGGGCATCTGGCAACCAGCGGCCTGTATGGCTGGACGATGGTGGCGACCGGAACCGGGGCTGACATCGCGACAGCGAAAACCCATGCCTACCTTGTGGCCGGCCAGGTCTTCGCGCCGAATCTGCGCTACCGGAGCGACATCGGCGACAAGCTCATCGGTGGCGAGTTCGCGGCGGTAGAGCGCCTCGGTCTGCTGGACCTGGCTCGGCCAGCTTGAACCAGAGCGTCATCTGGTAGTCGATGGTCAGTTCCTCGCCCATCTCGAGGTCGCACAGCGCCACGAGGTCGATGGTGAGGTCGTCGATATTGCGGATGAACGTGCAGTTCGGCGTGTAGGAGTGGTTGAGCAGGCTGGTGAAGCCGAGTGCTATCGCCGAGCGGCCGCGATGCCGGTAGAGGTCTTCCTCGGTGGTGTCGTGTTCCCACATGAAGACGTAGGTGAACACCACCGTGCCATCCACCCGCGCCCGATCGGCATCGGGGATGATGAGAACGGGCGAGCGTTCCACGAGCGCGCCGCGTCTGATCAGCTGGTCGGCGACCACGCCACGGCCGCGCGGGCCGAAATCCGCGATGCGCAATCCGAGACGTTGGCCGGACCGAAGCTCGGTCCGTGGTCGTACGTCGTAGTTCATGTTCGGCCTCGGTTATTCTTCCCAAACGCGATTACGGCCGAACATCGCATTGGTTCATATGCCCACCGCCGGACTCGAACCGGCATGCCACAAGGACTGCGGATTTTAAGTCCGCTGCGTCTACCATTCCGCCAGGCGGGCACAGGTCACCGGGCATCGTCAGCGTTTTGCGGCGACCGTGCAGGCGATGTCCAGGGCCCGGCGCAACAATGTCTCGCTCGCCTCGGGCGTACGGAAGCCGCTATGGGCCGAGAGGGTCACGTTCTCCAGCGTTGCCAGCACAGCGCCCGCCGGCAGCGGCTCGGTATCGAACACATCGAGGGCGGCATGGCCGAGATGGCCGGAGCGGAGGGCCGCGATCATCGCCTCGGTGTCCACCACCGCCCCGCGCGCGGTGTTCACCAGGATTGCGCCGCGCCGCATTTTCGCCAGCCGCGCCGCGCCCAGGAAGCCGCGCGTCTCCTCATTCAGCAGCAGATGCAGCGACAGCACGTGGCTTTCGGCGAGCAGCGTGTCGAGATCGACGAAGGTGGCGCCCGGCGCCGCGCGCGGCGTGCGGTTCCACGCCAGCACGCGCATCCCCGAGCCTCCGGCGATGCGCGCCACCTCGCCGGCGATGCCGCCGAAGCCGAGAAGTCCTATGGTCTTGCCGGTGAGCTGCATCCCCTCGGTGCGGAGCCACTCGCCCCGCCTGATGCCGCCATCCATGCGCGCCAGGCCTCGGGCCGCGGCCCACATGAGTGCGACGGCGTGTTCGGCCACCGCGATATCGCCATAGCCCTTGATGATATGGACGGTGACGCCGAGTGCCGCCAGCGCCTCGGGGTCCATGTAGCTGCGGGCGCCGGTGCCGAGAAAAATGACGTGCTTGAGGGTCTTGCACAGAGCGAGTTGCGCCGCCGGCATCTGGCTGTGGTCGTCCAGCACGAAATCGTAGCCGGCAAGCAGGCCGGGGAGCTGGTCGGGCGTCACGTGCTCGTTCAGCAGCACGTCGATCTCGGGGTCGGTGTCACGCCGCATGGTGGCGAAGATCTGGGCGAGCTCTTCGCCGGCGTCGATGAACAGGCCCTTCATGCGGCACTCCCTTGGCTAAGACCGGAGTGTGCTGACGCGGCGCGGCGGGGGCAAGCTGGGTGCGGCGCGGGAGAGTTCTGTATACTGGGCACATGTATCGCGCGCCGCCTTTGGAGCCGCCCGAGCCGGAGCCGCAATCGACGGCGATCTGGACGGTTTCGATCCCGGACCCCTCCCCGCTGCCACGGCCACGGCCCCGGCGATGGCGCTGGTGGCTGGTGCGCTGGATGTTCGTGCTCGGCATATGGGGAGCAGTGGTTGGCGGGCTCGGCGTGTTGTGGTTCGCCTGGGACCTGCCCCGCCCGGAGGCGGCACTCGACAGCGCGCGCCGCCCCAGCCTCACGGTGCAGGATCGCGCGGGGCATGTGGTGGCAACGTTCGGGGACGTGGTGGGCGAGCCGCTGCGCTTGACGGATCTGCCGCCCTTCCTGCCGGCGGCGGCCGTGGCGGTGGAGGATCGGCGGTTCTGGTCGCATCGCGGGCTCGACCTGATCGGCATTACCCGCGCCATCGTGGTGAATCTCACCTCGGGGCGGCTGGTGCAGGGCGGCTCGACCATCACCCAGCAGGTGGCCAAGAATCTGTTTCTGACCAACGCCCGCACCCTGCGGCGCAAGGTGCAGGAGAGCCTGCTGACGCTGTGGCTGGAGAGTCATTTCTCCAAGCGCGAGATCCTGGAGATCTGGCTGAACCGCGTCTATCTGGGTTCGGGCGCGTGGGGCGTGGATGCGGCGGCGCACATGTATTTCGGCATTTCCGCCCGCAAGGTGAATTTATGGCAATCGGCCGTGCTGGCGGGTCTGCCACGGGCGCCGTCGCGCTTCTCGCCCCGCGTCGACCCGGCGGCGGCCACTTCGCGGGCCCGCGAAGTGCTGGGGGCGATGGTGGATGTTGGCACCATAACCGCCGCCGAGGCAGAGGCGGCGGCAGGGGAGATCGCGTTCCCGCCGCGCGCGCCATCCGGCAGCGGCTGGTTCGCGGATTGGGCGGCGGACCAGGCGCAGGCCAGCCTCGACCCAGGTATCGATGCGGTGCTCCACACGACGATGGATGCCCGGCTGCAGAGCGTGGTCGAAACGAGGCTGGCAGCACTGCTCGACGGGCCGGGCGCGGCGGACAACGTGGGCCAGGGGGCCGTCGTGGTGCTCGACGCGCAGACCGGCGAGGTGCGCGCCATGGCGGGCGGGCGGGATTACCGGGCGGGATCGTACAACCGCGCGGTGCTGGCCCGCCGCCAGCCGGGTAGCGCGTTCAAGCCGTTCGTCTGGCTGGCGGCGCTGGAAAAGGGCGCGCGGCCGGACGACCTGGTGCTCGACGCGCCGATCCGGTTCGGGTCATGGAGCCCGTCGAACTTCGACGGCAGGTTCCGGGGCGAGATCACCCTGGAGGCGGCGCTAGCCGACAGCATCAACACCGCCGCCATCCGGTTGGAGCAGCAGGCGGGGGGCGCCACGGCCGTGGCGGCGGTCGCGCATCGCCTGGGCGTCGCCAGCAGGCTGTCGGATAATCTTTCGCTCGCTTTGGGCACCGCCGAGGTGGGCGTGCTGGAACTCGCGGGCGCCTATGCGACGTTCTTCAACGGCGGGCTGCGGGTGGCGCCCACGGGGTTGGAGGCAATCGAGACCGGCGGACACACGAATCCTGCCACTCATGCCGTGCCCGTGCGGGTGGTGGCGCCCGACCTTGCCGCCATGATGCTGCGGATGATGGCCGCGGTGGTGACGCGGGGCAGCGGGCGTGCGGCAGGCATCGCCGGCCGGCTGGTGGCGGGCAAAAGCGGCACCACGCAGGATTCGCGCGACGCGTGGTTCGTGGGTGGCGTGGGCGGGCTGGTGATCGCTGTGTGGCTGGGCAACGACGACGCGACGCCGATGCGCGGCGTGACCGGCGGCGGCCTGCCGGCACGGCTGTTCCATGACATCGCCGTGGAAGTGCGGAATTGACGCCGCGTTCCACCACCCCCAAGGCGATAGCCATGAACACCGCGCTCAGGCCGGGATCAACCGGCTGGCGCGTTCGGGCGGACAGGCCGGTATTTGGCCAATTCCAGCCGGCCGAGTTGCTGACGATGCACCTCGTCCGGGCCATCCACGATGCGCATGGTCCTGGCATTGGCATACATCTTCGCGAGCCCGAAATCGTTGGAGACGCCGCCGGCACCATGCATCTGCACTGCCCAGTCCAGCACCTGGCATGCCATGTTCGGGATCGAGACCTTGATTTCGGCGATCTCTCGCCGCGCCGCCTTGTTGCCGACCGTGTCCATCTTCCAGGCCGCATGCAGCACCAGCAGGCGGCACTGGTCGATCATGATGCGGCTGTTGGCGATCCGCTCGATCGTCACGCCCTGGTCCGCCAGGGGCTTGCCGAACGGATGGCGGTCCAGCGCACGGCGGCACATCATCGCCAACGCGCGCTCGGCCAGGCCGATCGTGCGCATACAGTGATGGATGCGTCCCGGCCCAAGCCGCCCTTGCGCAATCTCGAAGCCGCGGCCTTCGCCGAGCAGAATACTCGAGACCGGAACCCGGACATTCACGAAGTTGATCTCGGCGTGGCCGTGCGGCGCGTCGTCGAAGCCGAACACCGGCAGCATCCGCTCGATCGTCACGCCCGGCGCGGTACGCGGTACCAGGATCATCGATTGCTGGCGGTGGGCGTTGCTGTTGCCCGGATCGGACTTGCCCATCACGATGAACAAGGCGCAGCGCGGATCGCCCGCGCCGGAAGACCACCATTTCCGGCCGTCGATGACATATTCATCGCCCTCCCGCCGGATGCGGGTCTCGATGTTGGTCGCGTCCGACGAAGCGACGCCCGGTTCCGTCATGCAGAAGGCGGAACGGATGTCCCCGTCCAGCAGCGGCCCCAACCACTGACGCTTCTGTTCCTCGGTCCCATACAGTTCGAGGGTTTCCATGTTGCCGGTGTCGGGCGCTGAGCAGTTGAACACCTCGCTCGACCATTCCACGCCGCCCATGATTTCCGCGAGCGGTGCGTATTCCAGGTTCGACAGTCCGAATCCACGCGCGCTGTGGGCCAGGAACAGGTTCCAAAGGCCGGCCGCCTTGGCGAGCTTCTTGAGCTCGGCCACGATCGGCACCGGCTGCCAGCGATCCGCGGCCTGTGCCAGCTGCGCGGCATAGATCGCTTCGCTCGGCGTGACGTGCTCGTCCATGAAGGCCTGCACGCGAGCGCGCAGCGTCTGCACCTTGTCGGAAAACTCGAATTCCATGCTGGCTCCGTTGCTATGCCGAAGGTGTTTCGAAAGCGTCGTCGCTGGCAGGCCTGACCATGATCACGCCGGCCTCCGCCAACCGGGCGATGTCCGTGTCGGTGTAACCGAGTTCACGAAGCACCTCTCGGCTGTGTTGGCCGTGCATGGGCGGCGGCGACGTCACACCTCGCACCTCGCCATTGAATTGGACGGGCTGGGCGATTGTTTTCAGCAGCCCCAGCACAGGATGGTCATAGTCCAGCACGATGCCGCGTGCCGCCGTGTGCGGATGCGCCAGCACATCTTCCAGCGAGTTGATCGGCGCGCACGGCACACCCAGCTCGGTCAGCAGCGTCACCCAGTCGGCACAATTGCGCGTCCGTACGATCTCCTGCACCAGGCCCACTGTCTCCGCCTTGTGCCCGACACGGTCTGCGTTAGTGCGAAACCTGGTATCGTCGGCCAGTGCATCGCGACCGACCGCGGCGCAGAAGCGCCGCCACAGATTGTCGTTGGCTATGCCAATCAGAATCGGTTTGTCCGCGGCCTCGAACGCCTGATACGGGCAGATCGATTCATGGCCCGACCCGCATTTCTCCGGCAGCACGCCCTTCTCCCAATAGACCTGCAACGTATAGCCCAGGAACGCCATCGAGGTTTCGAACAGCGACACCTCGAAGCGCGTGCCTTCGCCGGTCCTGCCCCGCTGCAGCAGTGCCGCCAGGATGCCCGACATCGCGTGCAGCCCGGTGGTCTGATCGATCGGTGAGAAGGGGCTGCGGATCGGCTCGCCGCCATCATGCCCGGTCAGCCCCATGATGCCGCCGAATGCCTGCAACACCACGTCGTAGCCAAGCGCATGACTGAGCGGGCCGGTTCGCCCGAAGCCGGAAATGGAGCAATAGATCAGGCTTGGGTTGAGCCTGCTCAGCGTCGCGAAATCAATGCCGAGGCGTTCGGCGACGCCGGTCCCGTAGCTTTCGATCACCACGTCGGCCTGCCGCGCCAACTGGTGCGCGATCGCCTGGCCTTCCGGCGTCTTCAGGTCCAGCGCAAGGCTGCGCTTGTTGCGATTGCAGCTCAGGAACACCGCACCGGTCTGGTCGCGAAACGGCGGCCACCCTCGCGTGTCGTCGCCGATGTGGCAGGGCTCGACCTTGATGATGTCGGCACCCATGTCGCCGAGATACTGGGTGCACAGCGGACCGGCGAGCACCTTGGTCAGGTCGAGGATTCGGATGCCGCTTAAAGGGGTCATTCCGGTGCTCCCGCACACGCTGCCGCCAACGAGAGCAGGCGCTTGGCCTGTTTGAGATGCGGCATGTCCACCATCCGGCCGTCGAGGCCGACGACGCCGGTGCCGGGCGCGGCAGCAAACGCTTCCACCACCCGGCGCGCATAGGCGATTTCGTCATCGTCCGGGCTGTAGGCAGCGTTGACTGTCGCGACCTGATCCGGATGGATCGCGATCCGCCCGGCAAAGCCGAGCTGCCGCGAGAGCCTCGAATCCCGCGCCAATCCGTCCAGGTCGCGGAAATCGACATAGAGCGTGTCGATCGGCTGCACCTCGGCGGCACGCGCCCCGGCAAGGCAGAGCGAGCGGGCGAGTTGGTAGGTGAAAGCGTAGCCGCCCGATGCGTCCTGATTGGTGCTGGCGCCAAGTGCGGTCGAAAGATCCTCGGCCCCCCAGGTCAGCCCGGCGAGCCTCCGGCTGGAGCCGGCATAGCCGCCAAGCGCGAACATCGAACGGGCCGTTTCGGTCGCAACCGGGATGATGCGTATGTGGCCCGGCACCAGGCCCTCGCGCTGTTCGAGCGCGGTCAGATAATGGTCGAGCAGCACAATATCCGATGCCGAGTCCGGTTTGGGCAGCATGATGCCGTCCGGTGCGCCGCCCACCAATGCCGCGAGATCGGGCAGCGCGGCCGGGCTCGAAAGTGGGTTGATCCGGACCCAAAGTCGCGGACCCGCCGGCGCGCGCGGGGCGTCGAGGAATGCGCGCACCATCGTGCGTGCGATCGCGGTGCGGTCAGCGGAAACTGAATCCTCGAGATCGAGGATAAGGGCGTCCGCCGACGAAAGGGCGCCTTTGGCGAGCTTGCGTTCACTGTCGCCCGGCACGAACAACATGGATCGAAGCACGGCCGGTGTTCCTCCCTCGGCCGCGCGCGCTGCCGGCAACCCAACGCGATCACGATGACTCAGAACAGGATCATGGTCAAATGGTCCTACCAAATTTGCGAAATGTGCGGTATAGCGGTGCCTGAACGCAGAAGCTGCCATGAGGCGCCGAGGAAACCAAGGTGGGAAGCATTTGACGCGGAACCGGCCGGTCGACCTTCCGATCACGGGGGCAGACGACCTGTTTCGCGCCGCGTGGCGGCCCTCCGATAGCGAATTCGAGCAATCGACGACCGGAGGAGTGATCGCGTGAGTCCCACCGAATCCCGCCCGACCGACCAGACTCCGGCGCTGTGGGAAGGCGCCCTGGAAGAGGCTCGGAGCCTGATCGGGGTTGAACTGCGCCGCCATGACCACCGCTGGAACACCGAGGCCAGTCCAGACAGCGTGCGCCATTTCTGCTGGGGTATCGGCGACGAGAATCCGTTGTTCTGCGACCCGGAGTATGGCGCCGCCACGCGGTGGAAGGCGGGCCTGGCACCCGGCTGCTTTCTGTACACGATCGACAGCGCGGTGGTGGCGCCCAAGCTGCGCGGCATTCAGTGGATGTATGGCGGCACACGATGGGAATGGTACCTGCCGATCCGCCACCGGGACCGCTTCACCACCCGTGTCACGCTGCTCGATGCGGTGGAGAAACGCGGCGGCAAGGCACGCGCTTTCATCGTGCAGACCGGCGAATCGCTCTTCTACGATCAATCCGGCGCGCTGGTCGCCCGCGCGATCGGCAGCACCGCGCGCACGCCGCGGGCGCGTGCCGAGGGCGGTCTGAAATACGAGCCGCGCGCGACCCACCGCTACACCGAGGCCGAGCTGAAGGATATCAGCCACGCCATCGACGCCGAAGTCCGGCGCGGCGCCGAGAAGCGGTTCTGGGAGGACGTGAACGACGGAGACACGCTTCGCCCGATCCTCAAGGGGCCTTTGACGATCACCGACATGATCTGCTGGTACGCCGGCGGCGGCCACACCTACAAGGCGCATGGCAGGGCCGAACGGCATCGCCGGCGCCATCCGGCCGATGCGTTCGTCAACCCCGAGACCGGCGCCCAGGACAGCGCCGCCCGCGGCCACACCGAGGACAAGATGGCGCACGAGGTCGGCATGCCCGGCGGCTACGATGTCGGACCGCAGCGCATCTCTTGGCTCGGCCAACTGCTCACCGACTGGGTGGGCGACGACGGCTTCGTATGCGTGCTGGACGTCAAACTGCGCCGCCCGAACATCTTTGGCGACGTGTCGTGGTGCCGCGGCAAGGTTGTGGCCAAACGGTCGGAAGATGGGAGGCATCTGATCGACCTCGAAGTCCATGTCGAGAACCAGTTGGGCGAGGTCACCGCCAACGGCACCGCCACCGTCGAACTGCGAAGTTCCCATGCCGGGCGATAGCGTGCAGCTGCTGGAGGATGTCTGCGCGCTGCCGCTGGTCCAGCGGCTGGCGGCCATGCTCGATCGCGACCCGGCAGCGTTGCGCCAAGGCGACACATTGCCGCGTGGCTGGCATGTGGTCCTGTTCAACGCGCCGACACCCCAATCGGCCTTGCGTCATGACGGCCTCGCCGGGCTCGGCGTGGCGCTGCCGGAGCTGGGTTTGCCCCGGATCATGGCGGCCGGCCGCCGCGCCCTCTATTGCGGCGACATCTCCATTGGCGCCGCGCTCCGGCGTGAGAGCCGGACGCTCGAGGTCACCCCGAAGCAGGGCCGCTCCGGCCGCTTCGCGATCGTGACCATCGAACACCGGATATTCGCCGCGGGCGACGCACCTGTCATCATCGAGGAGCAGGACTACGTCATGCGGGAGACGGAGACGGTGGCTCCCGCGGCGTCCGGCGCAGCGACACCGGCAGAGGCCGAGATCGAACGCATCGTCGAGCCGGACGAAATGCTGCTGTTGCGCTATTGCGCCATCACCTTCAACACCCACCGCATTCACTACGATCTGCCCTACACCACGCGGCACGAGGGTTATCCGGCGCTGGTGGTGAACGCCGGCATCCCCCTGGTGCTGTTGCTGGAGTTGTACCGCAGCCACGCCAGCGCGGTTCCGGAGCGGGTATCGGTCCGCAACTTCGCTCCGCTGTTCTGCAACCGGCCGATGCGACTCTGCGCCAATCGGGTCGAAGCGCATTGGCTCCTGTGGGCGGAGGATGAGTCTGGCCGCCGGGCGGTCGAGGTGACCGTTCAATGACCATGACCGACGCCGGGACCGTGAGGCGAGGTGCCGGATGGACGAGATCCGCTGTGTCCCGGCGCAAGTGGCCGATGCCCGCTTCACCTGGGAGCCCGCCCGCCTTGCCGGCGCAGTATCGCTCGGCCTTCCCGGACGCCGCCCGATCGCGTTCGCTTGCCCGGAGGAGATCATCATACCCATGACGGACCATCATGACGCGCTTTCGGCATTTCGGGCCGCCGTCGCTGCCGCGCCGGAGCAGCCCGCGATCCTGTATTTCGACGGCCGCCTCAGCTATCGCGAGGTGGACCGGGCCAGCGACGCTTTGGCGCTTGTGCTGCAAAAGCGCGGGATTGGCCATGGCGACCGGGTCGCGCTGTATCTGCAGAACGTCCCGGCCTTCATGCTGGGCCTGCTGGCCGCCTGGAAGCTTGGCGCAATTCCGGTGCCGATCAACCCGATGAACCGGGCGCGCGAACTCACCATCCTGCTGAGCGATTGCACGCCCAAGGCGATGATCTGCCTGGACACGCTGTACCACGACGTCATCGCCAGCCTGCCACAGCGCCCGCCCGTGATCATCGCCACCTCGGGGCTCGACTGGCAGCGGCGTTGCGACGCACGGCTGTTCGACGGCGTCGGGAAATCGGCGGACACTGCCACGATCGATATCCTCGATGCGACCTCCGACCGGCAGGCGCCGCCGCTCGCGTGGATCACGCCGGACCCTGCGGACCTCGCGTTCCTGGTCTACACATCCGGCACGACCGGCGTGCCGAAAGGGGCCATGAACACCCATGCAGGAGCGATGTTCTCGGCGCGCACCATGTGCGCGTGCATCGGATTGGAGCGTCATGCGCCGATCCTGGCGATGGCGCCGCTGTTCCACATCACCGGGTTGATCTGCCACGTTTTGAGCGCGTTCGTGACCGCCTCGCCGCTGGTGCTGTCCTACCGTTTCGAACCCGGCGTGATGCTGGATGCGATCACCGAACATCGTCCGGCGTTCACCATCGGTGCGACCACGGCCTATCTCGCCATGATGCAACACGAAACGGCATCGTCCGAGCGCTTCAGACCGTTGCGGCACATCTATTCAGGTGGTGCGCCGGTTCCCGCGAGCGTCGTGGCGGCGTTCCGCCAGCGCTTCAACCAGAGCCTTCGCAACGGCTTCGGCATGACCGAGACCAACGCACCGGTGATCCTGACGCCGCCCGATCAGGAATCCCGCATCGATCCGCAGACTCAGGCGCTGTCCATCGGCCGGCCCATGCCGGGGGTCACGCTCTGGATCGCCAACGACGACGGATCTCCAGCGCCGCGCGGGCAGGCCGGTGAAATGATCCTCGCCTCACCCAGCCTCACATCCGGCTACTGGAACAATCCCGACGCGACGCGCGAGGCGCTTGGCCCGGATGGCCTACGCACCGGCGACGTGGCATTCGTGGACGCCGATGGCTGGGTATTTCTGGTGGACCGTAAGAAGGACATGATCAGCGCATCCGGCTACAAGGTCTGGCCGCGTGAGGTGGAGGACGTGCTGTACACCCATCCGGCGGTGCGCGAGGCCGGGGTGGTCGGCATTGCCGACGACTATCGCGGTGAGACGGTGAAGGCGGTGATCAGTCTCAAGCCCAACCAGCACGCCGATCCCGACGGGATCATCGCGTTCTGCCGGGAGCGCATGGCGGCCTATAAATGCCCACGCGTGGTGGAGATCGTCGCCGACCTGCCCAAGACGCAGACTGGCAAGATCATGCGCCGTATGCTGCGCGAGGCCGCTTCGGATGCGTAACGCACCGCTGCCTTTGCCAGAAGACCTCGCGCGTCTTCCTGCATGGATGCAGGCCCATGTGCCCGGCTATCATGGAGTGCTGGAAGCGCGCCTGATCAAGGGAGGCCAGTCCAATCCGACCTATTTGCTGACCGCGGACTCCGGCGAATACGTGCTCCGCCGCAAGCCGATGGGCGACCTGCTGCCGAGCGCGCATGCGGTCGACCGGGAGCATCGGGTGATGGCGGCACTCGCCGGATCGGCGGTGCCGGTGCCACGCGTGTACGCCTATTGTGCCGACCCCGCCGTGATCGGCAGCGTATTCTACGTCATGGATTTTGTCGCCGGCCGCATCCTGTGGGATCCGCGTCTGCCCGAATTGCGCAGCACCGATCGAGGCTTGGTGTTCGATCAGATGAACCAGACGATCGCTGCCCTGCATGCGATCGACCCGGCCACTGTGGGCCTGGACGATTACGGCCGGCCCAGCCGGTTCGTGGCGCGGCAGATCGAGCGCTGGACGAAGCAATTCCGGGCCTCCGCCACCGCCCACTCACCGGCAATGGAAGCCCTCATTACCTGGTTGCCGGAGCACCTGCCGCCCGAGCAGCCGGCCCGGATCATCCACGGCGACTACAGGCTGGACAATGTTATCCTGCATGAAACCGAACCGCGGGTGATGGCAGTTCTGGACTGGGAGCTGTCGACGCTTGGCGACCCGCTCGCCGACTTTGCCAATCACGCGGCGGCGTGGCGGATCACGCCGGACATATTCCGCGGCCTGGCTGGCGTGGATTTCGCGGCGTTGGGGCTGCCAACAGAGAGCGAGTACGTCGCGAGTTATTGCCGGCGCACCGGCCGGGACCGGATTGAGAATTGGGAATTCTACCTGGCATTCAGCCTGTTCCGTCTGTCGGCCATTCTGCAGGGCATCGCCAAGCGGGCGCTCGACGGCACCGCGGCACATCCGAACGCGGCGGCTTTGGGCGCCATGGCCGGGCCGATGGCCGAGCGGGCATGGCTTCTGGCACAAGGCAAGGGATAGGATGCGTCATCGGGTCTGCCGAGGTGCCGCGCTCGGGGCGTGGTCGAATGGCCTGATATTCCACGCAGCGTGACTGATCGTTCCGAAATGGACTGAAGCCGGCCAGAGAGCCTGCAATCGAGGGGAATTAGACGTGGCGCCACCACCGCGGATGCGTTGCTATCAACTGGTTGAGTTCGGCGCGCCGCTTTCCGAGGCGACCGGCTTTCGTCCGGTTCCCACTGGCTCGGAAGTGATCGTTCACGTGCTCGCCTCGGGCGTGTGCCACAGCGACCTGCATATATCCGAGGGGCATCACGACCTCGGCGGCGGCCGCAAGGCGTCGGTTGCCGGGCGCATCCATCTGCCGTTGACCCTTGGCCATGAGATCGCGGGCGTTGTGGTCGCACTCGGACCAGAGGCAGGCCCAGAGAGAGGCCCACGGGCGAACGGCGTCGCGGTTGGCGATGCTGTGCTGGTTTGCTCCTGGATCGGGTGCGGCGAATGCGAGGCTTGCCTGGAGGGCGACGAGCATCTGTGCCGCGCGCCGCGTTTCCTGGGCGTCAATCGTGATGGCGGATATGCCGACTTTGTCACCGTCCCGCATCCCCGCGCCCTGGTGCCCCTACATGGGTTGGACCCGCGCAAGGCGGCGCCGCTCGTCTGCTCCGGGCTCACGACCTACAGCGCGCTCCGCAAGCTTGACGCCAACAGCCGCCTCCAGCGCAAACCGGTCGTGATCATTGGCGCCGGCGGCCTCGGCCTTATGTCGATCGAGGTGCTCAAGCTGCTCGGCGGGGCGGGCGCCGTCGTGGTGGAAATCGACCCGCGCAAGCGCGACGCGGCCATGGCGCAAGGGGCGATCGCGGCGATCGACCCGCGGGCGCCCGGCGCGGCCAAGGCGATCCGCGCCGCCGTCGGCAGCGAGGTGTCCGGCGTGCTGGACCTGGTCGGCAGCGGAGAGACGGCCAAGCTCGGGTTCGATCTCCTTGGACCGGGCGGCAAGCTTGTGATCGTCGGTCTGTTCGGAGGGGAGACGACGCTGTCGGTCCCGTTGTTCCCGATGAAATCCGCGAAGATCGAAGGCAGCTATATCGGCAGCCCAGCGGAGCTGCGCGCGCTGATCGATCTGGTGCGCGCGAAAGGGATGCCAGACATCCCGATCGACATCCGCGAATTGTCGGAAGTGAACCAGGCGCTAGCCGATTTGCAGGCGGGAACCGTGATCGGGCGGGTGATCCTCGTTCCGTGAACAGCTGAATGCGACCCCGGCCCCCCAGGGTCGCCTCCCAGATGGAGGCCCTGCGTCGGCGAGGCCGGGGCGTGGCTGCATGCTCGCTTTACGGCGATGTAAAAGGTCAAACCAATTGCGGGTGCCGGCGAGGTCCGCTACGCTCGGTGCCGAGGAAACGCATAACGACCAAGGGTCGCCCGCATGGATTTTGGCCTGACCGGACCGCAACAGGCAATCGACGACGGCGTCCGCAAGGTCTGCGCCCGCTTCGACGACGCCTATTGGACGGCTTGCGACACCGAGGCGCGGTTCCCCCATGAATTTCACCGCGCCATGGCCGATGGCGGGTGGCTCGGGATCACGATGCCGGAGGCTTATGGCGGCGCCGGGCTGGGTGTCACCGAGGCGGCGATCATGATGCACGCGGTGGCGGCGGGGAATGGCGGCAACGCCGCTGCCTCGACGATCCATCTCAACCTGTTTGGTCCCCATGCCGTCGTGGTGCATGGCACCGATGAGCAGAAGCAGCGCTGGCTGCCGCCGCTGATCGCGGGGGATCAGAAGGCGTGTTTCGGCGTCACCGAGCCGGATGCCGGGCTCGACACCACCAGCATCACGACGTTCGCCACCAGGGTCGATGGCGGCTACCGCGTGAACGGACGCAAAATGTGGACATCGACTGGCCAAGTGGCGGACAAAATTCTGCTGCTGACACGCACCACGCCGAAGGACGCCTGCCGCAAGCCGTCCGACGGCATGACGCTGTTCTACACCGACATGGATCGAACCAGGATCGAGGTCCGGCGTATCCAGAAGCTGGGCCGCCACGCGGTCGATTCGAATGCCGTGTTCGTCGACGACCTGTTCGTGCCGGCCGAAGACCGTGTCGGCGAGGAGGGCCGGGGTTTCTCCTACATCCTCGACAGCCTCAACCCGGAGCGCGTCCTGGTCGCCGCCGAGGCGATCGGGCTGGGACGCGACGCTCTGCGCCGCGCGGTCGCCTATGCCAGCGAGCGGGTCGTGTTCGGACGCAAGATCGGCCAGAATCAGGGCATCCAGCACCCGCTTGCCGAGAGTTGGGCGGCACTCGAGGCCGCCTACTGGCAGACCTTGCGCGCCGGCTGGCTGTACGATCGCGGCCTGCCTTGCGGCGCCGAGGCAAATGCCGCGAAGTTCCTGGCCGGGCGCGCGTGCTTCGACGCCTGCACCCGCGCGGTCCTGACACATGGCGGCATGGGCTATGCGCAGGAATATCAGGTGGAACGGCTGTTCCGGGAATCGATCCTCTCGCGCATCGCCCCGATCACCGAGCAACTCATCCTTTCGTTCATCGCCGAGCGGGTTCTCGGCCTGCCGAAATCCTACTGAGGACCACCCGGCATGAACGCGGTCCCGCCGCTCGTTTCGGTGCGTGACATCACGGTGCGCTTCGGCGGGATCATCGCCCTGGCCGGCGTCTCGTTCGATGTCGCATCGGGCAGCATCGTCGGCCTGATCGGTCCGAACGGGGCCGGCAAAACTACTTTATTCAACTGCCTCAGCCGCGTCTATCGGCCGAATTCGGGCGATATCCTGGTGGATGGCGCCTCGATCATGCAGGTGCCACGCCACGTTGTGCCGCATTTGGGGATCGCCCGCACCTTCCAGAACGTGTCGTTGTTCGACAGTCTCACGGTGCTCGACAACGTCCTGATCGGTGGCCACAGCATCGGCACGGGAGGCTTTTTCAAAAGCGCGTTTGCGTGGCCCTCCGTGGCGCGCGACGAAGCCGGGTTGCGGGAGAAGGCACGCGCGCTGCTCGCGTTCGCCAACCTCGAACGCTACGCTGACGCCCCCGCGAGGGACCTGCCTTTCCCGATTCGCAAGCGCGTCGAACTGGCCCGCGCGTTGATGAGCGATCCGCGCCTGCTGTTGCTCGACGAGCCAGCGGCCGGCCTCAATCATGACGAGGTGGAGGTTCTGCGCGCGCAGATTCTGCGCGTGCGGACGCGGTTCAACCTCGCCGTGCTGCTCGTCGAGCATCACATGAGCCTGGTAATGTCGGTATCGGACCGGGTTGTGGCGATGGATTTTGGCCGCAAGATCGCCGACGGTCCGCCCGCCGAAGTGCAGCGCAACGCCGACGTCATCCGTGCCTATCTCGGGGCAGACGCGGTATGAGCCTGCTCACCGTGCGCGGCCTGAAGGCCTTCTACGGCGCCTCTGAGGCGCTGCATGGCATTGACTTCAGCCTTTCCCGCGGCGGGGTGACGGCGCTGCTGGGCGCCAACGGGGCGGGGAAGACGACGACGCTTCGGGCGCTGTGCGCCATGATCCGCACCGAGGGCACGATTGAATTCGACGGTCGGACCATCGGCGGGATGGCGACCGAGACGATCGTCCGGCGCGGCGTGGCACTGGTGCCGGAGGGGCGGGGCACGTTCACCGATCTGACGGTGGAGGAGAACCTGCGCCTCGGTGCCATCACGCGCGGCAAGTCGGCCGAGGTGGAGGCGGATCTCGATCGGCTGCTGGGAATTTTCCCCCGGTTGCGCGAGCGCCTTCGCCAGCAGGCGGGTACGCTGTCGGGTGGCGAGCAGCAAATGCTTGCGATTTCGCGCGCCCTGATGCTGCGTCCGCGGCTGATGTTGCTGGACGAACCATCGTTTGGGCTGGCGCCGCTGGTGGTGCGCGACATCTTCGAAATCCTGCGACGCATCAATGCCGATGAGGGTGTCACCATGCTGATCGTTGAACAGAACGCGCGCCTCGCCCTGGATCTGGCCGATCACGCCTATCTGCTCGAAACCGGGCGCATTGTCCTCGAAGGTCCGTCCGCCGATATTCGCGCCGACGAGGGCATCCAGCGCTCTTATCTCGGCTACTGAGGATGGACACCTTGTTGCATCAGTTGGTCAGTGGCCTGATGACCGGTGCCATCTATGGCATCGTGGCGCTGTCGCTCGTGATGATCTTCAACGCGACCAACCACATCAATTTCGCCCAGGGCGAGATGGCGATGTTCAGTACCTATGTCGCGTGGATGCTGATCAATGCCGGGCTACCCTATTGGGCCGCCTTCGGGGCGACGGTGGCGCTGTCGTTCGTGGGCGGGATGGCGCTGGAACGGATGGTGCTGCGGCCGTTCCGCGATGCGCCCCTGTTGTCGATCGTGGTGGTATTCGTCGCCCTGCTACTCGCCTTCAATGCTCTCGCCGGATGGATCTGGGGGTATGTGCTCAAGAAATTTCCCAGCCCGGTGTCCCAATTTTCGACCGGCACGTCGCTGATCGGCGCCCATGAACTGTTTGTGGTCGCGGTGACGGTATTGATGCTGACGGTGTTGTTCCTGTTTTTCCGCTTTACGCGACTGGGGCTTTCGATGCGGGCAGCCGCGCAGAACCCGGTCTCGGCGCGGCTGGTCGGCATCCGGGTCGGCCGGATGCTCACCTTGGGCTGGGGCCTGGCCGCGGCGATCGGTGCCATCGCGGGCATGCTGGTCGCACCGATCGTGTTCCTCGATCCGGACATGATGGGCGGCATCCTGCTTTACGCCTTCGCCTCTGCCCTGCTCGGCGGTATCGACAGCCCCGCTGGCGCCGTGCTCGGCGGCCTCATCGTCGGCGTCGGCGAGAACCTTCTTGGCGCCTACGTCGTTGGCAACGACATCAAACTGACAGTGGCCCTGATCGTGGTCATCTCGGTGCTGATCGTGCGGCCCCGCGGCATCCTTGGCCGCATCACCGTGCGGCGAGTATGATGCGCCGTTATCGATGGAGCGGCCTCGCCGTCGCCGCCGCGATCATGCTGCCGTTCCTGCTGTCGAAGTTCCAGACCTTCCAGGCCACGCAGATCATGGTCTATGCCATCGCGATCCTGGGGCTGAACCTGCTGACCGGCTACAACGGCCAGATTTCACTTGGGCATGGCGCGTTCTACGCGATCGGCGCCTACGTGACGGCGATCCTGATGGACCAGGCCGGGGCACCGTACTGGGCGGCGATACCGGTGGCGGCGATTATCTGCTTCGGCGTCGGGTTTCTGTTCGGCTTCCCGGCGCGGCGATTGGGAGGGCATTATCTGGCGCTCGCGACCTTCGCCTTGGCGCTCGCGGTGCCCCAATTGCTGAAATGGCGCATGATCGAGCACTGGACAGGCGGCGTGCAAGGCGTCTTCCTCGACAAGCCCGGCGCCCCGTTCGGCTTGCCGCTCAACTCGGACCACTGGCTCTACTATCTCGTCCTCGCGCATGTCGTATTGCTGTTCTGGTGTGCCGCCAATCTTCTGCGCGGCCGGATCGGGCGCGCGATCCGGGCGATCCGCGACCAGCCAGTGGCGGCGGAGACCGCCGGGATCGACATCGCGCGCACCAAGGCGATCGTGTTCGGCGTCAGCGCCACGTACACCGGGATCGCGGGCGCGCTCAGCGCGCTGGTCATACAGTTCGTGGCGCCCGACAGCTTCCCGTTCTTCCTCTCCATCTACCTCGTGGTCGGCCTCGTGGTCGGCGGCGCGTCATCGCTGTGGGGGGCATTCCTGGGCGCGGGCTTCATCACGATGGTGCCGAATATTGCCGCCGAAATCTCGAAAGGCGCCACCGGGCTGATCTACGCGGTCGCCATGATCGCCCTCATGTACTGGCTCCCGCAGGGAATTTCAGGCGGTGTGCAGCGCCTGTTCGTATGCGTCAGCCGGCGGAGGCGAACGGCGCATCCGTCCGGTGAAGGATGAAGTCGGCCGGATTCGGTTCGCGCGTCGCATACCAGTAGTCCAGGATCGGGAACGGCCAGTTCTGGCTCACCCGTCCCGTGCTGTTCTTGTACCAGTTCGACACATGCGGAACGCCCCAGGCCATGGCTGCATTGCCGGCGTCGACCGCTGCGTTGAACGTCTCGAACAGATCGGGGCGGATTTCGAGTGCGCCAGCCCGCTGACGGGCCAGCATCTCCAGGCACGAGATCACATAATGCACCGCGCATTCTGAAAAGAAGATGATGCTGCCATTGACGACGATGTTCGTGTTCGGCCCGAACAACATGAAGAAGTTAGGGAAACCGGGCATATCGACGCCCAGATGCGCGCGCGCGTCCCCAGCCCAGACCTTGGACAGTTCGATCCCGTCGCGGCCGGCCACGCGGATCGTGCGCAGGAACTCGCTGGCCCGGAACCCTGTGCCATAAATCAGCACATCCACTTTATGTTCCACACCGTCCGCCATGACGACGCCTGAGGGCGTTACCTCGCGAATGGCCTCGGTCACGAGTTGCACGTTATCGCGGCGCAACGTCTTGATCCAGGCGCCGTTGTCGCGCAGCGCGCGCTTGCTGCCGAACGGGGTCGTCGGAATAATGGCAGGGGCCAAATGTTCCGCACCGACGAGTTGGCCGGTCATTTGCCGCGCGAGATAGTCGGCGATGCGCGCATTGGCGGCACTGACGGCGCTGGGACCGCCGGTCCAGTCGGGATCGGCCTTGACCGATTCATAAACGCTTTCGGTGAACGACCAGAACAGGAAGAAACGCCACCATTTCTCATAGAATGGCACATGATCCAGCAGCCATTGGAACCCCGGCCCGACGCGGTCATGGTAGTTTCGCGTCGGCATGATCCAGGGTGGCGAGCGCTGGAAGATGACCAGATTTTCGACCTCGGGCGCGATCTCGGGGACGAACTGGAAGGCGCTGGCACCCGTGCCGATCACCGCCACGCGCTTGCCCCGCAAATCCACGTCGTGACGCCAGCGGGCCGAATGAAAGGCCACGCCCGCGAACCGGTCCATACCCGGTATATCGGGCAGTTTCGGATCGTTCAGCTGGCCGACCGCGCTGATAACCGCCGTCGCCGCGAGCACCTCCTCTCGACCGTCCGATGACCGCACCCTGACATTCCATCCGGGCCGCGCGGCATCGTACACCGCCTCGGTCACCTCGTTCCCGAAACGGATATGCGCGCGCAGCCCGTGGCGGTCGGTCACGCCGCGAAAATAGTCGAGCAGTGTCGCCTGCGGCGAATACCAGTTCGGCCAGGCATGGCCGGCTGTGTCGAACGAGTAGGAATACATATGATTGGTCGAATCGACCCGGCAGCCTGGATAGGTGTTGTCGAACCACGTGCCGCCGACGTCGGCGTTCCGTTCGATCATGACGAAGGCAATGCCGGCCTGTTGCAGCCGCAGCCCGGCCAAGATCCCCGACAGCCCGGCGCCAATCACGACGACGAACATGGTGGCGCTGGCAGCCTGCAGGACGGGCTCGCTCCAGCGCGGCTGGTTCGGGTCAAGCCCATCGAGCGACAACTCGTCCATCAGGAACGGAACATATGCTTCGGCGATATCGGTGCCGGCGATGTAGTTCATCATCTCTCGCACCACCGCCTGGTCCGGTGGCGGCGGAACCGGTTTGCCGTCCCGCAGATCGGCGATCGCGCTCCGGGCGCGCGCGCGGATCAGCGCCTTGGTCTCGTCGGACAGCGTGCGCTGCCGTTCGTCGAGCATGGCATAGACCGGCCGTTCGCCGCGCAGGAGCGAAGTATCGCCGGTCAAATGCACGATCGACATTACCAGCGTCGGCAGATGCGCCTCGGCGATAGCCCGGTCGATCGCCGCAAGATCGGCAGTCATGCAAGCACCACCTGGCCGCGCGCGCGTTCGATCCGCGCGATCGCGTCGGCGATCAACGCGGGAATGAACGAGGCAACGTCGATCAGGTCGAGGATCGCGCCGGAAATCTGGCCGGCCGGGAGCAAGCCTCCCACCATGTCGCCGTCGCGCTGCCCTGCGATCAGGCGGACATCCTTGTAACGAGTCAATTCGTCCTCCTCGGCCCCGGTCGCGGCGAGGGCGAGCAGATCGGTCAGCCCCTGGCTCGGCAGCGCGCGCGAAGGACCGTAGGTTGCGGGGAACACGACGTCTTCGCCCTCGCGCGCATCGATGATCCGCTGCGCATAGGCCGGGTGCCAATCCCGGTTGTCACGGCAGGCGACGAAGCGTGTGCCGATCGCCACCGCGTCGGCCCCCATCGCCAGGGCCGCCGCGAGCCCGCGCCCATCGCGCACGCCACCGGCCAGCACAACGGGAATGTCCACCGCCTCCGTGACGCTGGGCACCAGGACGAAGGTGTGGACCGGCCTCGAATGGGTGTGGCCGCCGGCCTCGTAGCCGGATGCGATGATCACATCGACGCCGTCCTGCCGCGCCCGGATGGCCTGCCGCGTGCCGCCCACCTTGTGCATATGGATCAGGCCACTCCCGGCGATCATTCGCCGCGCCGCGGAGGGTGGCCCGGCGGACGTGGTGATGACACGCAGACGCTGCGCGATCATCGGGTCGCGCACCGCCTCGACCACGGCGCCGACATAGGCCGCGCTGAATGCCAGCACCTTGCCCGTCGAGTCCGAGCCAACTGGAACATTGACGGCGAACGGCCGTGTGGTCAGCGCACACGCCTCTTCGATGTAGCCGCGAAGCAGCCTCGCGCCGTGGCCGGGTTCCTCGGTGATGCCGGGGATACTGACCGTGCCAAGGCCGCCCGCGTTGGAAACGGCCGCGGCAAGCTGGACGGTCTTGTAAGGGCCCAGCCCTTCCTGGACCACCGGATGCTCGATGCCGAGCAACGCGGTGAACCGCGTGTGCAAGCGGGGTCGTGGGGTATCGATATTCATCGGTCGGATCTCTTATGGATTGGGTGCCAGTTGGCCGAGGGCTTCGAGCGTGGTCACGCCGTCGGCGTCGCGAAGGATCACGTCGCCCAGCTGCCGTCGCATCTCACCTTGCATCTTGGAACGTTTTGCCGCCGTGCGCGGCACCTCGGCCACGAAGGTGTACAGCCGTGGCCGCTTCCAGCGTTCGAGCCGCGTGAGGCAGTGCGCGTCGAGCAGCGCCCTGCCCTCGTCGTGGCCGCAGGGCCGGCGGAGCACCACGAAGGCAGCCGGCACCTCCCCGAACCGCTCATGCCTCACGCCGACGCAGGCCGCATCCAGCACGTCGGGATGGCTGTGCAGCGCCTCATCGACCTCGAGCAGCGACAGCTTTTCGCCGCCGCTCAGGATCATGTCGTCGGTGCGGCCGCGAATATAGTACCAGCCGGCGGCATCCCGGTAGCCCAGGTCGCGCGTATGGAGGTAGCCATCGGCGTCGAACGCCTCGGCCGTGCGCCGGGCGTCGTTGTAGTAGCCAGGCGTGATCACGTCGCCCTTGATGCAGATCTCACCCTCGACGTCAGGGCCGAGAAGTTCCTCGGACGTGAACGGGTCCTTGAGCTTCACATCGCAAAAATGCTGGTCCGGTCGGCCGGACGAGCCCACTGGGGCCTTCTCGTGGTAGTAGAGCGAGGTCGACAGCACGCACACCGGCATCGCCTCGGTCAGGCCATAGATGCTGCCAACCTCGGCACCTTTCGCGCGGAGCGCCTGTTCCACGTCGGGTGGCACCAGTTCGCCAGCCACATGCGTCTTGAGGCCCCGCAGATCGACGTCCGGCCACCACGGATGGCGCATCAGGTCGCGCATCATCGTCGGGATGATCCAGTACATCCAGTTCGGCTTGTGATCGCGAATGATCCGCACGACGCGATCGACGTCCCAGCCGTCGGTCCAGATCAACGTGCCGCCGGCCATCACCATGCGGACAGCGTCATGGATGCCGCCGCTGTGGAACATGCCGACCAGCGAGAGATTGCGCGCCTGGCTCGTCACCCCGCCCAGAAAGATCGAACCGAGCGCCGAGTTGCCGAGTGTGCCGTGGGTGAACACGACGCCCTTGGATGTACCTGACGTGCCGGCGGTGAAGTTGACGGCGGCGATGTCGTCCTGGCCGCGTGAGACGAGGCGGTGCTCGTCGGACGCCGCGGCGCATAACTGGTCCAGTCCGTCGAACCGGTCATGCGCCCCGTGCGTGACGAATACCCGGACGCCTCTTCGAGCCAGGATCTCACCGACATGGGCGTATTCGGGACTGACGATCGCCACCTTCGGCGCACAGCGTTCGGCGTCGAGGGAGAACTTCTCCAGGTTCTGCCTGCGGTTGAGCCCACTGAACACGCCCCCGATGCCCATGACGGCGAACAGGATCGCCACGTGCAGATGGCAGTCGGGAATGACCGTGACGACCAGGTCATCCGGGCCAATTCCCGCCACCTCGGTCAGCACATTGGCAATCCGATTGGCTGATGATCGCAGTTCGCGGTAGGTCACGCTCGCGCCGTCCGCGTCGATCACGGCTTGCTTGTCGGCGTGTTCCCAGAACGCCCGCTCCAGCCACCAACTCAGGTTCATCGCGGGATCTCCATGCGGATACGGTTCGTTGGACGACGCAGCGCTATGGATCGAAAAAGGCAGGGCGCGGGATCGTCCACTGGTCGCCCCACAGCTGGTAGCCGCCATCGACGGTCAGCACCTCGCCGGTGATGAACCCGCCGCTGGCGCCCGCGAGATAACAGACCGCATCGGTCACGTCGCTGACGGAGCCGAACCGCTTCATCAGGTTGCTGCGTGGCAACGCGGCCCGTGCCTCGTCCGAGTAGACGCTCATGCCTTCGGTCGCGATGATCCCCGGCGCCACGCAATTCACCCGGATGTTGAGGGGCGCCCATTCGATCGCAAGCGTACGCGAAAAGCTGATCACGCCGGCCCGTGCCGCGGCCGAGTGGGCGACGCCCGGCATGCCGCGCGCAACGCTTGCCACGATGCTGACGACGCAGCCTTGCCGACCAGCATCGCGCCAGCGCCGGCCGCAGGCCTGGGTCATGTTCCAGGTGCCGTTCAGATTGGTATCGACGACCGCCCCCCAGCCCTTTGTGCTGATGTCCATCGCCGCCTGCGCGAACTGTCCGCCGGCGTTGTTGACCAGGATGTCGAGCCCGCCGAACCGGTCCCATACGCCATCGATGAACTGGCCGACCATGACGGGATCGCGGATCGATCCGGGCATCGCGAACACGCCGCCACCGATCCGGCGCAGCGCCGAGGCGGCCGAGTCGAGACGATCGGCATTACGGCCGATGATCGCGACCTTGGCGCCGAGCCGGACGAACCGAAAGGCAAGCGCCCGTCCGATACCACGCCCGGCGCCGGAGATGACGACCACCTTGCCGTCGAATGCTCCGTCCCGGAACGTCAGCGGCAAGGCTGCCAACTCCTCGTCGGTGCAGCCGGGTTGCTCGGTCACCGCTTCAATCCATCACGCCTTGGGCGCCTCGATGAGATTGCCGAAACGCTGCCAGGACTTCCCGTCGAACCTGATCAGCTGCATCTGCTTGATCGGACGGTAATCGGTCGGCGATGTGTTGATGGTGATCCCGGGCAACAGTGCCGGGCAGGCGAAGCCATCGATGCTGGTCGCCTGCTTCATGACATTGGCGCGTGAGAAATCGCCCTTGCACGCCTGCAACACGTGGACCAGGGTGGTTGCAAATCCATAGCCGAATATGTTGTTGACGTCGGCAAGATCGCCCTCGGGATAGTATTTCGCCATGAAGGCGCGCCAGTTGCGCAGGTCTGCGTCGTTGGCCCAGGCCGGATCGTTCGGGTCCTTCACATAGGCGGAACTGACGGTGCCGATGCTACGTTCCGGCCCGACCGGTCCCATTACGGCCGCGGTCGACGTGGCGATGTTGGTAATGATGTGCAACGGCTTCCATTCGAGGTCGGCGACCTTTCGGATCGCCATTGCCACGAACTTGGGCGAGGTGCCCGAGATAAGCACGTCCACCTTGGCGGCCCGCAGAGCTAAAATCTGCGAGTCGATCGTCGCATCGAGAAACTCATGGCTGGCCAACTCAATGCCTGCCGATTTGCCAAGCACGTCCGTCACGCCGGCAATGTAGTCCTTACCGAAATCATCGTTCTGATAGAGGATGCCGACCTTGGCGCCGGGCTTCGTGCTCTTGATGTAGTTCGCATAGATCTGGCCCTCGGTGCGGTAGCTGGGTTGCCAACCGATCGTCCAGGGAGTGATCTTGTAGTCCTGCCATTTATCGGCGCCGGAATAGATGAAAAGCTGCGGCACCTTCTGTTGGTTGACGTATTTGGCCGTTGCACTGTTCGAGGCGGTGCCGAACGTGTTGAACAGGAATGCGACCTCGTCTTGCTCGATCAGGCGGCGGACCTGCTCGATCGCACGGGGCGGGCTGGCGCCGTCGTCATAGCTGATGAAGTTCAGCTTGCGGCCCGCGATGCCGCCCTGATCATTGATCATCTTGAAATAGGCAGCTTCGGTCTTGGCGTTGGTGGCGTAGGACGACGCCGGCCCGCTATAGGCATGCGTGTTGCCGATCTTGATTTCGGTGCCGGTGACACCCGGCGTTTCAGCGGCGCGCGCCAGGGTTGGAAGCATGGCAGCGGCAGCGCTGGCCACGATGAACTGGCGACGCTCAATCATGATCGACTTCCCCCTATTTTTGCCCAGGCGCGGGCACGTATGCGCTTTCCGCGCTTGCATCAGCCAAGCACCGGCGGCGCGCGCTTGTCAATTGGTTTGACCATTTCCTCAAATCATGTGGCAGAGTGAGCCCACGCCGCTGTTCGGAGCGGCAGGAGGCGTTCGGTTGGATACTGAAGTCACGCGCGTCGAGAAGGGCTTTGAAACGCTGGCGGCGTTGCTCCGCGAACAGATCCTTCGTGGAGATATTCCGGCTGGTGACATTTTGCCGAACGAACGCGATCTCGTCAGCCAGTTCGGGCTGAGCCGCGGCTCGGTGCGCGAGGCGCTCCGGGTGTTGGAGGCCCAGGGCCTGGTCTCGACCCGGCTTGGCCGCAACGGGGGTCGCGTGGCTCTCCAGCCGGGCACCGAAATGGTGCGTGACTCGCTCGAGATGTTCATTCGCGGCCAGCGGGTCGCCTTCCCGGTGCTGATGGAGACGGTCGAGGCCCTGGAGCCGAGCCTGGCCGCTCTGGCGGCGGAGCACCGGGACGATGACGACCTGGCTTCGCTTCATGCCTGCGGCGCCAGGCTGAGCAGGATTTCGAATGCGAAGGCCTTTCTGGCCGCCAATGCCAGGTGGCACCGGACGATGGCGCACGCCAGCCATAACGCGATCCTGATCGCGATCTATGACTCACTTGGCCCCCGCCTGCTCGATCCCCGGGTTGCCGGCTTCGCATCGGCCGATGTGCGCGCGGCGGTCGTTCACGCGATTGGTCGTGTCGAGGAGGCCATCATAGCCGGCGAGCCGGAAACCGCGCGCCGTCGCATGCAGCGCCATGTGCAAGCCTATCGGCGGCTTGTGGAGAGCGTGGCCCCGAAGACCGTCAGGCTCTAGCTTTTTAGTGTTCCCAGCATCACGGCGCTGGATGCCGCCATCCGCGCCACCCTCCCTCAGTGGCGGAAGTGGCGCATCCCGGTCAGCACCATGGCGATGCCGGCGGCATCGGCCGCCGCGATCACCTCGTGGTCGCGCATCGAACCGCCCGGCTGGATGACGGCGGTGGCGCCGGCGGCGATTGCGGCCTCCAGGCCATCGGCGAAGGGAAAGAAGGCGTCCGACGCGACGACGCTGCCTTGCACCAGGGCCGCGCCCTTCCAGGCGGCGATGCGGGCGCTGTCCACGCGGCTCATCTGGCCCGCGCCGATGCCGGTGGTGGCGAGGTCCCTCGCATAGACGATGGCGTTGGATTTGACGTGCTTGCAGGCGTGGAACGCGAACAGCAGGTCATCCAGCTCGCGCGCATCGGGCGCGCGGGCCGTGACCACGCGGAGATCGTCGCGGCCGATGCGGCCGGAATCGCGGGTCTGGGCCAGGAAGCCGCCGGCGACGGTGCGCAGCGTCAGCCCGCCCGCCGCCGGGTCGGGCAGGCCGCCGGTGAGCAGGAGGCGGAGATTCTTCCTGCGGGCCAGGATGGTTTGCGCCTCGGGGGTCGCATCGGGCGCCACGATGACTTCGGTGAAGATGGCGGCGATCCGCTCGGCGGTCTCAGCATCGAGCGTGCGGTTCAGCGCGACGATGCCGCCGAACGCCGAGGTGGGATCGCATCGCAACGCTCGTTCCCATGCCGTGGGAAGATGGTCGGCCGAGGCGATCCCGCAGGGGTTGGCGTGCTTGACGATGACGATGGTGGGAGCGGCGAACTCGGCGACGCACTCGAAGGCCGCGTCGGTGTCGTTGAGGTTGTTGTAGGACAATTCCTTGCCCTGGATTTGGCGCGCGGTGGCGATGCCCACGCGAGTCCCAGATGTGTAGAAGGCGGCCTGCTGATGCGGGTTTTCGCCGTAGCGCAGGGTTTGGCGGCGAATGCCGGACAGGGTCATGCGTTCGGGGAATGTCTCGCCGCGCTGGCCCGCGAACCATGTCGCGATCGCGGCGTCGTAGGCGGAGGTGCGGGCGTAGGCTTCGCCGGCGAGGCGGCGGCGGGTTTGCAACCGCGTGCCGCCGTGTTCCACGAGTTCGGCGAGGATCGCGTCGTATTGCGCGACAGCGGTGAGCACGGCAACGAAATCATGGTTTTTTGCGGCGGCGCGGATCATCGCCGGGCCGCCGATGTCGATGTTCTCGACGCATTCATCAGGGGCGCCGCCGCGTGCCACAGTGGCCTCGAACGGGTAGAGGTTGGAGACCAACAGGTCGATCGGCGCGATGTTGTGGGCCTGCATCTGGGCCACGTGCTCGGGTAGGTCCCGGCGCGCGAGCAGGCCGCCATGGATCTGGGGGACGAGCGTTTTGACGCGGCCGTCGAGGATTTCGGGGAAGCCTGTGTGGTCGGCGACCTCGATCACGGCGAGGCCCGCGTCGCGCAAGGCTTTGGCGGAGCCGCCGGTGGAGAGGATTTCGGCGCCCTGCGCCACGAGCGCCCGGGCCAGCGGGATCATCCCAGCCTTGTCGGAGACGGAGATGAGGGCGCGGCGGATCGCAACGATATCTGTCATCGCGGCGGCATAGCCTCAGAGGCCGAGCAGGTCCAGCGTACGCGAAACCACCGCCGCCTCGTCATACAGCAGCAGCGCGCGAGCGCGTCCGGCCTCGCCCATGCGGGCGCGCAGGGCAGGGTCGGCGGCAAGCCGCTGGAGGGCCGCAGCCAGAGGGGCCGATCGCATTGGCGGCACCAGGAGGCCGGTCTCGCCCGGCACAATCTGCTCGCGGGGGCCACGAATATCGGTGCTCACGACCGGCAGCCCGGCGAGCATCGCCTCGATGATCGACATGGGCAGCCCTTCGAAATGGCTGGGCAGCGCGAAGATGTCGGCGGCGGCGAGCAACGCAGGCACGTCGTCGCGCGTGCCGAGGCGGCGCAGGCGGGGACCGAGCCCCGCCGCGGCAAAAACGGGTTCCAGGTCCTCGCCGTGGTCGGAGGCGAGGCGTTCGCCGACGACCCACAATTCGGCGTCCACGTCGCACATGGCGGCCACGAGTTCGGGATAGCCCTTATGGCGCACCAGACGGGAGACGGCGATGACCACCACACGCGACCCGGGCGTGCCGAGTTCGTCGCGAATGCGGGCGCGGGCAGCCGGGTCGGGGTGGAAGCGGGCCGGGTCACGGCCATTGCCGATGGCGGTCGCTTTCGCGGAGATGCCCAGGCGGCGCGCGTCGGCGGCCTCTTCGGTGGAGACGGTCATATAGATGTCGGTGAGCCGGCCGCCGACCCATTCCATCGCGAACGCCACCGCGCGGCGGAGGCAGGGACCGGGCTGGTTGAACAGGAAGCCGTGGCACGTATAGGCCACGCGCGGCACGCCGGCGACGCGGGCCGCGAGGCGGGCGAGAAAGCCGCTGATCGGCATGTGGGCGTGGACGAGATCGGGCCGCTCGCGCCGGAACAACGCCACCAATGCCCGGAAAGCATGAAATTGCGCCATTGGCGACAGCCCGCGCACCAAGGGAAGCGCCACCACAACCAAGCCTTCGCCCCGCGCCACCTCAAGCAACGGGCCGTCGGCACTGGCGCCGATCACCTCATGGCCGCGCGCGCGGATGCCGCGCATCAGCGGCAGCAGGAAGTGGCGTAGCGAGAAATCGACGTTGGTGACCTCAATGACCTTCACGCCGGCGGAGGCGCCGGTCAGTCGGGGCCGGTATAGGCGTGCGGCCAGCGCTGCTTCACCGCGGGCGAGTCGCTGGCGTAGGCGAAACAGGTGTTGAGCAGCCGGGGCGGTTTGGGCGTGCCCTCCATTGCGGCGGCACGCTCGCGCTCGAAGCGGACCGGAAACATCGTCTGGTACGCCACGGTCGCCATCTGCTGCAGCAATTCGCGCAAATGCGTGCAGCCCATGGTGCCGCGCATGCGTTCGTTCGCGGCGCGCAGAAATCCGACCTGGATCGAGAGGCCAGCGAGTTTGGCGAAGCTGGCGGCGCCGCCAGGGCAGTTCGCGAACGGGCCATATTCGGTCGTGGCCTCGGCGGCGTGGATCAGCATATCCTCGTCGAACGTGATCCGCGCGACCATGCCGTGCAGTTTCTCGCCCGCCTCGATCCGGCCGCTGGCGCGGTCGGCGTTGTCGAAGCTGTAGGTCTTGGTGTCCGCGATCGATGCGTCCACGTCGTACAGGCCATCGGTCCGTTGATAGCCGTTCAGGGTGATGGCACGGACATGCAGCAACGTGCGGGAGGCGGGTCCGGATAGCGGCATGCTCAGGCCACCGGTGGCTCGCCGGGGGTGGGCGTGCCGCCGAGTTGCCGCATCAGCGCCGACACCTCCGCGATCGCGGCTTCGGCCGACGCCGCTTCGGTGCCCTTCGCCACGATGGCGACGCCATTGCCGGTGCCGCGGTAATACGGATAGCTGCCCACATCGAGCGCCGGGTAGCGTGCCTGGATCGCCGACAGGCCCTCGGCGATGGCGCCCTCCGGCACGCCGGTGGTGTGGACGGCGCGGGCCAGGATCGGAGGCCCGCCCGCAAGGCTCGGCGCCAAAGCCTCGAACATCGCCTGCATGATGCGCGGCACGCCGGCCATGACGTGGACGTTGCCGATGGTGAAGCCGGGAGCGACCGAGACCGCGTTGTCGATCAGCGCCGCGCCGCGCGGCATCGTCGCCATCCGCTGGCGGGCGGCGTTGAATTCGCTGCCGTTCCTGGCGTATTGGGCCGACATCCGCGCCCAGGCCTCGGGATGGATTTCCCATGGCACGCCAAAGGCCGCGGCCACGCATTCGCTGGTGATGTCGTCATGCGTCGGCCCGATGCCGCCGGTGGTGAACACGTGGTCGAAGCGCGCGCGCATCTCGTTCACGGCGCCGATGATGATGTCGGGCACGTCGGGGATCACGCGCACCTCGCGCACGGGAATGCCGATTTCGCCCAGGCGGGTGGCCAGGAACTTGATGTTGAGGTCCTGGGTGCGGCCGGACAGGACCTCGTTGCCGATGACGAGGAGGCAGGCGGTGGGGTTGCTCATCGGGCCATCCTAAAGGAAATCGCGCAGCAGCGGCACCAGCGGCAGGTCAGCCGCCGGCATCTTGTAGTCCGAGAGTTTCTCCGGCCGGACCCAGGCAAGCACCTGGCCCTCCCTGGGCGTCGGCGTTCCGGTCCAGCGGCGGCACAGGAACAGCGGCATCAGCAGGTGGAACGCCTCGTAGGCGTGGCTGGCGAAGGCGAAGGCGGCGAGGCAGTTGCTGGCGACGTCGATGCCAAGTTCCTCGCGGAGTTCGCGGATCAGCGCCGCCTCGGGTGTTTCGCCGGGCGCCAGCTTGCCGCCGGGGAATTCCCACAGCCCGGCCATGGCTTTTCCCTCCGGGCGGCGGGCCAGGAGGATGCGGCCATCGGTGTCGATCAGCGCGCAGGCGGCGACCAGCAGGAGCTTGGTTTCGCCGGCCGGGATGATTTCGCGCCGGGCGCCGGGGAGGTCCTCGCGGGTGGCCTCAAAGCGGAGCACGGGATGCTCGCCGCCGCGTGCCTCGAATTTCTGGCGCCCGGCGCCGACCTGGCGGAAGCCGATCCGGCGGAGCACGGACATGGAGCCGGGGTTGTCCGTCGCGACACTCGCCTCGATGCGGTCGAGGTCGAGGTTGGCCAGTCCCCAGCGCACCAGGCGTCCGGCCGCCTCGCTCGCGACGCCATGGCCCCAGAAGCGGCGGCCCACCCAGTAGCCGAGATCGGCGCTCCGCTCGGTCCGATGCAGGCGCAGGCCGACGCCGCCAACGACCATCTCCTGATCGCCCTCCCGCCCGGTAATGACGAGTTGGTAGGCCCGCCCGTTGGCGAGCGACTCGGCGGTCGTCGTGACCCACTCGTCGGCCATGGCGCGGGCATAGGGGTACGGCACCGCCGCCAGCATGCGGCAGACTTCCCAGTCGTTGATGAGGCGATGCAACTCGGCCGCGTCACTGGGAAGGAAGGGCCGGAGCATGAGGCGTTCGGTGGCGAGGGGGGCGAAGTCAGACATGCCTCCCCCTCCCCCTCGTGCGCCCACGAGGGGGAGGGGGAGGAGAGCAGGCCTGCGTTGTCGGCATCAGGAGCGATAGGACCCGTTGATATCGATGTAGCCATGCGTCAGATCGCACGTCCAGGCCGTCGCCCGCCCACGTCCGAGGCCGAGGTCGACGGTGATGGCGATCTCGTGGCCCTTCATGTGGGCGACGACGGGGGTTTCGTCGTACCCGGGCACGACGGCGCCGGCGCGCGCCATCCAGGTGCCGCCGATGCCGACCGACAACAGGTCGCGGTCGGCAGGCTCGCCGGCCTTGCCGACGGCCATGACGATGCGGCCCCAGTTCGCGTCCTCGCCAGCGATGGCGGTTTTCACCAACGGCGAGTTGGCGATGGCCATGGCGACGCGCCTGGCGGATTTGGCGGAAACCGCGCCGGTGACATCGATGCGGACGAGCTTCCGCGCGCCTTCCCCGTCGCGCACCACCTGCAACGCGAGGTCGAGCAGCAACTCGTTGAGCTTGGCCGCGAAATCGGCCAGCGCCCGGCCTCCCTCGACGCCCACGCGGGGGTGCGCCGCCTGGCCGGTGGCGAACAACAGGACGGTGTCGGACGTGGAGGTGTCGCTGTCGACCGTGGTGCAGTTGAAGCTGGCATCGACGCCGCGACGCAGCACGCCCTGCAGGGCGGACGCGGGAATTTTGGCGTCGGTGAACACGAAGCAGAGCATGGTCGCCATGTCGGGCGCCACCATGCCGCTGCCCTTGCAAAACCCGCTGATGCGGATTTCGGTGCCGCCGATCATCGCCGTGCGGGTGGCGGCCTTGGGGAAGGTATCGGTGGTCATGATGCCGCGCGCGGCGGCTTCCCAGCCATCGGGCGTGAGCCTGGATTGCAGATCGGGGAGCGCCACCACAATGCGCTCGAACGGCAATTGCTCGCCGATCACCCCGGTGGAGGCGACGAACACCTCGCGGGCCGCGCAGCCGACGACGCTGGCGGCGGCGGCGGCCGTGGCGCTGACCGCATCGGCACCGGCGCGGCCGGTGAACACGTTGGCGTTGCCGGCATTGACCACGAGGGCGCGGGCATGGCCCGGCGGCAGGATCGCGCGGCACCAATCGACCGGGGCGCCGGGACATTTGTTGCGGGTGAACACGCCCGCGACCGTGGTTCCGGGCGCCATCTCGGCCATCACCAGATCGGTGCGCCCCTTGTAGCGAATTCCCGCCTCGGCCGCGCCGAACCTCACCCCCGCCATGGCGGGAAGGTGGGGCATGGCGACCGCGAGCGGCGAGACGGGACTGGCCATGGGATCAGGGCTTCGCGACAGGTGCCGCGGGCGCCGCGGCGGCGGCGTCGGGCTTGGGGACCGAGCCGTCCGGGTTGAACTGCTCGACCGTCACCTTCGAGCGGGCATCGGCGAAGGCCTTCTGCACGTCCTCCTGGATCATCTTCTGGCGAATTTCTTCGCGCGCCTCGGCGAAGGCAGGGACCGCCACGGGGCGGAAGCCCTCCAGCTTGACGACGTGCCAGCCATATTGGGTTTTCACCGGCTTGTCGGTGATCTCGCCCGGTTTCAGCGCGAAGGCGGCGGCCGAGAACTCCGGCAGCATGTCGCCCTTCTTGAACCAACCCAGATCGCCGCCCTGGGCCGCACCCGGATCGGTGCTGTTGGCCTTGGCGAGTGCCACGAAATCGCCGCCCTTCTTGAGGTCCGCGATGAGCTTCGTCGCATCGGCCTCGTTGGCGACCAGGATATGCGCCGCGTGCGCTTCCTGCTCGGCCGGCTTGCCGGCGATGTCCTTGTCGTAAATGGCTTTGACCGCCTCCTCGGTAACAAGGGGGGCCACGGCCTTGCGGATGGCGGCGGCCTGGAGCGCCTGCTCGCGGGCCTGGTCCATCTGCTTGACGACCTGCGGGTCGCGGTCGAGTCCCTGCTTCTTGGCCAGGATCACGAGGGCCTTCTGGCTGATCAGCTGGTCGAGGATCTTGGGGTAGAGCATCTGCGGCGGCATGGCGCGGTATTCGGGCGGCAGACCGCCCAGCGCCTCGGACACGTCACTCAGATGGATTTCCTCGCCGTCGACCTTGGCGAGCACCGGGTCGGGCGTGGGGCCCGGAACGGCTGGGGTTTGGGCGTGGGAGGCGGTCGAGACGAGCAGAGCCGCGATGGCGGCGAGGCGGTTGAACCGCATGAGGCAATCCCTTTTCAGAAAGCGGGCGGAATATGGCCGATGGTCTCCAGGGCGACAAGCAGCGGCGGATTACGCTTCGCTCATCTGCCCCCACGTTGACCCTGAGGGGGCCGGGTCCTATCTGGCGTGAATGTTCTCAAGCATCGCACGCGCCATCTTCGGCAACGCCAATGACCGCTCGCTGAAGGCGTATCAGCGCCGGGTGCCGGAGATCAATGCGCTCGAACCCGCGATGGAAGCGCTGACCGATGCCGGGCTTCAGGGCAAGACCGCCGAGTTCAAGGGCCGGCTCGCCGGCGGCGCCACCCTCGACGAGCTGCTGCCCGAGGCGTTCGCCGTGGTCCGCGAGACCGCGCGCCGCGTGTTGGGAATGCGGCATTTCGACGTGCAGCTGATCGGCGGCATGGTGCTCCATTCCGGCAAGATCGCCGAGATGAAGACCGGCGAGGGCAAGACGCTGGTGGCCACCCTGCCCGTCTATCTGAACGCGCTGGCCGCCAAGGGCGTCCATGTCGTGACGGTCAACGACTATCTCGCCCGACGCGACGCCGAGTGGATGGCGCAGATCTATGGCTTCCTCGGTCTGTCCACCGGCGTGATCGTCCACGGCATCGAGGACCAGTTCCGCCGCGACGCCTACCATGCCGACATCACCTACGGCACCAACAACGAGTTCGGCTTCGACTATCTGCGCGACAACATGAAGTACCGCCTGGAGGACATGGTCCAGCGCGACTTCTTCTATGGCATCGTGGACGAGGTCGACAGCATCCTGATCGACGAGGCGCGCACCCCGCTGATCATCTCCGGCCCCGCCGAGGACAGCTCGGACCTGTATCGCAGCGTGGACGCGGTGGTGCGGGTGCTCATCACCGAGACCGAAACCTACGAGAAGGACGAGAAGTTCAAGACCGCGACGCTGACCGAACCGGGGTCGCAGCGGGTCGAGGACATGCTGGTCGAGGCCGGCATCATCACCGAGGGCAACCTCTACGACATCTTCAACATCTCGGTGCTGCACCACGTCCAGCAATCGCTGCGGGCGCACACGCTGTTCGCGCGCGACGTGGACTACATCGTGCGCGACGACAAGGTGGTGATCATCGACGAGTTCACCGGCCGCATGATGGAGGGTCGCCGCTATTCCGAGGGTCTGCACCAGGCGCTGGAGGCGAAGGAGTTCGTCACCGTCCAACCCGAAAACCAGACGATGGCCTCGATCACGTTCCAGAATTATTTCCGCCTGTATCCCAAGCTGTCCGGCATGACCGGCACGGCGCTGACCGAGGCGGACGAGTTCGCGGAGATCTACAAGCTGGAGGTGGTCGATATCCCCACCAACGTGCCGGTGCTGCGCGCCGATGCCGACGACGAGGTGTATCGCTCGGCCGGGGAGAAATACACGGCCGTGGCCGCGCTGATCGAGGAAGCCCGCACGCGCGGCCAGCCGGTTCTGGTGGGCACGACGAGCATCGAGAAGAGCGAGATCATCAGCGACCTGCTGACCGCCCAGCATGTGCCGCACAAGGTGCTGAACGCGCGCTTCCATGAACAGGAAGCTGTGATCGTGAGCCAGGCGGGCGCCCCGGGTGCCGTGACCATCGCCACCAACATGGCCGGGCGCGGCACCGACATCAAACTCGGCGGCAACGTCGAGATGCGCCTTAAGCTGGAGCTGGAGGGGATCAACGACCCCGACGTGGCCGCCGCGCGGGCCGACGAGATCCGGGCCGAGATCGCGGTGAACCACGAGGTCGTGAAGGGGGCGGGCGGATTGCTGGTGATCGGCACCGAGCGGCATGAAAGCCGGCGCATCGACAACCAGCTGCGCGGGCGCTCGGGCCGCCAGGGCGATCCGGGCGGTTCGCGTTTCTTCCTCTCGCTGGAAGACGATCTGATGCGGATTTTCGGCTCCGACCGGATGGGCGGCATGCTGGCGCGGCTTGGCCTGAAGGACGGCGAGGCGATCGTGCACCCCTGGATCAACAAGGCGCTGGAGAAGGCGCAGAAAAAGGTCGAGGCGCGCAACTTCGACACGCGCAAGAACGTGCTGAAATACGACGACGTGATGAACAACCAGCGGCGCGAGGTCTATTCACAACGCCGGGAATACATGCGCGCGACCGATGTGTCCGCGTCGGTGGCCGACATGCGGGGTGAGGTGATCGAGGCCATGGTGTCGCGCCGCATCCCCCTGAAGGCGTTCGCCGAGCAGTGGGAAGCGGCCGAGCTGGGCGAGGACATGCGTCGCGTGTTCGGGCTCGACCTGCCGGTGGCCGAATGGGCGCGCGAGGAAGGCATCGACGAGACCGGCGTGCGCGAGCGGATCGAGCAGGCGGTGGATGCGGTGATGGCGGCGAAAGCCGCCAATTTCGGGCCGGACACGATGCGCTATGTGGAAAAGACCCTGCTGCTGCAGGTGCTCGACCAAGTGTGGAAGGAGCATCTGCTGGCGTTGGACCATCTGCGCCAGGGGATCGGCCTGCGCGCCTACGGCCAGCGCGATCCGTTGAACGAGTACAAGAGCGAGGCCTTCGCGCTGTTCAATGCGATGCTGGACGATCTGAAGGAGCGGGTGACGGGGTTGCTGGCACGGGTGGAGTTGCAGGCCGAGCCGCCGCCGATGCCGCAGCCTTCGCGCATGGTCGAGAGCCATGGCGAGATGGCGATGCTGACCGAGGAGCCGATGTACGAGATCCCCGGCGCCGGGCAGGGACGCATGACGGCGCTGCCGATGCGGGCCGACGCGATCGACCCGAACGACCCGGCGACGTGGCACAACAGCTCGCGCAACGCGCTGTGCCCGTGCGGGTCCGGCAAGAAGTTCAAGCATTGCCACGGGCGCACGATGTAAGGGCCGGGCGGCGCCTGCGGAGGGTGGGTCGCGCGGCGCGTACCCAACCCCCGTTTTCCGGCTTCAGGTTGCGACGGGCTTCCGGTCCAGCGTGCGGGCCAATGCGCCGACATAGCCGCGATTCCAGGTGGGGGCGATCATCACCTCATTCAGCACCACGCTGGGCGGCAGGCAGGCGATGTAAAGGATGAGGTCGGCCACGTCGCCGGCGCGCAGCATCCGGGCGCGGTCCTCGGCGCCGACTGGCACCGGGCGCTTGTCGAGGATGGGCGTTTCGACCTCGCCGGGGAGCACCACGGAGGAACGGATGCCGTGGATGCACTCCTGCATGTTGATGCTGTGGCTCATCGCCACCACACCGTGCTTGGCCGCCGTGTAGCCGGCGCCGGACAGGCCGCTGATGAAGCGGCCGGCCACCGATGCGGTGTGGATCAGCACGCCGTCATGCTGGGCGCGCATGATCGGCAGGGCGGCGATAGCGCAGTAAAAGGCGCTGGAGAGGTTTCCCTCGATCAGCGCGTCGGCACCGGCGGCGGTGAGATTGGACCAATCGCGGTCGGGGATGTTGAGACCGGCATTGGCCACCAGGATGTCGAGGCGGCCCAGCTTCGTCTTGATGAACGCGGCGATGGCCTCGACCTCGACCGAGACGGTCATATCGCCGGTCTGGATGTGGCTGGGCGTGGCGATGCGGGACGCCACCGCTTCGAGGGGTTCCCGCCTGCGGCCGGTGAGCACGATCGTGGCACCCTCGGCGGCCAGCGCCAATGCCGCCGCCTCGCCAATTCCGGTGCCGGCGCCGGTGATCCAGACGACCTTGCCTTCGAGACGCTTCATGCCGTGTTTCCCTGGTTTTGACCGGCACCATCGCACGAAATTAACGCCGGTCCAGGCCTTGCCCGCGGGACGCGGTTGGGGCATCGACCTGGGGAGAAAAACGACAGGGGAGTGGCATGACCAAATTCAGGATCGTGACGCCGGCGGGCGCCAGCTTTACCGTGGCCGGCGGCGGCTACGGCTACGAGATGGAAGCATTGGAGGGCATGGATGCCGAAATCGTCGAGTGCCCGGCGACCGAGGAGGGCTTCATCGCGGGCGTGGCGGACGCCGACGCGATCTATGCCAAGGCTATGAATTTCAACAAGAAGATGATCGACGCGCTGCCCGCCAGGTGCAAGGGCATCATCCTCGGCACCGTCGGCGTGGATTACGTCGAGGTGGCCGCGGCCACCGCACGCGGAATTCCGGTGACCAACTGCCCCGACACCTTCATCGAGGAGGTGGCCGACCATGCCATGGCGCTGCTGCTGGCAGGCCAGCGCCGGCTGATCGAGCAGGACCGCATGGTGCGCGAGGGACGCTGGCGCGATGGACGGCCGCAATTGCTGGAAATCCCGCGTCTGATGGGCTCGGTGCTCGGCTTCATCTCGTTCGGCCGGGTGGCGCGGATGACCGCGCTGCGGGCCAAGGCGTTCGGCCTGCGGCTGATCGCCTACGATCCGTTCATCGACGAGACGCTGATCCGCCAGTTCGGGGCCGAGCCCGCGACGCTGGAAGAGGTGCTCCGGACGAGCGATTTCGTCTCGATGCACGCGCCGGCGACGCCCGAGGCGAAGGGACTGCTGACCGGCAGGCATTTCCGCATGATGAAAAAGACCGCGTGGTTCATCAACACCGGGCGCGGGCACACGGTGGACGAGCCGGCGCTGATCGAGGCGTTGCAGCAGCACTGGATCGCCGGCGCCTCGCTCGACGTGTTCGAGGTGGAGCCGCCGCGCCAGGACAACCCGCTGCTGCAGATGCCGCAGGTGATTCTGAGCCCGCACAACGCCTCGGCCTCGTCCCGCTTCGACTCCGCCCGCAAGCGGCGGGTGGGGCGCGAATTGTCGCTGGTGCTGGGCGGCAAATGGCCGATGAGTTGCGTCAACCCGACGGTGCTGGCGGGCTCGGCCCTGCGGCGCTGGCAGCCCTACTCGATGGAACGCGGCCCCAACAGCTAGGATCGAGACGATGAAACTGATGAGTTTTGCCAGACCCGATGGGGTGGCAAGCTGGGGTGTGGCCGATGGCGCCATGGTCCATGACCTCGGTGGGCGGGCGCCCACGTTGCGCGCGGCACTGGCGCGCGGCGTGTCGCTGGATGTGGCCGGGACGCAGACGTTGAAATTGGCCGACGTCAAATTCCTGCCGCCGATCACCGACCCTGAGAAAATTATCTGCGTGGGGCTGAACTACCTGTCGCACATCCTGGAAGGCGGCCGCGACAAGCCGACGCAGCCGACGATCTTCACGCGCTGGGCCAACACCCAGGTTGGCCACGGCGCGCCGATGGTCTGCCCGAAAATCTCCGACACGTTCGATTTCGAGGGCGAGCTGGCCGTGGTGATCGGCAAGACCTGCCGCCACCTCGCCGCGGTCGACGCATCCTCGGTGATCGCGGGCTACAGCTGCTACAACGATGGTTCGGTGCGCGAGTGGCAGCGGCACAGCAGCCAGTTCACCCCGGGCAAGAATTTCCCCGGCACCGGCGGGTTCGGCCCATGGATCGTGACCCCGGACGAGATGGGCGACCTCGATTCCGCCAGCCTGGTGACGCGGCTGAACGGCCAGGAGGTGCAGCGCGCGACGCTGGACGATCTCGTGTTCGATGTCCCCGCGCTGGTGGCCTATTGCTCCGCCTTCACCATCCTGGAGCCGGGCGACGTCATCATCACGGGCACCACGGGCGGCGTCGGCGCCTATCGCAAGCCGCCTTTGTGGATGAAGGCGGGCGACTCGGTGGAAGTGGAGATCACCGGCATCGGCGTGCTGCGCAACCCGATCGTGGCCGAAAGCTAGGCTGCGCGCAGCCGGGTCAGGAAGGAACTGACCTGCGAACGCAGGTCTCCGGCCTGGCCCGCGAGGCTGTGGGCCGCGACCACCATCCGGGCCGAGACCTCGCCGGTCTCGGTCGCGGCGGTGTTGACGCCCGCGATGGTGGCCGACACGTCTCCGGTGCCTTTCGCCGCCTGCTGCACGTTGCGGGAGATCTCCTCGGTGGTGACGCCCTGCTCCTCGACAGCGGCGGCGATCGCGGCCGCCACCTCGTTCAGCCGGTCGATGGTGGTGGAGACGCCGCCGATGGCGCGGGCGACCTCGGTGGTCGCGTTCTGCACGGCGTCGATGCGCGAGGTGATCTCCTGGGTCGCGCGGGCGGTTTGCGCCGCCAGCGTTTTGACCTCGGCCGCAACAACGGCAAATCCCTTGCCCGCGTCGCCAGCGCGTGCAGCCTCGATGGTGGCGTTCAGGGCCAGAAGGTTGGTCTGGCCGGCGATGGCGCTGATGAGGTTCACCACGTCGCCGATTTTCCGCACGTCGGCCACCAGGCTTTGTACCACCTCGTTCGCGTCTCGCGCCTGCCCGGTCGCGGTCGCGGTCGCCTCGCTCGAACGTCCGACCTGTTCGCCGATCTCCCGGATCGACGCCGTCACCTGCCGCGTGGCCGCCGCGACATTCCGCACGTTGCTGGTCGCCTCCTCCGAGGCGGTGGCGACCGTGAGCGACCGATGGCAGGTCTGTTCGGCAGCCGCGTTCATGGCACCCGCGTCGTATTCGAGGCGGGAGGCCGCGACCGCGACATGACTCACGACCTCCATGACCTCCCCGGCAAAACGCTGGGTCACGGCATCGATCTGCGCGATGCGCTCTTCCTCGGCCGCCTTGCCGGCGTGGATGTCGATGAGGAAACCGCACATGCGACAGGCAGCGCCGCCGCCATCCCGCGCAACCGCGGCCGACGCCCTGAACCATCGGTACGACCCGTCCCGTACCTTCAACCGGTGGATCGCAAAACTGAGAGGCTTCGGCACGACCGGCGCCAGATGCGCTTCGAGGCACGCAAGCACGACGGATCTATCGTCGGGGTGCAGCCGATCGAGCCACGACCCCATGGCATTGGGAAATTCCACCTCGGACTCAAAACCGCAGAGTTGGCGAAACTCCGCTGACCACGTCCATTGCGATTTCGGGTGGAGCGGGTTGCCGTCATGAAGCACGACATCCCATAGGGCCACGCCGGCCTTGACTGTGAGGAAGTCGAACCACTCGGCCTTCAGCGCGAGGGCGGCGCGACGCTTTCTCGACAACCACATGGATGGTCTGTTCCTGCAATGCAGGCATCATCGTGGCAGCGAAGTATCACCAAATGGTTTACGGAACGGTCGAAAGGTCGCGAGCGGCTTCCAGTGGAAGGCAGGGTGGGCATGGTGTGGCGCGTCGAGTGGAAAAGACCCAATCGGAAACCGCCCGTGCGGCGGCAGGAGTCAACCCGCGCGGCTCCCGGACGACTTCCGGGCGGCTCCCGCGTTTACGCCGTAGGCGACGTGCATGGCTGCGCGGCGCAGCTCCGGGCCATGCACGAAGCGATCGCGGCGCATCTTGCCGCCAACCCGGTGGCCACGGCGACGCTGGTGCATTTGGGCGACTACGTCGATCGGGGCCCGGACAGCGCGGGCGTGGTGGCGATGCTGCGGAAGGGATCGCCGATCGCGGGAGCCAGTTCGGTCTGCCTGATGGGCAACCACGAGCGCACGATGCTGGACGCGCTCGATGGCGATCGGGCGGCGGCGACCGATTGGCTGTTCAACGGCGGCGGCGCGGCGCTGGAGAGTTGGGGGATCGATCCTGGGTCGCCGCGAGACGCGTGGCGCGACGCGATGCCGAGCGACGATGTCGACTGGCTGCGCGGCCGGGCGCTCTCGTTCCACGCGGGGGATTACATGTTCGTCCATGCGGGCGTGCGGCCCGGTGTGGCGCTGGGCGCGCAGACGCCGGATGACCTGATCCGCATCCGGCAGGTGTTTCTGAGTTCCGACGCCGATTTCGGGGCCATCGTGGTGCATGGCCACACGGTGAAGTGGGAGCCGGTGATCCGGCCCAACCGCATCGGGATCGACACTGGAGCGGTTTTCGGCGGCGCGCTCACCTGTGCGGTGCTCGAGGGTGATACGATGGCGTTCCTGCGGATCGGGGGGCCGAGATAGAGGATGTGTGAGTTCTGCCGCCTGTCGCGACGGCGCTTCGCGGGCGGAATGCTGGCGGCGACCCTGGGCACACCCGGTGTCGCCTGGCCGGCGTCCGGGGCAACGATCGAACCCACGCTCCGCCTGCCCGCCGCTTCGGCCGCGCCCCGCGCCGCGTTGACGCTGGATGCCTGCCCAGGCGGATTCGACACGCGGATCGCGTCGGCTCTTGTGGAAATGGGCGTGCCGGCGACCATTTTCGTGACTGGCGTATGGCTCAAGCAGAACCCTGCCGGGATGTTCTTTCTGAAGGGGCACGCCGACCTGTTCGCGATCGAGAACCACGGCGCCCTTCATGTCCCGCCCGTGTTGGGAGATCGTCCGATATTCGGACTACGCCCGGCGGGCGACCTCGCTTCGGTGGAGCGCGAGGTCGACGGAGGTGCCATCGCCGTCCGTGCCGCGACGGGCGTTCGGCCGACCTGGTATCGCGCGGCGACCGGGTTCTACAGCCCCGAGGCGATAGCGCCGATCGGCGCCCTGGGATTCAAGATCGCCGGCTACTCGCTCAATGGCGATGTCGGCGCGTCGCTGCCAGCGAAGGCGGTCGCGGATCGGATCGGATCGGCGCGGGACGGCGATGTGATCGTGGCCCATTTCAACCAGCCGAAACGGGCGAGCGGACCCGGCGTGGTCGAGGGCGTGAAGCGGTTGCGGGATCGCGGTTTTCAGTTCGCGCACCTGCCCGGATAGAGCCTCGGCTCTACCCAGGCAACCGGGACAGGCACCCAGGATCAGCGGCGGTAGTCGTAGCCGGGGGCACGCTGGTCGTAGCCACGATCATAGGCGCGGGGATCGGAACCGTTGTACGGCTGGGGGCGCTGGTAGTTGGAGATGCCAGGCTGATAGTTGTCGCCGGGCTCATATGCGCGGTCGCGCTCGTCGTAACGGCGGTTGGAGTTGGCGCGGCCGACGACGCAGCCGGCGCCGGCGCCGAGCACGCTATGGCCGCCGACAAAGTGGCCGGCCAGTGCCCCGATGGCCGCGCCCTTGAGGCAGCCGGCCTGGGCCGGGGCCGTGAAGGCGGCGCTCATGACCGTGATTGCCAAAGCGGCGGGGATGAGAATGGCTTTCATGAGAACGTCTCCTGTGATGGAGCAGGTGAAACGTTCGCCTTATGGAGAAGTTCGGTGACCTTGCGCCGAAACCGTGGCGCGCCCTGCTGGACTCGAACCAGCGACCAGCAGCTTAGAAGGCTGCTGCTCTATCCATCTGAGCTAAGGGCGCATCCGGACGATCAATGGGTCCAGTTGTCGGTGCGGCCGAACTTGAAGTTGTCGGCGTAGACTTTCGGCTTGATCGTGCGCTCGTTCGGCAGTTCGATTTCGACGATGAGGCCCGCCTGTTCGGCATAAATCCGGGCCTCGTCGGCGGTGTCGAAGCGAAGGCGCACCTGGGTCTGCGTGTCCGAACTGCCGATCCAACCCATCAGCGGGTCGGGGTGGCGCTGGTCGGAAGGCTCGAAATCGAGCACCCAGACTTGCGTGCCGGCGGTGCCGGATTGCATGGCGGTTTTGGGTTGCCGATAGATCCGAGCCCGGTTGGCCAACGCGTTCGCTCCTGTGTGCGTTCTATCGGGGCGGCCGGACTCGAACCGGCGGCCTCCTGTACCCAAAACAGGCGCGCTACCAGGCTGCGCCACGCCCCGAAAAGCCGCCCGCGCGGTGTATGGGGGATTCTTCCCCTGGTCAACGATGGTGCGGAGACCATGGTGCCGAGACGTCAGCCCGCGTTGCCGAAGATGCGCTGCAGAACCTTGTCGCCCACGCGGATGCCCAGTTTCTCGGCCGTCCCCGCCGCGATCTCCAGCGTGGCGCGGACCGGGCCGCCGCTGCTGATGATGGCGAGGCTTTGTGGCACGGCGTGCTCGGCGATGTGCTTCACCGTGCCGTCCGGGCCGATGAACAGCATGTCGAGCGAGGCGAGGGTGTTGCGCATCCACATGTCGGATTGGCGGACGCTACCCCAGTCGAACAGCATTCCGCCATCCGCAGGCACGCTGGGGCGGAACATCTCCCCCACGGTCTGCTGCTCCTGGGTCATGGCCATCTCGACGTTGAAATCGTGGCGCTTGCCGTCGCGGGTGACGACGACGAGTTTTTCCTTCGGCAATTCGGGCTGGGCGGCGGTCTGGGCGGCGATCTGGGCGCGGGAAGCGAGCGGCACCAGGGCGAGAGCGGCGACAAGCGTGCGGCGGTTCATCGTGTGGTCTCCATGGCAAGGCGTTTCACGTCGTCGCGCACCGCTCCGTCGCGGGGGGCATCGCGCAGGGTGGTGAACCAGTGCGCCGGAGGATTGCGGCCGGCGGCGCGGTTGTAGCTGAGCGCGCGGAGCACGGCTTCGGCCCCCTCGGTGGTGCGATCCGGGATGGGAAGATGGTTCAGCGTCGCCCAGATGCCGGCCCAGCAGCGGCCGACGGTATAGGGATTGTAGCCGCCGCCGCCGACCACGACCAGTCGGGGGGCGAGCGGCATCACCGCTTCGATGGCCGCCCAATAGGCGTTGTTGGAAAGCGAGAGACGGGCGAGCGGATCCTCCTCCAGCGCATCCGCACCGGCCTGGACCAGGATGGCCTGCGGGCGGTGGGCCGCGATGAGGGGCAGGATGGCGTGGTGCAGCAGCCACGCCGCTTCCGTGTCGTTGAATTCGCGCGGAACCGGAAAATTGCGCGCGGCCCCCCCTGCCCTGTCATGGGCCTCGCCGGTATGCGGCCAGCGTCCCGCCTCGTGGATGCTGATGGTGAGCACGCGGTCGTCGTGATGAAAAGCGTCCTGCACGCCGTCGCCGTGATGGGCGTCGAGGTCGAGATAGACGATGCGGTCGAGGCCGGCCTCGAGCCATTCGAGGATGCCGAGCACCGGGTCGTTCAAATAGCAGAACCCCGAGGCGCGCGCCGGGCGGCCGTGATGGGTGCCGCCGCCGGGGCAATGGACGATACCGCCATCGCGGACGAGCCTGGCCGCGAGCATGACGCCGCCGGCGGAGGTCGCGGGACGGCGGAAGATCTCGCGATAGATCGGGTTGCCCTCGGCGCCGATGTTGTAGCGGGCGCGGTCCTCGTCGCTGACCTGCTGATTTGTCTCGGCCCGTTTGAGGGCCGCGAGGTATTCCGGGGTGTGGAAGCGCAGGAGTTGTTCGTCGGTCGCCACCGGCGCCTCGCGCATCGCCGCCGGGTCGAGCCAGCCCATGGCGCGGATGAGGTCGGTGCAGGTGGAAACCCTGGGGATGGCGAGCGGATGCTTCGGGCCGTAGGTCGAGCGCCGGTAGATCTCGCTGTGGATATAGAGCGGGCGGGGAACTGCGATCATCCCCGCACATTTAGCGTGTGGCCGGTCGGTTGCACGCCCATAACCCTGCCGGTAACGTCCGCCTCGCGCAACGGAGACGTTTTTCAGATGGATCAGACTTCATGGACATGACGGGTGAGCGGCGTATTCCGGCGCCGCGCGAGACGGTCTGGGAGGCGCTGAACGATCCAGCGGTGCTGAAGGCCTGCATCCCCGGCTGCGAGAGCCTGGAGAAGACCTCGCCCACCGACATGAAAGCGACGGCTGCGATCAAGATCGGCCCGATCGCGGCACGCTTCACCGGCAACGTGGTGCTGCGCGACCTCGATCCGCCGAACGGCTACCGGATCGAGGGCGAGGGCCAGGGCGGCGTCGCGGGCTTCGCCAAAGGCGGGGCGGTGGTGCGGCTGATCGAGGACGGCGCGTTCACCGTGCTGACCTATGACGTGAAGGCGCAGGTGGGCGGCAAGATCGCGCAGTTGGGCGCGCGGCTGATCGATGCCACCGCCAAGCAGATGTCGGACGCGTTCTTCAACCGCTTCGTGGCGGTCGTGGCGGCGGCGCACCCAGTGGCGGCCCCGGTGGCGGGCACAGAGACCGGGCTAGCGGTCGCGGTCGCCCCCATGCCTCTGGCGCCGCCTTTGACGCCGCCCCCGGCGCTCAGCGTGTTCTCGATGATCCCGCGAGAGCCGTTCGGGTTCCCGATCGTGGCCTGGATCGGCGGCGTGCTGTTCCTGGCGATCTTCGTCCTGATCTTCGGAAGCTATCTGTAGTGCTCCCCGGCTCGGTCGCGGCCACGGCGGCGCTGCTCGCCGCCGGGGGATATGTCGCGGACACGGCGCTTTCGACCACGGTGTTCCTCGCGCTGTCGATGCATCGGCCGCTGTTCCTGGAGGGCGAGCCGGGGACGGGCAAGACCGAGATCGCCAAGGTGTTGGCCGAGGGGCTCGGGCGGCGGCTGGTGCGGCTGCAATGCTATGACGGGCTCGACCTGTCGGCGGCGGCCTATGAGTGGGACCACGCTCGGCAGCTGATGGCCATTCGGCTGGCGGAGGCGAGCGGCGAGCGCGCCAGCACCGGCACCAACATCTATGGCCGCGAGTTCCTGCTGGAACGGCCGCTGCTGTCGGCGATCGACCCGGACCTGTCGCCGGCGGTGCTGCTGATCGACGAGCTGGACCGGGCGGACGAGCCGTTCGAGGCGTTTCTGCTGGAGGTGCTGGCGGATTTCCAGCTGACGGTGCCGGAATACGGCACAGTGAAGGCCAAGGTGCCTCCGGTGGTGGTGCTGACGTCGAACCGCACGCGCGAGGTGCATGACGCGATCCGGCGGCGGTGCCTGTATCACTGGGTGGACTACCCCGATGCACGGCGGGAGCGGGAGATCCTGGCGCGCAAGGCGCCCGGGGTGCCGGAGAAGCTGTCGGCCGAGGTCGTGGCATTCGTGCAACTTTTGCGAAGCGAGGAATTGTTCAAGCTGCCGGGCGTGGCCGAGACGATCGACTGGGCGGCGGCGCTGATGCATCTGGATCAGCATGAGCTGGCGCCGGGGGCGGTCGATGAGACGCTTGGGGTATTACTTAAATATCAAGATGATATCGCCAAAATCAGAGGTACCGAAGCGGCGCGGCTGGTAGGTGAGGTGCTGCGGGCGACGGCACCCGTGACCCCGTTCGGCTGAGGGAATGCGTGGGCACGCTCTCCCTCAACGTCATGCACTTTGCCCGGCTTCTGCGGCGCGCCGGGTTGCCGGTGGGACCGGCCGACATGCTGGCCGCGCAGCAGGCTTTGGCGCTGATCGACCTGTCGAGCCGGGCGCAGTCTCGCACCGCGCTACGCACCACGATGGTCCACCGCCACGAGCAGACGGAGTTGTTCGACGCGGCGTTCCGCATGTTCTGGCGCGACCCGAATGCGGGGCAGCACGCGGCGGCGATGGCGTTGATGGAGGAGAACCAGCCGCCTGAGCGCGCGCCGCCGGGAAGCCGGCGGCTGGCAGAGGCGATGCGGACGCCGCGCGATCCGAAGCCGCCGGTCGAGCCGCCGCGGCAGGAAATCGATGCCACGCTGACCGTGTCCGAAAGCGAGCGGTTGCAGGGCATGGATTTCGAGGCCATGGGAGCCGACGACATCGCGCGCGCCAAAGCGGAAATCCGCAAGCTGGTGCTGCCTCTGGACATGCGGCCGACGCGCCGGCTGCGGCCGGACCCGAATGGCGCGCGCACCGATCTTCGAGCGACCATCCGGGCCGGGCGACGCACCGGAGAGATCATGGACCTCGCGCGAACCCGACGCGTGACCCGGCCGCCGCCGCTGGTCGTGCTGTGCGACATTTCCGGCTCGATGGGGCGTTACGTGCAGATATTGCTGCATTTCCTCCATGCTGTCGCCAATGACCGGGACCGGGTTTCCACTTTTCTGTTTGGCACCCGCCTGTCGAACATCACCCGCCAGTTGCGCCATCGCGACCCGGAGGTGGCCTTCAACATGGTGGCGCACGCCGTGCCGGACTGGTCCGGCGGCACGCGGATCGGCGAGGCGCTGGCGGCGTTCAACCGCGACTGGAGCCGGCGGGTGCTGGGCCAGGGCGCGGTGGTGCTGCTGGTGACGGATGGGCTGGACCGGGACGGGGCCGCCGGGCTGTCGGAGAACATGGAGCGGCTGCACAAATCCTGCTCGCGGCTGGTGTGGCTCAATCCGCTGTTGCGCTGGACCGGCTTCGAACCCAGATCGCAGGGCATACGCGCGATGCTGCCGCATGTGGACGAGTTCCGGCCGGTTCACAGCCTGGCAAGCCTGCGGGAGCTGGTGGCGGCCTTGTCGCGTCGGGCACCCACGCGCGCGATGGATCGATGGAAGGGACAGATATGACCGAAGCCGACGATATTCTGACGGTGGCCGCCGGCTGGCGCGCCGCGGGCGAACAGGTGGCGCTGGCGACGGTCACCGAGACCTGGGGCAGTTCGCCCCGGCCGGCGGGCAGCCAGATGGCGGTGACGGCGTCGGGCAAGATGGCGGGGTCGGTCAGCGGCGGGTGCATCGAGGGTGCCGTGGCCGACGCCGCCAGGCAAACGATGGCGAGTGGGGTGCCGCAGCTGCTGGATTTCGGCGTGACCAACGAGCGCGCCTGGGAAGTGGGCCTGGCGTGCGGCGGCAAGGTCAAGGTGTTCGTCGAGACGCTGGCATGACGCCCGAGGTTCTGGCGGGGCTGGCCGAGGCGCGGGCCGCCAAGCGGCCCGTTGTGCTGGCGACCAGGCTGCCGGGAGGCGAGCAGAGGCTGCTGACCTCGGGTGCCGGTGACTCTGAGTTGGCGGTGGCGGCGCAGCGGGCGCTGGATCGGGACGAGAGCGGCACCGTGAGGCTGGCGGATGGCGAATGGTTCCTGCGCGCCTACAACCCGCCCTTGCGGCTGGTGATCGTGGGAGCGGTGCATATCGCGCAGGCATTGGTGCCGATGGCGGCGCAGATCGGGCTATCGGTGATCGTGGTCGATCCGCGGCGGTCCTTCGCGACCGATGAGCGGTTTCCCGACGTGACAGTGATGACGGAGTGGCCGGACGAGGCGCTGGACGCGCTGGTTCCGGACGCGCGGACGGGCGTGGTGACGCTGACGCACGACCCGAAGCTGGACGACCCGGCGCTGGACCGTGCGCTGAAAAGTGCCGCGTTCTACATCGGCGCGCTGGGCAGCCGGAAGACCCATGCGGCGCGGCTGGCGCGGCTGCGCGAGCTTGGCCACGGCGATGCGGATTTCGCGCGCATCAGGGGGCCGGTGGGCCTGGCGTTGGGGGCCGTGACGGCGCCCGAGATCGCGCTCTCGATCATCGCGGAGTTCGTGGCGGTGCGGCGCAATGCGGCGCTCGCCATCCGGGGGCCGGCGAAGGCCGCGGCGTGAAGTTCGGCCCCGTCCGGCTGGAGGACGCGCTTGGCGCGGTGGTCGCGCACACGCACCGGCTCGCGGGGCGCGTGGTGAAGAAGGGTTTTGTGCTGGACGCCGAGGCCATCGCGGCGTTGCGGCTTGCCGGGCGAACCGAATTGATCGCGGCGCGGTTCGAGCCGGGGGACGTGGGCGAGAACGAGGCCGCCTCTCGGGTCGCCGCCGTGCTCGAGAGCGCGGGGCTGACGCTGGGGCGCGCCGGGACCGGGCGGGTCAATCTGCACGCGGCCGCGGCCGGGCTGCTGCGGGTGAATGCGGCCAAGATCGACCGGGTGAACACGGTCAGCGACGCGCTGACGGTGGCGACGCTGCCGGATTTCGCGGTGGTGGCGCCGCGCGACATGGTGGCGACGATCAAGGTGATCCCGTTCGCGGTGGCGGGCGGGGAACTGGCGGAGGTCGAGACGGCGGCGGGCGCGGGGGAGCCGGCGTTCGCGCTGCATCCGTTCAGGCCGTTGGCGGTGGGGCTGGTGCTGACCGAGTTGCCGGGGCTGAAGGCGAGCGTGGCCGAGGGGACCATCGCGGCCACGCGGGCGCGGGTGGCGGGGCTGACGGGCCGGATGCTGCCGCCGCTGCGATGCGCCCATGCCGAGGCGCCGATCGCGGCGGCGCTGCTGGCGCTGCTGGCGGATGGCGCGGAGTTGCTGCTGGTGGCGGGGGCTTCGGCCACGGTGGACCGGCGGGATGTGGGTCCGGCGGGCGTGGTCGCGGCGGGCGGCGAGATCGTGCATTTCGGGATGCCGGTCGATCCCGGAAACCTGATCTGCGCCGGGCGGATCGGCGACGTGCCGGCGCTGGTGCTGCCTGGATGCGCGCGAAGCCCCAAGGCCAACGGCATCGACCTGGTGCTGCAACGCCTCTTCGCCGGCCTGCCGGCCGGCGGGCCGGAGATCATGCGGATGGGGGTGGGTGGGCTGCTGAAGGAAACCGACCGGCCGCTGCCGCGCGCTCTGACCGAGAAGCCGGTGACGACCGCCCGGCAGGTGGCGGCCTTGGTGCTGGCGGCCGGCCAGTCGACGCGGATGGCGCCGTACAACAAGCTGCTGGTGACCGACCGGGCCGGGCGGGCGATGGTGGCGCGGGTGGTGGACAATCTGCTGTCCAGCGGCGCGCGGCCGGTGCTGGTGGTAACGGGTCATCGCGCGGCGGACGTGGCCGAGGCGCTGGGCGGGCGGCCGGTGACGTTGGTGGATGCTCCCGATTATGCCGCCGGCTTGTCGGCAAGCCTCAAGGCGGGGATCGCGGCGTTGCCGGAAAGCGCCTCGGCGGCGATCGTCTGCCTGGGCGACATGCCGCTGGTGACGGGGCGGATGATCGACCGGCTGGTGGCGGCGTACGACCCCGACGAGGGCCGCGCGATCGTGGTGCCGACGCATGAGGGGCGGATCGGCAACCCGATATTGTGGGACCGGGCGTATTTTCCCGAGATTCTGGCGTTGCAGGGGGATGCGGGCGCGCGCGGCTTGCTCAAGCGCCATGCCGAGCAGGTGACCGAGATCGACATGGGCGACGATGCCATCCTGCGGGATTTCGACACGGTGGAGAGCCTGGAAACGCTGCCGGCGCGGCTGCGCTTCGCGACATGATCCTGGCGCTGAACGCTGGCTCCTCCAGCCTCAAGGTCGCGCTGTTCGATGATGAGGCCAGGGAGGTGATGCGGGACGAGGTGGGCGCGGCCTCGATCGCGGAGCTGTTCGCCAGCATGGAGCGTCACGGGCCGGTCACCGCATTGGGCCACCGCATCGTTCATGGCGGCGCGGCACATACGCGGCCGGTGCGGATCACCGACCAGGTGCTGGCCGAGATCGAGGCGTTGACGCCGCTGGCGCCGCTGCACCAGCCGAAGGCGGTGGCGCCGATCCACGCGGTGCGCAAGCTGCGGCCCGATCTGCCGCAGGTCGCGTGCTTCGACACCGCATTCCACGCCACCATGCCCGATGTGGCGAAAGCGGTGGCGTTGCCGCCGGAGCTGGGCGTGCGGCGCTATGGCTTCCATGGCCTCTCCTACGAGTACATCGCTGGATGCCTCGCCGAAACCCCGCTCGCGGAGGCTCGGGTGATCGTGGCGCATTTAGGGAGCGGCGCCAGCCTGTGCGCCATGCGGGCCAGGCGCAGCGTCGAGACCACGATGTCGATGACCACCCTCGACGGGCTGGTGATGGCAACGCGGCCGGGCGCGTTGGATGCGGGTATAATATTATACTTGCAGCAGGCGCGCGGCCTGAGCGTGGGCGAGATCGAGGACCTGCTGTATCACCATGCCGGATTGAGCGGCGTTTCCGGCATCGGCGGGGACACGCGCGCGCTGCTCTCCAGCGACGATCCGCGCGCCCGTGCCGCGCTCGACCTGTTCGTCTATCGCGTGGTCCAGCAGATCGGCGGGCTGGTGGCCGTGCTGGGGGGGCTCGACGGCCTGGTCTTCACCGGGGGCATCGGCGAGCACGCAGCGCCGATCCGCGAGCGCATCGTGGCGGGGCTGGGCTGGCTCGATGGCATAGATGTGCGCGTGATTCCGACCGATGAAGAGGCCATGATCGCACGGCATACGCGGGACCTGCTCCGCGAGGAAAACCAACATGGCTGATGCTCTCGAACTCGCCCGCATGGATGCGTGGTGGCGGGCCGCGAATTACCTGTCGGTGGGGCAGGTGTATCTGCTCGACAACCCGCTGCTGGCGACGCCGATTTCCAGCGCCCATGTGAAGAAACGGCTGCTTGGGCATTTCGGCACGGTTCCGGGTCTCAACTTCCTGTACGTGCATCTCAATCGCATCATCCGGAAGCGCGATCTGGAGATGATCTACATCGCCGGGCCGGGCCATGGGGCGCCGGGCGTGGTGGCGAACACCTATCTGGAGGGGACCTACAGCGAGATCTATCCCGACGTGGGCCAGGACGCGGACGGCATCCGCAAGCTGTTCCGGCAGTTCTCGTTCCCAGGCGGCATCCCGAGCCATGCGGCCCCGGACACGCCGGGCTCGATCCATGAGGGCGGCGAGCTGGGCTACTCGCTCTCCCATGCCTATGGCGCGGTGTTCGACAATCCGGGCCTGATCGCGGCCTGCGTGATCGGCGACGGCGAAGCCGAGACGGGACCGCTCGCAACCTCATGGCATTCCAACAAATTCCTGGACCCTGTGCATGACGGGGCGGTGCTGCCGATATTGCATTTGAACGGCTACAAGATCGCCAACCCGACGGTGCTCGCGCGCATCCCGATGGCGGAACTGGAAAGCCTGGTGCGCGGCTACGGGTATGTGCCGCATGTGGTCGAGGGCGACGACCCGGCGACGATGCATCGGCTGATGGCCGAGACGATGGACCGTGTGTTCGACGACATCCGCGCGATCCAGGCGGCAGCGCGATCAGGCAAGACGGGGCCGGACCATCCGTGTTGGCCGATGATCGTGTTGAAGACGCCGAAGGGATGGACCGGGCCGAAGGAGGTGGACGGCAAGAAGGTGGAGGGGTTCTGGCGCGCCCATCAGGTGCCGATCCCGGAAGTGACGACGCAGGCCCACCTGGCGCTGCTCGACACATGGATGCGGGGCTATCGGCCCCAGGAGCTGTTCGACCCGGCGGGGGCGCTGTTGCCCGAGATCGCGGCACTGGCGCCGAAGGGCGAGCGGCGGATGAGCGCCAGCCCGCACGCCAATGGAGGGTTGCGGCTCAAGCCGCTTAAAATTCCCGATTTTCGTGATTTCGCGGTGGAAGTGGCGCAGCCGGGGCAGGTGTGCGGCGAGGCGACGCGGACGCTCGGGAAATTTCTCGAAGGCGTCATGCGGGCCAGTGGCGAGCGGCGGAACTTCCGGCTGTTCGGCCCGGACGAGACCGAGAGCAACCGGCTCGGCGATGTGCTCGACGCCACGGATCGGGCCTGGGAAGCGGAGACGTTCCCCTACGACACGCATCTCGCGCGCGGCGGCCGGGTGATGGAGATATTAAGCGAACACACCTGCCAGGGCTGGCTGGAAGGCTACCTGCTGACCGGGCGGCACGGGCTGTTCTCGTGCTACGAGGCGTTCATCCACATCGTGGATTCCATGTTCAACCAGCACGCCAAGTGGCTGGAGAGCAGCCGGAAAATCCCATGGCGGCGGCCGATCGCGTCGCTGAACTACCTGCTGACGTCGCATGTGTGGCAGCAGGACCATAACGGCTTCAGCCATCAGGACCCAGGCTTCGTGGACGTGGTGGTCAACAAGAAGCCCGAGACGATCAACGTCTATTTTCCGCCGGACGCGAACAGCCTCCTGGTGGTGGCCGACCATTGCCTGCGCAGCTTCGACCAGGTGAACGTGATGGTGGCCGGCAAGGCGCCCGCGCCGCAGTGGTTGGACATGGCGACGGCGGTCAGGCACGTGAGCGCCGGCATCGGCATCTTCGAGTGGGCGAGCGCGAGCGGCTTCGGCGAGCCCGATGTGGTGCTGGGCTGTGCCGGCGACGTGCCGACGCTCGAGGCGGTGGCCGCGGCGGGATTGCTGCGCGAGCACCTGCCGGAATTGCGAGTGCGCGTGGTGAACGTGGTGGATCTGATGCGGCTGGCGAGCCCGGCGCTGCACCCGCACGGGCTGCGCGACGCGGAGTTCGAGGCGCTGTTCACCAGCACCAAGCCGATCATTTTTGCCTATCACGGCTATCCGTGGCTGATCCACCGCCTCGCCTACAAGCGCCCCGGCCACGACAACATCCACGCGCGCGGCTTTCAGGAGGAGGGCTCGACCACCACGCCGTTCGACATGGCGGTGCGGAACAAGCTGGACCGCTTCCATCTGGTGCTGGACGTGATCGAGCGCGTGCCTTCGCTCAGGGCGGCGGCGGCCTCGGTGGCGCAGGCGATGCGCGGGCATCTGGTGGATCATTTCCACTATATCCGCGCGCATGGCGAGGATATGCCGATGATCCGCGACTGGCTTTGGACCCCTGGAGATTCGTGACCGAAATCTATGTCGATGGCGATGCGTGCCCGGTGCGCGACGAGGTGTTCAAGGTGGCGAGCCGGCTGAACCTCATCGTGCATGTGGTATCCAACGGCTCCCGCCCGATCCGCCCGCCGGGTTTGCCCAATGTCCGGATGGTCGTGGTGGGCGAAGGGGCGGACGTGGCGGATGACTGGATCGCTGACCGGATCGGGCCTGCCGATGTGTGCGTGACGAGCGATATCCCGCTGGCGTCGCGGTGCCTGGCCAAGGGAGCGCGGGCGGTGGCGCCTTACGGGCGTGTGTGGACGGGGGACAATATCGGTTCGGCGCTGGCCGGCCGCAGCGTGGCGCAGCACATGCGGGAGGTGGGATTGGTGACCGGCGGGCCCGCGCCGATCACCAAGGCGGATCGGTCGCGGTTTCTGTCGGTGCTGGATACGGCTTTGCAGGCGGCGCGGCGGTAGGGGTGCGGGTTCACGTTCTGGATCAGCAGCGCAGGACGGTTGGGGCGTGCGACCGGTGGATGTCTATGCGAGTTCGGCCTCCACCCATGCGGCCCACGCCAAAGTCTCGCGGTCCCGTCCGCGCGACCCCACGATCTGGATACCAAGCGGCATCGCGTTCGGCCCCTTGCCCGCCGGCACCGTCACGCAGGGGACGTGGAGCGCGGTCCAGATGCCATTGAATACGGGTTCGCCGGTTGAGTGGAGCCCCTCCGGCGCTTCGCCGATGGCGGACGGGGTGAGCAGGATGTCCACGCCGTCCGTGACGCCGGCAAACGCATCCTGGCACGCGACGAACACCGCCCGCGCCGTGTCGAGGGAAGCCGCGTCGTGCGACAGGCCCCATTCGAGGCGTTCGCGGAGCAGGCCGCTGAGTTGGTCGCGGGCGACCAGCATCTCCCACCCCATGGAAGCGGCGCTCTCGGCCTGCATCACCAGCGGATGCGCGTCGTCGAGGGCGTGAAAGAGTTCGGGGAGTTCGCGGGGCGTCACCACGGCACCCGCGCGGGCGAGGCGGTCGGCGGTGTCGGATAACAGCGCCGTGGTCTCGGGTGCCGCGCGCGCCCAGGCGGGGGAGCGGCACAGGCCGACGCGCGGCGCGCGTTCGGGGCGGCGCGCGGGGTCGCCGAGATCCCGCCGCGCCACGGCGCCGACGAACAGGGCGCAATCGGCGACGCTTCTCGCCATGACGCCGATGGTGTCGAGGCTTTCGGACATCACCTTCATGCCCTGGCGCGCGATGGTGCCGAAGCTCGGCTTGTAGCCGACCACGCCGCAAAACGCCGCCGGGCGGATGATGCTGCCGGCGGTCTGCGTGGCGAAAGCGAGCGGGAAGAAGCCGGCGGCGACGCCGGCGGCCGAACCGCTCGAGGAACCGCCAGGTGTGCGGCCCGCGTGGTGCGGGTTGGTGGTGGGGCCGGGGGTGCGCGTGGCGAATTCGGTGGTGACGGTTTTCCCGACGATCACGGCGCCGGCCGCGCGTGCCCAGGCGACAGCCGCCGCGTCGGCGCGCGGGCGATGGCCTTTCCAGATGGACGACCCGTACTGGCTCGGCATGTCCGCCGTGTCGAGCACATCCTTCACGCCGACCGGCAGGCCGTGGAGCGGGCCGGGCCGCTTCGGCGCGGCGCGGGCCTGTGCGGGGTCGAAATGCGCGAAGGCATGGACGGTGCCGTCCCGCGCGGAAATGCGGTCGAGGCAAGCTTCCAGCACTGCTTCGGGGCGCAGCGATCCGGCGCGGAGGCGGCTTGCCATATCGGTCGCGGTCAGGTCGGCCAGTTCAATCAACGGAATGTCTCCCTTGCGTTGCGGCAAGGGTGGCGCGGCACGGCCGCCGGGTCCATCCTGCCGTCATGTCCGACACCAATTCAGCCTCCCCGGTGCGGGTCGGCGCGGCCCCCGACGGCACGCTGACCTATCTGGTGGATCTGCCGCCCGAGGCGCTGCCGCCCGTGCGCTTCCGCGACCTCGCGGCGGCCTGGGACGCGGCACGGGATCGTGCCATCGCGGCCGACTCGCGAGACGATGGCGGTTGGGGCGCGGCGCGGATGTTCCGTTTTCGCCGCGAGGATGGCACCTGCACCGATCTGACGCTCGCCGATCCCGATGCCTGCTGCTGGGCGGGGGCGGTGGATACCACGGTGGGCATGACCACGTCGTACGGCCTGTCGCTGTGCCTTCGCCTGCTGGCGCTGGTCGATCTGCTGGCCCATGCCCGCTGGGCCGCAAACCTGTTCACGGTGAAGCGCGACGGGGCGGTGATCGACCCCGCCGTGCTGCGCGCCGCGGCCCGCACACCGCTCACGCCCGAGGCGCGATTCGACGAGGCCGGTTTCCGTAGCCAGGTGACGCGCGCCTGCCTCCCCTCCCCCCTTCCCGATCCATCAGGAGCCTTCGCATGATCCCCGCTCGTGTTCTGCCGCTCGCGGCGCTGCTGGCGCTCGCCGCCTGCTCCAGCCCGCCGCAATCGAGCGGAGGCCGCGCGCGGGCCAGCGCCGCCACCCTGGCCGCGTGCCGCCAGCGCGCCGACGACGTGTACCTGCGGCAGAATCGCGACGAGATCTATCGCGCCGACACCTATGTTGGCAGCACGCGCGACTCGCCGTTCGCGGGCTACGGCCAATCCGGCATTACCAGCGCCGGGCTGTCGGGCCGCTACGCGCGGGACAACATCCAGGAGGCATGCCTCAACAATACCAGCCCGCCGGGCAGCGTGTCCTCCGATCCGGCCGCTGCTTTGGCCCCCGCTCCGGCGGCCGCCCCGCTGCCACCGAGGATCGCGCCGCCCGCGCGCTGACCGGCGATGGCGGGCTTCGCCGCCGTCGGGCGGGTGCTGAGCCTGTGGGGCATGGTCATGCGGGCCGGCCCGGCGCTGGGCGCCATCGCGTTCGGCGTGGCGTCGGAGTTCGTGAGCCTGCGGGTCCCGGTTCTGGCGGGCTGCGCGCTGTGCCTGGTGGCTTTTGCCTGGGCCTTGCGCCGCATGGAGGGCATGGCGCGGGTGCTCGAGCGGTCTTCCTGATACAGCGCGCCCGCCCTAAAAGCATGCGTCCCTCTCAAGCAAAGGCACGCATATGAGCAAGATCATCCGCACCGAGCCCAACAAGGTGCTCGCCAAGGCCGTCGAGTATCACGGCTTCGTCTATCTGCAGGGCTGCACGGCTGCCACCCTGTCCAAGGACATCAAGGGCCAGACCGCCGAGGTGCTGGCCGCGATCGACGCCATCCTGGAGACCCACGGCACCGACAAGACGCGGCTGCTGCAAGCGCAGATATGGCTGAAAGACATCCGTGACCGCGACGCGATGAACGAATTGTGGTCTGCCTGGCTGCCCGAGGGCGGTGCGCCGGCGCGGGCCTGCGTGCAGGCGAACATGGCCGATCCGCGGCATCTGGTGGAGATCATGGTCACCTGCTGCAAGTAGCGACCGTACGCCGGCAGCATCGGTCCCTTTTGCGAAGGTGGAAGGGGCCGTTCGCGCGGGCTTTTTGTCACGCAGACAATTCATTACATCAATTGACTTACAGCTCATTACGATTTGCCTGTTGTATTGAGGCAACAATCGGTTGATGTGTTTGCAACACCCACGTATCACGGACGCGTTATTAGGAAGAAGTTCCGTATTGTTCGGGCCAACCGGTGCCCGATCCGCGAGAATTGAAAGGTTTCGCTACAATTCGTGATTTCAGGATTGTCAGGCGCGGAGCACGGAGGCTACCCAATCCCTCGCTGGTAACAGAATCGACAGGATTGGCGCATGCGGGTTGGGATGATGGGTTGCAGACTGCTCCTTCTTGGGTCGGTAGCGGCGGCTTCGCTGCTCTCCGACAAGGCGCAGGCGGCACGCTCCCCCGATCGCGGCGGCGCCCATGCGGCGCAGGCCCACGCCGCCCCCGCGCAGATGAAGACGGCCTCGGCCAGTGCCAGCAGCGCCGATCGCGGCAACAACGCCCATCGCGGCGGCGGGTCCAAGGCCAGCCGCAATGGCGGCCTCAAGTCGGGCGCCGTGCTGAGTGACACTACTTTCACGCAGTCGGGACGCCACGGCGTCCAGCACGCGTCCTTCACCATGGGCCGGTTCGGCGGCTCGTCGCGCTTCGTGGGGCGTGACACCGCCCGGGTGTTCTCCGGTAGCTATCGTGGCGGCGGCTATGGCGTGATCCAGTGCGTGGCCTTCGCACGCTCCGACACCGGCATCGAACTGTCCGGCAACGCGGTCAACTGGTGGGGCAACGCCACCGGCCGCTATGCGCGCGGCAGCCGCCCGGAGCTTGGCTCCATCCTGAACTTCCGCGCCACCGGCCACATGCCGCTGGGCCATGTGTCGGTGGTGTCGAGCGTCTCGGGATCGCGCGAGATCGTGGTCGACCATGCCCATTGGGGCGGCCCCGGCTCGAACGGCGGCGGCGTGGCGCGTGGCGTGACTGTGATCGACGTTTCGCCGTCCAATGACTGGTCCGAGGTCCGCGTGAGCCTGGGCGGCCGGGGGGAGTACGGCAGCACCTACCCCACCTTCGGCTTCATCTACAACCGCCCGGATGACGGCCGCCGCATGACCCGCACGCACATGGCCGCGCGTGACGAGGCGCAGACCGAGGAAGTGGCCGAGGCGCCTAAGGTCCAGCAGGTGACGGCGCGGCGCGACAATGGCGACGTCTACGAGCGCAACAGCCAGTAGTCTTCAGCGGCCGGTCTCGAACAAAACCGGGATCATCGAGACCACCAGCAGGACGGCCATCGCGACGTTGAAGGCGCGCAGCCGGCCGGGCGAGTTCAACAGCCGTGACGAGGCGGCGCCGAGGCTGGCCCAGATAAGGCAGCACGGCACCGTGACCGCCACGAACACCATGACGGCCGCCAACACCTGCGGCGCCACCGGCCGGTCGGCGGCGATCCAGGCGGTGGCCACGCCCAAGGTCAGCAGCCAGGCCTTGGGGTTCACCAACTGAAACATGGCGCCACCGACGAAGCCGAGGGGCGGCCCGCCGCCGCCCTCGCCGGGCGGGGCCGCCGTGGCGATCCGCCAGGCCAGCACGAGCAGCCAGACGGCGCCGACCCAGCGCAGCACCGATTGCACGGCCCTAAACGCGGTGAGCGGGGCCGCCAGCCCGAACCCGGCGGCGAGCAGCATCAGTCCGAAACCGAACGCGATGCCCACCATATGCGGCACTGTGCGGGCGACACCGTGATTGGCGGCCGACGCCGCGATCATGACGTTGTTCGGCCCCGGAGTGACCGAGGCGGCGAAAGCGAAGGCGGCGAAGGCGAGCCAGGGGAAGTCCATCGGGTCAGAACCCCTCTATCGTCGCACCCACGCGGCCGGCTCCCGCGCGCCAGCTATGGGAGGGGTTGGCGCCGAGACAGACCAGTTCGCGTGCGTCGCGCGCAGCCATTGCCGTGCCTTTACCGCTGGCGGGGCTGGCATCATCATCCGGGCCATGACGGACGCAAACCCACCTTGCAGTTTTTTTCAGGCATCGCCCCCCCTCGTGCGCCTGTCCCATGTCGGCAAGGCGTTCGCGAATGGCACGCTGGCGCTGCGGGACCTGAACCTCGCGGTGCGGCCGGGCGAGTTCATCAGCCTGCTCGGGCCGTCGGGCTGCGGCAAATCGACCGCGCTGCGTCTGCTGGCAGGGTTGGGATCGCCCACCACCGGGGAACTCGCCTGGGCCGGCGACCCGACGCTCAGCTTCGTGTTCCAGGAGCCGACCCTGATGCCGTGGCGCACGGTGTTCGGCAACACCTATCTTCCGCTGCGCCTGCGGGGGATGGGCAAGGCCGAGGCAAGGCCGCGTGTGATGGCGGCGCTGGCCGGGGTGGGTCTGGCGAAATTCGCCGATGCCTATCCGCGGCAGCTTTCGGGCGGCATGAAGATGCGGGTTTCCATCGCCCGCGCGCTGGTCACGAATCCGGCCCTTCTGCTCATGGATGAGCCGTTCGCGGCACTCGACGAGATCACGCGGGGGCGGCTGAACGACGACCTGCTGACGTTGTATCAGCGCGAGAGGCTGACCATCGTGTTCGTGACGCACAGCGTGTTCGAGTCGGTGTTCCTGTCGAACCGCATCATGGTGATGGCGGCGCGGCCCGGGCGGATCGTGGCCGATATTCCCGTGGACGCGCCCTATCCCCGTGACCGCGAGTACCGCACCAGCGAGACCTACAACCGCCATTGCCGCCTTGCTTCCGAGGCGCTGCACGCGGCCATGGCGGAGGCGGCCGATGGCCACTGAGGTCGCGCTGCCGGAGCCGTTGCCGGGATTCCCTCGATTCCGGCTGGGATGGGGCCGGGTGCTGCGGCTGGCGTTGCCGCTGCTGGTGGGGATCGTCGTGCTCGTGTCGTGGGAGGCGCTGGTCCGCATCCAGGGCATCCCGGTCTATGTGCTGCCCGGCCCGCTGCGGATCGCCGCCCGGCTGGCGAGCGACTGGGACACGCTGTCAGGTTCGCTTCTGGTGACGGTTCGGGTGACGCTGCTGGCGCTGCTGGCGGCCGTGATCGGCGGCGGCGGGCTCGCGATCCTGTTCGCGCAGTCCAAATGGATCGAGGCGAGCTTTTTCCCCTACGCGGTGATCCTGCAGGTGACGCCGATCGTGGCGATCGCGCCGCTCATTCTCATCTATATCCGCGACACCGAGCTGGCCTTGCTGTTCTGCGCCTGGCTGGTGGCGTTTTTCCCGGTGCTGTCGAACACCACGCTCGGGCTGAACTCGGTGGACCACAATTTCATCGACCTCATGCAAATGTACCGGGCGAAGCGGTGGCAGGTGCTGTGGTATCTGCGGCTGCCGGGCGCGTTGCCCTATTTCCTGGGCGGCCTGAAGATCGCGGGCGGGCTTTCCCTCATCGGGGCGGTGGTGGCCGAGTTCACCGCCGGCACGGCGGCAGCGGGCTCGGGGCTGGCGTACCGGATTCTGGAGAGCGGCTACCGGCTGGACATTCCGCGCATGTATGCGGGGCTGGCCCTGCTCTCGATGACGGGCGTGCTGATCTTCACGCTGCTGAGTGGGTTGTCGTGGCTGCTGCTGCACAAATGGCACGAGAGCGCGGCCAGAAGGGAACGTTGAATGACCGACTGGACCGGGCCAGCGTGAAGGTGTCTGTGGAAAAGTGTTCGTCCATGAAGCAAGACAAGCCGGATGTATCGGCGTAGACATTGGCGCGATTGCGGAACGGCTTTTGGGGGTCAAAAGTCGTGAAATATACCACCATAGTGCATTCGCGAATTCGCCGTTGCGATCGACGTCAGATGTGCCAACGGGAACACGAAACCCCTCTATACTCTGCGGCGGAGGCTGGCCCGCCCCACCACCAGCGCGGCGGCCGAGAGGATCGCCATCGGCAGCGCGACCGCCGTGGCGCCGAGGGGGGCCAGGAGTGCTGCCACGATGGCACTTGCCGCCGCACCGGCCAGGAGTTGCGACACGCCCACCACGGCCGAGGCGACACCCGCCTGTTCCCGCCGCCTTTCGATCGCGAGATGCTGCAGGTTCGGCGCGATGATACCGCGCGCGAACGCGACCACGAGCATCAACGGGACCAGCACGGCGCCGGAGGCCACCCCCATGACGCTGGCGGCCGCCAACAGGCCGGCCCCGGCGGCCGAGCCGGCGAGGGCCGGGCCGAGCAGCGCCGCCGCGCCGACGCCCCGGCGGCCGAGCCGGCCGCTGGTCCAGGCCCCGGCCGTCAGGGACGCGGCAATCACGGCAAAGACCCCGGCGAACACCGCGGGCGACCAGCCGAGTTGGCCGATAATGACGATCGGCGCGCCCGCGACATAGGCGAACACGCACGCATAGCTGAGCGCGTTCGCCGCGGTCAAACCGACGAACGCGGCATCCCGCCGCATCACCGTCCGACGGGGCTCGCCCTGAGGGTGCGAAGCAGGGGGCCGCGCGCGCCGGCTTTCGGCGACGCCCGCGTGGGCCACCGCCAGCAGCAGGCCGCCCGCGATGGCCAGGCTGGCATGCACGGCCCGCCAGCCGGCCAAATCGGACAGCACCGACCCGAGCGCGGGCGCGAACATCGGCACGACGCCGAACACGACCGTGACATAGGACCGCTTGCTGCGCGCGGCCCCCCCCTCGAACAGATCCTGCACCATCGCGAACGCCTGAACCGAGCACGCCCCCGCGCCGATGCCCTGCACGCAGCGCGCGAGCACCAGCATCCCCCCGGTGGGGGCGAGCGCGCAGGCGATTCCGGCGAGCGAATAGCAGGCGAGGCCCGCCAGCAGCACCGGCCGCCGTCCGTGGCGGTCCGACAGGAGCCCGCCGCCGAGCTGGCCCAGCGCGAAACCCGCCATGAACAGCGACAAGGTGAGGCCGGCCACCATCGCCGTCGTGCCCAACGCGGCCGGCAGCAGCACCAGCGAGGGCGCGCTGATGTCGATCGACAGCGCCGGCAGCGCCGCGAACAGGCCCAGCACCACGGTGAACCGGCGAGACGCGGGCGGGATCGTCAAGACGGGATCGGACCGTCACGGTCGCCCGCCGGTTCGGCATGGCGCATGGGAGGCCGCCTGCCGGTGGAGGCTGGTGAAGAACGTGCGATTGCAGTAGCGTGACAGGCCGGCAGGCAAAACTCAGTGGAGGCTCCAAATCCGCCATCGCATCGCCCCCCGCCGCACGGCCGCCGTGGTCTGGTGACGCGCGGATGAACCCGCCGCCGGACAGCCGCGAGCCGCGGGCTCTGCGCGCGATCAAGGAAAGTCTCAGCACGATCGAGGCCGCGCGGCTGGGGCGTTTCCCGCAGGTGCTCTCGGCCGGCGCCGAAATCCCGATGCATCAGCTGGGCTGGCGGATGGCGGTGCTGCCGTTCCGCAACACCGGCGCGCCGGTCGGCTACGGAATGGCACTCGGGATGGCCGAGGAAATCTCCGGCGCGCTGTCCCGCTTCCGCGCGCCCCGGCTGGTCGCCTCGGCCACGTTCTGGGACGGCACCGGCCAAGCCGCCGACGCCCTCGGGCGCAGCCGGACCTACGCGCTCGACTACATCATCGACGGCACGATCCAGGTCATCGGCGACGCGATCCGGGTGAGCGTCACCCTGCTCGACGTGGTGCTGGATTTCGAGGTGATCTGGTCGGGGCGGTTCGACGGCTCGATGAACGACCTGTTCTCCCTGCAAAGCCGCATCGCCTCGGAAACGGTGGCCCAGGTCGATCCGGAGCTGTTCCAACGCATCTCGGCGTTCGAGCCACCGGCCACAACGGAGGTCGCGGCGGCGCATCACTCCGTGCTGACCGCGATCCACAGCATTTTCCGGCTCGACCGGCTGCAGTTCATGCGGGCACGGGACCTGCTGGCGCGCGCGATCGAACTCGACCGCAATTATGCCGCCGCGCACACCTGGATGGCCTATTGGTGCATCATGGCCGTGGGGCAAGGCTGGGTGGAGCGTCCGCGCGACGTCACCACCCTGGCCGGCGCCGCTGCGGCGCGCGCGGTGGAACTGGACCCGCTGGACGCGCGCGCAATCGCCATCGCGGGACACGTCAAGGCGTATCTGTTTCACGATGTACCGAGCGCGATCATCATGCACGCGCAAGCCATCAAGCTGAATCCAAATCTACCGATCGCGTGGACATTGAGCTGCGCTTCAAAGATTTACAATGGTGAGCACGCGACGGCGATCCATCATGCGCTCATGTCCCAGTCATTGTCGCCTCGGGATCCCCACATTTTCTTCACCGAGCACGTCCTGATGTCGGCGTATTTCTTTGACCGACGCCTCGACGAAGCGGAGCTGCTTTCGGAGATTGTCCTGGCCCGCAACGCGGGCCATGCCTCTGCGCTTAACATCCGCCTGGCCATCCTCGGGCATCTGAATCGACCGGCGGAAGCCGAAGAGTGTCTGGCAATGCTGCGGACGATCGAATCTGATGTGACGGTGGCCAAAATCGTGTCGCGCGCGCCTCTGCGGCCTCGCGACCACGATTTTTACGTTGAGGGCCTGAAACGTGCGGGCACTCCGTGGGGGTAAGCAATGAGGCTTGGCGCTGCCTCAAGGAGCGTCGAACAGCGCCGCCGGATGGACGGGACACAGCCGACGCTTTCGCACTGCAACCGCGTAGGCGCCTTGACGAACCTCCTGATCGGGATGCGGAAGAAGCACTTCGCCCAGCCGATCCCAGTCGTGAGTTGTGAGCGCTGCGGCCTCGATGCAGGAGAACGCCGCCAAGGTTTCCTCGCGGTAAGCCACCTGCGGAATCGGCTGGACCTGGAGAAATGGGGTATGCGCCCGGATATGGACGGGCACGTTGGTTCTCGTGAGTCGGACGTTCGTGAACAAGGGGCCGAACCATATGTCGGTCTCAATGATCCCCTCCCAACCCGACAGGCCCGGGATGGCTGGCAGATTTACCGGCGCACGCACGGTCAAGCTCCATCCCGGACGGGTTCTTGCGAGAAGGCCTGTCCATATTTGAACCCCGCCCAACTCCGGCATCGCTGTTATAAAGGGGGGAGAGAAACCGCGAAGGTTTTCTGGGACCGCCTCGTCAAAAATAGCAGCATAGTTGGGAAACTGAGCGGCGCCGCTGCCGGTGCCGCTCAGTGGAATCCATGTTTCATCTTCGCCGTACGACCAAATGATCTGCTCGCCATCCCAAAGGAGGCGGAGATCTATTGGCGGAAACACCCAGTAGCCATACCCGGTGGCCGACGTCAAAGCATCGCAATAACGCATGCCGCGACTTGGCAGGTATCCAGCGGCCGACCGCTCCGCTCGTTTTGGCTGCCTCGCCTGCGGGATCAGACGACAAAACTCAACGATGTTCGCGTGGGTCATGTCCGCCCCTTGCGCGCCTGCAACGCATCACACAAGAGGCGGCCGACCGCAATGCTCAGAAACGAATGAACGCGCCGCCAACATGCACCCGGCCTTGATCCTTCACGCTGTCGCGCGACGTCGTCTGGGCAGTCGGCGCAGAGATAACAGGGGTGGCGCGCATTTCGGTCGTCGCAGCCTGGGTCGCGACGGAAGAATTCACCTGAGACATGGGAGATACTCCATGGCATGATTGCCTGAGAAAACAGTTACCCCATGATGAGATGGTGGCGCAATATCATTACTGTCAATATAGCGTTAATAACGCGTCAATATGTTTTTTTTAATCCATGTAGTTTTGTGGTATGTCGCGGCTGACTTCATGCCAAGTAAAAAATTTGATCAATTAAAGTTGCACATAATGGGATATTGAGTAGGAAATACATTGGTTTATTGAGTTTTTGCACGAAAGTTAATGTGATCCGACCGGTGCCCCGTCGTGGTTCGCCTCCCCACTGCTCCTGGAAAGCGCCGCTCCGAGCCGCCCGGCGGCCGACCGCCCGCGGCGGTTCACCGCACGCGCGCGAGGCCACCAGACTTGACATCCGCGCCCCGGCGATCTTTCTAGCCGACCCAGACCCGGGTTTCAGGCAGCGCAATGCTTCACGCATCCTGGGGCCCGCCCGGGTGCTTGGCGATGCAGGGGTGTAGCTCAATTGGCTAGAGCGCCGGTCTCCAAAACCGGAGGTTGAGAGTTCGAGACCCTCCACCCCTGCCAAGCCCTCCCGTGCCTTGCGACGCCGCGCCACGCGGCGGGATTCGAGACGCCGGTCGATTTCGCCCGGCGCGTGTTTGAAAGGCTACGAGAAGCAATGAGTGGCGTGGCGTTCCATCCGGCAAGGTTCCTGCGCGAGGTTCGCGTCGAGATGACCAAGGTGACCTGGCCGTCCCGCAAGGAGACGCTCATCACCACCGGCCTTGTCTTCGTCATGGCCGCCCTGGCCGCGGCATTCTTCTTCATCGCGGACCAGATCATCGGCATTGCCGTCCGTGCGCTCTTCGGCGTCGGCATCTGAGGGAATATGGCAATGGCAAAACGTTGGTACGTGGTTCACGTCTATTCCGGTTTCGAGAAAAAGATCGCCCAGCAGATCAAGGAGCAGGCCGCGCAGCACGGCCTCGCTGACCAGTTCGAGGAAGTGCTGGTCCCGTCCGAGGATGTGGTCGAGATGCGCCGCGGCCAGAAGGTCAACGCCGAGCGGAAGTTCTTCCCCGGCTACGTGCTGGTGAAAATGGAACTCACCGACGACGCGTGGCACCTGGTCAAGGACACGCCCAAGGTCACCGGCTTCCTGGGGACGAAATTGCGCCCGAGCCCGATCAGCGAGGCCGAGGCCGAGCGGATCATGAAGCAGGCGCAGGAAGGCGTGGAGCGTCCGCGCCCCGCCGTCCTGTTCGACATCGGCGAGCAGGTGCGTGTGGCCGACGGCCCATTCACCAGCTTCAACGGCACGGTCGAGGAAGTCGACGAGGAGAAGGGCCGCGTGAAGGTCAGCGTCTCCATCTTCGGCCGCTCGACGCCGGTGGAACTGGAATACAGCCAGGTCGAGAAGGTCTAGCTCCTCTCGGCCGGCGGCTGTGCGGCCGCGAGCTCCGGCACGCGGTCGTACAGCGCGCGCGTGAGTTCCTCTCGGCGATTCCAGAGCGACCAGTACCACGCGCCCCGTGTCGCCACCTGGGTGGCGAGCATCCGGTTTCTGGTGACATAGAGGCGGGCCTTGTCGGCCATCTCGCGGGTCAGGTCCGGCTGCGCCACCATGCGCGCCAAACGCTGCTGCAGCGCGCTCGCGTCGTCAAACAGAAAGCCCGTCCGCCCATCCTCGATGCTGCCGCCGTAGACGATCGTGCTGGCCAGCGACGCGACGCGATGGGCTGACGCCTCAATGAACTTGAGGTCCGATTTGCAGCGGTTGAACGCCGTGTCGCCCAGCGGCATGAACGAGATTTCGGACCGGCTCAGCAGGTCGCGATAGGTCGCATAGTCGCACAGCGGCGTGAACCGCTTGTGCGGCGTCTGGAGCGCCTCGAACAACGCGCGATCGTTGACGATCTCGAAATGCAGCCGATCCCCCATAAAGCCGGCGACGGCATTGAGCGCCGCAATGTAGGGCGGCCAATCCTGCTCCCGGTTCAGCCCGCCGAAGAACATGGTCATCCGCGCGGGATCGAGGAAGTTGCGCGCCGGCGGGATCGCGCTTGCCGCGTTCGGGAACACCGCGACCTCGGGATTGTCCTGCCGAAGCACGTCGGCCAGCGGCTCCGTGCTCGTCTGCACCGCGTGGACGGCGCGAAAATTGTGGATGTCCGGCCGTTGCAGAACCGGGATGCCGGCCGGGTGGTCGTCGAATTCGCACACCACAAGGAAACCGTCATTGACCAGCCCGCGCACCACGGCCAGGCCCTCCTCGCCGGCGAGCAGCGGGCGATGCAGCACGAAAATCCGCGGCACCCCGTCGATCCGGGGCGGCTCGCCCTCATGCACGCCCAACACATGCGTCAGGAAGCCGGGCTCGCTCGCCAACGCCCTCATGGGCTCGAGCACGCGCACGTCGCTGACGCCGCCCACCGGCGAGAGCATGGTCGAGATGATCTGCATGACCGGCGTCTTGGTATGCCGCGCCCGCCACACATATTGCAGCGGCCGCGCCCGGCGCAGGTATTCCGCCGGATCGACGCCGAGCGCCTCCAGCGTCGGTGCGGCGGTCCGCGTGAACGCCTCGGCGGCGGCGGCATCGAAGATGCGCGGCGCGACGTCGAACGGATGCAGCCCGGCATCCAGCAGCGCGGCCTGGGTGCTCGCATAGGTGAACCAGCGCAGATGGGTGCGGTCGAACAGGCCGCTGTCCTGATACCCCCATGTGCCCTGCAGCAATTGCGAGGCGAAGCTCCAGTGCTCGGCGTTCGGCATGCAGATCAGGATGAGGCCGTCCGGATTCAGCACGCGGGCATGGGCCTCCAGAACCGCCCAAGGGTTGCGCAGGTGCTCCAGCACGTCGCCATAGACGATGCAGTCGAACATCTGCGCGCCGAACGGGAACAGGTTCTGTTCCACGTCCACGACCGCCACGCGGTCGAGGCGCTGGCCTGCCATACGTCCCGCCTCGGGGTCGGCGTCGATCCCCAGCACGCGCGCCGCCGGGTTGCGCTGCTTGTAGGCGACGCCGAGCGCGCCCGTGGCGCAGCCGACATCGAGCACGGTCCGGGCGCTCAGCGGAATGCGGTCCAGGAGATCGGGGTTCGGGAAATCGGGATAGGACAATGCGCTCTCGCGAAAATTGGCGGTTGCAGGTGCGGCCCGGCGGCGTCTCAGGCAGCCAAAGGCCGCCCGATGCCGTGATACACAAACCCGGCTTGCCGCATGGCGATCGGGTCATAGATATTCCTCAGATCAACGACGATCTTGCCCACCATGCTGCGCCGCAGCCGCGCGGGGGACAGGGCACGGAACTCGTTCCATTCCGTCACCACCACCAGCGCGTCGGCACCCGCCACGGCATCCATAGCGTCCTTGCAATACACCACATCGGGCGGCAGCAGCTTGCGTGCCGCGTCCATGCCCTCGGGATCGAACACGCGCAGCCGCGCCCCGTCCGCCACCAGGCGCGACACGATCGGGATCGAGGGCGCGTCGCGCATGTCGTCGGTCTCCGGCTTGAAGGTGAGGCCCATCACCGCGATCGTCTTGCCCCGAACCGAGCCGCCGCACGCCGCAATCACCCGCGCCGCCATGCCCGCCTTGCGCGCGTCGTTCACCGCCACCACGGTCTCCACCAGCCGGCTCGGGGCGCCCGCGTCCTGCGCGATGCGCGCCAGCGCCAGCGTGTCCTTGGGGAAACACGAACCGCCGAAGCCCGGACCGGGATGGAGGAACTTGCGGCCGATCCGCCCGTCGAGCCCGATGCCGCGCGCGATGTCGTGCACGTCGGCATCGACCTTCTCGCAAAGGTCGGCCATCTCGTTGATGAACGTGACCTTCATGGCGAGAAATGCGTTCGCCGCGTATTTCGTCAGCTCCGCCGTCTGCACGCTGGTGAACAGGATCGGCGCCTCGATCAGATAAAGCGGGCGGTACAGGCTCCGCATCACCGCCTGGGCGCGCGCGCTGGTGCAGCCGATCACCACCCGGTCGGGCCGCATGAAGTCGTTGATGGCGCTGCCCTCGCGCAGGAATTCCGGGTTGGACGCGACATCGAAATCGAGGTCGGGGCGCACGTCGCGAACGATCTCGTGGATGCGCTCGCCGGTGCCGACCGGCACGGTGGATTTGGTGACGATCACCGTGTAGCCGGTCAACACCTTGGCCACCTGCGCGGCCGCCGCGTACACATAGGTCAGATCGGCATGGCCGTCGCCCCGCCGCGTCGGCGTGCCGACCGCGATGAACACCGCCTCGGCGCCGTTGACCGCCTCGGCGAGATCGTTGCCGAACGAGAGCCTTCCGGCCGCGACGTTCTCGGCCACCAGCCGGTCCAGGCCCGGTTCGTAGATCGGGATGCGGCCATCGCGAAGTGCGGCGAGCCTGGCCGCGTCGGCCTCCACCAACGCGACGTCGATGCCGAATTCCGCGAAGCAGGCGCCCGATACCAGCCCCACATAACCGCCGCCGATCATCGCGATACGCAAGAATGCCTCCAGGCTTTGCGTCGGTTTCAGCACAAAGCCGCCGATCTGGCCACAGCCGCCGGTCGCGCGGCCTAGCCAGGGAGGCTTCGCCGCGAACGTGCGACCTCGTCGATTTCCGCCTGTGCCCGGCGCTCGACGATGGCGCGCGCGCCGGCGACGCGACCTTCGATCACCGATGCGATCGCTTCCATGTCGGCGCGGGCAAGCGCCAGTTTCGCCCGCGCGGTGACCAGGGCGGCGGCGCTGACATCCCGCGCCTCGACGGCGCGGCGCACCGCGAGCCGTCCGTGGGGGAGCCACGCGGCGTAGGCCTCCGCCACGGCGTCGCCCGCCGAGAGTGCCATCGCCGCCGCCTCCTCCCGCCGGATCGCGCCGCGGGCGTCGGCCTCCGCTTCGATGCAGCGCCGCTCCGCCGCCGTGTCGTTCGCGAGCGCCAGCCTGGCGGCGTCCAGGCGGATCTGGCGCAACCGCAGCAGGGAGCTGAGCGGATCACGCATCGCGCTCGTCCAGGGCGCGCCGGAGCAGCGCGAAGCTGTCCACGCGCGACGTGCGCTCGTCGCGCTCCTGGCGCAGGAACGCCTCGATGCGCGGCGCCACCCGGATCGCCTCGTCCACCGCCTTGTCGCTGCCCGGCTGATAGGCGCCGAGGCGAACCAGTTCCGCCATCTCCGCACCCATCGCCAGCAGCGCACGGGCGCGCCGGGTCAGCGCATTCTCCTCGGGCGTGTTGCACCCCGGCACCACGCGCGACAGCGAGCGCAGCACGTCCACCGCTGGATAGCGGCCCCGTTCCGCGATCTGGCGGTCCAGGATGATGTGCCCGTCCAGGATGCCGCGCACCGCGTCGGCCACCGGCTCGTTGTGATCGTCGCCCTCCACCAGCACGGTGAACAGGCCGGTGATCTGGCCCGCGCCGCGATCCGGCGTGGACGGCTCCAGGCCGGGCCCGGCGCGTTCCAGCAGGCGCGGCAATTCGGCGAACACGCTGGGCGGATAGCCCCGCGTCGCCGGCGGCTCACCGGCCGACAGCCCGATCTCGCGCAGCGCGAAGCAGAACCGCGTGACGCTGTCCATCAGCAGCAGCACGCTGCGTCCCTGGTCGCGGAAATGCTCGGCGATGGTCATTGCCGCATAGGCCGCCTCGCGGCGCATCAGCGGCGGCGTGTCCGACGTTGCCACCACCACGACGGCACGGGCCAACCCGTCAGGCCCCAGATCATCCTCGATGAACTCGCGCACCTCGCGCCCGCGCTCGCCCACCAGCGCCAGCACCACCACGTCGCAGGCGGTATGGCGTGCCAGCATGGCCAGCAGCGTGGACTTGCCGACGCCCGAGCCCGCGAACAGGCCCAGCCGCTGCCCGTCGCGGCAGGTGGCGAACGTGTCGAGCACCCGCACCCCCAGATCGAGCCGCGGTCCCAGCCGCGCCCGCAGCGTCGCGGGCGGCGGCTCCGCGCGCAGGTCGCGCCGGGGACCGGACGGCACCGCGCCGAGCCCGTCGAGCGGTGCTCCGAGCGGGTTCACGATGCGCCCGATCCATCCGTCCGAGACGGGCAGCCCGGTTTGGCGGACGGCGGCGCCGAGCAACTGGATTTCCGCGACGCTGCCGCGCCCAAGCCCATCAAGCGGGGCGAACCCCAGCATTTGCACGGTGTCGCCGGAAACGCCGACGATTTCGGCCAGGATCGGGCATCCCTCCCGCGACAGCAGCGAGGCCCGATCGCCCACCACCAGATGATGGCCAAGGCCCGCCACCTCCACCCGAAGCCCGGAAACCGCCGTGACCTTGCCCCGCAAGGTCCCCAGCGCCGGCACCGCCCCGGCCAGCCCGCGGGCCAATCTTCGCGCTAGGCTTCGCGTCTGCATCACCATGGCCGCACCCGATCCTGCCCTACAACCTGCACGCGAATCATTTAATTCTGTTGTCAAAAAGTTTAAAGAGAGTTACGTTACAACCCAAGGTTGTGAATAGGGATCACGAAAATGCGGGTTCTCCTTATCGAAGACGATCGGATCGCGTCTCGGGCGATTGCGCAGGTGCTTCGCGTCGGGGGAACGGTCGTCGATCACGCCGATACCGGCGGGGAAGCCCTCGAACTGGTGCGGCACTACGATTACGACTTCATCGTGCTCGACCTGATGCTGCCGGACATGGAGGGGTACGAGGTCGTGCGTCGCATGCGCGCCTCCCGTGTCGAGGTGCCGGTGCTGATTCTTTCCGGCCTGACCCGCGCCCAGGCGAAGGTGCGGGCGCTGGGCGCCGGCGCCGACGATTTCGTGTGCAAGCCGTTCGACAACGCGGAGTTGCTCGCCCGCATGCAGGCCATCGTCCGCCGCAGCAAAGGCTTCAGCCAGCCGACGCTGCGGGTCGGCGAGCTGGCGCTGAACCTCGAAAGTCGTGAAGTCAGCGTGGCGGGGCGCGAGGTGCATCTGACCGGCAAGGAATATTCGATCCTCGAACTGCTCGTGCTGCGCAAGGGCATGGTGCTGACCAAGGAGGTGTTCCTCAATCACCTTTATGGCGGCATGGACGAGCCCGAGATGAAGATCATCGACGTCTTCATCTGCAAGCTGCGCAAGAAACTGGCCCAGGCCGGCGCCGACAATCTGATCGGCACGGTGTGGGGAAGGGGCTACATGATCCGCGACGCGCACATGGCGCAGGGCTATCCGAGTGCCGAGTTCGACCTGCCGCTGGCCGCCAAGGATTTCGGCGCCGTCGATCCGATGATGCTTGCGTCGTGACCCGGTCACGATGATGCTTGCGTCGTGACCCGGTCGGCGGCACGTCTGGCGCCGCCTCATCCCTCGCCGGAGTCCAATTTTGAGCGATCCCGCCCCCACGGCCCAGCCCGGCCCACCCACCCTGCTTGTCGCGCACGGCCTCGCGACCATCCAGCTCAACCGGCCGCACCACCATAACCGCCTCGAGCCCGAGGACATTCCCCGTCTTGGGGCGCATCTCGCCGCGATCGAGTCCGACGCGACCATCCGCGCCGTCATCCTGCGCGCCGACGGGAAATCGTTCTGCGCCGGCTATGACCTCGCCGACCTCGGCCGCCCCTTGCCACCGGGCGTGGACGAGGCCGGCCTGGGGGCGCTCGACCGCATGATCGACGCGCTGGAGCGCTGCCGGGTCCCCACCATCTGCGCGCTGAACGGCCCGGTGTTCGGCGGCGGCACCGACCTCGCCCTCGCCTGCGACTTCCGGGTGGGCGTCGGCGGCATCCGCATGCTCATGCCCGCCGCCACATTCGGCCTGCATTACTACCACTCCGGTCTGCGCCGCTACGTCGCCCGGCTCGGACTTGGCGCCGCCAAGCGCCTGTTCCTGCTCGGTCAGCCGATCGACGCCCAGGAAATGCTGCGGATCGGCTATCTCGACGAGATCGTGCCAGACCTCGCGGCCCTCGAGACCCGCACCCGCGACATGGCGGCCGTCCTGCTCTCGGCCGCCTCCGCCCCGGTCATCGACAGCATGAAGCGGGCGCTCGACCGCATCGCGGCCGGCGATTTCGATCCTGCCGAGGCGGATGCGGCATGGCATGCCACGCGCCGCTCGCCGGCCGTGGGCCACGCGGTCGCCGCCGCGCGCGTCAGACGGTGAATTGTTCGGCCAGGATGCGCTCCGACAGCCCATGATCGGGGTCGAACAGCACCACCGCCCGCAACGACCGATCCTCGCTGATCGCCACCGAAACCACGTCGCGCACCTCGGTGAAGTCCGCCACCGCGGCCACCGGCCGCTTCTCGGTCTCCAGCACCTCGAACAGCACGTCGGCCCCGCTCGGCAGCAAGGCCCCCCGCCACCGGCGCGGACGGAACGCGCTGATCGGGGTCATGGGCAGCAGATTAGCCGAAAGCGGCACGATCGGGCCGTGCGCCGACAGATTATAGGCTGTCGAGCCGGCCGGCGTGGAGACCAGGATGCCATCGCAGATCAGCTCCGGCAGCCGAACTCTCCCATCGACGCTGATGCGGATCTTGGCGGTCTGGCGGAATTGCCGCAGCAGCGCCACCTCGTTCAGCGCCAGCGCCTCCTCCACCCGCCCCGTCACGGTCACCGCGTGCATCCGTAGCGGATGCAGCATCGCGGCCTTCGCCTGGCCGAGCCGCGCGCGCAGGTCGCCTTCCAGGAATTCGTTCATCAGGAACCCGACCGAACCGCAATTCAGGCCGTAGACCGGCGTGCCGGTTCCCAGCAGCCGGTGCATCGTCTCCAGCATAAAGCCGTCGCCACCCAGCGACACCACGATCTGCGCCTCCTCGACCGGACAATCCCCGTAGGTCGCGGCCAGCCGGGCGCGCGTGCCGGTGGCGAGCTCCGTGGCCGCCGCCACGAACGCGATGCGCTCGGTGCCGAACGCCGTCTCCTCTTCGCGTTCCTCGATCATGCCCGCATGTCCTGGATAGCGATGCGGGTTCCGCCCGAGTTCAACGCGGCCAATCGAGCCGCGGCTCCGCCCGCCCGGAAAAGCGCGGCGCCGCCCCGCCTTGCATGGGTACGGCGATCGGCGCCGGCGGAATGGGCGGCCTGCCCGGCTCGCCGCGCGGGCGCGGCGGCGTCCCATAGGCATCCTCGGGTGAAAGCGCCGGTCGGGCAAACTCCGGTCGCCCAGGCTCGGGCAGCCCAGGCTCGGGCAGGCGCAGCGCCAAGCCGCGGATTTCGCCTTGAATTTCATCCAGCCGCGCCTCCACGCTTTCCAGCCGCGCCTTCAGGCCGAACACGCTGAACGGCATCAGCAGGAACACCACGCCCCACAGCAGGACCGGCACGGCGACAATCAGCGGCACCCACCAGGGCATCCACGCGGGCAAGGAGAGGATCGACTGCATCGCCGCAGCATAGCAGCACGGCGGCTGCCTTCCAGACCCTGGATTCGCTCGGCCCGCCATGCGATTGCTGCGCCTCGTTCGTGAGGTCCATGATGAAACTGCTGATCCCCGGCCCGGTCACCACCAGCCCGCTCGTCCGCGCCGCCATGGCGCAGGACCTCGCGCCGTGGGACCTCGAATTTCGCGCCCTGAACGCCCGCGTCAAGCAGCGCCTGCTGGCCGTGGCGCATGGCGACCCGGACACCCATGCCACCCTGGCCCTGCAAGGCTGCGGCCATTTCGCGACCGAAGCGGCGCTCCGCACCTTCGTGCCCCCGGGCGGCACCATCCTGGTGCCCCTTACCGGCAGCTACGCCGAGCGCATGGTACGCCTTGCGCGCGAGGCCGGCCGCATCGCGATCGAATTGCCGGTGGCCGACGGTGCCCATGCCTCGCCCGGATCGGTTGCCGCGGCGCTCGCCGCCAACCCTGCCATCAGCCATCTCGGCCTGGTGTACAGCGAGACCAGCTCCGGCATGATCCACGACCCGGCGGCGATCGGCGCCGTGGTGCGTGAAGCCGGCCGCCGCATGATCCTCGATGCCGTCTCCGCCTTCGGCGCCCTGCCCCTCGATGTGTCGGACCACCCCGAACTCGACGCCGTCGTGTTCACCGCGAACAAATGCTTAGAAGGTATGCCCGGCATGTCGTTCGCGGTCGCCAACATCGCCCGGCTCGTCGCATCGGCCGGCAATGCCGGCAGCTGGTCGTTCGATCTCTCCGACATCCACGCGCACACGCAGCGCGCCGGCGCGGGGACGTTCCGCTTCACGCCCGCCGCCCAGGTGCTTGCCAGCCTCGATGTGGCGCTCGACCTGTTCGACGCCGAGGGCGGCCAGGCAGCCCGCCTCGCCCGCTACCGCGCCAATGCCGATACGCTCCACCAAGGCATGATCGGCCTCGGCCTCGAGCCCTGTCTGCCGCTCCAGGCCCAGGGGCCCATCGTGCTCAACGTCGCATCGCCCGCCGATGCGGCCTGGAACCTCCAGCGTTTCGTGGACGCCCTGAAGGCGCGCGGCTTCCTCATCAGCAATTTCCACAACACGGCGGCCCCGAGCTTCCGCGTCGGCTGCATCGGCGCCGTCACACCCGCCGACATGGCGGGGTTTGTGGCTGCCGCCGACGCCGCGTTGCGAGAAATGGGCATCCGAAACCGCGCCCCCATCCGGGTTGCCGCATAATGGCGTCGGACCTGGAGATCGCCCGCGCCGCCACGCTGCGCCCGATCGCCGAGATCGCCGCCAGCGCCGGCATCCCGGCGGACGCGCTGGAGCCATACGGCCGCTTCAAGGCCAAGATCGGCTTCCCGTTCATCGACTCGCTGGAAAGCCGCCCGGACGGCGCGCTCGTGCTGGTCACCGGCATCAGCCCCACCGCCGCCGGCGAGGGGAAAACCACCACCACCATCGGCCTCGGCGACGCCCTGCGCGCATCCGGCGCCGACACCATGATCTGCCTGCGCGAACCGAGCCTCGGACCCTGCTTCGGCATGAAGGGCGGCGCGACCGGGGGGGGGCGGGCGCAGGTGGCGCCGATGGACGAGATCAATCTGCATTTCACCGGCGATTTCCACGCCATCACCTCGGCCAACAACCTGCTCTCGGCGCTGCTCGACAACCATCTGTTCTGGGGCAACGCCATCGGGCTCGACCCGCGCCGCGTCACTTGGCGCCGGGCGCTCGACATGAACGACCGCGCGCTGCGCGAAATCGTCATCGGCCTCGGCGGCGGCACCAACGGCTCCCCGCGCGAGGCGGGCTTTGACATCACGGTGGCCTCCGAGGTGATGGCGGTATTCTGCCTGGCACGCGACCCGGCCGATCTCCAGGACCGCCTCGGCCGCATGGTCGTGGGGTCGCGGCGCGACCACTCGCTGGTCACCGCGCGCGACCTGAAGGCGAACGGCGCCATGGCCGCGCTGCTGCGCGACGCGCTGATGCCCAACATCGTGCAGACGTTGGAAGGCTCGCCCGCCCTGGTCCATGGCGGGCCGTTCGCCAACATCGCCCATGGCTGCAACTCCGTCATGGCGACCCGCCTCGGGCTCAAGCTCGCCGACATCGTGGTGACCGAGGCAGGCTTCGGCGCCGATCTCGGCGGCGAGAAGTTCCTCAACATCAAATGCCGCTCCGCCGGCCTGGCCCCCTCCTGCGCCGTCATCGTCGCCACCGCACGGGCGCTGAAGATGCATGGTGGCGTCGCGAAAGCCGATCTCGGCCGCGAGGACACCGAGGCGGTGCGCCGGGGCGTCGCGAATTTACGCCGTCACGCCGCCAACATGGCGAAGTTCGGCCTGCCCGTGCTGGTGGCGATGAACCGCTTCACCTCCGACACCGATGCCGAGATCGGGGTCGTGCGCGCGGCCATGGCCGACCAGGGCGTCGAGGTGTTCCTGTGCACCCACTGGTCCGACGGCGCGGCCGGCGCGGCCGACCTGGCGCAGGCCGTCCGCCGCAAGATCGCCGACAAAACCGCCGCCTTCCGCCCGCTCTATCCCGACGCGATGCCGCTGGCCGCCAAAATCCGCACGATCGCCACTGAAATATACGGCGCGGGCTCGGTATCGATCCCGGCCGCCGCCGCCAAGAAGCTGCAACGCTTCACCGAGGCCGGCTTCGGTCATCTGCCGATCTGCATCGCCAAAACCCAGTACAGCTTCAGTGCGGACCCGGCGCTGCTCGGCGCGCCCGAGGGCCATGTGCTGCCGGTCCGCGACGTGCGGCTCTCGGCCGGCGCCGGCTTCGTCGTGGTGGTCACCGGCGACATCATGACCATGCCCGGCCTGCCCCGCGTCCCGGCCGCCGACTCGATCGGCCTCAACCAGGCCGGCGAGATCGACGGGCTTTTCTGAGCCCCGCGCGACACAACGCGGCATCGCCGACGCGGCGCGCCGGCGAGACGCGTGTTACGGCGCGGGCGGCAGCGGCTCGGGCTTGGCGGCCAGTGTGTGCAGATAGTCGATGATGTCCGCGCGCTTCTTGGGATCGGCGAGGCCCGCGTAGCTCATCTTGGTGCCGGGGGCATAGGCGCTTGGCTTCTTGAGCCACTCGTTCAGCGCCTCGTAGGTCCAGGCGCCGGCCTTGCCCTTCAGCGCGGCCGAGTAGGCATAGCCGGCCATACGGCCATGGGCCTGTCCGACGACGCCATACAAATTCGGCCCCACGCCCGCCTTGCCGCCCTCGTTGAAGCTGTGGCACGCAACGCAGCCTTGCGCCTTCACGCCGGCCTCGCCGCGTGCCGGATCGGCCGAGGCGAGCAAGAGCGCCACCGGAGGCTCCGGCGCCGCCGCCTCGCCGCCCGGCTTGGCGGCTTCAGGCAGTTCGACCTGATAGGCGGTCTTGGCGAGCTTGTGGGGGCTGACCAGAGCGTCACCGATCAGGCTGGCTCCCATGAAGGCGATCCCCGCCACGAGCACGGCGGCACATGCCTTGTTGAGTTCCAAGCTATCCATGAAGTCTCCGATCGCAAGTGCATCCCGTCATCGGCACATGGCGGCAGGAGCGGTTTCTGTCAACGATCTCTCGCTCGGGGTATGGCCCCGACCCGGCTTTTCACCGGGCCGGGGCCGCAGGTTTCCCGGCGGGCCGCGGCGGCGCGGCTGAGCTGAGGGGCAGCGCGCGCGGTTTCTGTCGAGGTTGGTTGCCGCTACCATCGCCGCGTGCCGCAACCGGAGGTCGCCCGATGCAAGCCTTTCCCGCCACGAGACTGCGCCGCCTCCGCGGCACCGAAGCCCTGCGCGGGCTGGTGTGCGAGACGCGCGTGACGATGGACGACCTGATCTACCCGATCTTCGTCGAGGAGGCGATTGACGCGCCGGTCCCGATTTCGTCCATGCCGGGCGTGTCGCGCATCCCCGAACGCGACCTCGAACGCGCGGTGGCGGCGATCGCGCGCGACGGCGTGAAGGCTCTGATGCTGTTCGGCATCTCCCACCGCAAGGACGACACCGGCAGCGATGCATGGCGCGAGGACGGGCTGGTGGCGCGGATGGTGCGTGCCGCCAAGCGCGCGGCGCCCGAGCTGGTGGTGATCCCGGACATTTGTTTCTGCGAATACACCGACCACGGCCATTGCGGCGTGATCGCGCACGGGCGTGTGGACAACGACGCGACGGTGGCGAACCTCGCGCGCCAGGCCGTGAATACCGCCAATGCCGGGGCCGACATCATTGCGCCCTCGGCCATGATGGACGGCCAGATCGCCGCCATCCGCGCGGCGCTGGACGGCGGCGGCCATGCCCACACGCCGGTGATGGCCTATTCCACCAAGTTCGCGTCGGCGTTCTACGGCCCGTTCCGCGCCGCCAGCGGCTGCGATTTGAAAGGCAGCGACCGCAAGACCTACCAGATGGACCCGATGAACGGCCGCGAGGCGATCCGCGAGTCGATGCTCGACGAGGCGGAGGGGGCCGACATGCTGATGGTCAAGCCCGGCCTGCCCTATCTCGACGTGCTCGCCCGCATCCGCGAACGCACTTTGCTGCCGCTGGCGGTGTACCAGGTGAGCGGAGAGTACGCGATGATCAAGCTGGCGGCGGCGGCGGGTGCGATCGACGAGCGGCCGGTGGTGCGCGAGACCCTGGGCGCGTTCAAGCGGGCGGGGGCGGATTTGATCCTGACCTATTTCGCCCGCGATATCGCGACACAGGGCTGGTAGGCCGCCTTGCACGCCGTCGCATCGGCCCGCATCCGCTCGCGCCCCGACAGCAGCGGCCCGACCGGGTCGCGGATGGGCGCGAAGGCCGCGAGGTTGCGACCAGGAGCCCGCCGGTCGAGGATACAGCCGGCAAGGCGTCGCGCGATCACGAGCCGCAGCTCAACCTCGCCCGCACCCTCAAACACGAATTTCCCAACCGCCCCCTAAACCGAAGCCGCCTCCAGCGCCTCCTCGGCCTCCAGCCACTTCGCCTCGGCCACCTTCGCCTCGCGCACCACCACCGACAGCCGCATCCGCGCCGTGATGATGTCCTGCGCGCGGCCCTTGGCGTACAGGCGCGGGTCGGCCAGTTCCCCCTCGATCCTGGTCCGCTCGCCGCCCAGACGGGTCAGCAGCGTCTCGGCGTCCTTGGCCTGCTTGCGCAGCGGCGCCACGGCCGCGCGGGCGTCGGCGCGGTCCTTGCGGTCGTCGCCGCGCCTGGCCTGCTCACGGTCCGCCTTCGAGGCTGGGCGCGCGCGTTCCAGCAGCAGCTTGCGGTAATCGTCGAGGTCGCCCTCGTAGGGCTTCACCATGCCGTCGCCCACCAGCAGCAGGCGGTCGGCCACGAGATCGACCAGGTTCGGGTCATGGGTGATGAGCAGCACCGCGCCCCCGAAGGCGGCCAATGCCCGCACCAGCGCGTCGCGGGCGTCGAGGTCCAGATGGTTGGTCGGCTCGTCGAGAATGAGCAGTTGCGGCGCGTCGCGGGTGGCCAGCGCCAGCAGCAGCCGCGCCTTCTCGCCACCGGACAGTTTCTCCACCGGGGTCAGCGCGCGGTCCACGTCGAGGCCGAAGCGGGCGAGCTGGCCGCGCACCTGCTGCGCCGTGGCCTTGGGCAGTGCGCGCTGCATGTGGTCCACCGGCGTCTCGTTCATCGTCAGCTCGTCGGTCTGGTGCTGCGCGAAATAGCCGACGCGCAATTTGCCGTTGCGGAACATCTTGCCCGAGATGGCCGGCAGCTTTCCCGCGATGAACTTCGCCAGCGTGGACTTGCCGTTGCCGTTGGCGCCCAGCAGGGCGATGCGGTCGTCCATGTCGATGCGCAGGTCGAGGTCGCGCAGGATCACGTGCCCGTCATAGCCGATGCAGGCATGGTCCATGGTCAGGATCGGCGGCGCCAACTCGGCGGGCTCGGGGAAGTTGAAGCGAGTCGGCGAATCGTCGATCACGGTGTCGATCTGCGGCAGCTTGGCGATGGCCTTGATGCGCGCCTGCGCCTGGCGCGCCTTGCTGGCCTTGGCGCGGAAACGGTCCACGAAGGCCTGCATATGCGCCTTCTGGTCGGCGATCCTGGCCGCGGCACTGGCAAGCTGGGCGGCGCGCTCGGTGCGGATGCGCACGAACTCCTCGTAGCCGCCGGGGGTCAGGCTGATCTTGCCGTTGTCCAGATGCGCGATCGCCTCCACGCAGCGATCCAGCATCCCGCGATCATGCGAGACGATGAGTGCGGCACCGGGATACTTCGCCAGCCAGTTCTCGAGCCACATGGTCGCTTCGAGGTCCAGATGGTTGGTCGGCTCGTCGAGCAGCAGCAGGTCGGGCGCCGAGAACAGGGCCGTGGCCAGCGCCACGCGCATCCGCCAGCCGCCGGAGAAGGAGTTGACGGGCCGCGCCTGGGCGGCGGCGTCGAAGCCGAGGCCGGCCAGGATGACGCCGGCGCGGGCGGGCGCCGTTTCGGCGCCGATGGCGCGCAGGCGCTCGTGGATCTCGGCCATGCGCGTGGGGTCGGCGGTCTCGAGCTCGGACAGCAGCGCAAGCCGCTCGACGTCGCCTTCCAGCACGATTTCGAGCAGGCTGGACTCGCCCGCCGGCGCCTCCTGCTTCACCTGGCCCATGCGGGAGCGGGCGTTGAGCCGGATTTCGCCGCCATCGAGGGGAAGGTCGCCCCAGATCGCGCGCAGCAGCGTGGATTTGCCGACGCCGTTGCGGCCGACGAGGCCGATGCGGCGGCCGGGCTCCACCATGAGGTCGGCATGGTCCAGCAGGGTGCGGCCGCCGATGCGGATCGTGATGTCGGTGATGGTGAGGAGGCTCATGGGTGGAGGTTTACAGGGTGGCCCCCCCTGGGTGGAAGGGGTTGCTGGCATAGGTCCCCTGCTCTAAAGCCCCGCGCGAGTAGCAAAGACACACAAGGGATACCCGCCATGGCGACCGAGCGCACGTTTTCGATCATCAAGCCGGACGCCACGCGTCGCAACCTCACCGGCCGCGTGAACGCGATGATCGAGGCCGCCGGCCTGCGGATCGTGGCGCAGAAGCGCCTTCACATGACTCGCGCGATGGCCGAGGAATTCTACGGCGTCCACCGCGAACGCGGCTTCTTCAGCGATCTGGTGACCTTCATGATCTCCGGACCCGTCGTGGTGCAGGTGCTTCAGGGCGAGGGTGCGGTGCTGAAACACCGCGACATCATGGGCGCCACCGACCCCAAGAAGGCCGCCGCCGGCACCATCCGCGCGGAACTGGCCGAGAGCATCGAGGCCAACTCCGTCCATGGCAGCGACAGCGCCGAGAACGCGGCCACCGAGATCGCGTTCTTCTTCGCGGGCATCGAACTGGTCGGCTGATCGCCGTCTCCCGCGACGACCACGGCTGAGCTTCAGCTCGGACGCAGCCGTCCGAGCTGATATCGCGCTAGCTTTCGCGCAGAGCCGCGATATCGCCGAGCGTGACCATCAGGGTCATGGGTTCCTGCGACGACGCATCAAAACCGATGGCCTGGTAGAACGCCTTGGCCTCCGCCGAGATAGCGTGAACCACGATCCCACGAATGCCGAGCGTGGCAGCGGCATGTGCCACACGTCGGGCGCAACCCTGAAACAGATCTCGGCCAAGGCCTCGCCCCTGAAAATCTCGGTCGATCGCGAGGCGGCCGAGTATTGCGACAGAAATCGGGTCCGGCATGTTCCGACGGAACCGGCCAGGGGTTTGCGCGGCAGCGACGACGCCCGAGGCAAGCGCGTAATGGGCGATGACGCGCTGACCTTCAGCCATGACAAAAGTACGGGACGCGCCGCTGACCTGGTTGGAGCGGGCTCGTCGGATGAGCCACTCGTCGAGGGATGGCACCCCGGAATTGAAACCGCCCAACGCGTGCGCGGCGGCAAGCGGCTCCGGCGGCGATAGCGCCATGCCTACTCCCAGGCGGTGACCTTCCGCATGGTTCGGCGCAAACGGTCATTGGGCTGGGGCGGCGCATCGAGGCGCTCCAGAAAAGCGGCATGAGCCTCGGGGCTGACGAGTATCTGCGTGCGGTCGAGCAACATGTCCTCCGCGGCGCGACGCGCGGCATCCAGCACGAACTCAGTGCGGGACTTGCCGGCGACGAGCGCCGCTTCATCGATCAGCCCCCTGATCTCGGGCTTGATCCGCAAATTTAGCGTGTCGAGACGGATGGGTTGAGGCGATGCGGTCATTACACCTCCGATATCGACACTACCCCATCGTAACGTCGGCGTCATTACGTCACTTGTCACACCAGGAAATACGCCATCAGCGCGAGCAGAATCACCATGACGATGACCGAGCCGGCGGTGAAGCTGGTGAACGAGCCCCAGAATTTCTGGCGGTCGGCCAGGAAGGCGTCCTCGGTCAGCGGGGCATCGGTGGTGGTGGTGGGTAGGGCCATGGTCCCGTCTCGTTGTGCTGGTGGTTGATCTGGTTCTTAGGCGGCGGAAGGCGGGGCGGGCAAGGGGCTGACCAACGCGGCGGCGGCATCCGGCGGCGTGCCGGCCTCGCCGGCGGCGAACAGGGCCAGGGCGCGGGCATAGATCGCATGCTCCTGCGCCAGCACCCGCTCGGCGAGCGATGCCTCCGTGTCACCGGGCAGGACGGGCACGGCGGCCTGCGCCAGGATCGGGCCGTCATCGGTTTTGTCGGTGACCAGATGGACCGTGCAGCCATGCAGCTTCACCCCCGAGGCCAGCGCGCGGGCGTGGGTGTCGAGGCCCGGGAAGGCGGGCAGCAGGCTGGGGTGGATGTTGAGGATGCGATTTTTGTATTTGTGCACGATCATCGGCGTGAACAGGCGCATGTAGCCGGCGAGGCACAGGAGATCGATTTTCGCCGCGTCGAGCGCCGCGATCACGGCGGTCTCGTGGGCGGCGCGGTCCTTGCGGTAGGGGCGGTGATCGATAACGGCGCTGGTGATGCCGGCGGCCTCGGCGATTTTCAGCCCGCTGGCGTCGGCGTTGTTGGAGATCACCAGCACGATCTCGGCCGGGAATTCGGGCTTGCGGGCGGCGCGCAGCAAGGCGGCGAGATTGGAGCCCCGGCCGCTGATGAGGACCGCGACACGCCGTTTCACGCGGGCCACCCGCCCGGCAGCGCGATCTCGACGCTGGCGCCACCCTCGCCCGCCGCGATGCGTCCGATCTCGAACACGGTTTCTCCGGCGGCTTCGAGCAGCGCCCGTGCGGCGGGCGCGTCCGCCACCACCAACGCCATGCCGATGCCGCAATTGAACACGCGGAGCATCTCGTCGGCGGCGATGCCGCCCTGGCGGGCGAGCCAGGCATAGACGCCGGGCGGTTGCCAGCCGCGCGCGTCGAGTTTCGCCACCACCCCAGCGGGCAACACGCGCGGGAGATTGCCGGGCAGACCGCCGCCGGTGATGTGGGCGGCCGCCTTCAGCAATCCGGCGCGATGCAGGGCCAGCACCGGCTTCACATAGATACGGGTGGGCGTCATCAGCGCCTCGCCGAGCGTGGCCCCGGCCATGAACGGTGCCGGGGCGGACCAGCCCGCGTTGCCGGCCTCGACCACGCGGCGGACGAGCGAAAAACCGTTGGAATGAACGCCGCTGCTGGCCAGCCCGAGCACGGTGTCGCCCGGCGCCACGCCCCGCGGCAGCAGCGTGCCGCGTTCGGCCGCCCCCACGGAAAACCCCGCGAGGTCGTAATCCTCGCCGGAATACATGCCCGGCATCTCGGCGGTCTCGCCGCCGACCAACGCGCAGCCAGCCTGGCGGCACCCCTCGGCAATGCCGGCGACCACGCGCCCGGCCTGTTCCACGTCCAGTTTGCCCGTCGCGAAATAGTCGAGGAAAAACAGCGGCTCGGCGCCCTGCACCACGAGGTCGTTCACGCACATGGCCACGAGGTCGATGCCGACATGGTCGTGCAGGCCGGTCTCGATGGCGATCTTGAGCTTGGTGCCGACGCCGTCGGTGGTGGACACCAGGATGGGGTCGGCGAAGCCGGCCGCGCGAAGATCGAACAGCGCGCCGAAGCCGCCGAGGCCGCCGAGCACGCCGGCGCGCGAGGTGGCGCGCGCCAGCGGCTTGATGCGCTCGACGAGCGCGTCGCCCGCGTCGATATCGACGCCCGCGGCGCGATAAGTCATGCTGGCCATGCGGCCCTCGATCTGGTGTTGCCCGGCGGGCGGGCGGGTGGGGAAGGAACCATAGGGCTCGGTTTCAGGCAACCGGGCCGGATACATGGCATGAACGACGCGGCGACACAGCCCGATCCGATTTTTGTGGCGCAGGCCGAGCGCCAGAGCACCCGCGCCCAGCGTTTCGCCCTGCTGGCCGGGCTGCTGATCGGCGCCTACCTGGCGCTCCAGCTGTTCGCGTCGATCCTGCTGCCCTTCGTCGCCGCCGCCGGCATCGCCTATTTCCTGGACCCGGTGGCGACCCGCCTGACGCGCCACGGGATGCCGCGGGGCGCCGCGGCCTTGCTGCTGGTGTTCGGCCTGATCGCCGCTGCCCTGCTGTCGGCGCTGCTGCTGTATCCGCTGGTGATCTCCCAGATCGGCCTGCTGATCGGCCGGCTGCCGAGCTACATCGCGGCCATCCGCGCCTTCTCCGCCGAGGTCATCGCCAATCTGCAGCAGCGCCTGGGCCCCGAGTTCGTGGACGAGAAGCTGCGCGATCTGGTGGCTGGGCAGGCCAGCGCCATGCTGTCGTTCCTGATCGGCGCGCTGAGTCGGGTGATCGGCGGGGGGTTCGCGCTGTTCAACGTGCTGAGCCTCGTGGTGGTGACGCCGGTGGTGGCGTTCTATCTGCTGCGGGACTGGCCGCGCGTGATCGCCCGTATCGATTCGTGGCTGCCGCGCCGGTACGCCGGCGTGCTGCGGGCGCAGTTCCGCGAGGTGGACCGCATACTGGCCGCCTGGCTGCGCGGGCAGGCGATCTGCTGCATCATCCTGGCCCTGTTCTACGCCACGGCCCTCTCGGCGGTCGGGCTCGATCTGGGGCTGATCGTGGGCCTCTCGGCCGGGCTGCTTTCGTTCATCCCCTATGTCGGCACCATCACCGGCGGCGTGAGTTCGATCGGCCTCGCGCTGGCGCAGTTCCCGACGTGGACCGGCGTGTTCATGGTGATCGGCGTGTTCATCCTGGGCCAGACGCTGGAGGGCTACGTGATCTACCCGCGCTTCCTCGGGGACCGGGTGGAATTGCACGCGGTGTGGGTGATCTTCGCGCTGTTCGCGGGGGCGGCCGCATTTGGCTTCGTCGGCGTGCTGCTGGCGGTGCCGGTGGCGGCCGCGATCGGCGTGCTGTCGCGCTTCTGGCTGCGGCGCTATCTCGGCAGCCCGCTCTATCTCGATCCGCCGGCGCAAGGATGACCTATAGCCCGCGCCAGCTTGGGCTCCCCTTCGTGCAGGCGGCGCTGTTCACGCCCGACTTCCTGGAAGGCAAGTCCAACGCCGAGGCGCTGGCATGGCTGGATCGGGTGGCGGACTGGCCGCTGGGGCGTCTGGCGCTGTGGGGCGACGCGGGGAGCGGCAAATCGCACCTGCTGCACCTGTGGGCCGCGCGCAACAGGGCCAGGATCATCCCCGGCCCCGACCTGGCCCTCCGCCCGCCCAGCGGGGCCATCGCCATCGACGACGCGGACGCCGCCGCCGAGGTCGCCCTGTTCCACATGCTGAACGCCGCCGCCGAGGCGGGATGGCCGGTGCTGCTGACCGGCCGCGCCCCGCCCGCGCGCTGGGCCACGCGGCTGCCCGATCTTGCGAGCCGGCTTCGCGCCACCCATGCGGTGGAACTGTGCGAGCCCGACGAGCACATGCTGCGGGCGCTGCTCGCGCGCCTGCTGGCAGAGCGGCAGGTGGCGGTGCCGGAGGCGGTTCAGGAGTGGCTGTTGACCCGCCTGCCCCGAACCGCGGGCGCCATGCGCGAGGCCGCCGCGCGGATCGACCGCGTGTCGCTGGCCGCGCGCCGCCCGGTGACGCGCCAGATCGCGGCACTGGTGCTCGATGACGATTTCATCGAGTCTGCCGACGGTCTCTCGCCGGCCGGCCCCTCGCTCCTGTAAGGTCGCGCCATGAACGATCGCGCCCCGACAGAAATCCTGATCGAGACCGAAGCGGGCTCGGCACCCTTGATCGCGTCCGACAGCCCGGACCGCTTCATCAACCGCGAACTCTCCTGGCTCGATTTCAACGGCCGCGTGCTGGAGGAGGCGGACAACGCCAACCATCCGCTGCTGGAGCGGCTGCGCTTCATCTCGATCAGCGCCAGCAACCTCGACGAGTTCTACTCGGTGCGCGTGGCCGGCCTGATCGGCCAGGCCAAGGCCGGGGTCACCGTTCGTTCGGCGGACGGACGCACGGCGGCCCAGCAATTGCTGGAGGTCGAGAGCCGCGCGATGGCTCTGATGGTGGTGCAGCAGCGCGCGTGGCGCGAGCTGTCCGACCTGCTGCGCGCCTCCGGCATCGAGGTCGCCATCGCCGCGACCCTGTCGGACGCGGACCGGCTGTGGCTCGACGACTGGTTCATGGAGCGCGTGTTCCCGATCCTGACGCCGCTAGCGATCGACCCGGCCCACCCGTTCCCGTTCATCCCGAACATGGGCCTGGTGATGGCGTTCGACCTGATGCGAGACGAGGATTCGCACGCGATGAGCGCGCTGATCCCGCTGCCTGCCCAGGTGGAACGCTTCATCCGGCTGCCGGCCCCGGAGGGCGCTCCGCAGGCACCGATCCGGTTCGTGTTGCTGGAGGAACTGATCGGGCTGTTCCTCGGCCGCATGTTTCCAGGCTTCCGGCTGCGCGGCCAAGGCATGTTCCGCCTGATCCGCGACACCGACGTGGAATTCGAGGAGGAGGCCGAGGACCTCGTGCGTTCCTACGAGACCGCGCTGAAGCGGCGCCGGCGCGGCATCGCGATCCACCTTTCCATCAGCGCCGACATGCCGCTCGACCTGCGCGAACTGGTGATCGACGAGTTGGAGGCGGCCCCGCAGGAAATCCAGGTCCAGGACGGCATCCTCGGCATCACCGACGTGCGCCAGCTGATCGTGGACGACCGGCCGGATTTGCAGTTCGCGCCCTACACCCCGCGCTTCCCGGAGCGCATCCGCGACTTCGCGGGCGATTGCTTCGCGGCCATCCGCGCGAAAGACATCGTGGTGCATCACCCGTTCGAGAGCTTCGACGTGGTGGTGCAGTTTCTCCGCCAGGCGGCCGGCGACCCGGCCGTGGTGGCGGTCAAGCAGACGCTGTACCGCACCAGCCGCGACAGCCCGATCGTGAAGGCGCTGATCGAGGCGTCGGAGGCGGGCAAATCCGTCACCGCCATGGTGGAATTGCGCGCGCGCTTCGACGAGGAGGCCAATATCCGCCTCTCCCGCACGCTGGAAGCCGCCGGCGTGCAGGTGGTGTACGGCTTCACCGAGCTGAAGACGCACGCCAAGCTCAGCCTCGTGGTGCGCCGCGAGGGCGGCACCATGCGGAGCTACGCGCATTTCGGCACCGGCAACTATCATCCGATCACGGCGCGCATCTACACCGACATCAGCTTCTTCACCTGCGACCCCGACCTCGTGCGCGACGCCTCGCGCCTGTTCAACTACATGACCGGCTATGCGCGGCCCGAGCGGATGGACGCGCTGGCGTTCAGCCCGCTGACCATCCGCGCCGTGCTGAACGAGCTGATCGACCGCGAGATCGTGTTCGCCAACGAGGGCAAACCGGCGAACATCTGGCTCAAGATGAACAGCCTGGTCGACGACAAGCTGATCGACCGGCTGTATGCCGCGTCGCGGGCTGGCGTGAAGATCAACTGCATCATCCGCGGCATCTGTTGCCTGCGGCCCGGCATTGCCGGCCTGTCGGACAACATCCGGGTGAAATCAATCGTGGGACGGTTCCTCGAACACAGCCGCATCTGCGTGTTTGGCAACGGCCACGCGCTGCCCAGCCGCCACGCGCGCATCTACATCAGTTCGGCCGACTGGATGGCCCGCAACATGGACTGGCGGGTCGAGACTCTCGTGCCGATCCACAACCCCACCGTCCACGCCCAGGTGCTCGACCAGATCATGGTGGTGAACCTGAAGGACACCATGCAGTCGTGGGAGTTGCGCCCCGATGGCGGCTGGAAGCGCGTGCCTGCCGGCACCGGCAAGAAGCGGGTTTCCGCGCATGACTATTTCATGACCAACCCCTCGCTGTCGGGCCGAGGCTCGGCCCTGCACAAGCCGCTGGTGCCCGTGACGCCCCATACCAGCCGCTCCGACCGTCTCTCGCGGGACTGAATGCCGCATTTCGCAGCCAATACCCGCCCGCGTTGCGCGGTGGTCGATCTCGGCTCGAACTCCGTGCGCCTGGTGGTGTTCGAGGGGCTCGACCGCAACCCGACCTTGATCTTCAACGAGAAGGCGGTGCTGCGGCTCGGGCGGGGCCTGCAGGACACCGGGCGGCTGAACGCCGATGGGGTGGCGCAGGCACTCATGGTGATGACGCGCTATGCCGCGATCGCACGGGCGATGCGGGCCGCGCCGTTCGAGGTGCTGGCGACGGCGGCCGTGCGCGACGCCAGCAACGGCCCCGCCTTTGTCGATGATCTGCGGGCGCGGATGCCGGGCGTTCCGATCCGCATATTGTCCGGTGGGCAGGAGGCGGGCCTTTCCGCCGACGGGCTGCTGTGCGGCATCCCGGACGCGGACGGATTGCTGGCCGATATCGGCGGCGGATCGCTGGAACTGGTGCATCTGGAGTCTGGCGCGCGCGGGATCGCGCGCACGCTCCCCTTGGGCGTGATCCGGCTGGCGGATCGCGCCCAAGGGGATGTGGAGCGGGCGCGGCTGGTCGCGGACGCCGACTTGGACGCGGTGCCGAACCTCGGCGACATCGCGGGGCGCGACCTGTATCTGGTGGGCGGCGCGTGGCGGGCGCTTGCGCGGGTCCATATGGCGCAGTCGGGTTATCCGCTGAACATGATCCAGGCCTACACGCTGACCCCCCAGGCCGCGCGCGAACTCGCCAGCGCCGTCGCCGGTTCGCCGCGCCGCATCCTGAGAAGATGGCGGGAATGCCGCGCCGGCGGGTGGAGGACCTGCCTTACGCCGCCGTCGTGCTGCGCCGCCTGTTACGTTCCACCGGAGCAAGGCGCGTGGTGTTCAGCGCGCTGGGCCTGCGAGAGGGGTGGTACATGCAACGCCTTTCCGAACAGACGCGCGCGGAAAACCCGCTGCTCTCGGCGGCGCAAGGCCTTTCGCGGAGGCTGGGCCGCGATCAGGCGATGCCCGAGGCGCTGATCGGCTGGACGGCGAGCCTGTTTCCTAACGAGCCCGCCCCCGCGCGGCGGCTGCGGCAGGCGGCGTGCTGGATGTCGGATGTCGGCAGCCACGACCATCCCGAATACCGCGCCGAGCAAAGTTTTCTGCGCGTGCTGCGCCAGGCCGACAGCGGCTTCGACCATCCGACGAGGGCCTTCCTGGCAAGCGTGGTGGCGCTTCGATATGACGCCGAGCCCGATGCCGCGTTCATGGCGCCGGCAAAGGCGCTGTTGACGGCGGATGCGTGGGCCACCGCCACGGTGTTGGGCCTGGGGCTGCGGCTGGCGTACACGTTGTCTGCCGGGACGCCGGATTTGCTCGCGGGCACGCGGTTGCTCGTGGGCGCGGTGCTGACGCTGCGGCTGTCCGAAGGCAGCGGCGTGTTCGCCGGCGAAAGCGTAACGCGGCGACTGGACCGGCTGGCGCAGGTGCTTGGGGTGATCGCTGAGACCAACATCGAAACGAACCAATCGGTTTGGGATGCGGCACTTCCCCCACCCCGGCCCTCCCCACAAAGGGGCCCACAAGGGGGAGGGGGAAGCAAGCGCGTGGCCGATTCCAGGTGAGAGGCGTGCATGAAATTGAAAGACCGCAAGGCCAAGCCGTCTCGTCAACGCACCTATTGACGCGCTAATAATTTTGTAACCTTCCGTCGGCCGGTTAAGTTTTTTGTCAGCGTTTGGGAGACCAGCGGTGTTTCGGAAATGGCTCGACGCCTGGCGCGGGAGCGATGCGCCGCTGGCCAGCGGCCGCCGCCGGCGGGGATTCTCGGACGCAGCGGGCAACCTTGCCAATTTCCGCCCGACGGACACGCAAGCGAGCTTCGATCGGCGGCCGCCGGCTTGGGCGCGCGATGGTGGCGCCGCGCCGGAGGAGCGCGGCCTGCCCTTCGCCAGCACCGGCCCCACCGGCCATCGGAGCCGGATGCGCGACAAGGTGCTCACCCGGGGCACCGACGCGCTGGCGGATTACGAGCTGCTCGAGATGCTGCTGTTCCTGGCATTCAAGGAAGGCGACACCAAGCCGCTGGCGAAGTCGCTCATCAACCGCTTCGGCAGCTTCGCGGGCGTGCTGTCGGCGCCCCAGCAGCAGCTTCTCGACATAAGAGGCCTGGGCCCGCACAGCGTCACCGCGCTCAAGATCGTCCGGGCATCCGCCATTCGCCTGGCGCGCGCGGAGCTGGCCGACCAGCCGATATTGAACACGTCCGAGAAGCTGGTGGCCTATCTGCATATCGTGATGGCGCGTGAGACGGTGGAGCAGTTCCGCGTGCTGTTCCTGAACCCGCGCAACCGGCTGATCGCCGACGAGGCACAGGCGCGCGGCACGGTGGACCACACGCCCGTCTATCCGCGCGAGATCGTCAAGCGCGCGCTGGAACTGCACGCGACGGCGATCATCCTGGTCCATAACCACCCAAGCGGCGACCCGACTCCCTCGGCCGACGACGTGGCGATGACGCGGGAGATCCGCGAGGCGGGGAACCTGTTGTCGGTGCATCTGCACGACCATCTGATCATCGGCAACGGAGAGTCCTTCAGCTTCCGGGCGTTAGGGTTGCTGAGTTAGTGTCCGTTGGTAAATAACTGAATCGGTTGGAATCGCGTACGAATCTTGACGCGATTAATTGCCATCAAACCCTTAGGCAATTCCCGCCTTGTCCGCGTGGCTCGCTCCAGCGCATCAGATAGGTCTTTCGCCGATTCGCCCCGATCGTCCCCTCGCCCGCGATCGTGAAGCCCTCGCGCTCGTAGAAGCGGACCGCGCGGGGATTTTCCTGGTTCACCTCCAAGGCCAGCCGCCCCGGCGCGAGGTCGCGCGCGGCGGCGAGGAGAGAGGCGGCCAGGCCGGTGCCGAAATCCGCCAGACGGATTGCGAGCTGGTCGATATGGCCGCAGGTGGGGTCCACCGTGATGAAGCCGGTCGGCCGATCCGTCCGGTCAACCGCGCACAGGATCGCGACGCCTGCGGCCGCATGCGCGGCGAGGCGATCGCGCAGCCAGTCGGCGCGGGCCATGAAATCGATCTCCGGCATGGTCGCGTTCCAGCTTGCCACCCATAATTCGACCAGCGCCGGAAGATCGGCCGCGCGCATCCGCCGGATCAGGATTGCGCGGCCTTGGCCGCTTTGCGGAGGTCGAAATCCGGTGCCGCGACCATCTCGGGGGTCACCAGCGCATCGGTGGCCAGCAGGCGGCGGGCGGCGACGTGGTCGCCGGGGCGGTTCACCGTCTCGACGCCGGCAAGGCGGCCGTCGCGGAAGGCGTAGACGGTGAAATCGCGGGAGTCGGTGTCGCCGCGCGGCACGAATTGCTGGCAGCCGGCGGTGAAGCCTGCGATCTGCAGCTTCCAGTCGCCCTGGTCGCTCCAGAACCACGGCACGGCGTGGTAGGGCGTGGGCCTGCCGAGCAGCCGGGCTGCCACGCAGCGGGCGTGATCGACGGCGTTCTGCACCGATTCCAGGCGCACCACGCCGCCAGCGTAGCGGTTCGGGTAGGCGGCGCAGTCGCCGATGGCGGAGATGGCGGGGTCCGGCGTGGCGAGGTACTCGTCCACCACCACGCCGTTGGCGACCGGGAGGCCGGCGTCGGCGGCGAGTTCGGCGTTGGGGATCACGCCGATGCACACGAGGACGAGGGCGGCGGGGAGCAGCGTGCCATCGCTCAGTTCCACGCCGGTCACATGCCCGGCTTCGCCGTGCAGCCGGACCACGCCGGCGCCAAGGTGAAAGACGATGCCATGGCGCTGATGCTGGCGGGTGAAGGCATCGGACACCATCGGGCTGACGGCGCGGCCCATCGGCTGGCGCGTGGTTTCCACCACCTCGACGCGGGCGCCACGGGCGGCCGCCACGGCGGCGGCTTCGAGGCCGAGGAACCCGGCGCCGACCACCACGATGGCGCGGGCGGCCTGCATCCCCACGCGCAGCGCCTCGGCCTCGGCATGGGTCCGCAGCCCATGGACGCCCCGAAGGTCATGGCCGGGCACCAGCAGCGGGCGGTTGCGAGTGCCGGTGGCGAGCACCAGGTGGCGGTAATCGAGCATCTCGTCGGTGGCCGTCACGACGCGACGCGCGTTGCGGTCGATCGCGGCGACATGGGTGTCCGGCCGCACCTCGATGGCATGCGTGGCGAAGAAAGCCTGCGGCCGGAACGGCAGGTTCTGGCCACTGCCATCGCCCTCCAGATAGGCTTTCGACAGCGGCGGGCGCTGGTACGGCAGCTCTGGCTCGTCGCCCACCAGCCGCACTGGACCCGCGTAGCCGCCCTCCCGCAGCGAGGCCGCGAGCTGATAGCCGGCTTGGCCGGCACCCACGATCAGCACGCCGGCATCGGTCAAATCTGCCGCTCCGGCAGATGCACCGCGAGGCCATCGAGGGCCGGGGTCACGCGTATCTGGCAGGCGAGGCGGCTGTTCGGTCGACGATCCACCGCGGTCCCGTCCAGCAGCGCGTCCTCGTCGTCGGTCATCGGCGGCAGCCGGTGCAACTGATCGGGCTGCACGAACACGTGGCAGGTCGCGCACATCGCGTTGCCGCCGCATTCGCCGACGATGCCGTCGATCCCGTGGGAGGTGGCGGCGAGCATGACGGAATCGCCGTCCGCCACATCCAGCGTCTCGGCGGCGCCGTCGGGCTGGATGTAGGTGATGTGTGGCATTCAGTGGACCTTGTGCAGCTTAAGAGGCAGGCTTTCGAGCCCGCGCAACGTGTTGTTGAACCGCCGGCGCGGCGCACCGACGATTTCGAGACGCGCGACCTTGCGGGCCAGGGCCTGCAAGACGACCTCGCCTTCCAGCCGCGCCAGAAGCTGGCCCACGCAGGCATGCACGCCGAAGCCGAAGCCGACATGGCCCACGGTCTTGCGGGCGATGTCGTATTCCTCCGGCAGGTCCCATTTTCGCGGGTCGCGGTTGGCGGCACCCAGGAACATCAGCACCTTCTCGCCCTCGTCGAGATGCACCCCACCGATTTCCACCGGGCGCGTGGTGGTGCGAAAGAAGGTCTGCACCGGGGTCTCGAAGCGCACCGCCTCCTCGAAGGCGGCGCGGGCGAGGCCGGGGTTTTCTCGAAGTATTTGAAACTGCTCGGGAAACCGCGCAAGGCAGAACAAGGCCGCACCCAGGCCGCTGACCGTGGTGTCCACGCCCGCGGTCAACAGCGACCGCACCACCATGGGCGCCTCACCGGCGGTGAGTTCCCCGGTGGCGACGGCCGCGTGGATCTGGGCGCCGAAGCCGTCATCGCTCAACTGGTCGCGTTGGGACTGGAGCTGCACCCAGGCCATGACGGGAGCCGCATCCCGCACCGCGTCGTTGAAGAGGTCGTTGCGGGGACCAAAGGAATTGAACACCATGTTGCCGTAGGGCAGCAGGTTGTGCCGGTCGCCCGGAGGCATGCCGATCGCGTCCGGAAACACCGCGAGCGGGAAGGCTTCCGAGAGTTCCGGCACGGCGTCGAAGCTCTCGCGTTCGAGCAATGCGTCGACCAGCGCATCGGCGGCGGCGGCGAATTTCTCCCGCAGCGTCTTCATCGCGGCGGGAGAAAGCACCCGATTCAACACCTTGCGGGTGCGGTCATGAAACGGCGGGTCGGTCTCGAGCACGAGGCTGGGCAGGCGCCAGGGTTTTTCTTTGGCGAAATCCGACAGTCCAACGCCGCGGGCCGACGAGAAGGTCTCCCAGTCGTTCAACACCCGATACACCTCGTCGTAGCGCGCCACCGCCCAGATGCCGTATCGCGACAGGCGCACCACCGGACCGGCATCGCGCAAGGCGGCATGGGTGGGGAATGGGTCGGCGAAGAACCCACGGGAGAACGGGTCGGCGTCGGAGCTTGGCGAAACTGTCGCGAAATCCATGTTTTGCTCCCGGAAAACGGCGATTCCTGCGCCAAAGGAAGCAGGTTCGCAGCCCCTTCGCAACGCCTCAGAAAACCACCTTGGCCCCCATCAGCCGCAACACCAGCACGGTCGCGAGCACCACGACCAACGCCACCGACAATCCCCAGCGCAGCCACATGTAGCCGGGCGGAACCAGGGCGCGGCGGCGCAGTTGCGCCTCCATCGCCACCGTCGCCACATGGCCCGCGATCAGCACCGCGATGCCGGCCTCGGCGCTCAGCACCAGCGGCATCAGCAGCGCCACCCAGCCGATCAGGGCAGGCACCACCCCCAGGATCAAACGCGGCCGGTCCTGGCGGGTGAGCGACGCCATGGCGTCGGGTTCGGGGCTTTCGAGCACGAAACCCCAATGCACGGCGCCGAGGAAGGCGAGAACGACCGCACCATAGGCGAGCAATGCCGCGAGAAACCGTTCGGCGTCAGGGCTTGGCATGGCGATCGCCCCCAAACCGCAGCCGATGAACGGCAGCAGCCCGGCGATGCCGAGTGCCACGGCAACAGGCGGCAGACGGCGCATCAATCGCCCGCCGCCGAACGTGACCAATCCGCGACCGGCACCGGGGCCGCCACCACGACCCTGCGTTGCGCGGGCAGGGCGGCGACCACCGAAACCAGCACCGAGGCCGCGTAAGGCAGCGACTGCGTGAACAGCACCGCGCACCACAGCACCGCCTCCCATGTCGCCATCTTGTGCGCGATGCCCACGCCGATCAGCGCGGACCAGGTGAGTGTCAGAAGCAGAAGTTCCTCCCGCGCCATCACCAATCCCTGCACGAAAGCAGGCGCGTCCCGCATCTTGGGCGTCCGCATGAACGGGGCATGCCGCACCAGCAACCCCTTCCACACCGCCTTGCCGATGGTGTGCGACAGCGCCAATCCGGCCACCGCCGCGCCCACCCGGTCGCGAAATCCGCAGGGCACCCGCGCGCCATACAGCGCGAGGATCTGCACGATCTTGAACACGAACAGCCCGATCGACGGCACCATGAACAGCACCACCGGGAACTCGAACCGCATCGGCGCCACGATCAGCCCGACCGACCACACGAGGCCCATCAGCAGGAACGCGAGCCCCAGCGCATCGCCCAGCCAGGGCAGCCAGCCGGTCACGAAATGCCAGCGCTGGCCCAGCGTCAGGTCGCCGTTGGCCGGCGACAACAAGGCGCCGGCATGGCGGCGGCAGATCTGCATGGCGCCATAGGCCCAGCGGAAACGCTGCTTGCGGAAGGCGCAGAAATCGTCGGGCATCACGCCGCGCCCGTAGCTGCGCTCGGAATACACCGCCTCCCACCCCTGGCGGAACAATTTCAGCCCCAGTTCGGCATCCTCGCAGATGCACCACTCGGCCCATGCGCCCGCGTTCTCCAGCGCCTCGCGCCGGATCAGCGTCATCGTCCCATGCTGAATGATGGCATTGCGCTCGTTGCGGGTCACCATGCCGAGCTGGAAGAAGCCCGCGTATTCCCAGAACATCAGCCGCTTGAAGAAGCTGCCGTCGTTGTCGCGGTAATCCTGCGGCGACTGCACGAAGCCGACCTCCGCCCGGCCGAAATGCGGCACCATGGCGCGCAACCAGTCGGGCGACACCACGTAGTCGCTGTCGAGCACGCCGACGATCTCGGCATCCGGGGCGGTCTGGCTCAGCGCGAAATTCAGCGCCCCGGCCTTGAAGCCCGGCCAGCATCCAAGGTGGAAGAAGCGGAACCGCGCCCCCAGCCGCGCGCAATGCTCGGCCACCGGCTCCCATAATTCCGGGTCCATGGTGTTGTTGTCGATCACCAGCACCTCGAAATCCGGGTAGTCGAGCGCGGCGAGCGCATCGAGCGTGCGGCGCACCATCAGCGGCGGCTCGTTGCAGATCGGCACATGGATCGATACTTTCGGCGGAAGCGCGCCCCCGGCCGGGAGCAGGGCGGCCGGGAGCAGGGCGGCCGCATCCCGCCGCCGCACCCGGCCGAAGAGCGTCTCCGCCAGCTCGAAGCTGTCCGCCAGCAGCAGCACCAGCAGCACCCCCTGCCCGGCCGCCAGCGTGCCCCACACCAGAGCCGCGAACCCCGACAGGTATTTGCCCGACATCGCCAGCAGCACGCAGGCCAGCGTGGCGCAGAACATCTGCGCCAGCCCCGCCAGCATCAGCTTGCCCGGCAGGCGGATATCCGGCCGGCGGCTCAGCAGCAGCGCCGTCAGCAGCGCAGCGATGCCGATGCTGCCGCCGGCCCATACCGGCCAGTTCGGCACCTCGACCACGGTGCCGGTCATGCCCCATTTTGCGTGGCGGTCCAGATCGGCCATGCCCCAATAGCCGGCGGCGCGTCCCTCGAAGCTGGTCTTCCAGGGCTGGTCGAACGCCTCCATCACGAAATAGTCGAGCTTGCGCGTCTGCGCCTCGACGAAGAAGCGGCGCAGAAACAGCGCCTGGTTCACCCGGCTCGCCCGCGCCGCCCCGATATCGACGCCGTTGGACGGCCAGCCCACCTCGCCGATCACGATGTGCTTGTCCGGATTGGCCGCCTGCACCGCGTCCAGCTTCTCCATGGTGAAGCGCAGCGCGTCATCGACCGGCAGGCCCTCCCAGTAGGGCAGCAGATGGATGGTGATGTAGTCCACCGCGCGGGCCAATTCGGGGTGATCGAGCCACACATGCCATGGCTCGGCGGTCGAGACCGGCACGCGCAGGCCACGTCTGGCCTGCTCGATGAACCCGATCAGCTGCGCGGGCGTCAGGTCGCCGCGCAAGGCGGCCTCGTTGCCCACCAGCACGCGGTCGACGTTGCGGCTGGCTTTCGCCGTCTCGATCAGCCGGGCCATCTCACGGGCGTCGCCAGCCAGATCGCGGTCGAGCCAGGCACCCAGTGTCACCTTCAACGGCAGCCCGCGCGCCAGAAGCGGGATATCGGCGAACACGCCCTGCACGGTGTAGGTCCGCACCCGCTCGGTCATCTCGGCGGCCTGGACGAGATCGGACTTGATCTCGGCCTTGCTCGGCCATGTCTGCGTCTCCGGGCTTTGGCCGCGATGGAACGGCGAAAAGGCCAGGCCGGCCACATTGCCAGTGGAGTCGGGGCCGGTGAAATCGGGCACAGCCACCGGCCGTTCCACCACCGCCCACAAGCCGAGCGTCAAAACGGCGGCGAGCGCCACCGAAGCCAGCGTTGTCGGGTGCGCGACCGCCCGCCAGAATCCCGCGCGCGGGGGCGTCGTCGGCATCGCGCAGCTGCCCTGGTCCATCGTGGTCATCCCGATCGCGCGAGAGGCCGGAATGGCCGCCTGCTGCACCTTATCAACACGCCAGTGGGGCAAGCACCCGGCCGCTCTGTGGCCGAAACAAGGCGTGCCGTAGGCAAACACGCATCATTGACCAGAGATGCCCCAAACCCGCAAGCCCGCTATGGTGCCGCCCAAGCTGGAACGAACCGGCCGAAACGGACGGGTTGATGGGTATCGCCTTCGAACTGGGCGTCGTGCTGCTGCTGATCGTGCTGAACGGCATGTTCGCCATGAGCGAGCTGGCGCTCGTGTCCTCCAATCGCGCCCGCCTCGCGGTGCTGGAGCGCAAGGGCGTGAAGGGCGCCCGGCAGGCGCGCATCCTGGCGGAGGACCCGCGGCGGTTCCTGCCCGCGCTCCAGGTCGGCATCACCCTTATCGGCATCCTGCCGGCGTGTTCGGCGGCGCCCGCGTGGCCGCCCGGCTGTCGCCGCTGCTGGCCGACCTGCCCTATGTCGGCCCGTTCGCCGAAAGCCTGTCGCTGTTCATCGTGGTGCTGCTCATCACCTACCTTACACTGGTGGTGGGCGAACTGGTGCCCAAGCAACTCGCTTTGCGCCACCCCGAACGCGTCGCCGCCGCCATCGCGGGGCCGCTCACCTGGGTGATGCGCGCCAGCACCCCGGCCGTCTGGGTGCTCGGCCACTCCTCGGCCCTCATCCTGCGCCTGTTCGGCGACCACAGCGGCGTGTCGCGGTCCGTGACGGAGGAGGAGCTGAAGGCGATCCTGGCCGAGGGCGAGCAGACCGGAATGCTCGAGAGCGAGGAGCGCGACATCATCGAGCGTGTGCTGCGCCTCGCCGACAAGCCGGTCCGCGCCATCATGACGCCGCGCACCAACCTCGCCTGGATCGACCGCACCGACCCCACGCGCGAGATCATCGCCACCCTCCGCTCGGAGCCGCATTCCCGCTTCGTGGTGTGCGACGGCTCGATCGACAACGTGGTGGGCGTGGTCCAGGCGAAGGACATCCTCGACCGCGTGCTCGACGGCAAGGAGCTCTCCATCGCGGCCTCGCTGCGCCAGCCCATCGTGGTGCCCGACACGGTGACCGCGCTCGATGCGCTGGAACGCCTCAAGGGCGATCCGCTCGGCATCGCGCTCGTGATGGACGAGTACGGCAGCTTCGAGGGCGTGGTCACGGCGGCCGACGTGCTCCAGGCCATCGTGGGCGACGCCGAACCGGCGCCGTCCGCCACCGACGCGCCGCAGGAAGCCGGCGTGCTGCTGCTCGACGGCATGACGCCGGTCGACGAGTTGAAGGCCCGCATGAACCTGCCCGCGTTGCCCGCCGAGGGCAGTTACCACACGCTCGCGGGCCTGTTGCTGGCGCTGCTGCGTCGGGTGCCCGCGCAGGGCGACCGCATCGTGTTCGCCGGCTGGCTGTTCGAGGTGATCGCGACCGACGGCAGGCGGGTGGACAAGGTACGGGCCAGCCGCGAGGTACTGGCGGAGGGGTGAGGTTTTTTCGGGGAAATCCGCAGTTTCCATGTTGCGAAAATGCCGCCCGCGGGGTGTTTCACGCGCGTCAACGCCCTCCCAATGCGACCCAGAGCGCGCGCCGTGAACCCGGATGTACCCCCGAATGACCCTGCTTCGCCCCCGTGCCCTCCTGTTCGCCGCGATTGCCGTGCTGCCGCTCGCCGCCTGCTCGTCGAGCAAGGCCCCCGAGCCGGCGGCCGCCGCCCCGGCCATGCCGATGCTGCCGCCGCGAGACGCGACCTTCATCGCCAACGTGGCGATGGCCAACGCGGCCGAGATCGCCGCCGGCCTGCTCGCCCAGACCAACGCCACCCCGGCCATCCGCACATTCGCGACCCAGATGGTCACCGACCACCAGCTGGCAGCCACCAGACTGGCGGCACTGGCCCAGTCCAAGATGGTCACGCCGCCGACCGCGCCTGACGATGCCCATATCTCCATGGCAGGCGCGTTGCGGAACGTGAAGGGCCGCGCCTTCGACCAGGGTTACATGGACGCCCAGGTCGCCGACCACGCGACCCTGGTGTCGATGTTCCAGGACGAGGCCCGGCAAGGCACCGATCCTGACGTGAAGGCCTTCGCGGCCCAGGCCCTGCCGATGATGCGGCAGCATCTCGCCTTGGCGAAGCGGATGGCGCCGAGCCGCTGAGCCGCTATCCTGGCGGTGGCGCGCTTCGGCCCGCCGAGGCCAAGGGAGGGGATTGGAGGATGACCGGATGAAAGTCGGCGTGATCGGGCTGGGCTCCATGGGCATGGGTGCCGCCCTCAACCTTGCGGCGAAAGGCTTCGACGTGGTCGGCTGCGAGCCGCGCGAGGCGATCCGGGCCGAATTGCTCGCAGCCGGCGGCCAGGCGGTTGGCCAGGCCGCGAAACTGCCTGCCGATCTCGAAATCTGCATCGTGTTCGTGGTCAACGGCGCCCAGGCGGAATCCGTGCTGTTCGGACCGGACAGCGTCAGCCTGCCCCAGGGCGCCATCGTCATGGGATGCACGACGCTCGCCCCCGAACTCGCCCGCTCGATCGCCGGCCGGCTGGCCGAGGCCGGCGTGACCATGCTGGACACCCCGGTCTCCGGCGGCTCGGTCGCGGCCCGCGCCGGCACCATGACGGTAATGGGCTCCGGGCCGGATGCGGCCTTCGCGCGGGCGCAACCCGTGCTGGATGCGATCGCCGCGAAGGTCTGGCGCCTCGGCGATGCCGCGGGCATCGGCAGCACTGTTAAGATGGTCAACCAGCTTCTCGCCGGCGTGCACATCGCGACCGCCGCCGAGGCGCTGGCTCTCGGCATCCGCGCGGGCGCCGACCCGGCCACGCTGTTCGAGGTCGTCAGCGGATCGGCCGGCAGCTCCTGGATGTGGCAGAACCGGGTGCCGCACATCCTGGCTGGCGACGACACGCCGCACTCCGCGGTCAACATCTTCGTCAAGGATCTCGGCATCGTGCTCGACCAGGCGCGCGCGCTGAGCTTTCCGCTGCCCATGGCCTCCGCCGCCCACCAACTGTTTCTCGCCGCCGCCGCCGCCGGGCATGGCGCCAAGGACGACGCCTTCGTCATCCGCGTCTACGAGGCTCTCACCGGCATCACGCTGCCGGGCGGGACGCCCGCCTGATGCGTATGTGCGTTTCACGCGCCATAGGTGTGGCGACGCCGGTGCCCGACCTGCTGGTGGCGCTGGTCACGCAGCGCGCGCGGGCGGCAGGGCTGTACGACTGATCTTCCCCCTCCCCCCTTGTGCCCCCCCCTTGTGGGGAGGGCCGGGGTGGGGGTCGCGCCCAGCACGATGCCTCCCGCGATCACGCCGTGCCAGAACCATCCGGCGTGCCAGAACCCTTCGGCCGCCGCGGCCGTGGCACCCGCCCCGGCCAATCCACCGTGTGATACTCCAGCGGCCCCGCGTGGCGCTCGCTGATCGCCCGCCCGCGCACCGAGATGCCGGCGGTGTGGACCGTGTCCGGGTCGCCCGACACCAGCGGGTGCCACCACGACAATCCCTGGCCTTCGGACAGCCGCCGATAGGCGCAGCTGGGCGGCAGCCAGTCGATCTCGTCGATCGCCGCCGGGGTCAGGCTGATGCAGTCGGGGATGCGGCGGCGGCGGTTGGCATAGTCCCCGCAGCGGCAGCTCTGCAGGTCGAGCAGGCGGCACGCGACGTTCGTATGGGACAGCGAATCATCGTCCTCGTGCCGCAATTTGTGCAGGCAGCATCGCCCGCAGCCGTCGCACAGCGACTCCCATTCGGCCTGCGTCATCTGGTCGAGGCGCTTGGTCTTCCAGAATTTCTCGGGCTCCGCCATGCGCCTGATCTAGCCCCGCCCGTGCCTGCAAGCCAGCTTCATGGCAGCCGAACCTTGCATGAGCCGTCCCGCTTGCGCATTTTAGGGCGATGGACGGCAGCAGCGACACACGACGGATCACGATCCACGCCCCGGCAGACTTCATCGGAATGCGGGCGGCGGGCCGGCTTGCGGCCGAAACGCTCGACATGATCGTGCCCCATGTGCGCCCCGGCGTCTCGACCGCCCAGATCGACCGTCTGTGCCACGATTTCATGACCGCCCACGGCGCCGTCTCCGCCTCGCTCAATTATCGCGGCTACCCGAAATCGGTCTGCACCTCGATCAACCATGTGGTCTGCCACGGCATCCCTGGCGAGCGCCGGCTTGACAGCGGCGACGTGCTGAACATCGACGTGACCGTGATCCTGGACGGTTGGCACGGCGACTGCAGCCGCATGTATGCCGCCGGGCCGCCCTCGACCAAGGCGCGCAACCTGATCGACGTCACCTACGAATCGCTGCTGCGCGGCGTCGCCGCCGCGCGGCCCGGTGCCAGGCTGGGCGACATCGGCCACGCGATCCAGAGCTACGTGGAGAGCAACCGCTTCAGCGTGGTGCGCGATTTCTGTGGCCATGGCATCGGCCGGCACTTCCACGAGGCGCCCAACGTGCTGCATTTCGGCAAGCGTGGGGAGGGGCCTGAACTGCGCCCCGGCATGTTCTTTACCATCGAGCCGATGGTCAACGCCGGGCGCCCCGAGGTGAAGGTGCTGGATGACGGCTGGACGGCGGTCACGCGCGACCGCAGCCTGTCGGCCCAGTTCGAGCACATGGTGGGCATCACCGCCGAAGGCTGCGAAGTGTTCACCCTGTCCCCCGCCGGCCTCGACAAGCCGCCCTACCCGAAGGATTGACACCATGGGCGCCCCGTTCGTGACCTCGCAGAACCTCCGGTTCTGCGACACCGACCAACTCGGCCACGTCAACAACGCGATCTATGCGGTGATGTACGAGGCCGGGCGGTCGGAGCTGATGGAGCGGCTCGGTTTGCTGGCCGAAGCCGAGAATCGCGGCGTGGTGATCGCGCGGCTGGAGGTCGATTTCCTGCGTGAGATGAACTGGCCGGGCACGGTGTCGATCGAATCCGCCATCGCGCGGGTCGGCACGAAGTCGATCCACGTTCGCCAGCGCCTTCTGGTGGACGGCGTCATCGTCTCGCGCGGACTATCCGTGCTGGCGGTGATCGACACGGTCGCTCGTCGCGCCGTGCCGATCGAGGATGGCTGGCGGGCCAGGATGGAGGCATGGACCGTGCCTGACTTCGACCATCAACCCGGCCGGTAACGGCGGATTCACTTCGGCGCCCGGCGATCCGATGCCAGTCTGGGCGGATGGCCAAAAAGCGCGGTTTCGCCGAGTTGCCCGGATTACTGGAGCTGGCCGCGCCCGACCCCGCCACGCCCGACTTGGTGGCGTTGGGCGGCGAGGGGCACCGGGCGCGTATGCGCACCCGTCTCCTGACCGCGGGGCCAACAGCGTTGGCCGACCATGAATTGCTCGAGATGGTCCTGTTCCTCGGGCTGCCGCGCCGCGACACCAAGCCGATCGCCCGCCTGCTTCTGGCTCGCTTCGGCAGCTTCGCGGGCGCCATCGCCGCCCCCATGGCCGAACTGCGTGGCATCGAGGGTCTTGGCGAGGCCGGGGCGGCGGCGCTGAAAACCGTGCAGGCGGCCGCGTGGCGGCTGGCGCGCGCGGAAGTGATCGATCGGCCGCTGCTCGACAACTGGGCGAAGCTGATGGACTACCTGAACGCCGTGATGGCGCGCGAGCGGATCGAACAGTTCCGCGTGCTGTTCCTCGACGCCCGCAACCGCCTGCTGGCCGACGAGGCGCAGACCACCGGCACCGTCAACCACACGCCGGTCTATCCGCGCGAGGTGGTCAAACGCGCGCTGGAACTCCATGCCAGCGCCATCCTGCTTGCCCATAATCACCCGAGCGGAGACCCCACGCCGTCCCGCGAGGACATCGCCATGACCCATGAAATCCGCGAGGCCGCGCGCGTGCTGGGCGTGACGCTGCACGACCATGTGGTGGTCGGCAACGGGCGCTGGTTCAGCTTCGCGGCCGAGGGGCTGCTGTGATGCCGGCCGGCGATTTAGGGTTTGATGGCAATTAATCGCTTCAAGATTCGCACAGTCGTCTCATCCCGCCTTGGTCGGCGGAGGCCGACCCGGCGGACCACACGCCGGTAAGCCCTATCCGGCCGCTTCGATGTCCTCCATGCCGCGCTCGTGATAAATCCGCAAAATCGTCTCCCACGGCACCACGCCAACCCGGTCCGCCCATTCCTGCCACTGCCTGCTCAGGCTCGCCACGATGTGAAGCTTCTCCGTGGCAAGATCGCTCGTCTCGGTGCGGTCCTTTTCAAGGTCGTATAGTTCCCAATCGCCTGGATATTCGCGGACAAGTTTCCATTTCCCAAGCCTGATCGCCGCATTCCCGGTGTGTTCCCAGAATAGCGGGACAGGATCGGACACCTCGCCCCGAAGTGCGCCCAACATGCTGCGTCCCTCCAGGTCGTCGATCGGCCAGCCCACGGATCTGAGAGGATAGCTCGACCGGGTCGCCTCGAGCACGGTCGGCACCACGTCGACAAGTTGGAAGGGCTGGTCCACGATTGCACCCGCATCGAGCCCGGCACCCGGCCAGTGAATGATGAGCGGCGTCGCGATCCCCCCTTCGTGCACCCATCGCTTGTAGAAACGGAACGGTGTGTTCGAAAGGTTCGCCCAGGCGCGTCCGTAACTGCCATATGTGTCGGCTGGTCCTGGAACGATGTCGGGGGAATTGCCGATCCGAACCGGCTCTCCGCTTTTCGTTGTGGCGGGCACCAGATCCGCGCGAGCCCGGAATTTCTCCAGGCTGAATAGTGGCAAGTCCTCCGACGAGGCTCCGTTGTCGGAGAGGAATATCAGCAAGGTATTTTCGAACTTGCCAGTCTCTTTCAGCATCGCGATAATTTGGCCCACCCCGCTGTCGAGGCGCTCGACCTGCGCGGCGTAGGTTTGCATCCGCAGGGCCTGCCAGCCTTTTTCCGCGGCTTCATCCCACGCCGGCTGCGTCGGGTCCCGATCGCTTAGAACAGTGTCCGGCGGGAGGATGCCTTCGCCGACCAGACGTTTCAGCCGCTCGACCCTCAGCGCGTCCCAGCCCTCGTCGAAGGCGTGATCATATCGGCGGATGTCGGCCTCGGGAGAATGCAGCGGCCAGTGTGGCGCGGTGAACGCGACATACAGGAAGAACGGCGGCGACCCTGGGAGCCGATGCGCCTCGACGAAATTGGTCGCTTCGGTCGCGATAGCGTCGGTGTAGAAAAACTCCGGCGCCGCCATTTCAGCGGAGGCGTCCTGTTCGCCGCGAACGAGGGTGCCGGGCTGGTAATAGCTGCAGCACCCGGCCAGGGTTCCGAAGAAGGTGTCGAAGCCACGGCGCGTCGGCCACGCGTCGTTCGGAGTATGGATGTCGGACGCAAGATGCCATTTCCCGGAAAGACAGGTGGCGTAGCCCTGATCGCGCAAGATTTCCGCGAGCGTGACGCATTGCCGATTGAGGTTGCCCCGATAGCCGTCCGGCCGATCGTCGCTGGTCAACACACCAATGCCGGTCTGATGAGGATGCAATCCCGTGAGCAGCGAGGCACGCGAGGGACTGCACCGTGCCGTGTTGTAGAAGTGCGAGAAACGGACCCCTGACCGCCCGAGCGCGTCCAAATTCGGAGTCGATATTTCGCCCCCATAACAGCCAAGGTCGGAAAAGCCCATGTCGTCGGCCAGTATCAGGACCACATTCGGGCGATCGCCTGTGCCGCGCGGGGCTTCGCTCATCGTGGCCGCCCCGGGCGATGCCGGCGTCACAGTTTCCAATTGTCCACCTCCCACAGCGGCAGGCCGCGCACGTCGGGGGCCGCGGGATCGTTGAACACCGCGAGCGCCGGCCTTTGGCCGATCAGCTCCCACGCTTTTCGCACCGCTGGCGCCGCTATCCGGACGAGGCGTTGCACGTCGGCCGCCTTCAACTCGGTCTCGTAGATCGTCTTGACGGACGACAGAACGATCAGCGATCGGATATCGCCTTCGGTGGCCCATGCCCAGCCGCGCCGACGCCATAGGATACGCTCGACAAAGCGGCGATGGTCCTCGCGCTCGCCGGCCCATTTGGAGCCTCCGACCTCGATGACCTTATCGACCGGCGCCGCCGCCATCTGCTCGGCGGCGCGGGCATTGGCCGCGAGAAAGGCTGCCACCTCGTCGGGGTGTTGCTCGATGAAGTCGCGTCGGGCGGCCCACCAAATGCGGTGCGGGTAGTACGCCTCGGGTGCCAGCGGCGTGTTCTTGAAGCTGGCGACCTTGTGGCCCGCGCCCTTGCCCTCGGGCCCGTCCCAGGCCGCGCCGGTGGTCCCGTCATCGCGCAGCAGCGTCACGAGTTCGCCGGTGCGCTCGGCGGCATATCCGAACGGCTCGCTGCCGGCGATGGCATCGATCCCGCTCTGGCGCCGGCCGACTTCGGTGATCGCCTGCGCGTTGCGTATTGCGATCCCAAGCTTCTTCGTGTCGTCGTGGCCGAACTCGGCGCGCAGCATCAGCAACAGCACGAGATGCAGGTCCGAACCGACCAGTGTCAGCACGGCCTTGCCAGGCAGGTCCTGCAATGTGCGGATCGGCGAGCCGGGATTGACCATCAGCGGAAAATTGACGCCGCCGCCGGCGAGGGCAATCGGGATCGCCGGATTGGACGTCGCGAGCATGCGGATCATCGGCGTGGACCCGAGCATGCCGATCTGGATTTGTCCGGCCACGATGCCTTGCACCATCCGCAGCAGCACCTGGAAATCGAGGAATTCGAGGTCGAGCGAAGTCTTGAGCTCCGTCGCAGCCTTCGTGGCGAGATCGCCGGACTGCATGGCCCCTACAATCGCTCCGCCCTCCGTGACGAGACCTACGCCCACGGTCGCCTTGACGGCGGCGGCGAGCGACGGCGAGGCGCGCAGTATGGGCAGGGCCGCAGCGGCGGCCAGGACGGCGCGGCGCGGCAGCAGGTTCGTGTTCGTGTGCATGTTCGCTCCCCAGAGATCGTTTCGGCCTGATCGGGCATTTCGTCTCGCAGCGCCGCCAGCGCTTCGCCGCGCATAAAATTCCAGATGGCCGCGGGTCGATGTCGATTGACCGCGTGGATTTGGAACGTGTCAACGATTTTGATGCGTCGATGCCGCCGGCCCAGGGCGCATCGGTTGACAGCCGGTCGGTCTGCTCGCTGTAGTGGGGTCAGCTGAGTGAACCTGCGGGAAAGTGGTCTCGCGCGGTAAAATGGCAGGCGGCCGGGGCATGAATTTCGACCTCATTCGCGAGCATATCGCCCGCATTCCCCGCGTGGATCTCATCGTCAAGCCGACCCCGATGACGTCGGCACCGAACCTCGCCCGCGCGCTGTGCGGCGACGAGGGGCCGCAAATCTTCATCAAGCGAGACGACCTCACCAGCCTGGCACTCGGCGGCAACAAGCTGCGCAACCTCGAATTCCGCCTGGCGCGGACGATGGCGGAGAATCCCGACACGGTCATCGTCGGGCTGGACCTGCAATCCAACTCGGCACGCCAGACCGTCGGTGCCTGCAACAAACTCGGGCTGCGGACCATCCTTGTGCTCGAAGGCGCCAAGCCGAACGTCATCCAGGGCAATCTGCTGATGGATTACCTGCTTGGCGCCGAGGTTCATTTTGCGCCCAACCGGCACGAGCAGCGGTCGATGCTCGACGCGCTGGCGGCACAGGTTCGCGCGGAGGGCGGCCGTCCGCACATCCTCAACGACAACCCCATGTTCGACATCGCCTCGGCGGTGGCCTACCTCGAGACCACGCTCGAAATGCTGGAGCAGCTCGAGGCCGAAGGCGCGGAGCCGACCTGCTTCTACATGTCGTCCAGCGGCAAGGGACAGGCGGGGCTCGTCCTCGCGCAAAAGCTCACCGGCCTGGACTTCGCGGTGCATTGCGTCACCGCGACGAACGAGTTCGACGTGCCGTCGCGCGCCGCTGCCATCGCCAACGCCTCCGCCGAGGCGCTCGGCCTCGATCTGCGTGTGTCCGAGGCCGACATCGTCAATTTCGGTGGCTTTGTGGGAGAACGCTACGGCGTGCCATCCGACGCCGGAACCGAAGCCGTCCGGCTGTTCGCGCGACAGGAGGGCGTGATCCTCGATCCCGTGTACACCGGCAAGGCGGCGGCCGGGATGGTCGCGCATCTGCGCGAGGGCCGGTTCGGCAAGGAAGATGTCGTCGTCTTCGTGCATACCGGGGGTAGCCCCGCCAACTTCACCTGGGGCGATCTGTGGGTCGGCGAAGCGCCGCTCGTCGCCCGTGCCATTTGAGGGAGCCTGCCATGGATCGCCGAGAATTCCTGATCGCCGCGGCCGCCATCTCCGCGGTGGGCGGCGGCGGCGCACAAGCCCAGGCCCCGTCCGACACCATCACCTTCGGGCAGAGCACCGCGGTCCTGACGCTGGATTCCGCGTCCGGAGCGTTCTCGGGCTACCCGGCCGGCTACGAGGCTGCCCTGTGCATCTACGACCGGCTGCTCGATTTCGACGCCGACATGAAGATCGTGCCGGAGCTGGCGGTCTCGTTCGAGATGGCCCGCGATCTGAAGTCGATGGTGCTGAAGCTGCGGCCGGGCGTGATGTTCCACGACGGCACGCCGGTGGATGCCGCGGCGGTCCGGTTCAGCATCGAGCGGATGATGGACAAGAAGCGCAACACGACGAATCGGCCGCTTTGGGACCCGATCGCGGCTGTCGAAACACCCGATGCGGGCACCGTCGTGCTCCGCACCGAGGCGCCCTTCGCGCAGCTTCCGAACTCGCTCGCCCACGGCTCGGGCGCCATCGTCTCGCCGGCGGCGATCGCCAAATACGGCGAGGCGGGCGTCGTGCAGAATCCCGTGGGCGCCGGCCCGTACATGCTGGAAAGTTTCAGGCCCGGGCAGGAGCTGGTGCTGAAACGGTTCGACCGGTATTGGGGCGCCAAGCCGGGCGCGGAGCGCCTGGTGTTCCGCTCCATCCCCGAGGCGGCGACGCGGATCAGCGCGTTGCGCACCGGCGCCGTCGACGTCATCGACGCGGTGCCCGTGCAACTGGTGCAGTCTCTCGCCCGCGAGCCCAACATCCAGATCCTCAGGCGCGCCGGTCTGCGCCCGATCGGGATCGCCATGAATTTCGTCCATGAGCGGTTGGGCGATGTGAGGGTCCGCCAGGCGCTCAACCTCGCAGTGCCGGTCGAGGCGATCGCGAGTCGCGTGTTCTTCGGCTTCGCCAAGGCGCCGGACTCGCCGCTCGCCTTCGACACCGCCGCCCATGTCAGCGTCGGGGCGTCGGTGTTCGATCAGGTAAAGGCGCGGGCGCTGCTGGCCGAGGCTGGATACAAACCGGATGCCGGCGGGATGCTGGCGAAAGACGGCAGCGCGCTCAGGCTCAGCCTGATCGTGCCCGACGGCCTGTTCCCGGGCGACATCGCGACCGCCGAGATCGTCGCGGCCTCGCTCAAGCAGGTCGGTGTCGACGTCGCGATCCAGAAGGTCGAGCGCGGCGCGTATTTCGACGTGCTGCGCCAGGACCGCGCGAAGGCGAGCTGGGACCTTGCGATGTTCGGCTTCAACCCGTCGAACGCCGCGGCACTTTACCATCTGGAATCGCTGTTCAAGTCCAACCGGGACGATGCGGCGCGGCCTGACGTGTGGAACATCGGACGCTACCGCAACGACCGCGTCGACGCGGCGCTGCGCGACGCGAACACCAACCCCGACGAAGCCGGCCGCCTGGAGGCGCTCGCGCAGGCGCAGCGGCTGATCTGGGCGGACGCGCCCTACCTGTGGCTTCAGGTCAACGAGAACGTCACCGCGGTGCGCAAGGGCGTGAGCGGCGTCGAATTGTGGCCGATCGTGTTCACCTCGCTGCGCCACGCCAAGGTGTAGCCGACGGCCCGGGCCGATGCTCCGACTCTTGCTTGAACGCCTGGCGGCGATGCCGCTGGTCGCTCTCGGCGTGGTCACGATCCTGTTCGTGATCTTCAAGTCGGTGCCCGGCGATGAGGCGGCCATGGCCGCGGGTGCCATGGCCAACCAGGCCGAGATCGAGGCGATGCGCCACCGGCTCGGCCTGGATCAGCCGCTGCTCACGCAATATGCCGGGCACGTGCTGGGGCTGCTGCGCGGCGATTTCGGCTACTCCTCCACCTTTCGCGGCAACGCGCTCTGGCCGGTGCTGGATCGGGTGCCGGCGACGTTGGCGCTGATGGCGTCCGCGATCGGCGTGACGATCCTGCTCGGCGTTCCGGCGGGGATCGTGGCCGGGGCAGGCCAGGGCGGCCCAGCGGACCACATCGTGTCGGGGGTTGTAGTGGCATTGCTCGCGGTGCCGAATTTCTGGCTCGGGCTGATCCTGATCTCGCTGTTCTCGGTCCGGCTCGGCTGGCTGCCGAGCTTCGGCTTCTCGGGCGGGCTCTCGCTGGTCATCCCGACCGCGGCGCTCGCGGCCCGGCTCATCGCGCTGGTGGCGCGGCTCACGCGCGGGCTGGTAATCGAGGAATTGCGCAAGGCCTACGTGCGGACCGCGCGGGCCAAGGGTCTGCGCGGGCGCACCGTGCTGCTGCGGCACGTGCTGCGCAACGCGGCCATACCGATCGTGACGGTGATCGGGCTGCAGGCCGGCTATCTGCTCGGCGGCTCGATCGTGATCGAGCGGCTTTGCGCCTGGCCGGGCGTGGGTGACCTGATGCTCACCGGCGTGTCGGTGCGCGACTACCCGCTGATCCAGGGCGTGACGCTATTCTTCGTGTTCGGCTTCCTGCTGCTGAACCTCGGCGTCGAGTTGCTCTACCGGTTCGTGAATCCGCGACTGCGCCATGGCTGAGCGGGTCCGCGCCGGACATGCGAGCGCGCAGCTTCGCGTGGGCGGCGTGCTGGTCGGGCTGTTCGTTCTGCTCGGCCTGTTCGGCCCGCTGATCGCGCCGTACGACCCGGCCGGCCAGGACCTGTTCGCAACGATGGAACCGCCTTCCGCCGCGCACTGGTTCGGTGCCGACCAGGTGGGACGCGACATCCTGTCGCGCATCGTCGTGGGCACGCGCACGACGCTCGCGATCGCGCTCGCGGCGGTGACGATGGCGGTGTCCTGCGGCGTGGCACTCGGCGCCATCGCGGGCCGCTTCGCCGGCATGGTGGACCGGGTCGTCACCGGCTTCGTGGACCTCATGCTCACGATCCCCGGCCTCGTGTTGGCGGTGGCGATCGCTTCGGCGGTGGGAGCGAGTGCCACCGGACTCACATTCGCGATCACGGTGAGCTTCGTCCCGCCGGTGGCGCGCCTGGTGCGTGGGCGGGTGATGGAACTCCGCGGCGAGGATTTCGTGGTCGCGGCTGATGCGGTCGGCATGCGCGCCTCGCGGGTGATGGTGCGGCACATCCTGCCGAACGCCGTCAGCGTGATCGTCATCGAGGCGAGCCTGTTGGCGGGGCAGGCGGTGCTGGTGGGCTCGGCGCTGGGCTTCCTCGGCCTCGGCGTACAACCGCCCGCGCCGGAATGGGGCGCCATGCTCGCCTCGGCCCGCGAATCGATCGAGATTGCCCCGCATCTGGTGCTGGCGCCGGGCATCGCGATTTCACTGCTGGTACTGGCGTTCAACCTGCTGGGCGACGGGCTGCGGGACTATTTCGATCCGAACACCATCACATCGTAGGAGCGCGGCCGATGGATTTTCCGATCATCGACGGGCATTGCCACATCTTCCCACCCCTCGCCGGCGCCTGTGGCTTCGCCGATGCGGACACGCATCTGCGCTACATGCAGCGCGCCATGCACGTGCATGGCAACCAGCCCTACCGGCGGCTGCGCGACGGCGCGCGCGTGGCGGCGCGTGCGTTGTGGAGCGCCGACGACCCTTCGGAGGCGGGACGCGCCAAGACGGCCGGCTTCCGCGTCGGGCAGCACGGGCGCTTCGAGTGGGAGACCGCCGGGGAGAGCACCTTTGTGCAGTTCCTGCCGCCGCACATGGCCGACATGGCGGCGCCCGCGGAGACGATCATCGCCGCCATGGACTATGCCGGGATCGCCACGGCAATCCTGCAGAACGACCACATCTACGGCAATCTCGCACCCGACTTCGCGGCGGCGGGCAAACGCCATCCCGGCCGCTTCATCGGGTTGGCGCAGCTGGACGAGGCGCACGCCTATCACGACGGGCAGCTTGCCGCGCTGCGCCATCAGGTCGGCCAACTCGGCATGGCGGGGCTGTATTTCACCACGGCGGGCCTGTCGCCGAGCGGATATCGCCCGCTGCATGACGACCTTGCCTATGATCCGCTCTGGACCGAGGTGGCGCGGCTCGACGTGCCGATTTTCTGGGTACAGTTCGGCGCCTCGCCAGTGGGCACCTACGAGGACGAGATGGCGTGCCTCGAGCGGATCGTGGAGCGCCACCCGCGGTTGCGCCACGTGTTGGTCCATGGCCTGCCGACCGCGCTTTACGCGGATGCCGACGACAAGGTGGTCCTGCCGGAGGTCATCGTGCGGCTGCTGCGAAGCGGGCAGGTCTATCCGGAGCTGCTCTATCCGATCTCGTGGGGCGGGCGGCACGACTATCCCTACAGCCACGCCGCCCGGCAATTCCGCCACCTGCACGATGCGTTCGGCCCCGACCGCTTCATCTGGGGGTCCGACATGCCGAACGTAGAGCGGTTCTGCACCTATCGGCAGTCGCTCACCTATGCGTTCGAGCATTTCGCCTATCTGACGGATGCCGGCCGGCGGCTGATCTTCCGCGAGAACGCGCTGCGCCTGTTCACGCACGACCCGGTCATCCGGTAGGTGGATGTGGGTGCCGGCGGCGGCCTTGACGGGCCGGGCGCGTTTCGTCGACCATCCACCCTTCGCGCAGGCGAAAGCGGCGCCGCACGCGAAGTCCCCAGAAGGCGAGGCCGATCTGTTGAACACGGCGACGGCGGATGCGGCGCGCGGCCTGTTGATTTCGGTCAGGCGACGGCTGGGTGGGGTGCTTGCGCCGGATCGGGCGGATTGGCTGCATGACTGGCCGCCGGAGCCCACGCGTGCGGTGCGGCCGTCGCGTCTGCCCGTGTTGCGGCATTTGACCGCTTCGCCGGAGCTGCTCTGCCTCGAATGGCGGCAGACCTACGGCGTGGCGGAAATGGGACAGGCGTTCCTCGACAATTACGGCTGGGCGGAGCTGATCGGCCGGCGCGGCCCGATCGCGAGCATGAACATGCTGTGCGGTTTCCTGCTGCTCGGGCCGAAGACGCTGTATCGGCGCCATCGCCACGCGGCGGAGGAGCTGTATGTGCCGCTTTCCGGAACGGCGGAGTGGTTCCGGGAGGATGGCGGATGGCACGCGGTCCCGCCGGGCGGCGTGCTGCACCATCCCCCCTGGCTGCCGCACGCGACCCGCACCGGTGCCGAGCCTCTGCTGGCACTCTATGTGTGGCGCGGCGCGGGGCTCGACGCCAAATCGGAGCTGCTGTGAGCATGACCGGGCCGCACCCCAGGCTGGGGGACGAGATCACATCCGCCGCGGCCGATCGCCGGGGCCGGCCGCATGTGTACGACGCATTGGCGCCGGCACGCACGGCGCTGGTGGTGATCGATCTGCAACGCGCGTTCATGGACGAGGGGGCGCCGTCGGAATGCGCGCAGGCGCGGGCGATCGTGCCGAATGTGAACCGCCTCGCGGCCGCCATGCGCGCGGCCGGCGGGACGGTCGCGTGGGTGCAGGCGAGTTTCGACAAGCGCGGGTGGCCGATGTTCTTCGATCACATGGTGACGCCGGAACATTCGGTGCGCATCCTGGCAGCCCTTCAGCCGGGCGCCGCGCTGCATGCGCTGTGGCCGGGGCTCGATGTTTCCGCGTCGGATGTGGTGGTGCCGAAATACCGGCTGTCGGCGTTCCTGCCCGGCGCCAGCCCGCTGCCGCTGATATTGCGCGACCGCGGCATCGACACGGTGCTGATCGCGGGGTGCATGACGAATGTGTGCTGCGACAGCTCGGCCCGCGACGCGATCATGACCGATTTCCGCACCGTGATGGTGGAGGACGCGAACGCGGCCCGCACCGATGCCGCGCATCTTGCGGCGCTGGCGACGTTTCTGCAGGCGTTCGGGGATGTGCGGGGAAGCGGGGAGGTGGTGGGCATGTTGGGGGCGGGGCGAGTTTGAGTGTGGCGTTGGCGCGAGGGACGCGTCTTGTCGGCCAGCGCGCTCAGTCCCGCCGTTTCCTGGCCAGGCACCAATAGCGCGGCGTTCGTCCGGCCCGGATCGCCTTCGCCTCATACCGCGTCCCCGGCCATCCGTCCGGCCGAACCTCCGCGGGCGGCTTCACGTCGAACAGATCCTGCGAGGCCAGCACTTTGGCCACCCACTCCTGATACGTCGGGTCATCGCTCGCGACCCGCCACTCGCCCCCCGGCCGCAGCACGCGCGCCACCTCCGGCAGCATCGCGGGATGCACGAAGCGGCGCTTTTCGTGGCGGGATTTCGGCCACGGGTCCGGGAACATCAGGAACAGCCGGTCCACGGACCCATCCGGCAGGCGCTTCAGCAAAGGCCGCGCGTCGTCGGGCCAAACGCGCAGATTGGGCGGCAGCTTCGCGGTCGCGGGGTCGCCTTGCGGCAGCAGATGCGAGAGCAGCGAGCAGATGCCGTTTTCGAACACCTCGCACGCGATCAACGTCACGCCGGGGTTCCCCGCCACCAGCGCCACCGCGTGCTCGCCGCCGCCGAAGCCGATCTCGAGCCAGAGCGGCCGGGGGGGCGAGGCGATCTCGGAATCCGCCAACCGCAGGCGCGGCAGGGTTGCCGCGAGCAGCGCCGCCTGGCGCGGGCGCAACGTATGGCCGCGGCTGCGGCCATACAGGCGGACGGGCGGCGGCTTCAGCCGCCGCCCGTCGCTCAGCGGTTGAACGCCGATTTCAGCGCCGGAACGAGGTCGGTCTTCTCCCACGTGAACGTGCCCTTCGCCGCATCGGGCTCGCGGCCGAAATGGCCGTAGGCGGAGGTGATGGCATAGATCGGGTTGTTCAGCTTCAGGTGCTCGCGAATGCCGCGCGGCGAGAGGTTCATCAATTCGCGCAACGTCGCGGCCAGCTTGTCCTCGTCCACGTCATGGCCGCTGCCCTGGAGATCGACATAAACCGACAGCGGATGCGACACGCCGATCGCGTAGCTGATCTGGAGTGTGCATTTATCCGCAAGGCCAGCGGCCACCACGTTCTTCGCCAGATAGCGGCAGGCGTAGGCCGCGCTGCGGTCGACCTTGGTGGGGTCCTTGCCGCTGAACGCGCCGCCGCCGTGCGGGGCCGCACCGCCGTAGGTATCGACGATGATCTTGCGCCCGGTCAGGCCGCAATCGCCGTCCGGTCCACCGATCACGAACTTGCCCGTCGGGTTGCAGTGGAATTCCGATTCCGGCGGCATCCAGCCGCGCGGCATGATCGATTCGACCAGCGGCCAGAGTTTCCGCTTGATCTCGGCTTGCTCCATGCCCTCGACGTGCTGGGTGGACACCACGATGGCGGTGGCGCCGACC
>JANXTF010000095.1 GCA_025352565.1 Rhodospirillales bacterium | reverse complement strand
CAATCAGAGTTGTGGATGGCTTCAATCCATGAGCTTGAATCAGTAGGGTTGAAGTCCAACTGTACGTTTAAATTGAAATGTCTAAGAGACATGTTCTTTAGTTGCGATGTTTTGTTCTCTATCCACGAGATTCTGCAAACTCGAATCATCTTCGTGCTGCTACATAACTAGTTGCATTGCAACATGCTAAGTCGAGCCAGCTAGATCGTGTCTGGTAATGCAAAGCGGGCACTTGATCCGTCCTTGACAAGCGCCCGGTATAGTCTGAACCGGCTCCCGCTTATATACGCCCATGTCTTCTCGATAACCTTTGTTTCTGGTTGCAGGTTCTCCCATAACCGCGTGCATCAACATCCAATTCGGCACCAGTCGCGAGTGCCCCACTATCATAACGCCTTTCGGAACCGGTGCTAATTCGTGCGCATGCGGGGCTTACATCGGAAAGACGGTTAACAGCAACACGGTCTGCCAGGCGAACGTCGCTTGCGCACAGTGCAGAATCGGCTGCAACAATGATGCAACCTGCCCCGCAAATTACAATTGCGCGGAGAGTTGCGGAGGCTCAAGAGCTGTTGTGCCGGCCGGGTTTGCTGGCATATGCCTGCCCAACTGCGGCATCACGCAGCCAGCTGGGAACGCGTGCTGATCGTGAAGGCGGTCAAGGGCCACCATCCGACCTGGTTATCAGCGGCTTGTGTGTTAGAGCGTCTTAAAACCGTAAAAACTGGCAGTTTGTTGCATTTGATTAGGTTTGGGAGTGGTTGAAAATATCACGCCTGTAAGGCAGGGTCACCGGATGATATCTTTCAAAATTTTCCATGATATCATTATTGCTAATTTCGCCCTTTCAAAACCAATGATATAAAAATGATATCAGACACGTCACTCGAGCGCTAACAGCCAGCCTGTAAGGGGTATCTGAACTGGATTTCCGTGGAAATAATAGTTGTGTCACTGTTCGACATTTCGGAAGCATCCCCACCGAGCCTGACCAACGGTGTGTTCGAATGTCGAAGCTGGGTCCGACAGATGGGTATATTCAGGCTGGAAAAGCGGAGAGAACCCTCAAACCCCCATATCATTTTCTGAACCATGAAAATGTCGATTTTGCGATGATATCATATTGCTAGTTTTGAGGCCTCGATTTGCGATTGCTATCATATATCATGCGGTGACCCTGCTTCTCGACTTAGTGAAGACTAAGCGCATGGCGTCGGCGGACATGGCGACGAGCATGATCTCGCCCATGATCGACGTGATCGGACCCATCTGCGGGGCCACGCCCGTCGGCATCTGCTCGCGGACGGTGGCCAGCCGCTCGGCGATCTGCTGGCGGTTAAGATAGATGTCGGTGCCCCAGTCGAACTCGACGTAGACGATCGACAGGCCCACGCCGGACACCGAGCGCACGCGGGTGACGCCCGGCATGCCGTTCATCGCGGTCTCGAGCGGGTAGGTGACGAGCTGCTCGACTTCCTCCGGTGCCATGCCCTCGGCCTCGGTCATCAACGTGACCGTCGGCCGGTTCAGGTCGGGGAACACGTCCACCGGCAGCTTCGTCAGCGCGTAGCCGCCATAGCCGATCAGCACGAGCGCGCCGACCATGACGAACAGCCGGTTCCTGAGGCTCGCCGTGACGAGCGCGTTGAACAACGACCCCATCAGCGCACCTGATTCAGCAAGTCGGCGCCCTGCATCACGATCCGGCTCCCCGGCTTCAGGCCGGCCAGCACCAGCACGTTCGTCCCGTCCAGCCTCTGCATGCGCACGGGGCGGGGGACGAAGCGCTCGGCCGAGACGTGGTCCCACACCGCCGAGCCGCCGTTCGGCATACGCACGACGGAGGACCTGGGCAAGACGATCCCCGTGGCCTTGGCGTCGACGCTGGCGATGACCGTCACTGGCGCGCCCACCGACAGCCCCCCCGGGGGGGCCGTGATGCGGAACTGGAGCGGAACCGCGCCCTGCCGCAGTGTGAGCCCGAGACCGACCAGGTCGACCGCGAGCGGCCTGCCGTCGAAAGTGACGGCGGACGCGTCCTTGATGCCCGCCGCGAGCGCGGGGTCGAACGCCGTCGCATCGACCCATAGTCGGGATGGATCGACGATCTCAAAGACGATATCCTTGCCCTCGACATGCTGCCCGACCACCGCGTTGGCGACCGCGACCACGCCGCTGACGGGAGCGCGCAGCATTTCCCGGCCCGCCAAGGTGGGCGACAGCGCCGCCCGCCGGGCCCGGGCGCCCACCAGTTCGGTGCGGGCCTCGTCGATCTCCTTGCCGGGCACGCTGCCGGCCAGTCCCGACAGCCGCCCGACCTTCTGCTCGGCGAGCCGCACCTGTTGATCGACGTCGGCGACCTGGGAGCCGACGGTCCCGCGTTCGACCGCGGCGATGGCGGGCGTCACGACGGCCAGGATGTCGCCCACGCGCACCTTTTGCCCGACATGGGCCAGCCCCTTCTCGCCTGCCTCGATGCGTCCGGCCTGGCTTGGCTGCACGCGCCCGGATGCATTGGGGTCGGCGATGATCTGGCCCATGAACTCGATGGTGCGGGAAGCCTGCGTCTCGGCGGTCAGCACGGTCCGCACCGCCAGCAGGCGCTGCGCGTCCTTGGGCATGGAAACCGACCCGTCTGGCTGCCGGCGCGGCGCGCTGCCGATGATGGAGGCTGGAGCAGGCTCATCGCCGTCGTCCGCGCCGCCATGCGCAAACGCCACGCCGCCGATGGCCGCGGCCACCAGGACGGCGGTGGCCGCGGACACAGCGCGCCATTTTCCGCGCGCCTGGAGGGCGGCGACGGTCAGCACCCCAAGCAGGAACGCCAGGGCGGTCGTTACTGGACCGGCGCGGTTGCCAAGCAGCGCGCCGACGCGCCCGCCCGGCGAGGTTTGCGTCACGGCCGTGTGCGCGGCCCCGGGCACCTGGATTGTGGCCGCGAGGAGGTCGGAGGTGTCCCCGACCGCGACAGTGAACGTCAGGTCATGCTTGCCCGGAACATCGAGCCAGGGCGCGCGCAGCACGTAGGTGCCGTCGCCCCGCGGGTCCGCCTTGACCGCGTTGCCGCTGCCTTCCGCCACCTCGACGGAGCCGCTTGGCAGCGGCTCGTTCGTGGCGAACCTGTCCAACCAGATGGTCAGCGCGTGCGGGCTGGCGGCCACGGCGACGAGTTCAAAATCGTCGGAATGTGCTTCTGTCCGGGGCGAGTCCGCTGTGGCCGCAGCCTCGGGCGTCTCGTCATGCCCAGGATGGGCGCCGCCCGGAACCGGGAAGAGCGTCAGCAAGCCGGCGAAGCCGAGCGCCGGGAGTATACGAGTATAGGTCATGGAACGATCCCGAAGGCCTGGTTGAGCCTGCCGACGGCGCGGGCGACGCCGATTTCCGCGCGGACCTTCGCCGCCTCGGCCTCGTAGGCCAGGGTGCGCGACCGGATTGCGTCGAACAGGGAAAGCTCCCCGCCCTGGTAGCCTGCGATTACCAGGGCGCTTTGTTGGCTCAGCACCTTGGCCCGTTCGCGCGCAAGGTCGCGTTGCGCGAGCGCCGCCTCGTAGCCCACGCGGGCCTTGCGCTGCTCCGTGCCGACTTCGCGCCCGGCAGCGGCATATCCCGCCGACGCCTCGGTCAGTTCGGCCTGGGCGGCGGCCCGTCGCGGGCCGTTGCGCGTCTCTGTCGCGAACGGGATTCGCAGCTCGACGCCAATGCTGTTGTCGTAGGCCCGCCCGCCGATGTCGCGGTTGCGGCGGGCGACGACCCCGATCTCGGGGCTATCACGCGACTGCACGCCGACCAGAGCCTGGTTCGCGCGCGCGGTGTCCACAGCGCCCTTGGCGTCGTCGAGACGCGGATGGCTGACGTCCGTTCCCGGCGGGACAGGTTCAGCCAGGGCTTTGGCGACGGGCGCCATCCCGACCAGTCCGTCGAACTCCAGCCGGGCCTGCTCCAGCAGGGACCGCCGGTCATGCAGCTCGGCATCCGCCGAAATGCGCTCGGCCTTTGCGAGCAGGGCATCGGCGTCGGAGGCATCGCGCGCCTGCGCGCGCCGGCCGACGTCGGCCTCCAGCGTGCGGGCGTCGCGCAGCCGCCGCGCGGAGACGGCGGCCTCGGCTTCGGCCAGCGCGAACTCGGCCAGGGCGTCCCGCACCTGGGCCGCAACCTTGAGCTTGAGCAGTGCCGACTGGGGCGAGCTGCGGGCGAACTCCGCGTCGGCGACGCGGCGGCTGGCGGTTCCCTCGCCAGGAAGCCAGATCGGGGTGCTGACGCCGATCTGGGCCTCGCGCTGGTTACGGTTCCGGATGGCCTGGTCGGTCACGTAGCTGCCGGCGAAGGTCGGGGCACCAGGCAGGAACGAGCCAGCCGCCCGCTGCCGGGCACCGATGGCATCGCGTCTTTCCTGGAAGGCAGCCAACACAGGATTCCGGCCCGCTGCCGACGCGATGTAGTCGTGCAGGGTCTGGGCGCCCGCGGGTGCGACAAGCGCCGAGAATATCAGGATGGTGGACACGATCGTGCCGACACGGGAATTTGGTTCAAAGGACATGGAGCACTCGGGGTCGGCGACAGGGAACAGCGGTGCCGCCGCGCCGGAACGCGGCGGCACGCGGAAGGCCAGGGCCCGGTCTGCGTCGTGACGGACGGATTCCGGGCGTCAGGCGTCCAGTCGAGGCGGCCTTATGTCGGGAATGGGCCGGCGGTCCGATACCTTACGGGACCCGTCGCAGCCATACGCGGCGGAAAGTTCCGGGAGCCACATTGTCGCTGGAAACCCGGTCGTAAGGGTCGCGTCGAGCATGGGGCACGAGCCGACCCCGCAACAGGATGGACAGTCACCGCCTCCCCGATGGGAACCCGGCATGGCGGGACCGGGAGCGGCCGCAGCTGTCATCCGGTTCGCGATCGTCACGGCCGCAGCCACCGGGGCCTCGGTCGCACGCTGCGTGGCTTGCCTCGCGCCGTCGTGCGACGAGCCATGCGCGGACGCCGGAAGGGCGGCGGCGCACGATAGCGCGAGCAACAGGAGCAAGCCTGCCGCCAGCCGCCGGATCATGTCTGCCCAAACCATCGGTCTCAGCCCGATCCCCTGTGTTCGGCGCCCATCGCCAACTTCGAATTCAACATGGTGTGTACCACGGTGGGAAGGTCAAGCGCCGCCCCATCACATCTGGTTCAGGGCGTGCGGGGCGGTCCCCGACCGGATGGTCCGGCATCAGATTTCCAACAATTTGTCGGGCAGTTCGCCGCGTTTCAGCGCGCCTGGCGGGAAATGTTCGGCGAGCACGGTGCCGCAGCGTTCGATGGCAGCCACGAAGCCATCCGCCGGGCGGCCGTCCCGCACCGCCGATACCAGCGCGCGGACCGCGTCGTCCCAGACGTCGGACGACACCTTGTCGTTGATCCCGGCATCGGCGACCACCTCGACATACCGCTCGGCGGCCGAGGCGAAGATGAGCACGCCCGTGCGGTGCTCGGTCTTGTCGATCCCCTGCGCGTAGAACTGGCGCATCGCCTCGGCATGGGCGCGGTCGTGCCTGGCCCGACGCGGCACGATGCTGAACCTGACCACGGGTTGCGACAGGGCGAATGTCGCAACGATGAACGCGACGATCTGCAAAAGGTAGACGACCGGGGCGGACCACGCGGTCAGATAGAGCAGCGGCAACGGCACGAACAACGCCAACGCCGCCGCCCAGGCGACCGGCACGAGGCGGTAGTCGCTGGAATGCCGTGCGATGACGCAGAAGATCTCCCCGGCCGTGCGCGCCTCGGCAGCGCGAATTGCCGCGGTGACCCGCAGCTTGTCCGCTTCGCTGATCATTCCTGCCCCCTCACCAGCTGCCCGTGCTTCCGCCGCCGCCAAACGATCCGCCACCGCCCGAGAACGACGGGGACCGGTTGCCCGAGGAGCCGCCCCTTCCTGAAAGGGCGAGCAGGAAGAGAATCTGCATGATGCCCCGGCAGACGCCGCCTGCCGTGACGGCGCAGAAGATCAGCAGGCCGACGCCAAAAACACCGAGCAGGATCATTGGCCAGACCGGGGTGTCGGCGCTCGGCCGGGCGGAAGGCGCCACCTGCGAAGCTGCCCCCTGCGAAGCCCCCCGGGGCGCGGGTCCGGCATCGCCGCGAAGCAGTTGGGCGATCTGGTCGGCGCCGCTCCTGATGCCGCCGGGGAAGTCGCCCGCCTTGAACGCCGGCAGGATCGCGTTCTCGATGATGAGCTTCGTCGCCGCGTCGGTGAGCGTGCCCTCCAGGCCGTAGCCGACCTCGATCCTGACCTTGCGCTCGGCGGCGGCCACGATCAGCAGGACGCCGGAGTCCTTGTCCTTCTGCCCGATCCGCCAGCGACGCCCGAGCTGGTATCCGTAGTCTTCGATCGTCGTGCCCTGGAGCGATTTCAGGGTGACGACCACGAGCTGGTCCGTCGTCCTGGCCTCGAGGTCCGCGAGCGACGCGGTGAGCCCCGCGCGATCCGCCGCCGAAAGCAGACCGCCTTCGTCCACGACCCGTCCGGTGAGCGTCGGGAACGTGAGCGACGTAACCGCGGGAGTCTGGGCCACACCCACGCCGCTGAGGCAGAGCCAGGCGATCAGCGTGAAGACCGTGCGACGGATCACCGGCCGGACCCTCAGAACTTGACGGCGGGGACCGTCTTTACGCTGTCGGCCACCGTGAACACCTCCATGGGCTTGTTGCTGGAGTAGAAGATGCGCGCCCAGATCGAGCCGGGGAACGTTTTCAGCTCGGTGTTGTACACGCGCACCGCCTCGATGTAGTCGTGGCGGGCGACCGCGATGCGGTTCTCCGTGCCTTCCAGCTGCGACTGCAAGGCGAGATAGTTCTGGTTGGATTTAAGGACGGGATAGTTCTCGGAGATCGCGAGCAGGCGGCCGAGCGAGCCGGATAGCTGGGCCTGGGCATCCTGGAATTTCTTGAACGTCTCCGGGTCGGTGATGGTGCCGGCATCGACCTTCACGGATGTGGCTGCGGCGCGCGCGGCCGTCACCGCCTCCAGCACTCCGCTCTCCTGCTTGGCGAACCCCTTCACGGTTTCGACCAGATTGGGGATGAGGTCGGAGCGGCGTTGATATTGGTTCAGCACGTCCGACCACTTGGCCTTCGCCTGCTCCTCGTAGGTCGGGATGTTGTTGAACCCGCACCCTGACAGCAAAAGGCTGAGGAGGGGCACGAGGAAGGCGATGCGGAAAGGGCGGGAAGCGCGTGGGACTGAGCTGGGCATGGTGGTTCTCCGAAAGGGGGTTGGTGCCCGCGCCAGTTCGCTGGGTTTCACAAATGTGCAGCCCGCAGGCGCAAGGCGTTGCCGATGACGGAGACCGAACTCAGCGACATCGCGAGTGCCGCCACCACCGGGCTCAGCAGGATACCGAATGTCGGGTATAGCACGCCCGCGGCCACTGGGATGCCGATTGCGTTGTAGGCAAAGGCGAATACCAGGTTCTGCCGGATGTTGCGCATGGTCATGCGGCTGAGCGCGCGGGCGCGGGCGATGCCGGCGAGGTCGCCCTTCACCAGAGTCACGCCGGCGCTCTGGATCGCGACCTCGGTGCCGGTGCCCATGGCGATCCCCACGTCGGCCTCGGCCAGCGCGGGCGCGTCGTTCACGCCGTCGCCGGCCATCGCCACGATCTTGCCGTCCGCCCGCAGCTTCTTCACGATGCGGTTCTTGTCTTCGGGCAGCACGTCCGCCTCGACATCGTCGATGCCGAGTTGCCTCGCCACCGCCTGGGCGGTGGTTTTGTTGTCGCCCGTCAGCATGATGACGTGGATGCCGTCCGCCCGCAGGCTGTCCAGCGCGGCGCGCGTGGTCGTCTTGATCGGGTCGGCGATGGCGATGATGCCGCCCGGCTTACCGTCCACGGCCACGAACAGCGCCGTGGCCCCCGTGCCGCGCAGTTCGTCCGCCTTGGCGGCGAGGTCGCCGAGATCGACGCCCTGGTCGGCCATCAGCTTCGCGTTGCCGAGTGCCACGCGGCGCCCACCGACCTTTCCGGTGACACCCTTGCCCGTGACCGACGCGAAGTCGGCCGGCTCCTCGGCGGCGATGGCCTTCTCCTTCGCGGCCGCGACGACGGCCGCGGCCAACGGGTGTTCGCTCGACCGCTCAAGGCTCGCGGCGAACCGCAGCAAATCCTCTTGCGACAGCCCGGCGGCCGCGACGACCGATGTGACGCGGGGCTTGCCCTCGGTGAGCGTGCCGGTCTTGTCCACCACCAGCGTGTCGACCTTCTCCATGCGCTCCAGGCTCTCGGCCGACTTGATGAGCACGCCGGCCCCGGCGCCCTTGCCGACCGCGACCATGATCGACATTGGCGTCGCCAGCCCCAGGGCGCACGGGCAGGCGATGATGACGACGGAGACGGCCGCGATGAGTGCGAAGGCGAGGGCGGGCGCCGGGCCCCACACCGCCCATGCGATGAAGGCCGCGATGGAGACCGCGAGGACGGCCGGGACGAAGTATCCGGAAACCGTGTCGGCCAGCTTCTGGATCGGCGCCCGGCTGCGTTGCGCCTCGGACACCATCGCCACGATCCGCGACAGCATCCCGCCCGCGCCCAGCGTGTCGGCGTGCATCACGAGCGATCCGGTGCCATTGACCGTGCCGCCGATGAGCTTGTCGCCGGGGCCTTTGGACGACGGCATCGATTCGCCGGTGACCATGGACTCGTCCACCGCGCTTTTCCCGTCCACCACGGTGCCGTCCACGGGCACGCCGTCGCCCGGCCGCACGCGCAGGCGGTCGCCGACCTGGACCCGATCGAGCGCGATCTCCTCGTCATCCGCGCCGTCACGCAGGCGCCGCGCGGTCTTGGGAGCGAGATTGAGCAGCGCGCGGATCGCCCCTCCGGTCTGGTCGCGCGCGCGCAGTTCCAGCACCTGGCCCAGCAGCACAAGCACCGTGATGACGGCGGCCGCCTCGTAATAGACGGCGACAACGGGTGCGGAACCTGCGCCGCCCATCATCCGGAAGCCGGCCGGGAACAGCCCGGGGGCGAAGGTCGCGGCCAGGCTGTAGAGGTAGGCCGCCCCCGTGCCGAGAGCGATCAACGTGAACATGTTCAGGTGGCCGGTGCGGACCGATGCCGCGCCGCGCTGGAAGAACGGCCAGCCGGCCCAGAGCACGACTGGCGTCGCGAGGGCGAACTGGAGCCAGATCGAGAGTTGAGGGGCAACGATGCCGTGCAGGCCGAGCCACGGCAGGTGGCTCCCCATTTCGAGGATGAAAACCGGGAGGGTCAGAACGAGGCCGACCCAGAAGCGCCGGGACATGTCGGCCAGCTCGTGGTTCGGCACCGCCTCGGCGGTGATCTCCACGGGTTCCAGCGCCATGCCGCAGATCGGGCAGCTGCCGGGTCCGACCTGGCGGATCTGCGGGTGCATCGGACAGGTGTAGATGGCGCCCGGCTTCACGGGTGCCGCGGCTTTGCGCTTCAGGTAGCTTTCCGGGTCCGCCGAGAACTTCGCGCGGCACCCTGCCGAGCAGAAATGGTAGGTCGTCCCGGCATGATCGAAGCGGTGTTTCGAGGTCGCGGGATCGACCTTCATGCCGCAAACGGGGTCGGTGACCGAACCGGCCGCGGCCTTGGCGTTCCCGCCACAGCCGCAGCAGCCCTTGGTCTCGTCGCGGTGGCCGGTTTCGTGCTCGCTCAAGACGCTCTCCGATCGGAACGCGCCCTATGGTCCGGCGTGGATCGGGATGTGGTGATTGCCATGGTGGGAAGGTCAAGCCCCCCGGCTCCGCGAACCGACCGTGCCGCGGCAAGTGCCAGCAACGGCACGGCGATCCACTGCGCCAACGGGGCCAGCCCGGTGCCCAAGCCGGGCAGCACCGGCATCAGGTCGGAATAGGTCCAGGCGCCGCGGGCCGTGTTGAGATGTTCGCTGTAGGCGGCATACGCGAGGCCGGCGATCGATGTCGCTGCCGCGACCGGAAGAAAACGGGAGCATGGCCAGTCGATCGCCCCGAACAGGAGGAGGCTTGCAATCAGCGATGCCCCGGCAATCAGGACGTCGCCGCCCGTGCAATGGAGGGTGGCGAAGACGATGCCGGTCGCCGACCCGGTCTTCCAGAGGGTGTAAAGCGGCAGCTGCGCGAACTCCCACGCCAAGTTTCCGGCAACGACGACGCAGAAATATCGCCGCAACGCGGAAAGCCAAGCGCGGGATGACGCCATCAGACGGAACCGGGGCCTTCACCGGGTGGCATGGCTCATCGCATCCCCATCGGACCGGACATCATTTGATCGAGCGACGTCCGCTGCTCGGCCGACAGGGCCGCGTACAGCGCCTTCATGCTCGTCTCCGAGTGGTCCATCATCGCCATGCGCGCCGACATCATCTTGCGCTGCGCCGCCATGCGTTCGGGCATCGTGGTCGGCATGCCCGTCGCCGCCATGCTCTCGTGCATTGTCTTCATCGCGGCCGCATCGGCCCGCATCGTGTCGGCGAACGCGTTCCATGGCGCCGACTGCGCGTCGGTGACCTTCAGCTCCGCCTTCAGGTAGGCGATGCGGCCCTCGACATGCTCGAACGGCATGCCCATCCCGCCCGCCCGCATCGGGCGCATCATTTCCATCATCCGTCCCATGTCCCCGCCCATCTGGCCGCCCATTTGGCCGCCCATCTGACCGCTGGCGCCGGGCATGGGCATGCCCGCCCGTGGCGCCATGGGCGCCGGCGTGGCCTGGGCCGCGGCTGGGCTGCCCGGATGGTGCGGGTCTGGAGCCTGTGCCGTGGCCGTGGCCATCGAGGCGACGAGCGCGGCCGCGGCGAGGGAAAGCTGTAATGCGGTGCGGTTCATTTTCGGATATCCTTCAGGGTTGAGCGAGGGAGTCAGGCGATGCCGTCATAGGCAAGCTCGGTCATCATGCCGGTCGCCATGTGGAACAGGTTGTGGCAATGAAAGAGCCACCGTCCGGGGTTGTCGCCATCGAACGCGACCGGGACCGCCGCGCGGGCGGGCACCAGGACGGTGTCGCGCATGGCCCCGGCGATGGGGTTTCGCCCAGCACGATGACCTGGACATGATGGCCGTGAGGTCGTGGCATACGGCGCCCCGGTGTTGCGGCTCGTGGTCATGGAAAGGCGAAGTGACGGCGTCTCGGCCGGTTCGGCCGGACCAACTTGCGTCGAGCCAGTGAGATACCGGCGATCCCAAAGCAAAGGGAGCCTCGGAATATACTCACCTTCACGACGCGGGAGGGCGTGGCGGTTCGTTGCGCCCTGACTTTCGCGTCGCCTCGCTTAAACGGCTTCCGTGGGTCGACCTGTTCCCTTATCTGACCGACATTGTTCCGCCCCCTCTGAATCGCCACGCAAGCGCGCGCGACGACGAGTATTTTGGCGTCGCCGACAACCGCCCCACCGGAGACCGGTTTGGCTCACCCGATCGCCCTGGGGTTGGCCGCGGCGATGGATGGCGCCCCCGGCGCGCACGGCCACGCCGCCGGGCGACCGCTGCGCCGCGTCGCGGTCAGGCGGCTTGGAGCACGCCCTCGAAGGTCATCAGAACCGGGTTGTCGCCGGCGACGAGGCGCCCCGCGCCGATGGTGCCGTGCAGGTCCACGATGACGATGTCGAGCGCGGTCGCCGCCGCTTCCTCGGGGGCGCAGCGCAATGTGCCCTGGCGAACCAGCAACTCGGTCGCGAAGCCGTCCACGGGTGCCGCATCGGTGAAGCGCGCGCCGATCAGGCTGGCCACGCCGCCATGCACCACGGCGCGCCGGAAGCCCGCACCCCGGCCGGCGCTTTCCAGCGCGGCCACAAGGTCCTGGCCGGGGGCGAGGCGGATGGCCACGCCGCGTGCCAGATGCGCCGGCACAGGCGTGTCCGTGGCGCGCGGCTTGAACAGGCTGAAGCCGGTTTCGGGGTCGGGCCGAACCTCGAAGCGCGCGCCGACGATGCCCGCGCCGCGCGCATGGATCGGCGCCGCGATCACGGTCTCGTCGGGCAGCACATGCCCGCAGCCACGCCTGCCATCCGCCTCGGTCCAGAGCGCGTGGCAGTGGAAGAACGGGCGGCCGTCGCGATACCCCACGGTGATCGCGGCCACCTCGATCCGGGTGTCGCCCGCCGGGCGGAAGATGCCGGTGTAGAACGCGGCATGCAACGTGTCCGGCGACAAGGCCGGCATGACATAGGCGAACGGGCCGAAACAGCCGCCGGAGAGTGTCAGACAGGCGGATTCCACCCGCAATTCCGCGAGCAGCCCGGCCAGCGCGTCCAGCAGGCGCACTCCGGCCGGCAGCATCCGATCGATCGGCACCGTCCCGACCGGCACCACGCGGGCGCGCTCGGCGTCCGGCGGGCCGGGCTGCCGGATGGCGCGGGCCGCCCAGGGTTCGGCGGGGTTCAAGGCAGGTGTTCCTGGGTCGTCAGGTGTTCCGGGGTCGTCAGGCGTTCCGGGGTCGCGTCGCAGACGCCCATGTCGCAGAAGCGGGCCTTGGTTGTCATGAGGCGGTTTTCCGCAGAGGGGTTCGGTCTGGATGCTCGATCCTGGCCAGCAGCGCCTCGAGCCGCAATGCCTCGTGGCATAGCAGCGGCCCGAGTTGGGCCTGCCGGTCGGCCTGCAGCCGCGACTCGATGGCGGCCAGCGTCAACGCCGCGATCGGCCGGCCGCGCGGGTCGCGCACCGGGGCCGCGATGCCCCATGAGCCGGCGAAGACGAGGCCGGGGTTCAGCGACCACCCGATGCGGCGCGCCACGGCGACGCGGGCGCGGGTGTCCGCGATGTCGAGGTCCGGGTAGTCGCGCTCGATGGCCGGGCGGTTGGTTGCGAGCGCCGCCTCGAAATCGTCGTGGGGCATCGCGGAGAGGATCGCGAGGCCGGCCGCCCCGGCGGCCAGCGGATGCCGGTCGCCGGGTTTCAGCACATGGGTGCGGATCGGGTGGCGACCTTCCTCGCGCAGCAGGCACACGGTTCCAAAGCCGCGCCGCACGCTCAGGAACGCGGTGTCCTCGGATTGCCGCGCCAGCCGGTGGAGGCCGTCGATCGCCAGATCGTGGACGCCGAAGCGGTCCAGCGCGAGCTGGCCCAGCACATAGGTTTCCACCCCCAGATGGTAGCGCCGCGTGCCGGGGTCCTGCTCCACGAGCGCCGCATCGATCAGCGCCAGCAGGATGCGCCGCACCGTGGGCTTCGGCAGCCCGCTCGCGGCCACCATGTCGGCGAGACCCGCGTCGCCCAGGGCGCCGACATGGCGCAGCACCCGCACCGCCCGGCCGATGCTCTGCGCGCCGGCCACATCGCCGGCCGTCGTGATCGCCAGGGTGTTCATCATGCCGGGGTGTTCATGCGGGGGGCTGGCGCGCGGTGTCGAGCGGCAGGCAGCCGCGAACCGCGAGTTCCTCGATGATGATCTTCTTGGTGATCTTGCCGTAGGCCGATTTCGGCAGCTCGTCCCAGAAGAACACCCGCTTCGGCAGCTTGTAGCGGGCGACGCGGCCTTCGAGCCAGGCGAGCAGCTCCGCCTCGCTCACCTGCGTGCCCGCCCGCAGCACGCAGACCGCGACGCCCACCTCGCCCCACAGGCGGTCCGGCACGCCGAGGATCGCGATTTCGGCGATGGCGGGGTGGGTGAGGATTTTCTCCTCGGTCTCGCGCGGATACACGTTCGAGCCGCCCGAGATGTACATGTCGGATGCGCGGCCGGTGATGAACAAGAAACCCTCGGCGTCGAGATGGCCGAGGTCGCCGGTGCGGAACCAGCCGTCGCGGAACGCCTTCGCGTTGGCCTCGGGGTTGTCGTAGTAGCCGGCGAACACGGCGACGCCGCAGACGCAGATCTCGCCGGTCTCGTGGGGCGCGCATTCGCGGCCGTCATTGTCCTGGATGGAGACCTGCATCCCGGTGCGCTCGTGGCCGCAGGTGCCCGCGCGCGCCGCCGGACCGTCATCGGCCGCGTGCAGTTCGGGCGGAAACACCGTGATGGCGCCGGTCACTTCGCCGAGGCCGAAATACTGCACCAGCACCGGGCCGAGCTTGGCCAGCGCGTGCTTCTGGTCCTCGCGGTACATCGGCGCGCCGGCGTAGATGACATGGCGCAGCGACGAATGGTCGTGCCGGTCGACCGCCGGATGCTCGGTCAGCAGCTTCACGATGGTGGGCACGGTGAACAGGTTGGTGACGCGCCATTTCGCCACCAGCGACCAGGCCTCGTCGATGTCGAGGCGCTCGCTGGCGAGCAGGATGGTTTTCACGCCGCGCGACACCTGCACCAGCTGGTGGACGCCCGCGCCGTGCGACAGCGGCGCCACCACGAGCGATGCGTCGGTGTGGGTGAGGCCGGGCATCAGGTCGCACAGATGGTTGTTGACGACGAACGCCATCTGGCCGTGCGTCAGCACCGAGGCCTTGGGGCGGCCGGTGGTGCCGGAGGTGAAGAAGAACCAGCACGGGTCATCGTGTTCGACCGGCGCGGTGGGTGCGGCCTGCCCGTCATGCCGCGCGACGAGGGCATCGAAATCGTCGCCGAACGCCGCCTCGCCGATCGCGACGACCACGCGCAGGGCGGGCGAGGCCCCGCGCGCGGCGGCGGCATGTTCGGGGAAGTCGCGGTGGCAGATCATCGCGGTGGCGCCGCTCGCCTGGCCGAGATAGGCGACCTCGCCTGGCGTCTGGCGGAAGTTCGTCGGCACATAGACGGCGCCGAGGCGGAAGCAGGCGAACATCGTCTCGAACATCTGGTTGCAGTTCTTGGACTGCACCAGCACGCGGTCGCCTTTCGCCACGCCGCGTGCCGCCAGGGCCGCCGCCAGCGCGTCGATGCGGCGGTCGAGCGCCGCCCATGTCCAGGTGGTTTCGCCCCAGACGAAGCCGATCCCCTCCGCGTGGCGCCGGGCGCATTGGCGCATGAAATGGGCGAGGTTCATGACGCGGCGCGCGACCGGGGCCACGCCGCCGTGCGGGTGTGGGTTCACGACAGGAATCCGATCGAGAGCCATGGCACGGCGGCGATGATGAGCGTGCCGATGAACAGCGCGAGCATGTAGCCCCAGATGGCCCGCATCCCCTCGGCCGGATCGACGCGGCTGATCGCGCAGGCCGCGTAGTAGCCGACGCCGAAGGGCGGCGCGAACAGGCCGATGCCCATGGAGAGGATGACCACCATCGCGTAATGCACCTCGTGGATGCCGACCGCGCGCGCGATCGGGAACAGCAATGGCCCGAACAGCACGATGGCGGGAATGCCCTCGAGCACCGAGCCCAGCACGATGAAGGCCAATATCGAGGCTGCCATGAAGGTGAAGGCACCGCCGGGCAGGCCGCTCATGGCGGCGGCGAGCGCGCGCGAGAAGCCGGACTGCGTCAGCCCCCAGGCCATGCCGGTCGCGGTGCCGATGATAAGCAGGATGGCGCCGGACAGCGAGGCGGTTTCGATCAGCATCGGTATCAGCCGCGCCCAGTCGAAGCGGCGATAGATCAGCAGCCCCGCCAGGCCCGCATAGGCGATGCCGATGGTGGAGACCTCGGTGGCGGTGGCGATGCCTTCGACGACCGCGGTGCGGATCAGGAATGGCAGGGCGACGGCCGGCAGGGCGACGAGCGCCAGGCGGCCGACCTCGCGGCCGCGCGCCCGTTTCACGTGAGAGAGGTCGTCGCCGCGGTAGCGCAGGCGCACCACCGCGCACAGCAGGATGGCGAGCACCACGCCGGGCAGCAGGCCGCCGGTGAACAGCGCCGCGATCGACACGCCGGTGACCGAGCCGATGGTGATGAGCACGAGGCTGGGCGGGATGGTCTCGGTTTGCGCGCCCGTGGCGGCCAGCAGCGCCACGAGGTCGCCGGGCCGGGCGCCGCGCCGCCGCATCTCGGGGAAAAGCACGGGCGCGATCGCGGCCATGTCGGCGGCCTTGGCGCCCGAGATGCCAGAGACGAGATACATGCCGGCCACCAGCACGTATTGCAGCCCGCCCCGGACATGGCCGAGCATGCTGGCAAGGAAGGCCACCATCGCGCGCGCCATGCCGGTCATCTCGATCAGCAGGCCGAGGAACACGAACAGCGGCACCGCCAGCAGGATGAGATGCGACATGCCCTCGTCCATGCGGCCGACCAGCACGGTGAGCGGCGTGTGGGTGGTGAGCGACAGATAGCCCAGGATGGCGAGGCCGAACGAGAAGGCGATCGGCACGCCGGCGAACACGCCGGCGGCCACCACGCCGACGAAGAAGATCAGCAGGTTGTAGTTGCCGAGCGGGCGCAGCAGCGGCGCTGCCAGCCAGAACGCCGCCACGATCGCGGCGACGGCGGCGAGCGCGCCGACGACACGCCGGACGGACCCGACGCGCGCCAGGCGCAGCACGGCGAACAGCAGCATCAGCGCGATGCCGACCGGGAGGGCGGAGGCCCGCCAGGCGTTGGTGATCTCGAGCGCCGGGGTGGTGATGAACAGCTCGTCCTGGGCATAGTCCAGCGCGGGGCGGGCGATGCAGACGAGGAAGGCGAGCGACGCGGCGGTGGCGAACACGTCGAGCGTCGCGCGGGCGCGGGCCGACAACGCGCCCACGATCGCGGTCATCCGCATGTGCTCCTCGCGGCGGAAGGCGATGACGGCGCCGAGCATGGCGAGCCACAGGAACAGGATGGAGGCGAGCTCGTCGGACCACACCAGCGGCCGGCCGAAGCCGAACCGCGCGACCACGCCCGCGAACAGGATGACGATCTCGGCCGCCACCAGCAGCGCGGCCGCGGCCTCGGCGACGCCGCCCAGCCCGCGATCGATCAGCGCCACCCAGGCGTACCGGCGCGACGGGCTGCCACAAGACGGGACGCCATGGGCGGACTCCATGTCGGCCTGCCCGATCGCGGAAGGCGTGCGAGCCGGCGTGTTCACCTGGACCTCCTGGGCGTCATTGGCGACGCTCGTTCTTTCAGCCGCGAAAAGTCCGTATCGTGGACCTTTGTTGCCGATGCGAGATAGAGCGCATCCATGCCGCCACTGTCAACATCTGACGTTGCAAGGAAAGCCAGTCGAAAAAGCCGGCAAGCCCGGCCGGTTCATGCGTCCATATCATGGACTTCCAGGCGCCATCTCGCCGCCATCGAAGTTCGCCGCCGAGGCCGATCGAACCGGCGGCCCTTGTCGGCAGGCGCGCGCCCATGGCAATTTGCCGGACGCGCGCATCAGGATGAAGGCCCAGGAGACGATGGAAGCGAAATTGTCGTTGACGGATTTCGAGGCGTTGGTGCGGCGCGCGGGCGTGGTTCTGACCCAGGCGCGGACGCGCGAGATCTACCAGGCCTGGGCCCAGGTCGAACCGATGCTGGATCGCATCCGTGCCACCGGGCGGGACCGCTCCGCCGAGCTCGCGCTGACGTTCGATCCAGCCGCCTTCGGCACGGAGACGCCGTGATGCGGGCATTCACCATCGCCGAGGCCAGCCGGCAGATCGCGGACAAGCGGCTTTCGCCGGTCGAGTTGACCCGCCACTGCCTCGACCGCATCGCGGCCGTCGATGGCGCGCTGCACAGCTTCATCCTGGTCACGCCCGAGCGCGCGATGGCGGATGCGCGGGCCGCCGAGGCGCGGCTGATGGCGGGGCAGAGCCGGGGGCCGCTCGACGGCATCCCGATCGCGCACAAGGACATCTACGCCACCGCCGGCATCGCCACCACGGCGCACTCGAAGCTGCTGCGGGACTGGGTGCCGACCGAGGACGCCACCACGGTCCGCAAGCTCGCCGATGCCGGCACGGTGATGCTCGGCAAGCTCGCCACCCACGAGTTCGCCTTCGGCGGTCCGTCATTCGACCTGCCATGGCCGCCTGCCCGCAACCCGTGGAACCTCGACCACTTCACCTCCGGCTCCTCGTCCGGCACGGGCGCCGCCATCGCGGCCGGGCTCATCCTGGGGGGCACCGGCTCGGATACCGGCGGCTCCATCCGTGGCCCGGCGGCGCTGTGCGGCGTGGCGGGCATCAAGCCGACCTACGGCCTGTGCTCGCGCGCCGGCATCCTGCCGCTGTCGTTCTCGCTCGACCACGCGGGGCCGATGGCCTGGACCGTCGCCGATTGCGCGCTGCTGCTGCAGGCGATGGCGGGCCACGATCCGGCCGACCCCGCGAGCGCCACGCGCGCCGTGCCCGATTTCAGCGCCGGCATCGGACAGGACGCGAAGGGCCTGCGCATCGGCGTGGTGCGCCACTGGCACGAGACGGATTCGCGCGCGGACCCGGCCGTGCTCGCCGGCATCGAGGGCGCGCTGGAGGTTTGGCGCGGGCAGGGGGCCGAGATCGTCGATGTCGTGCTGCCGTCCCTGTTCGAGTATCAGGCAGCCACCTTCGTGATCCTGACCAGCGAGGCGTTCGCGCTGCACGAGCCATGGATGCGGACGCGCTTCAACGATTACGGCGAGTTGCTGCGCGACCGCATGTTGTTCGGCGCGCTGTTCGCCGCCACCGACTATGTTCAGGCGCTGCGCCGCCGTCGGGAGCTGTGCGCGATGACCGCCGAGGCCACGCGGGGGATCGACCTTCTGGTGACGGCCGGCGCCATCGGCGAGGCGCCCCGCATGGCGGATGTGCCGAAATGGTCCATGACGAAGCCCGGCTACACCAACCCGTTCAACGCCACCGGCTGGCCGGCGATGTGCGTGTGCGCCGGTTTTGGGCCGGGCGGATTGCCGGTCGCCGTGCAGATCGCGGCCAAGCCGTTCCGGGAGGCGACGCTGTTCCGCGCCGCCCACGCCTTCGAGGCGGCCACGCCGTATCGCGAGCGCCGCCCGATGCTTTAGCAGGCCCGGCAGCTCTGGCTGCCTGGATTGCGCCAACCCAGGCGTGCGGGCAGGATGCAAACCCTGGGGTTTGGAGGCTGCGATGCGCGGATCGAGAGTTTTGGCCATTGCGGCGGTCGCTGCCTGCCTGTCGGCGCACCACGCCGCGGCACAACCCAAAACGGAGCTGACGGTCGATCTTGCAGCCGATGCGGCGACGCTGGACCCGCAGCTGCAATGGGACACCGACAGCTACAGCATCTACCGCAACATGTTCGACAACCTGCTGACGCGGGACGTGGCAGGCAAGATCGTGCCGCAGGTGGCGACCGCGTGGCACTACACGAACGACACCACGCTGGTGTTCGACCTGCGCACCGATATCAAGTTCCACGACGGCACGAAGCTCACGCCGGAGGATGTCGCCTTCAGCGTTAAGCGGATCGTCGATCCCGCGTTCAAAAGCCCGCAGCTCAGCCAGTTCGACCAGATCGCCGGCGCGGAGGTCACCGGCCCGGCGCAGGTGACGCTGCGCACGAAATCGCCATACCCCGCGCTGCTGGCGCAACTGGTCAAACTCTCGATCGTGCCGAAGGCGTATGTGGAGAAGCTGGGCGACGTGCGCTTCAACCAGGAGCCGATGGGCAGCGGACCCTACAAGCTCCGCGCCTGGCAGCGCGGCGTGCAGGTGACGCTGGATGCGATGCCGGATTACTGGCGCGGCAAGCCGCCTTTCGCGAGCGTGGTGTTCCGCGCGGTGCCTGACGGGCCGACGCGGATCGCCGATCTGCGCGCGGGCCGCGCGGATCTGATCCGGGGACTTTCGCCCGACGATGCCGAGGCGCTGAAAAGCGAACGCCAGGTTCGGGTGCTGTCCGTGCCGACCGAGCGGGTGGCCTACATGTTCGTCAACGCGCTGGCCGGCCCCACCGCCGATGTGCGGGTGCGCCGCGCCATCGCGATGGCGGTCGATCGGGAGTCCCTGATAACGGCGCTTCAGCAAGGCTTCGCCAAGCCGGTGAACGAGGTTCTGACGCCGGCGAATTTCGGCTACGACGCGGACGTGAAGCCCTGGCCGTTCGACCCTGTCCAGGCCCGCGCGCTGATCAAGGCGGCAGGTGCGGAAGGTGCGAAAATCAGCTTCCTGACGTCGCCTGTCTATGACCGGCGGCTGAACGAGGCGATCCAGCAGATGCTGGCCGATGTGGGGCTGCAGGTCGAAATCCAGATGATGGACCAGCCGACCTATCTGCGCCGCCGCCAGGGCACGCCGGTGGAGGCGGGCGCGCTCTCCCAGGGCCGCTGGTCGTGCGCGTGCCAGGACGCGGACGGCGTGATCTTCCCGCTGTTCCGCAGCGGCTCCATCTGGTCGAAATACAGCAATCCCGCATTCGACACCGAGGTGGACGCGGCCCGCGCCACGCTCGACGAGGCGGTCCGCAAAACCCATTACCGCCGCGCGCTGGACATCCTGCGCGAGGATGTTCCGGGTGTCGGCCTGTTCCAGGACGTCGCGATCTACGGCGCCAAGCCGCAGCTGAAATGGACGCCCACGGCGAACGAGGCATTCTTCGTGATGGACATGGCCTGGCAGCCTTAGGCTCCGTTGGTAAATAACTGAATCAGTTGGAATCGCGTAAGAACTCCTCCACGTCACGGTCCGCGAAGGCGGACCATCCACGACTTGCATTGCGGGTCTCGGAAAGTCGTGGAAGGTCGGCCTCCGCCGACCAGGACGGGATGATGCGACTGTGCGAATCTTGAAGCGATCAATTGCCATCGAACCCTTAGGCGGCCTGCTCGCGCGCGACGTGAAGGCCGTCATTGCCACGCCGCCAGGTGGGCGGCTCATCGCGATGACGGCTTCGTCCGCGAAAGCCCCCGGCTAGGATGCGCCGTTACATCGCCCGGCGCCTGCTGCAGGCCGCCATCGCCACCTTCCTCGTCATCACCATCGTCTTCTTCGTGATGCGGCTGTCGGGCGACCCAACGCTGCTGCTGGTGCCGGAGGGCGCCACCGCCGAACAGATTGCCGCGTTGCGCCACGCGCTGGGTTTCGACCGGCCGCTGGCGGTGCAGTATCTCGGCTATCTCGGCGACCTCGCGCATTTCGATCTTGGCCAGTCGCTGGTGCAGCGGGCGCCGGTCTGGCTGATCGTGGCAAGCCGCCTTCCCTATACGATGGCGCTCGCCGCCGGCGCGCTGGTCTTCGCGCTGGTCACCGGGATTCCCGCCGGCATTGCCATGGCGGTGTGGCGCGGCGGCGTCACGGAACGCCTACTCTCGGCGCTCGTGCTGGCGGGGCAGAGCCTGCCGACCTTCTGGTCGGGCATCCTGTTCATCCTGTTGTTCGGCGTCTCGTTGCACTGGCTGCCGACATCGGGTGCCGACGGGCCGGCATCGCTCGTGATGCCCTCGGTGGTGCTGGGGGCGCTGGCGATGGCCACCTTCGCACGCATGACCCGCATTTCCGTGCTAGAGGAACTGGGGCGCGACTACGTCACCGCCGCCCGTGCGCGCGGGCTTTCCATGGGTGCCGCCGTGGTGCGCCACGTGCTGCGCAACGCGGCCATCCCCGTCGTCACCGTGGTTGCGCTCGAAGTCGGCAACCTGCTGGCGGGGGCGGTGATCGTGGAGACGGTGTTCGCGTGGCCCGGCATCGGGCAGCTCGCGATGCAGTCCATCTTCGCGCGCGACTTCCTGGTGGTGCAGGCGATCGTGCTGTTCGTGTCGATGGTTTACATCGCGCTCAACCTGGCTACCGATCTCGCCTACAGCGCGATCGATCCGCGCATCCGGGGCATGGCGTGAGGCCGCGCGTCTCGTTCGGCATCCGGGTCATCGTGCTGCTGATCGTGCTGTTCGCCGCCGCCGCCTTGCTGGCGCCGTGGATTTCACCGCATGACCCGCTGCGGCAGTCGTTGCTGCTGCGGCTGAAGCCGCCGGGGAGCGCCACGGCCAGCGCGGGGCTGTTCCCGCTCGGCACCGACGATCTCGGGCGCGATCTGCTGTCGCGCATCCTGTACGGCGCGCGCGCCTCGTTCATCGTGGCGATCCTGTCGGTGTCGGTGTCGTTGGTGGTCGGTACGCTGCTGGGACTGGCCGCCGGTTGGTTCCGGGGCTGGACCGCGACGCTCATCATGCGCTTCGTCGATGCCATGTTGTCGGTGCCCGCGATTCTGCTCGCGGTGCTGACGGTGGCCGTGATCGGCCCCAGCTTCGTCACCCTGGTGCTCGTGCTCGGCCTCACCCGCTGGCCGCGCTACACGCGGGTGGCCTACGCCGCCACGTTGCAGGTGGCGGGATTGCCGTTTATCGCAGCGGCCGAAATGGCCGGCGCGGACTCCGCGCGTATCCTGCTCCGCCACATCCTACCCAACATCGCCGGCCCCCTGCTGGTGGTGGCCACCAGCGAGTTCGGGCTGATGATCCTGTTCGAGGCCGGGTTGTCGTTCCTGGGCCTCGGCATCCAGCCGCCGGCGCCAAGCTGGGGCTCGATCATGAGCGCCGGGCGGCAATACGTGGAACGCGCCTGGTGGCTGACGGTGTTCCCCGGCCTCGGGCTGTTCACCCTGGTCGTGTGCGTGAACGTGATGGGCGACTGGCTGCGCGACCGGCTGGACCCGCGCTCGGCCGGCCGGTAGCAGCCGATGACGCCCGCCCTCGCGGTGCATGATTTGCGGCTGCTGATCGGCGGCGCCGCCGTGGTGGACGGCGTCGGTTTCGCGGTGGCCCCCGGCGAGGTCATGGCGCTGGTGGGCGAATCCGGGTGCGGCAAGTCGCTGACCGCGCACGCCATCATGCGGCTCCTGCCCGACGCGGTTCGCCAGGATCGGGGATACGTGGCGCTCGATGGCGATAACCTGTCCGTGCTGAGCGAACGCCAGATGCGCCTTGTGCGCGGACGCCGCATGTCGATGATCTTCCAGGAGCCGCAGGCGGCGCTGGACCCGCTCTCCACCGTTGGTGCGCAGGTGGCCGAAGGGACGGGATCGCCGCTTCGCCAGGCGCGCGCGGCGGTGCTGGCGATGCTCGACGAGGTCGGCATCGCTGATCCCGCGCGTCGCATCGACCAGTATCCGTTCGAACTGTCGGGCGGCATGTGCCAGCGCGTGATGATCGCCTCGGCGCTGATCGCCCGCCCCGCCGTGCTGATCGCGGACGAGCCCACCACGGCGCTCGACGTGACGATCCAGGCGCAGATCCTCGATCTGCTGCGCCGCCTCGCGATCGAGCGCGGCACCGCCATCGTGCTCATTACGCACGACATGGGCGTGGTGGCCGACATCGCCGACCGGGTCGCGGTGATGTATGCCGGGCGCATCGCCGAGACCGGCGACACCGCGGCGATCTTTGCCCGCCCCCGCCACCCCTACACCGCGCTGCTGCTGGCAGCCCTGCCGCGCCGGACCGACGTGCCCCGCTCCCGCCTGGCGGTGATCGAGGGGCGGGTGCCGGCCCCCTCGGAGTTCCCGACCGGCTGCCGCTTCGCCGGGCGCTGCCCCCTGGCCGACGCCCGTTGCCGCGCCGAAACGCCGCTGTTGCGCGAGGTCGCGCGCGGCCATCTGTCGGCTTGCTGGCACGCCGAGGCGGTGCGGTGAGCGGCGCGCCCGCCCTGCGCGTGACCGACCTCGCGGTGCATTACCCGGCCCGGAATGGGCCACCCGTGCGCGCCGTGGACGGCATCTCTTTCGCGCTCGAGGCCCACGAGACGCTCGGGCTGGTGGGCGAATCCGGGTGCGGGAAATCGACCGTGGCCCGCGCCATCGTCGGCCTGCAGACGGTGACGCACGGCAGCGTCATGGTGGACGGAACCGAGATCGTGGGTGCCGGCCGCGCCGCCTTGCGGGCCGCCCGTGCGGGGATGCAGATGGTGTTCCAGGACCCGGTGACCTCGCTGAACCCGCGAATGACCGTGGGGGCAGCCGTGGGCGAGCCGCTGCTGGTGCGCGGCCTCGCGCGGGGTGCCGCGTTGCGCGAACGGGTTGCGCTGCTGCTGACGGAGTGCGGTCTGCGGCCGGAGGATGCCGCGCGCTACCCGCACCAGTTTTCCGGCGGCCAGCGCCAGCGTATCGTGATCGCCCGCGCGCTGGCGCTGCGCCCGGCGCTGCTGGTGTGCGACGAGCCGGTTTCGGCGCTCGACGTGTCGGTGCGGGCGCAGATCCTCAACCTGCTGGTCGATCTTCAGCGCGCGCACGGCATGGCGTGCCTGTTCGTGTCCCACGACCTCGCGGTGGTGCGCCATGTGTGCGACCGGGTGGCCGTGATGTATCTCGGCCACCTCGCGGAACTCGCGCCCCGCGACGCGTTGTTTTCGGCCCCCCGCCACCCCTACACACGCGCCCTGCTCGCCGCCGTGCCGGAGCCCGACCCGGTGGCGCAGCGCGCCAAGCCGCGCGTGCCGCTCGTCGGTGAAATCCCGAGCCCCGCGCGGATGCCCAGCGGCTGCCGGTTCCACACGCGCTGCCCGATGGCGCAGCCGGTCTGCCGCGAGACGGAGCCCGCGTGGCGCGAAGTGGGCGCGTCGATGGTCGCCTGCCACTTCCCGAACGAATGACGAAGGCGTCGGCCGAACGGCGCACGCCGGCCGATGCCCGCCCGCCGTATCAGCCGGCCGCGTGCGGCAGCCACCATTCGGCGAGGTGGCTGGACAGGTCATGGTCCGGCACCTTGGTCAGATCCTTGCCGAGAGAGCCCACCATCTTGTCGCGGGATTGGGCGCTCATCGCCTCGCGCAGGTCGTGCAGGGCATGGGCGGGAGCCACCAGCACCAGCCGGTCGAACGCGCCGGCCTTGGCCTGCTCGTTCATCTGATGCGCCACCCGCACCAGGAAATCATGCTTGGCGGCCTGGTGCGGGTCCTGCCGGGGCGTGATCGCGTGGCGCAGGGTGCCCATGCTCTCGAAACTGCGGCCGGGGCGGTCGGTGCCGAGGTCGTGCGAGGCGAGGTGCGCGGTGGCCGAGTCGAAAGCGCTATGGGTCGCGAATTGCAGATGTTCGGGCGACGGGCTCACCACGCGGGCATGCTCGCCATCCGCGATGAGAACCCAGAGCTTGTGGTGCGCGGTCATGCTTTCAAATCCTGAATTTGCCGTTCTGCCACGCGAAACGCGTCATGCACGGCGCTATGGGCATCCGGATGCGCGCGCTGCTCCTTGGCATGGTGCGGATCGTGGGAGATTTCGAGGTTCCGGCCCGGCAGGCCGAGCTGGATGTGGACACTGAAATGATGGTTCGGCAGCCCCTTGCCGCCCGAAGCCGCGACCGTCACCCGGCACGACACGAGATTTTTGCAGTGCCGTTCCAGCTTGTCCACCTGCTGGCGGATGTCCCCCTCCAGGGCTGCCGAGCTTTGCAGTCCGTGGAACGCGATCTCGAGCGGGCTTTGCATGGGGTGCCTTGAGGTTGGGCACCGTCAACGCGCCCGACCCGCGAAGGTTCGGACCCTCGAAGCTGTTGCGGCGGCGATCGGTGCGGCGGATCAGCGATCGGCGCGGTGATATTCGCGGTTCGGCATCATGTCGGTGGCGGCCGCCATGCGGTTGGAGAGGTTGAAGAAGGCGGTGGTCTCGGAGAGGTCGAAGATGTCCTCGTTGGTGAGGCCGGCGGCGCGCAGGGCATCGCGGTCGGCCTCGTCGATCAGGTGCAGGGCGGTGGTGAGCTTGTGGGCGTAGTCCAGCATCGTGCGCTGGCGGGAGGGCAACGGGGCGACGCGGTAGTTCATGACCAGCATCTCGCCGAGTTCGGGATCGCCGGACAGTTTGCGGACGGCGGCGCCGTGGGCGACGAGGCAGTAATAGCAACGGTTGGCCGAGGAGACGACGACGGCGACCATTTCGCGCTCCAGCTTGGACAGGCCGGAGGGGGCCAGCATGATCTCGCTGTAGGTGGCCATGAAGTTGCGCAGTCGCTGGGGGCGCAGCGCGTTGGCGCTGTAGACGTTCGGCACGAAGCCGAGTTTCTCGACGCATTTGGCCCAGATGGCCTGGAGGTCGGGGTCCAGCGTGGCGGGATCGGGGGTGCCGAGAGCGGAGATGTGGTCGGGCTGGGGCATGGCGGAGCCTATGATTGAAGAACGGGCGATTTGAGAATGGGGAGCACGATGTGGCTCGGGTGGTCGGCATCCATGAACACGGTGTTGACGGCCACGCGGCGGCGGCGGGCAGCGCCTTCGGGTTCGCCGGTGTTGGGGTTCACGTCGAATTTCGGGAAGTTGGAGGACGAGATATCGAGCCGGATGCGATGGCCGGCGGCGAACAGGTTGGCGGTGGGGAAAAGGGTACAGGATATACGTATAATGGCGCCGGATGGGCGGAACGTCTCGCGGGATGAGTATGGGACATACCTGAGCCGCACGATCCCGTCGGCCAGGAGCATGGCGTAGCCGCGCGGATAGGCCTCGGACGGGGGGTGAAAATCGACCAATTTGGCGGTAAAATCGGTGTCCGGGCCGTCTGTGGCGACATAAATTTCGGCAATCAACGGCCCCACGACCTGGATCGGAGCGGGCAGGGGGGCGGTCTGAAACACCAGCACATCGGCCCTTGACGCGAGCGGAAGATAGGGCGGGGCGCAGCCGAAGAATTCCGCCGCCTCGCATTGGTCGAACGCCCCGCCTTGCGCCACCGGCTCCAGGCTGGTGATGGCGCCGCCGATGGTGGGAACGGGATGGGACGGGTCGAAATCGTAGGACAGGGGGATGGCACCGGGCGCGGGCGGGGCCGGGTCCAGAAATCCATTGTTGTGAAGGTGGTAGACGGTGGAGATGACACCGGGAACGGGCCAGTCGGCGGCCTCGATCCAGCGCCCGCCATGATCGAGGCGGCCTTCCGGCGTGCGGGTTCCGGTGCCGCCGCCCATGACGAAAAGGCGCAGGGTGGGCTCGGGATTGGGCGTGCCGTCGAGCGCGTGGCGAAAATGGCGGCGACGATAGGCGAACCAGTCCCCAGCCCAGGAGTCGATGGCGGCGGCAGGTCCGAACTCGACATCGCCGAAATGCGTGCGGCTGCGGTCGCCATGCGTCCATGGGCCCAGGATCAGCCGCTGCGTGCCGCGAGCTTCGCGCCGCAACCCCATGAAATTGCTGATAGCCGTTAGCGGATAGACGTCGAACCAACTCGACAGGTGGACGCAATCGGCAGCCGCGTAGCGCGCGTGAAATCCCTCGGCCCAGATGCCGAGCTGCTGCCAGAACGGGCCGAATGCCCCGTGGCGCCATTGCTCGAACAGATAGGCCTCGTAGGCGGGATGGTGACGCAAGGGCGAGTGGCCGGGAAACCAGGGCAGGCGGGTGAACCAAGCGCGGATGTCCTCGGCCTCCAAGGCGGCCTTCATGACCGGATCGGCCGCGGCTTCCGGCGACAGGATGGCCTGCTTGTGGGCCCAGGTGGCCTGCTTCAGCTCGAACGCGCCGGATTGCCGTATGCCGGCCATCCACGAATTGGCAAATCCACCGGAATCAAGGATTTGGGCTACGATGCCGGGCGGTGCGAGGCATCCCAGGGCGGCTTGCGTGTGGGCGGCGTAGGACAGCCCCATGGTGCAGATGCGCCCGTCGCACCATTGCTGCGCCCGCAGCCACGCGCAGGTGTCGAAGCCGTCCTCGCCGTCGCTGAGGTATTTGACGAACACGCCTTCGGAGCCGTGCCGTCCGCGCGTGTCCTGATACACCACGGCCATGCCCTCGGCGGTGAACATGCCCGCTACCGCCGGACGCGGCACCGGAACCGGGTTCGCCCGCGAAATCTCGCTGCGACTGACCTCGTCCCGCCCATAGGGCGTGCGTTCCATCACGACCGGAAACGGGCCGCTTCCCTCCGGCATGTGGATGTCGGTGGCCAGCCTCACGCCGTCGCGCATCGGCACCATCTCGGTTCGCATCAGGCCTCCTCCAACTCGGTGCTGAGCGCGCGCAAGGCGGTGGTGTGCGGATGGGCGGTGCGGCCGGCGCGAAGATCGGCGGCACTGAGGGTTTCCACCATCAGACCGCCCTGCATCACGCCCACCATCGGGCAAAGATGCGCCACCACCGGCAGGTTGTGGCTCACCATCACATAGGTGAGCCCCCGCGCAGCCTGCAGATCGGCCAGCAGGTTCAGCACCTCCGCCTGCACCGACACGTCGAGCGCGCTGGTCGGCTCGTCCAGCAGCAGCACCTCGGGCTCGGCCATCAATGCCCGCGCGATCGCCACCCGCTGCCGCTGGCCGCCGGAGAGTTGGTGCGGGTAGCGGAACCGCGAAGCCGCCGGCAGCGCCACCTCGGCCAGCGCCCGCAGGATGCGCCGGTCCGCGTCGCCGATGCCGTGAACGATCAGCGGTTCGCCCAGCGCCCGATCCACCGTCTGGCGCGGATGCAGCGAGCCGTAGGGGTCCTGGAACACCATCTGCACGCGCCGGAAGAATGCACGACTCCGCTTCGGACCAAGGGCTTGCCCGGCGACGCTCATGCGTCCCGTCCAATCCGCGTTCAGCCCCGCCAGCGCCCGCAGCACGGTGGATTTGCCCGATCCGCTCTCCCCCACGATGCCGAACGCGCCGCCGTGCGGCACCGCGAACGAGACGCCTTTGACGGCCTCCATGGCGCCGAACCGGACCCGCAAATCCTGGACCGCGATCATGCGAGCCACGCCGGATCGCGCGCCATCACCGGCAGGCGCGCCTGGTCGTGCGTAAGTGTGGGCAGGCATTCCAGCAGCCCCCTGGTGTACGGATGCTCCGCCCGCGCCAACTCCCCGGCCGCCAGCGTCTCGACGATGCGCCCGGCATACATCACCGCCACGCGGTCGCAGAAATGCGACACCAGCGGCAGGTCATGGCTGATGAGCATGAGCGCCATGCCGCGCCGCGAGACCAGATCCTCCATCAGCCGCAGGATTTCGGCCTGGACGGTGGCATCGAGCGCACTGGTCGGCTCGTCGGCGATCAGCAATTCCGGGTCGGGCGCCAGCATCATCGCGATCATCACCCGCTGGCCCATGCCGCCGGATAATTCGTGCGGGTAGGCTCCCGCCACCCGCGCCGGGTCGCGGATCTGGACCTGCGCCAGCAGGTCGATCGCGGCCGCCTTCGCCTCTCGCCGCCCCGCCCGGCGATGCGCGCGGAATGCCTCCGCGATCTGGGCGCCCGCCGTCATCACCGGGTTCAGCGAGAATTTCGGGTCCTGCAGGATCAGCCCCGCGCGCTTGCCGCGAATGCCCCGCAGCACCCGCTCGCTGGCGCCCAGCACATCGATGCCCGCGAATTCCAGCCGGTCCGCCGTCACCGTCGCATTGTCCGGCAGCAGCCGCAGCAGCGACCGCGCGGTGAGCGACTTGCCCGAGCCGCTCTCGCCCACGATGCCGAGCTTCTCGGCGCCCAGGCTCAGCGAGACCTCGCGCACCGCGAGGCTCGGCCCGGTGGCGGAGGGGAACGCGATCGACAGGTTGCGGATATCGACCAGCATCAGCGCTGCTTCGGGTCCAGCACGTCGCGCAAGCCGTCGCCGAGCAGGTTGAACCCGAGCGAGGCCACGAAGATGGCCAGCCCCGGCACCAGCGGCACCCACCATTGCTCCAGGATGAACCGCCGCGCGGTGGCGATCATCGCACCCCATTCCGGCGAGGGCGGCTGGGCCCCCATGCCGAGGAACCCGAGTGCCGCCGCCGTCAGGATGATGCTGCTCATGTCCAGCGTCACCCGCACAATCAGGCTGCCGATGCACAGCGGCACGATGTGGCGCAGCACGATCCGCGTGGCCGACGCGCCGGTGAGCCGGACGGCGGCGATGAAATCGGCGCCCCGGATGGTCAGCGTCTCGGCCCGCGCCAGCCGCGCGTAAGGCGGCCAGGCCGTCAGCGCGATCGCCAGGATGGTGCTGGGAATGCCGGGCCGGATGGCCGCCACGAACGCCAGTGCCAGAATCAGGCGCGGGAATGCCAGGAACACATCGGTCACCCGCATCAGAACCCGGTCCGCCATGCCGCCCGCGTAGCCGGCGACGCACCCCACCGCGAGCCCGAACGGCGCCACGAGCAGCACGATCGCCACCACCATCCCCAAAGTCACCCGTCCGCCGAACAGCACGCGGGAGAACACGTCGCGTCCCAGTTCGTCGGTGCCCAGCCAATGCGCGGCCGAGGGCTTGGCCAGCCGTTGCGGCAGGTTCTGCGCGGCCGGGTCCTGCAAGGCGAGCAGGGGGGCGAATGCCACCGCCAGCACCAGCAGCACGATCAGGATCAGGCCCGCCATGGCCAACGGATTGCGGCTGAAATCCCGCCACAGCCGATAGCGCCGCCCCCACGCCGCCTGCCCGCGCGAGGCGGGCGCGTCGGTCAGGAGCCAGGCCTGCCAGGTCGTGCGCGTCACGCTGGCGGCATCCCTCTCACCGTACCCTCGGGTCCAGTAGCCGATACGCCGCATCCGCCAGCAGATTCAGCAGCAGATAGCTGAGCCCGATCACCAGCGTGGCGCCCAGCACCGCGTTCATGTCCGCGTTCAGCAGCGAGATCGTCAAATACTGCCCCAGGCCCGGCCACCCGAACACCGTCTCGGTCACCACCGCCCCCTCCAGCAGCCCGGCATAGGTCAGCGCCAGCACCGTCACCAGCCGCACCGCGATGTTGGGGAAGGCGTGGCGCCAGATCACCCGCGCGGCCGAAAGACCCTTGGCCCGTGCGGTAATCACGAATTCGCCGCTCAGCGCGTCCAACATGAAGGCCCGCGTCATGCGCGCGATGTAGGCCATGCTGAAATAGGCCAGCACGCCCGCCGGCAGCACCAGATGCGCACATGCGTCGCGCAGCGACTCCCAGTCGCGCGCGAGCAGCGCGTCGATGGTCAGGAACCCCGTCACGTCGGGCACCATCCCCTCCAGGCCCACATCGGAACGCCCGGTCCCCGGAGTCCAGCCAAGCGTCGCGTAGAACACCAGCAGCCCGATCAGCGCCAGCAGGAAGATCGGGATGGAATGCCCGGCCAGGCAGAACACCCGCACCCCATGATCCACCCAGCTGCCGCGCCGAACCGCCGCCAGCACACCCAACGGAATGCCGATCGCCACCGCGATCAGGATGGCGACCGTCGCAAGCTCGATGGTCGCCGGGAAATACTGCGCGATGTCGCGCGTCACGGGGTTGGACGTCATCACGGAACGCCCGAGATCGCCCTGCATCAGCAATTTCACATAGAGCCAGAACTGCACCGCCAATGGCCGGTCCAGTCCCAACTGCAACCGCGCGGCTTCGACGACATCGTTCTGTGCATGATCGCCCACGATCGCGATGATCGGGTCGATTGGCATCACCCGCCCGATCAGGAACGTGACCAGCACCAGGCCGAACAAGGTGATCGGCACGCTTGAGGCCGCCGCCGCGAACGTCCGCAGGCGGCTCAAGGGCAGCGAGATGGCGGGATGCGAAGGGCATCCCACCCTACACCGTCTGCGGCAGGGTGGGATGCCCTTTGCATCCCACCACCATGGTCGAAAAAGCGCCTCATCCTTTCTTGATGTCGGCGTATTTCGTGTAGTCCGGCAGCGGCCCGATCACGAAGCCCGAGACGCCCTTCGCCAACACGGCGGTCGAGATCTTCTGCAGCAGGATGATGAACGGAGCCCGCTCGCGCGCGATCTTCTGGATGTTCTGATACATGCCGATGCGCTTCTCGCCGTCGAGTTCCTTCGCGGCATCCTCGACCATCGCGGTCAGCTGATCGTCCTTGAAGTGGTTGCGCCACGCGAGAATCCGCAGCTTCGAGGCGTCGCTGTCGTCCGGGTTGGCGCAGAATGCCTGCGCGTTGGAGTTCGGATCGAAATAGTCCGTGCCCCAATACAATATCGCCATCTCGTGCGTCCGCGCCCGCATCTTGGTGATGACCTGCTTCTGCTCGCCCGAGATCAGCTCCACATTGATGCCGATCGCCGCGAGATCGGCCTGCACCGCCTGCGCGATGTCGCCGTAAGGCGAGGCGGACGACGTGTCCATCTTCACCGAGAACCCGTTCGGATAGCCCGCCTCGGCCAGCAGCGCCTTCGCGCGGGCCACGTCCTTCTTGAACGGCTTGTCGGTGAGCGCCCCCGGCAGCCCGCTCGGCAGGAACGACTGCGATACCACATAGGTGTTCGGCGTGATGTTGGTGGCGATGGCGTCATAGTCGATCGCCCATTTCATCGCCTGCAGCACCTGCCGCTTCTGGAACTGCGGAAGCGCCATGTTCATCGCCACATAAACCGACGAGCCCTGGCCGGACGAGGTCACGCTGGTGCCGTCGCTCGCCTTCACCGACTTGATCTGGTCGGGCGTCAGGTCGCGCACGATGTCCGCGTCCCCCTTCTGCAGCATGAGCAACTGCGCCGAGGGGTCGGCGATGTGGCGGATGGTCACGCGCTTGTTGCCGACCGGGATGTTGGATTTCGGGTTGGCGTCGATCGTGATGTGGTCGCTCGCGACCCATTGCGTCAGCTGATACGGCCCGTTGCCGGCGCTGTGATTTTTCAGCCAGGCATTGCCGAGGTCGCCATTCACCTGGTTGGCCAGCACGGTCGCCTTCTCCACCACCGAGCCGACATTGGCCGAAAGGCAGGACAGCACGAAGGTCGGCGCCTGCGCGATCGGCAGGCTCATCTGCAAGGTGGCGGCGTCGGTGGCGCGGATCAGCTTCTCGACGTTGTCCTTGGTGAAGCCGAACTGCGTCAGGATGAACCCCGGCGTCTTGTTGAGCATCACCACGCGATGCAGCGAGAACGCGGCGTCCTCGGCCGTCATCGCCTTGCCCGACGGGAAATAGGCGTCCTTCACCAGATGGAAGGTGAACTCCTTGCCATCGGCGCTGATCTCCCATTTCTCCGCGAGGTCACCGGCGATCCTGGTGTTGTCCTTGGGGTTGGGGCCGACCAGGCGGCGATAGACGTTGCCGTCCACCTCGTTGTTGGTGAACTCGTAGGATTCCGCCGGATCGAAGCTGATCACGTCGTCGATCTGCTTGGCCATCACCGCGACACCGGCGGGGGTGGCGGCGCGGGCGAAGGGGGCCTCCGCGGCGGTCACGATCGCGGCGGAGGCGGCGAGCATGGCCCTCCTTGTGAGCACGGGGCGGGTGAGCATGGGGCTTGTCAACATGGGGCGGGTCATCATCGGTGGGGTCTCCCGGAATTGTTGCGGGCAGCGTTGGCGGGCGAAGGCGCGCGCGGAACGGCCGCGTCGCTGTGCGGTCCTGGTGGTCCAACCTGACGCTCGCTACCCGGGCGTCAGGGAATTTGGCCCATAGAGGCAAAGCTGGTGGAGGGAATCCGACGGATGCTTCCGTCAAAATCGGTCCGTTAGTGTTTGTCGGCAAATAACTGAATCAGTTGGAATCGCGTACGAACTCCTCCACGTCATGGTCTGCGAAGGCGGACCATCCACGACTTGCAGCGCGGGTCTCGGAAAGTCGTGGATGGTCGGCCTCCGCCGACCAGGACGGGATGATACGACTGTGCGAATCCTGAAGCGATTAATTGTCACCAAACCTTTAACCCTTAGTGCTTCGTCACCCACCGCATGGGGAAATAATTGTCGGCCGGCTGGGTCAGTTCGATGGTGTTCCGCGCCGCCCAGGTGATGCCCTGCTGGTGCAGCGGGATGAAGCCCACGTCGTCCTGCACGATCTTGGTCACCTGGTCGATCATTCCCTGGCGCTTGGCCTGGTCCAGTTCGCGGCCGATCTGCGGCACCAGCTCGTCGATCTTGGGGTTGGAATAGCCGCTGGCGTTGCCGACGGCGACCTTCAGGCTGCGTGAGGCGATGTGGTCGCGGATCACGTTGTCGGCGTCATAGGTACTGGGGGTCCAGCCGAGCATGTAGAAACTCGTCTTGTAGTCCGGATAGCCGATGTCGCTGAAGAAACGCACCTTGGTGCGGGCGAACACGTTGATCTTGACGCCGATGCGCGCGACCATCGAGGAGATCGCCACGCAGATCGCCTCGTCGGCGATGTAGCGGTCGTTCGGGCAATCCAGCGTGACGGTGAAGCCCTGCGGATAGCCGGCCTCGGCCAGCAGCTTCTTGGCTTCGGCGATATCGACCTTGGGGCGGGCGTTGAGAGCGGGGTTGAAGCCGTTCACGCCCGGTCCCCACATCTCCCAGGTGGGCGTGCCCTGGCCGCGCATGATGCGGGAGGTGATCGCCTCCTCGTCGATCGCGAGTGCGATGGCGCGGCGGACGCGCGCGTCCTTGAAGGGGTTTTTGCCCTTCACGTCGCTGAACAGCAATTCGTCCCGCGCCTGGTCCATCGCCAGGTAGATCGTCCGCAGCTCCGGGCCCTGGATCACGCGCAGACCGGGCGCCTTGCGGATGGTCTCGATGTCCTGCGCCGGCACCGAGTAGATCATGTCCATCTCGCCCGAGAGCAGGGCGGCGACGCGGGTGGCGGCGCTGGAGATCACGGTGAACTCGACGCGATCGAGGTTATGCTCGGGCTTATCCCACCATGCCGGATTGCGCTCCAGCACGTTGCGGCGGTCCGCTTCGCGCGAGACCAACTTGAATGCGCCGGTGCCCATGGCGTTGCGCAGCGCGAAATTCTCGCCGGAGCCGATAATGACAGGCTCGGCGGAATTGTTCTTTTCCATCCAGGCCTTTGGCAGCATCGGGAAATTGGTGAATTCCTGCGGCAGGATCGGGTCCGGCGCCTTGGTCTCGAACTCCACCGTCACGTCGTCGATCTTGCGGACTTCCTTCACGGCCGAGACGTTGCCGCTGGTCTGCGAGGTTTTCGACGTGATGCGCTTGTAGGAGAACAGCACGTCGTCGGCGGTGAAGGCGGTGCCGTCCTGCCATTTCACGTTGGGACGGAGGCTGAAACGCCAGACGGTGGGGCTGGTCTGCTCGTATTTCACCGCGAGGCCAGGCTCGATCTCAAGCTTCTTGTTCCGCCGCACCAGCGGCTCGTAGATGTTGCCCAGGAACGAGTTCTGCACCGTCTCGTCCAGCGTGTTGGGGTCCATGGACCGGACGTCGCCGTCATTGGCCCATTTGAACACCACCTCGGCGCGGGCGGGCGCGAAATTCGCGGCCGCGATCCAGGCGGCGGCGAGGGTCGACACGGCATGACGCAGCTTCATGGCAGGTTCCCGATTTTATAAGGCGAGGATAACCACAAGAAGCGGCTGGGGAATAGTGGTCTTGCGCGCGTTCGCTTCGCGCCTCGCGGTGACGACGCCTTAGCGTTGCGTGCGCGCGCAGAAAAAGGTGGAGCGGGCCGATTGCACGATTCGGGCGATGCCGGGGCAGGCCGGCGCGCCGGGGCAGCGCTCGCAGGGCTGGGCCTCACGGCCGTAAACCTTCCAGGCATGTTGGAAATAGCCGAGTTCGCCATCGGGCCGCACGTAGTCCCGCAGGGATGAGCCGCCGGCGGCGATGGCTTCGGTGAGAGTCGCCTTGATCTCGGGCACCAGACGGGCGGCCCGCGCGCCTGCCACCGTGTGGGCGGAGCGGCGGGGGCTCAGGCGCGCGCGGAACAGGGCCTCGCATACATAGATGTTGCCCAGCCCCGCCACCACGCGCTGGTCGAGCAGCGCCGCCTTGATCGGGGTACGCTTGCCGGCGAGAGACGCCGAGAGGCTGGCCGCCGTAAAGCCGCCGTCGAGCGGTTCGGGCCCGAGGCCGGCCAGCAGGCGGTGGGCGTCCTCGGCCTCGGTCGGCACCAGGTCGATCGAGCCGAAGCGGCGGGGATCGACGAAGCCGACACGCCAGCCATCGTCGGTCTCCAGCGTCAGATGCTCGTGCGCCGGGATCGCGTTGGGATGACGGGGGCCGATGTTCATGCGGCCGGACATGCCGAGATGGATCAGCACCGAGGCGCCGCCGTCGAGCCGCATCAGGATGTATTTGGCCCGCCTGCGGAAGCTCTCGACGCGGGCGCCAGTAAGGCGGGCGGCGAGGCCGGGCGGGAACGCCCAGCGCATCCCCGCGCGATGGGTCGCCGCGCGGACGATCACGCGGCCCTCCAGCCGCGCCCGCAGGCCACGCATCACGGTCTCGACTTCGGGGAGTTCCGGCATAGGTTCCACGCACGCTATAGAGTGTGCCGCATGACCGACAGCCCCGCCTCCGAGAATACCGATTTCGGCTTCACCCAGGTTCCGCTGGCGGCCAAGAAGCCGATGGTGCGGGCGGTGTTCGACAGTGTGGCGCCCAAATACGACCTCATGAACGACGTGATGTCGCTCGGCGTGCACCGGCTGTGGAAGCGCGTCTTCGTCACGGCGCTGGCCCCCCGCCCCGGCCGGCGGCTGCTCGACCTTGCCGGCGGCACCGGGGATATCGGTTTCGGCTGGCTCGCTTGCGGCGGGGGGCCGGTGATCCTGTCCGACATCAACCCCAACATGCTGGCGGTGGCGCGCGACCGGGCAGCGGGGCGGGGGTTCGGCACGGAACTCGATTTCCTGACCGCCGACGCGGAGCGTCTGCCGCTGCCGAGCGGGTCGGTCGATGTGGTGTCGATGGCGTTCGGCCTGCGCAACTGCACCGACAAGGACGCGGTGCTGGCGGAGGCGAGACGGGTGCTGCGGCCGGGCGGGCGGTTTCTGTGCCTGGAGTTCAGCCGTGTGCGCGTCGCCGCCCTGAGGCCGGTGTACGACGCATGGTCGTTCCACGCGCTGCCCCGGCTGGGGCGGGCAATCGCGGGGGATGCGGGCAGCTATCGGTATCTGGCCGAGAGCATCCGCACCTTCCCCGATCAGGAGACGCTGGCGGCGATGATGCGGCGCGCGGGGCTCGCGCGGGTGACGGTGCGCAACCTTTCGGGCGGGATCGCCGCGATCCATGCGGGCTGGCGGCTGTGAAGCGCGTCCTGCTGATCGTCAGCGGCGGAATCGCGGCGTACAAGTCGCTGGAACTGGTCCGGCTGCTGCGCAAGGCGGGCATCGGCGTGACCGCAGTGCTGACCGAGGGGGGGGCGCAATTCGTGACGCCGCTGAGCCTGCAGGCGTTGACCGAGAACAAGGTGTTCACCGCGCTGTTCTCGCTGACCGACGAGAGCGAGATGGGGCACATCCAGTTGTCCCGCAGCGCCGACCTCGTGGTGGTGGCGCCCGCCTCGGCCGATATCCTGGCGCGGATGGCGGCGGGCATGGCCGACGATCTTGCGGCCACGCTGCTGCTGGCGACCGACAAGCCGGTGCTGGTGGCGCCCGCGATGAACGTGCGGATGTGGCGCCACGCGGCGACGGTGGCGAACATGGCGACGCTGGTGGCGCGGGGCGTCGGCGTGGTGGGGCCGGACGAGGGCGCCATGGCGTGCAACGAATACGGTTTCGGACGGCTGGCCGAACCGCCGGAGATCCTGGCCGCGATCATGGCGGTGCTGGCACCCGCGCGGCCCCTCGCGGGGCGGCACGCGCTGGTGACCAGCGGGCCGACGCACGAGCCGATCGACCCGGTGCGCTACATCGCCAACCGCAGCAGCGGGCGGCAGGGACATGCCATCGCCGCGGCGCTCGCGGCCCTGGGCGCGCGGGTGACGCTGGTGAGCGGGCCGGTCGCGATCCATGATCCCGCCTCGGTGGACGTGGTCCAGGTGGAAACCGCCGACGAGATGCTGGCGGCCTGCCTTGCCGCGCTGCCGGCCGATATCGCGGTGTGCGCGGCCGCCGTCGCGGATTGGCGGGTGGCGGGGGCGGCGACCCTGAAACTGAAGAAAACCCCCGGCGGCGCGCCGCCGGGGATCGCGCTGACGCCCAATCCGGACATTCTCGCAACGATCGCCGCCCCCGGCCCGAACCGGCCCCGGCTGGTGGTGGGGTTCGCCGCCGAGACGCATGAGGTGCTGCGCCACGCCACCGAGAAGCGGGCGCGCAAGGGCTGCGACTGGATCGTGGCCAACGACGTGGGCGCCGGCACCGGCATCATGGGCGGGGCCGAGAACGAGGTGCATGTGGTGACCGCGAGCGGCGTGGAGAACTGGCCGCGCATGGCCAAGGACGCGGTCGCGCGCCGGCTCGCGGCCCGCATCGCCGAGGCGATGGCGTGATGCCCGATATCCGCGTCCAGCTTCTGCCCCACGCGCGCGGCCTGCCGCTCCCCGCCTATGCCACCGACGGGGCGGCCGGGTTCGACCTTGTGGCGGCGGTGGCCGGACCCGTCGCCATCCCGCCGGGCGGCCGCGCGCTGATCCCGACCGGGCTGCGGATGGCGCTGCCGGCCGGCCACGAATTGCAGGTGCGCCCGCGTTCGGGGCTGGCGCTCAAGCACGGCATCACGCTGGCCAACGCGCCGGGCACGATCGACGAGGATTACCGCGGCGAGATCGGCGTCATCCTGCTGAATGCCGGCCACGAGAATTTCGTGGTCGAGCGCGGGATGCGGATCGCCCAGGCCGTGCTGGCGCCGGTGACGCGCGCGGTGCTGATCGAGGCCGACCTCGATGCCACGGCACGCGGCGCCGGCGGCTTCGGCAGCACCGGGCACGGCTAAAACGTCTCCCGTTACGCTCAGCCCTTGACGGCGCCAGCGGTCAGGCCGCTGGCCAGGTGACGATCAAGCAAGGCGCAGAGGCCGAGCACCGGCAGGGTGGCGATAAGCGCGGCGGCCATCAGTTCATTCCATTGCACACGATATTCGCCGATCATCGTCGCGACGCCCACCGACATCACGTAATGTTGGGCATCGGTCGTCAGCACAAGCGCCCAGACATATGAGTTCCAGGCCATCAGGAACGTGAATAGGCCGGCGGCCACCAGGCCGGGCGCCGCCAGTGGCAGGATCACGCGACGCAGCGCCGTCAGTCTGGACGCGCCGTCCATCATCGCCGCCTCGTCGATCTCGATCGGGATCGCGCGAAAGAAGCCGACCAGCATCCAGACCGCGAACGGCACCGAATAGGAGGAGTACACCAGGATCAGCGCCAGATGGGTGTCAATCAGGTTCAGTTCGGACATCATTTGGAAATATGGGATCACGAGCAGCGTCTCGGGCAGCATCTTGGCGAACAGCAGCAGGACCATCACCGCTCCGCTGAAGCGCAGGTGGAACCGCGTGAGGCCGTATGAGGCCAGCGCCGCCAGGAACGTCGCGATCAGGGTCGACCCGGCGGCGACGATGGCCGAGTTGACGAACCAGCGCAGCACCGGCCGCTCGGTCAGCACCGTCCTGAAGCCCGCCAGCGACCAGTTCGGCGAGATGAACTCCGGGGGCCAGCGCATCACGTCCGCGGGCGGTTTCAGGGCCGTGTTCAGCATCCAGTAGAAGGGGAACAGCGCCACGACGACGGCAACCGCAAGCGCGGCCCAGCGGAGGATGGCCCAGGGGCGCGTCACGCCCGGGTCCGGTCCAGTCCGGTAATGGACACATGCAGGACCACCAGGGCCAGCACCACGACAAGGAGGAGCACGCCAATGGCGGCCGCCCCCCCTAGGTCGTTGGCGCGGAAGCCCGTGTTGTAGAGCAGCACGGGCAGCACCTCGGTCGCACCGGCCGGGCCCCCACCGGTCAGCACGGCGACAATGTCGAACTGGCGGACCGTGTTGATGGTGTCGAGCGTGGCGGCGACGGCCACGATGTAGGCGACATTGGGCAGCGTCACGTGGCGGAACTGCTGGAGCGCGTTGGCGCCGTCGAGCATCGCTGCCTCGTACTGGTCGCGCGGCACCGTCTGCAGCCCCGCGCTCAGCAGCAGCATGACGAAGGGCGTGCCGCGCCAGACATCGACCAGGACGGCTGCGCCAAAGGCGGTGCCGGGCTCGCCGAGCCAGGACTGGCCACCCTGGCTGAGGCCGACGAGGCCCAGCAAGTAGTTGAGGACGCCAAAATGGGGCTCGAACAGCCACAGCCAGATCGTCGCCGCAATGGCAGGGGCTACCATCCAGGGCGTCATCAGGATCAGCCGCAGGGCCGTCCGGGCGCGGCCTGCGGACTCCAGCAGCAGCGCCAGACCGAAGCCGAGCACGATGTGGAGTGCGACACAGGCGATCGTGAAGCGGACCGACACGCCCATCGACGTCCAGAATACCTCGGAGCCAAGCACGCGCGCGTAGTTGCCCAGGCCGACGAAGCTGGCATTCATGCCCCGGATACGCAGCGTGCTGCTGTACACCGCCTGGATCAACGGCAGCAGCACGACGCCGGCGAGATACAGCAGTGGAATGGCCAGAAAGAGCAGACCGTGCCACCGTTCGCGGCGAAGGCCGGGCTGCGCCCATGGCGCGCGGGCTGGCATCAGAGATCGTTCAGCTTGCGGGTCAGCATCGCGTCGAGTTCGCGAAAAATCTGCTCGGTGCGCGCGGGGTCGAGCAGCGCGCGCTGGACGGCTTTCACGATGTCGGTGCCGGCGATGTCGGCCCAGGCCGGGTGCGGCAGCGGGTAGCTGCGCGCTGTGCGGCCGATTTCCAGGAAGCGCTGGAGCTGCGGGTCTTTGGCGATGTCGGGATCATCGGCCATGTCGTTGCGGAGCGGCATCCAGTTGGAGACCCGGGCACGTTCGACCGCCCAATGTTTCCCGGCCTGGAACTTGATGAACGCCCAGGCCTGGCTGGGGTACTTGCACGAGGCCGCGATGCTGGCGCTGGAGAGCGTGGCCAGGGTAGCGCCGTTGCCGGGCACGGGGCCGACGACCAGCTTGCCGGCCAGTCCGGGGTTGTCGCCCAGCACCTTGGCGATCGCCCAGTAGGCGCTGCGCATGGTGGCAATCCTGCCCTGGGCGAACAGGACCGTCTGTTCGAGGTAGTTGGTCGTGTTGGGCGACGGCGCCGCAAGGCCCTGGGCGGCCAGCCCGAGATACGCCTTGATCGCCTCCAGCGACTTCGGGTCAGCGGCGAAGGTCGCCTTCGTCATGTCCGCGTTGAACGCCTCGCCGCCATTCGCCCAGATCCAGGTGAGCAGCAGCCGCGTGGTGGTGTCGGTGGGTCCGCCCAGCACCGCAGTCCCCCACTGGCCTGGTTTCGTGAGGCGGCGCAACCAGTCGACGTAGTCCGCCGCCGTGGCGGGCAGGTGGGTGGGGTCCAGGCCGGCGGCCGCCAGCATGTCGCGGTTGTAGATTTCGGCAAACACTCCGCCCCAGATCGGTATGCCGTAAAGCTGCCCCTTCCAGTGCATCGCTCTCATGATGTCGGGGCTGTAGGTCGCCCGAAGCGAGTCCGGTTCGGCATTCCAGAGCGCGTCCAGCGGCAGCAGATAGCCGTTGAAGGCGGCGGTCGCGAGGTCGGTCTGCACGACGCAAGGGGCGCGCCGTGCCTGCGCCGACGTAACGAACTTGGTCCAATCGTCCTTTCGCGCCACCAGCACAGGCTCGACATGGATGTCCGGGTTTGCTGCCTCGAAGGCCGCGATCATCGCCTTCCACACCGGCTCGAACTGCGGCTCGGTCAGGTTTGCGGTCTGCCACTGGATGGTGACGGTCTCGGCCCGCGCAAGCGGAGCAGCGAGGGCGAGCGCGGCGACGACGACCGATACGAGAAGGCGATTCATTGTTATTTTCCTCCCTGAGTGTTTCAGCTGTACAGCGACCCGCTTCGTTCGCGGCGTGGCTGCGGCCGGAACGACAGCTCGCGCAGGCGCTCGAAGTCCGGCTCCAGGCCGAGACCCGGGGTTTCGGGCAAGACGAAGCAGCCGTCCTCGAACCGGATGGGCACGGTCGAACAGGCGTCCCGCAGCGCGCGCTGCGGCTCCATCTGCTCCAGGATGAAGAAGTTCGGTATCGCGGCGGCGAGGTGCATCGAGGCGACGGTGCAAATGGGCCCGCCGGGATTATGCGGTGCCACTGGGATGAAATAGGTGTCGGCGAGGGCGGCGATCTTGCGAAGTTCGGTGAAGCCGCCGCCATGCATGATGTCGGGCTGGATGATGCGGCACCCGCCGTGCTCGATCAAACGGCGGAATTCGAAGCGGTTCAGGAGTCGTTCCCCGGTGGCGATCGGCGTGCGCAGCAATTTCTGGAGCGCAATCATGGCGTCGGGGTTCTCGAAGGGCAGCGGCTCCTCGAACCAGCCGGGACGGTAGGGAGCGAGGGCGTCCTCCAGTGCGATCGCGCTGCGCGGCGACAGCCGCTCGCTGCATTCGATGAAGATGTCCACGTCAGGCCCGACGGCCTCGCGGGCGGCAGCCATCTTCTCGGCGGCACGGCGGATCTCGCCGGCTTCGTCATCGTGCAGCCGGTCGCCATCGAGGGGGCTCCATTTGAACGCGGTGAAGCCGCGGCGCACCGCTTCGCACGCGCCCTCGGCAACCTTGTCGGGCGTATCGGCGCCCTGCAGCCAGTGGCTTGCGTAGACCCGCAGCCGGGTTCGGTGCGCGCCGCCCAGCAGCCGATGCACCGGCACGCCGAGGCGCTTGCCCTCGATGTCCCACAACGCCTGGTCCAGCGCGCTCATGGCGGTGGAATAGACGGCGCCCCCGCGCCAGCGCCAGGCGTTGTTCAGCCTCGACCAGTGTTTTTCCGGCCCGGCCGGGTCCTGTCCGATCAGGTGCTCGCCCAACTCCTCGATCGCGACGGCGACGCTGCGGAGGCCACCGTGCAGCGAGGCCTCCCCCCAGCCCACGAGGCCCTCGTCGGTGATGATCTTGACGAACATCCAGTTGCACCAGTCGACCCAGTGACTGGAAGTCTCGATTTCTACGATCCTCATTCCGGCATTCTCCCGGGCAGGCTCTGCCAAAACCATGTTAATCGTTTAACTGAGCTTTATGTCAAGATCCTCGCACGGCGCCGCTGGACTCGGCAAAGCGGACGCTGGCGCGCAGCTCGACGGTTCTGGCCGGTCCGGTCTCGCCGGCCATGCGGGCACACAGCATCGTCCATGCGGCTTCGGCCATGGCTGCGGCCGGGGTGTCCACCACGGACAGGCGCGGCCTCACGATGTCTGCCCAGTCCGGATGGTCGAACACCAGCAGCGACACGTCTGCGGGCACGTCCACCCCCATCGCCTGCAGGCCACGCAGGGTCCAGAGGCCCACCTGGGTGTTGCTGGCGATGACCGCTGTCGCGCCGGCTTTGCCCGCCAGGGCGGCAGCGAGCCGCGCCCGGTAGGCCGCCTCGGTGGCATCCTGCCGCAACAGCGTCACACGCGCGCCGTCCGCAGCCAGGCGGCCCAGCGCCTCGATGCGCTGCCGGGTGGTGACAAGGCCGGGATGGCTCACTGCGAAGGCGATGTGGCGATGACCGAGGCCGAGCAGATGGCGAGCGAGTTCGGTCATGGCGGCTCGGTTGTCGAATGTAACCTGGTCGAACCGCGCGTCGGGCAGCGGCCGGTCCAACACCACCGTCGGAACCATGGCGGCGGCGGCCAGGTCGAGGGTCGCGGTCGGGTGCTCGCTCGGCACCATGAGCAGGCCGGAGACGCGATGGTCCAGCAGGGCTGCCACCCGCAGACGCTCTACCGTCGGGCGATGATGATGCAGAACCTGCAGAACCTCGTAGCCGTCGCGGCCGGCGACACTCTCGATGCAGTTTACCAGCTCGGCGAAATACGCGTTGGTGAGGTGCGGCACGCTTATCCCGACCAGCCGGGACTGACCGCGCCGTAAACCCTGCGCGAGCCGATTCGGCTGATAGCCCAGCGCCGCTACCGTCTCCAGCACGCGCAGGCGCTGGCCCTCGCTGATCCGCTCCGGACGGTTCAGCGCATAGGACACGGTCGCCACCGACACGCCGCTTTCGCGGGCGACGTCGTGGATGGTGGGGCGCCGCGGCAACGGGGTCGACAGCTTCATCTACAGGGGCCGGTTCATACACAGGGGCCGGTTCATCCACAGGGGCCGGCACCAATCCACGCGACACGCGCGATCACCACTCATGCCAACCCCACCTTTGCCGCGCGCATGCTCCGCCGACCCCTTGACGATTCCGAAGTCAGCCCGACAGTGCCGCCGTTGAGCGGAAACGGCACTATTGCGCTGTTGTCAGGCGTCATCAAACCGCAATCGCGCTGCCGGGTGACAACCGCCAACGGATAAGCTTTAAGGGCTCGCACCCCCAGCCAGGGACGGGACGCGGATGTCGACCACCACCTTTCCAGCCCTGGCCTCCGGCCGGCGCATGCCCAACATCTGGGACCTGCTGACGCTGCTTTGCGTGTTCGGCGCCCTGATCGCCGTCGTGCAGGTGACGCCCGACACGTTCAAGCCGCTCGACGCGCCGAATGCCACGTCGGTCGACCTCGATCCGCTGAACCTGCCGGAATACGCGCTGCGGACCACCATGCGGATGTTCGCGGCCCTGGCGGCATCGCTGCTGTTCACCTTCACCTTCGCCCCCTTGGCGGCCAAAAGCCGGCGCGCGGGGCTGGTGATGGTGCCGATGCTGGATATCCTGCAATCGGTGCCGATCCTGGGCTTCCTGTCGTTCACAACGGCATTCTTCATGGGACTGTTCCCGGGCCAGGTCGCGGGACTGGAGTTCGCCGCGATCTTCGCGATCTTCACCAGCCAGGCCTGGAACATGGCGTTCAGCTTCTACCAGTCGCTGACCACGCTGCCGGCCGATCTGGACGAGGTGACGAAAAGCTTCCGCCTCACCGGCTGGCAGCGCTTCTGGCGCCTCGAAGTGCCGTTCGGCATGCCCGGCCTCGTATGGAACATGATGCTGTCGATGTCGGGCGGCTGGTTCTTCGTGGTCGCGTCCGAGGCGATCACCCTGGGCGATGCGAGCTGGAAGCTGCCGGGCATCGGCTCGTACGTGGCGCTGGCGCTCGACAAGCGCGACATCGCGGCGATCTTCTACGCGATCGTCGCGATGCTGGTGGTGATCGTGCTGTACGACCAGTTCCTGTTCCGCCCGCTGGTGGCGTGGTCGGCCAAGTTTCGCTTCGAGATCGTGGCCAGCGCCAAGGGCGAGGACCCGTGGGTGCTGAAGCTGCTGCGCCGCACCCGCGTGCTGCGGGTGATGGGCCACCGGCTCGGCGACGTGCTCGGCACGGTCGGCACCCTGCGTCTGGCGCTGCCGGTCCGCGCGCGCCGCGCCGAGGTGGCGCGCACCCCGTCGCGGCTCGGCGACGTCGTGTTTCTGGGCCTCGTTGCCCTGGTGGCCGCCGCCGCCGTGTGGCGCATCGTCGATTACATCCATTCGCATGACGTGGGCCTCGCCGATCTCGGTCAGGCGCTGCTGCTCGGCTGCATCACGCTGTTGCGCGTGGTGGTGCTGATCGCGCTGGCGAGCCTGATCTGGGTGCCGATCGGCGTCTGGATCGGCCTGCGGCCCGACTGGGCGCGGCGCATCCAGGTGGCGGCCCAGTTCGTGGCGGCGTTCCCGGCCAACCTGCTGTTTCCGATCTTCGTGATCCTGATCGTGTATTTCCACGTCAGCGCCGACATCTGGCTGACGCCGCTGATGATCCTCGGCACGCAATGGTACATCTTGTTCAACGTGATCGCCGGCGCCTCGGCGTTCCCCGGCGACATGCGGGAGGCGGCCAACAGTTTCCACGTCAGCGGCTGGCTGTGGTGGCGCAAGGTGATCCTGCCCGGCATCTTCCCGTATTATGTGACCGGCGCCATCACCGCGTCCGGCGGATCGTGGAATGCCGCGATCGTGGCCGAGGTCGCCACCTGGGGCGACACCAAGCTGGAGGCCCATGGCCTGGGTGCCTACATCGCGCGGGCAACCGATGCGGGCGATTTCCCGCGCATCGTGCTCGGCGTGGTGGTGATGTCGATGTTCGTGCTGGCTTTCAACCGCGTGCTGTGGCGCCCGCTTTACGCGTACGCCACGCGCCGCCTGACGATGTGATTTCCCGTCATCGAACACGCCGCATCGGTGGGCGGCGTGCCGGTGGGCGGCGCGCCGGCGTTCAGGACGCCGGGTTCACCCCATCCTTGCCCACCGTGATCCGCGCCGCCGACAGCGACCCGTCGGCGGCCTTGGTCGCGAACAGGAACACCGGCACGCCCGGCCTCAGGTCGGCGACCTGTCCCGGAACCTGCGTCACCACCGGCGTGCCGGGCGGGATGGTCAGCTTGGCGGTTCGGCCCCTGAACGCGAGCGCGACCTCGTCTCCGGCGGCCGAGGTCACGGCTCCCGACACGGCGGCGTTGGTCATCGTGGTATTGGGGAGATCCCACGGGAATTGGCCTTCGCGCGGCACCGGGGCGCCGGGCGGAAAATAAGTCACCGAAACCGCCTCGAGGTTATCGGTGCCGGGCTTGCTCACGATGGCCATGAAGGCGCCCGGCTCGATGTCGGCCACCGCCACGCGTTGCAGCGTCACCACGGCAAGCGGCTGGGTCAGCTTGATCTCCAGCTTGCTGCCCTCGCGCATGGCGACCGTCAGCATGTCCGCCGAAACCGCCTCGGCGGTCCCGCGCACGCGAACCGGCGGCGACTGCGCGAACGCGCCCGCCGAAGCGAGGCCGGCGGAGAACAGCGAGAGGGAGGCGAGCAGGGCGGTGCGGCGGAACATGAAAACCTCGATGAGTTGTGCCGACACAACGTTCCCTCCGCCCGAATGGATGCGGTCGATCACTCCGGATCGTGTTTGCGGCAGAATGCCGTGGCGCCGAGCGTGCGGAAATCCGCCATCGCCGCCCCCAGCTTCTCGTGCGGCCAGTCCCACCATGCGATGCGCTGCAACGCGTCCACCTCCTCGGGCGGAAACCGATAACGGTGCAGCCGGGCCGGCACGCCGAGCACGATCGCGAATGCCGGAACATCGCGGCTGACCACGGCGCCCGCGCCGATCGCGGCCCCGTTGCCGATGGTGATGCCCGGCAGAATCGTCGCGCCGTGACCGACCCACACGTCATGCCCCAGCACCACCGGGCTCGCCCGCCGCCACTCGAAGAACGCCGGATCGTCCGCGCCGAGCCCGTAGGCGCTCGACCGGTAGGTGAAATGGTTCAACGCCACGCGGTCCAGCGGATGGTTGCCGGGATTGATTCGCGTCTGGGCCGCGATCGAGCAGAACTTGCCGATGGTGGCGTAGATGATGTCGCTGTCGTTCACCACGTAGCTGTAATCGCCCAATGCGCTTTCCGCGATCTTGGTGCGCGCGCCCACCTCGCAGAACCGCCCGAAAATGGTCGCGCGAACCGATGCGGTTCGATGGATGTCGGGCTTGGCGCCAAGCTCCTTGGCGCCGGACGCGGGGTCTTTGAACATGCGGTTGCACCTTTGGCCCGCCCGCCGCACGCTGGCAAGGCATGGACCCTGACGATGAAATCGTGTTGCGGCTGGACGGGTTGCGGACCGAGTTCCGCATCGGCCCGGCATGGCACGCGGCCGTCGATGGCGTCTCGCTCGAGGTCCGGCGCGGCGAGACGCTGGCGCTGGTGGGTGAAAGCGGCTGCGGCAAGTCGATGACGGCGCTGTCCGTGATGGGCCTCGTGCCCCCGCCGGGGCGGGTCAGCGGCCGCGTGCTGCTCGACGGCGCCGACATCGCGGACCTGCCCGAATCCGGCATGGACAGATTGCGCGGCGGCCGCATGGCGATGATCTTCCAGGAGCCGATGACCAGCCTCAACCCGGTGATGACGGTTGGTGCCCAGGTCATGGAGGCGCTGCTGCTGCACCGTGGCCTGTCGCGCGCCGCCGCTGCCGCCAAGGCGTTGGCGATGCTGGAGGAAGTGAAGATTCCCTCGGCCGCGAGCCGCTTCCACGACTATCCGCACCAGTTCAGCGGCGGGATGCGCCAGCGCGTGATGATCGCCATCGCGCTTGCCTGCGAGCCCGCGCTGCTGTTGGCCGACGAGCCCACCACGGCGCTCGACGTCACCATCCAGGCCCAGGTGCTGGGATTGCTCGCCGACCTGCGCGCGCGCCACGGCATGGCGGTGCTGTTCATCACCCACAACATGGGCGTGGTGGCGCAGATCGCCGACCGCGTGGCGGTGATGTATGCCGGCCAGATCGTCGAGCAGGCCGGCGTCGACGCCATCTTCGCCCGCCCCGCGCACCCCTACACGCGCGCCTTGTTCGCAGCCATTCCGCGCATGGACCTGGACGACCAGGAATTGCTGGCGATCCCCGGGCGGGTGCCCGGCCTGGACGCCATGCCGACCGGCTGCCGTTTCGCGCCCCGCTGCCCTTCGGTCCAACCCGGCTGCGACGCGCCGCAGGTGCTGGCGGCGGTCGCGGCCGGTCATTCGGCACGATGCCACGTGGCGACCGGGGGCCATGTCGCGACCCGGGGCCATGTGGCGACCGGAGGCTGACGGAGGCCAGCCGCCCCCATGACGCGCCAAGGTTCTCAGACCGACGGCACCCCGCATTGATCGCCTTCACAATCGCGCGGCACGCGCTAGGCTGCCGACAGGAACCAGGGGAACATCGTCATGACATTCCGGGCCGCGTTGCTCGCCGCTGCCGCCGCCTTCGCGCCCGTCGCCTTCGCGCCCGCTGCCCATGCCGCGCCGAAAACCACGCTGACCGTCGGCATGGCCGCCCAGGATGTGGGCCGGCTCGACCCGCATTTCGCGGTGTCCACCATCGACCGCACCGTCGTGGTCTGGATGTTCAACGGGCTGGTGCGGTTCAAGCCGGGCAGCATGGACCCGCAGCTGATCGAGCCGGACCTCGCGACCAGCTGGGAGAGCAGCGCCGACAAAAAGGTCTGGACCTTCCATCTGCGGCAAGGCGTGAAGTTCCACGGCGACTATGGCGCGCTGACGGCCGAGGATGTGGTGTTCAGCCTGCAAAAAGCGGCGGACCCGAAGCGGTCGGCGTTCTCGGCCGATTTCGCGGCGTTCGACAAGGTCGAGGCGGTCGATCCGGCCACGGTGCGGATCATGCTCAAGGACACGGTGCCGAGCCTGCTCGGGCTGCTGACCAACTACTCCGGCGGCTTCAACGTCTCCAAAAAGGCCGTGGAGAAGCTGGGCGACAATTACGCGCGGGCGCCGATCGGGACCGGGCCGTTCGCGTTCGCCTCGATCGCGGCCAATCAGTCGCTCGAATTGGTCTCGTTCCCGGGCTATTTCCGCGGCGCGCCGAAGATCGAGAAGATCAGCTATCGGTTCCTGCCCTCCAATGCCTCGCGCGACCTCGCGTTCCAGAACGGCGAGATCGACCTCGAATACGGCATGCAGGACCAGACCTGGGTCGATCGGACGCGCAAGATCGAGCATGCCGTGGTGGACGTGTTCGAGCCGGGCGAACTGACCACGCTCAGCCTGAACATGAGCCAGAAGCCGCTGGACGATGTGCGGGTGCGGCGGGCGATCGCCTATGCGGTCAATCGACCGGAATTGGCGAAGTTCCAGGGCAAGGACGTGGCCCGCGAGGGGCAGAGCGTGGTCCCGGTCGGCTATCTCGGCTTCACCGCCGATAACGGGCTGCCGCAATTCGATCTGGCCCGCGCGAAAGCCCTGCTCACCGAGGCGGGATATCCGAACGGGATCACGCTGAAGGTGGTCCATACGCAGCTGCCGTCGATGCTGTCGCAGATGCAGGTGGTGCAGGCCGAGCTGAAGCGGGCGGGGATCATCCTCGATCTCCAGGTGGTGGAGCATGCGACTTATCATCAGATGATCCGCAAGGATTTGAGCAGCATGGTGTATTATTCGGCCGCGCGGTTCCCGATCGCGGACATCTACCTGACGCAGTTCTTCCACAGCCGAAGCACCGTCGGCACGCCGACGGGCGTGACCAATTTCAGCCATTGCAACGCGGCCGATGCCGAGATCGACGCGGCACGGCACGAGCCGGACGAGAAGAAGCAGGTGGCTCTTTGGCAGGAGGCGCAGCGCAAGATCGTCGCCCAGGTCTGCGCGGTGCCGTTGCAGGAGACGTTGCAGGCCTGGGTGCGGCGGGACGATCTGGATTACGGCTACGACCTGAAGGGCTCGCTGTCGCTGGGGCCGCTCATTACGGAGGCGACGCACTTCAAGTGACCGCATGATCTTCTACGTGCTGCGTCGGCTGCTCGCGGCGATTCCCACGCTGCTCGCGGTGCTGACGCTGGTGTTCGTGATCGTGCGCGTCGTGCCGGGCGACCCCGCAGTGGCGATCCTGGGCGACCGCGCGACTCCGGACGCGGTCGCGGCGCTCGATGCGAAGCTGGGGCTGGATCAGCCGATCTGGCGGCAATACGCGACGTTCATCGGCCAGTCGCTGACCGGGGATTTCGGCCGGTCGATGGTGACCAACCGTCCGATCCTGACCGACGTGGCGGCGGTGCTGCCGCACACGATCGACCTCACGCTCGCGGCGGTGCTGATCGGCACGCTCGTCGGCGTGCCGGCCGGGGTGTGGGCGGCGCTGTACCGCAACCGCGCCATCGACATCGCGGCACGGGTGCTGAGCCTGATCGGCCTGTCGTTTCCGGTGTTCGTCTCCGGCGTCTTTCTGCTGCTCGCCTTTGCGCTGCACTGGAGGATATTCCCGGTGATCGGCAACGCAAACCTCGCCGATCCGATCGACCGATTGACCAAACTGGTGCTGCCGGCGGTGACGCTCGGGCTGGTGATGGCGGCCTACATCACGCGGGTGACGCGCAGCGCCATGCTGCAAGTCCTGGGCGAGGACTACATGCGCACCGCCCGCGCCAAGGGCGTGCCCTGGCGCCGCGTGGTGTGGCGGCATGGCCTGCGCAACGCGGGGCTTCCGGTCGTCACCGTCGTGGGCCTGTATTTCGGCATCCTGATCGGCAACTCGGTGCTGACGGAGATCGTGTTCAACCGCCCCGGCCTCGGCAAGATCATCGTCTCCGCGCTCAACCAGCGCGACTACACCATGCTGCAAGGTTTGATGGTGGTGTACTGCTTCATGATCGTGCTGGTGAACCTGATTACCGACCTGGCCTATGGGTTCATCGACCCGCGCGTGAAACAGGCGTGATGCGCTGGCTGCGGCACAACCGCATGACGGCGCTCGGCGTGCTGCTCTGCGCCGTCGTCGTGTGCGGCGCGGTGTTCGCGCCATGGCTCGCCCCCTATGACCCGTCGGACCAGAACATCGTCGACAAGCTGCAACCGCCGGGGGGCGACTATCTGCTCGGCACCGACGCCTTCGGCCGCGACGTTCTGTCACGCATCCTGTTCGGCGCACGCATTTCGCTGATTGTGGCCGTCGCCTCGATCCTCGCCGCGATCCTGGTGGGAGGCACCATCGGCATGGTCAGCGGCTATATCGGCGGCCGCACGGATCGGTTCGTGATGCAGGTGATGGACGTGATGCTGTCCTTCCCCAGCCTCATCCTCGGCCTCATCGTGGTGGCGCTGCTCGGGCCCGACCTGCAGAACCTCGTCGTCGCCATCGCGCTCACCGCCATCGCGCCGTTCGCGCGCATCGCCCGCGCGCCGGTGCTCAGCCTCAAGGAGCGGGCGTTCGTCGAGGCGGGCAGGGCGCTCGGCTTCTCCCATGCCCGCGTGTTGTTCGTACACATTATGCCCAACCTGATGAGCGAGGTGGTGGTGATGGGGAGCCTGTGGATGGCCACCGCGGTTCGCACCGAAGCCTCGCTGTCGTTCATCGGCCTGGGCGTGAAGCCCCCGACCCCCACCTGGGGCGGCATGATGCGCGACGGCTTCGAGGCCATCCTCGACGCGCCTTGGCTGTCGATCTGGCCCGGCATCGCCATCCTGCTCCTCGTGCTCGGGCTCAACATGGTGGGCGACGGCCTGCGCGACGCGACCGACCCGAAGCTGGCGGGCGGATGACCGCGTTGCTCAGCGTCTCCGGGCTGAAGAAATATTTCGTCCAGACCCGGGGTTTCCCGCGCGCGGTCCGCACCGTCGTCCGCGCCGTCGATGGCCTCGACTTCGAGGTGGCGGCAGGGGAGGCGTTCGGTCTCGTGGGAGAATCCGGCTGCGGCAAATCCACCGCCGCCCGCGCCGTGCTGCGCCTGATCGAGCCGGATGGCGGCGACATCGTGTTCGCTGGCCAGGATGTGCGCGAAGCCGGCCCGCGCGCGCTCGTGGCGCTGCGGCGGCGGATGCAGATCGTGTTCCAGGACCCGTATTCGTCGCTGAACCCGCGCCGCACCATCGGCCAATGCCTGACTGAACCGTTGCGGGTTCACAACATCGCCAGTGGGCGCGCCGCCACCGAGCAGGCCGCGGCATTGCTCGACGAGGTCGGCTTGCCGCCCGCCGCCCTCACGCGCTACCCGCACGAATTCTCCGGCGGCCAACGCCAGCGGGTCGGCATCGCGCGCGCGCTCGCGCTGCGGCCCGAACTGATCGTGGCGGACGAACCCGTCTCCGCGCTCGACGTGTCGGTGCAGGCGCAGGTGCTGCTGCTGCTGAAAGAGCTGCAGCGCCGCCGCGGGCTGGCGTTCGTGTTCGTCAGCCACGACCTCAGCGTCATCCGCTGGTTCTGCGCCCGCGTGGCGGTGATGTATCTCGGCCGCATCGTGGAGCAGGGCACGGTGGTCGAGGTATTCTCCCGCCCTCGCCACCCCTACACCGTGATGCTGCGCGACGCCTCGCCCATCCCCGACCCGTCACGGCGCGGCGTGTTGCCGCGCGTGATCGGCGAAATACCGTCCGCCGCCGATCCGCCGCCCGGCTGTCACTTCCATCCCCGCTGCGCGCGGGCGACCGAACGGTGCCGCGTGGAATATCCCGCATGGCGCGAGGCGGCGGGCCACGGCACCGCCTGCCACCATCCCGTCGGTCCCTGACGGGCCTCGACGGGTCATGGATAGACGGTCAGCACGCCGCTGCCGAACATGGTCGTCATCCGCGCGGCATCCGATGTCTTCAGTCCCGCGACACATGCGGCGAGGAAATGCGCGTGCCAGCCGACCCCGACGAAGAACAGCTTGTGATGCGCGTACAGGAAAGGCGCCACGCGCGGCACCGCGCCGCAGAACAGGCTGACCGCCTGGGTGACGCCTGGCCAGTGTGGCTGCATGTAGTCGTCCAGGATAATGACGCCGCCGGGCGCCAGGCATTCCTGCGCCGTTTGCAGATCGGCGAGGGTGTGCTCGACCGTATGGCAGCCATCCACCGAAAATAGCCGGAATGGCCCGCGGTCGCGTGTCAGTTCGATTTTGGCAAGCGAGGTGAGCGCGCTGCTATCGGCAGCGATGTAGTGATAATCCACGTCACGACGCCCATAGGCCGCGACGTTGTGCCTGACCATGTCGAGGCTGCCGGCGCCGGCGCCGTCCAGATTCTTGTTCTGGTCCTCGAACACGTCGAGCGCCGTCGCCTTGCCGCCGGGTGCGAGAAGTGCCGCCAGGGCGATCAGGAACTTGCCGTGGAAGCAGCCGATCTCCGCGACCTCGCCGGTGATGCCGAGGGTCTTTTGCAAGAGACCGATATGCTTGAGATAGGGCAGCAATCCGGCCTGCACCCACCCTTCGACATGGTTGAAGCCATCGGCCCAATACACGTCGATCGCGTCTGGGGCGTTCGGGGTGGCGCTGTCGGTCATTGGTGGTTTCCCTGGCGATGCACGACGTGCAGCTTGTTGCCCTCGGGATCGCGCATGTAGGCGCCATAGTAGTCGGCGGCGTATTGCGGCCGCATTCCCGGCGGGCCTGCGTCGGAGCCTCCCGCGGCCAGCGCCGCCGCGTGGGAGGCCCGCACCGTTTCGTGGCTGGGCGCGAGGAAGGCGTTCATGCTGCCGTTCCCAGTGGTTGCGGGCTGGCCGTCGAACGGCAGGCCGACATAGAAGGCAGCGTTGGTTCCGGGCCGCCGCCACGCGACCCATGCGCCATTCGCATCGGCCGACACGCGGTCGATGCCAAGACATGCGAACACCGCGTCATAGAACGTGGCCATTCGCGAGACGTCCCTGGCGCCGAGGACAACGTGGCTGAACATGCATTCTCTCCGTGCCGCCGATAATTGACCGAGCCAAGGCCCGCGCTTAGCGTGTCGGCCTGGGTTCACGGGGAAACGAATATCATGGCGAACAAGGTCAAGGAAATCTGGGCTTCGGGCAAAGCGGTCGTGAATGGCTGGCTGGCGATCCCTTCGGGTTTCTCCGCCGAGGTCATGGCGCAGTGCGGGTTCAACGCCGTCACCGTCGACATGCAGCATGGCGTGCAGGACTATCAGTCCATGGTGCAATGCTTCCAGGCCATGCAGGCCCATCCGGTCACGCCGATGGTGCGGGTGCCGTGGAACGAACCGGGCATCATCGGCAAGGCGCTCGATGGCGGCGCCATGGGTGTGATCTGCCCGATGATCAACTCCAGGGCCGAGGCCGAGGCCTTCATCAGCTACTGCAAATACCCGCCCATGGGCGCCCGCAGCAACGGCCCCATCCGGGCCGCGATGTACGGCGAGGCGACCGGCTATCAGACCACGGCGAACGATCAGACGCTGTGCATCCCGATGATCGAGACGAAACAGGCGATCGAGAACATCGAATCCATTCTCGATGTCCCCGGCATCGCGGGCATCTATGTCGGCCCCTCGGATCTCGGCTTCTCCTACGGGATGAAGCCGATCCTGGACCGCGAGGAGCCGGAAATCCTGAAAATCTACGACAAGTTGCTGGCCGAGACGTCCAAGCGCAACATCAAGGCCGGCATCCATTGCGGCACGGCGGCCTACGCGGTCCGCGCCATCGGCATGGGCTTCCGCCTGGTCACCATCGCCAACGACAGCGGGCTGATGCAGATGGCGGCGAAGGCCGCTGTCGGGCATGTTCGCAAGGAAGCCGGCAATATCGGCTGAAGCAGGGGACCACCCGATGGCACAACCCCCGGTGATCCGGCTCCACCCCGACGACGGGGTGGCGATCGCGCGCGCGACGCTCATGGTCGGCACCCCGGTCGCCGAGGGCGTGGCCGCGATCGAGCGCGTGCCGGCCGGGCACAAGGTGGCGGTGCGCCCGATCGCGTTGGGCGAGCCGATCCTGCGCTACGGCCAGATCATCGGTTTCGCGACCGCGCCCATCGCCGCGGGCCAGCACGTGCATGTGCAGAACTGCGGCATGGGCGATTTCGCCAAGGACTACGCGTTCGGCGTGGACGTCACGCCCACCGACATGATCCTGCCGGCCGCCACCTTCCAGGGCATCCGCCGGCCCGACGGGCGGGTGGCAACCCGCAACTACATCGGCATCCTCACCAGTGTGAATTGCAGCGCCCATGTCGCCAACATGGTGGCCGACGCGTTCCGCAAGAACCCGTTCACCGGCCATGATCCGCTGGCCGATTTCCCCAACGTCGACGGCGTGGTGGCGCTCACCCACAAAACCGGGTGCGGCATGACGCAGGCCGAACCGCTGCGGGTGCTGCGCCGCACGCTCGGCGGCTACGCGCGGCATGTGAACTTCGCCTCCGTCATCGTGCTCGGGCTGGGCTGCGAGGTGAACCAGATCGGCGGCCTGATGCAGGAGCAGCGCCTGGCCGGGCGTCTGCGCGCCATGGACATCCAGGAGATGGGCGGCTCGCGCAAGACGGTGGCCGCCGGCGTCGCGTTCGTGCGCGAGGCGCTGGCGGAGGCCAACAACGTGCGTCGCGAAACCGTTCCCGCCGGCGAACTCACCGTGGCGCTGCAATGCGGCGGTTCGGACGGGTATTCCGGCGTGTCGGCCAACCCCGCTTTGGGCGCTGCGAGCGATCTTCTGGTGCGCCACGGCGGCACCGTCATCCTGTCGGAAACCCCCGAGACCTACGGTGCCGAGCACCTGCTCACCCGCCGCGCGGTGTCGCGCGAGGTTGGCGAGACGTTGGTGGAGCTGATGCGCTGGTGGGAGCGTTACTGCGAGCGGGAGGGGGCCGAGATGAACGCCAATCCTTCGCCGGGCAACAAGGCGGGCGGGCTCACGACCATCCTCGAAAAGTCGCTCGGTGCCATGGCCAAGGCCGGCCGCACCAACCTGGTGGAAGTCGTGCAATACGCCGAGCAGGTCAGCAGGAAGGGCTTCGTGTTCATGGACACGCCCGGTTACGACCCGGTGGCCGCCACGGGCCAGGTGGCGGGCGGCGCCAACCTCGTGTGCTTCACCACCGGCCGCGGCAGCGTGTTCGGCTGCAAGCCGGCGCCCTCGATCAAACTCGCCACCAACACGCCAATGTACCAGCGCATGACCGACGACATGGACGTGAACTGCGGCACGATCCTGGACGGCGACGAGACGGTGCAGGAATGCGGCCAGCGCATCTTCGAGACGATGCTGCGCGTGGCCTCGGGCGAGCAGACCAAAAGCGAGGCATTCGATTTCGGCGCGGCGGAATTCGCGCCCTGGGTGCTGGGTGCGACGATGTAGGCACTCTCCCTCCCCCTGAGGGGAGGGAGAGGTAACGAACTAGCCCGGCGGCAGCATCACGGTGTTGACCACGTGGATCACGCCGTTCGACTGGTACACGTCGGCAATGGTGACCATCGATTTGCGGCCCTTCGCGTCGGTCAGGGTAATCATTCCCGGCCCGCCCGAGGTCGCCGTCAGCGTGCCGCCCTGCACCGTCGTGAGCGTCGCCTTGCCGCCGCCCTGCGCGATCGCGGCCATGATCGCCTTGCTGTCCATCGTGCCCGGAACGACGTGATAGGTCAGCACCTTGACCAACGCGGGCTTGTTCTGCGGCTTCAGCAACGAGGCCACCGTGCCTTTGGGCAGGGCGTCGAAGGCCGCGTTGGTCGGTGCGAACACGGTGAACGGCCCAGGGCTCTTCAGGGTGTCGACCAGGCCCGCGGCCTTGACGGCGGCAACCAGCGTGGTGTGGTCGGCCGAGTTCACGGCGTTGTCAACGATGTCCTTGTTGGCGTACATCGCCGCGCCGCCGACCATCGGATTGGCGGCCGCGACCGGGGCCGGGGCCGTCATCGGGGCGGCCGCCATCATCGGCTGGCTGCACGCGGCCAGGGCGGACAGGCTGAGCAATCCGGCGAATGCCAGGGGGCGGAACATGAGGGAACTGCGGTACGACATGTCATCGTTTCCTTTGTTTAGTCCGTGGACCGACGGCCCAGGATGAATGCGATACGCTAGGGGAACGGGAATGGATGCAACGGAAAAAAATTAACTCCGCAGGCTGAACATCGCGGTGGCGCGCCCGGCGATCTCGTAGCTCTCGCCCATGCGGAACACCTGCTCCCTGGCACGGTCCGGGGCATTCGTGTCGAACACCGTGACCCAGCGGCGCACCCCCGCCAGCTTCGGCAGCGTGACATCCACCGTGCCGTGATGCGAATTCAACACCCAGAGCAGGGTCGCGTCCTGCGCCGCACGGCGGATGCCGGTCGCCTGCGCGCGGCCATCCATCAACATGCCGAAGCACCTTGTGTTGGCGTCGCGCCAGTCCGCCTCGGACATCTCGTGGCCGTTCACCGCCATCCACGTCACGTCCTTGACCCCGAGTTCCTCGTCGAACTGGCCGGTGAGGAACCGCCCGCGCCGCAGGATCGGGTATTGCCGGCGCAGCGCGATCAGCTTGCGCACGAAAGCCCGCAGCGCGTCGCCTTCCGGGTCGATGTCCCAACTGACCCAGCCGATCTCGTTGTCCTGGCAATAGGCGTTGTTGTTGCCCTGCTGCGTGCGGCCGAACTCGTCGCCGGCCAGCAGCAGCGGCGTGCCCTGGCTCAGCAGCAGGGTCGCCAGCAGGTTGCGCTTCTGGCGTTCGCGCAGCGCGCGGATCGCGGGGTCCGTGGTCGGTCCCTCCACGCCGCAGTTCCAGCTGCCGTTGTTCGAGTGACCGTCCCGGTTGCTCTCGCCGTTGGCCTCGTTGTGTTTGTCGTTGTACGAAACCGAGTCCGCCAGCGTGAACCCGTCATGCGCGGTCACCAGGTTCACGCTTGCATAAGGCTTGCGGCCGCGATGATCGAACAGGTCGCGCGATGCGCAGATGCGCTTGGATATTTCCGGCGTGAGGTGCGGGTCGCCCTTCCAGAATGCCCGCGTCGTGTCGCGGAAGCGGTCGTTCCATTCGGCCCAGCCGGGCGGGAACCCGCCCACCTGATAGCCGCCCGGCCCGATATCCCAGGGCTCCGCGATCAGCTTCACCCGCGACAGAACCGGGTCCTGCCGGCAGCTGTCGAGGAATCCGCCGCCCTGGTCGAACCCGTCCGCCTCGCGCCCCAGAATTGTCGCGAGATCGAAGCGGAAGCCATCGACGTGCATCTCGGTCACCCAGTAGCGCAGCGAGTCGTTGACCATCTGCAGCACGCGCGGGTGCGACAGGTTCAGCGTGTTGCCGGTGCCGGTGTCGTTGACGTAGTGCCGCCGCGAATTCGGCAGCAGCCGGTAGTAGCTGGCATTGTCGATGCCCCGTAACGACAGCGTGGGGCCGCGCTGGTCGCCCTCGGCGGTGTGGTTGTAGACGACGTCGAGAATGACCTCGAGACCCGCGTCATGGAAGCGCGCCACCATCTCCTTGAATTCGTTGATGGCGTGGATGGCGGCATAGCGCGTGTCGGGCGCGAAGAAGCCGATCGAGTTGTAGCCCCAGTAGTTCGTGAGCCCCTGCGCCAGCAGCGAACTGTCGTTGATGAAGGCGTGGATCGGCATCAGCTCCACCGATGTCACGCCGAGCTGCTTGATGTAGTCCACCACTTCCCTGGTGCCGAGCCCCGCGAACGTGCCGCGCAACGGCTCGGGCACCGCCGGGTGCAGCTTGGTGAAGCCGCGCACATGGGTCTCGTAGAAGATCGTGCGCTCCCACGGGATGCCCGGCGGATGGTCGCGTCCCCAGGTGAACGCGGAGTCGATCACGCGGCATTTGGGCATGTAGCGGGCGCTGTCGCGGTCGTTGAAGGTGAGATCCTCGCCGCCGCTGCCGGGATTGTATCCGTAGACCGCGTCGTTCCAGACGAGTTCCCCCACGAGCGCCTTGGCATAGGGGTCCAGCAGCAGCTTGTTCGGGTTGAAGCGGTGGCCGGCCTCGGGCGCGTAGGGGCCATGCACGCGGAAGCCATAGACGGTGTAGGGCCGCGCGTCGGGCAGGTAGCCGTGCCAGACCTCGTCGGTGTATTCCGGCAGTTCCACGCGCGCGAGTTCGCGCTCCCCCTTGCTGTCGAACAGGCATAGTTCCACCCGGGTGGCGTTGGCCGAGAACAGCGCGAAATTCACGCCCAGCCCGTCCCATGTGGCGCCCAGCGGGTAGGGCAGGCCTTCGGTGATACGCGTCATTCTGCTCGCTTCCGGATCGATCGTGCGAAGCTCAACCGGCACGATGGCGGAGTGATGGCAGGCGCCGCAGCGTCGCGGCAAGCAGCACCACGGCGCTCCAGACCGCGACCTGAAGCGCCGGGCGGAGCCCGTAGGAGACATCGAGGTTGGTCGCCAGCACCCGCAGCGGGTCGGCGTGGCTGGCGCCCGCGTACCAAGCCGCCTCCAACCCGGCAACGAGCAGCGCCGCCGCGAGGCCGAGCGGGATCGGCACCCATAGCGCGCCCCGCCACGCGCGCGGCAGCAGGCGCCACAGCATCAGCCAGAGGAACCACCCGACCGCCACCGCCGCCGCCGAGATGTCGGATTTCGATTGCAGCAGATAATGCAGCAACCCGAGCCCGGCCGCGAAGTAGAGCGCCCGGTGCAGCACCTTCCAGCTCCGCCCCATGCGCCGCATCGCGGCATCGGTCGAGGTCACCGCCAGCGCCACCAGCAGACACAGCGTGACGAACCCGATGGTAAGGTAGAAACGCTGCGCGATCTCGCTCGCCACCACGTCGAGCCGCCATTTCTGGTCGAGCGCGTAGATCGCCAGATGCACCAGCGCGTAGCAGGCCGTCGCCACCCCGATCATCCGCCGCACCAGCACCACGCGCGGCCAGTCCAGCACGAAGCGCGCGGGTGTCACCGCGAGGGACAGCAGCAGCAGGCGGATGGTCCATTCGCCGATCTCGCGCTCCCCCTCGGTCACGTAGCGCGCGCCCAGAGCGCCGACCTGCCAGGCCGTCGCCACATAGATCGCGGGCAGCGTCAGCAGCACGAGCGTGACGATCTTGAGCGCCGAGACCTTGCCGGCGGGGTCGCGCCATATCGCCCGCTTGCGCGGCGCCGCCGGAGGCCGCGCCCGCCGTGCCGGAACGGTTGCCGACGCACTCATCGGGCGGGTGCCGTGATGTGCTTGAAGCCGCCCGGCACCACGAACAGCGCCGCATCCTGTGTCTCGTAGCGCACGCTCGTCGCCTCCAGAAGCAGCCGCCCCGCGCCCGCCGCGCGCAGCATCACGCCGTCAGAAGTGAAGCACACCTCCGTCGCGGCCCCGACGGCGTCCTGCGTCAGCCAGATCGTGCAGTCCACACCCGCGACCCGCGCTTCTCCCTTACGGGTGAACGACGCAATGGATGCGCCGGCATCGGCGGGAGTCGGCATGTCCAGCGCCATGCGTTCGCCGGGCCGCACCGTCGACATCCGGTGCGCTGCGAAATCCATGATGACATAGAGCCCCGGCGTCGGCGGATCGACACGCTGGCGACGGCTCGCGGCGGTGTAGCGCATACGCTGCTCCAGGGCGCGGGAAGCCGCCGCCGCATTCGGCTGCGGCACGCGATAGATGACGTCCACATCCCGCGTCGGCGTGATGGCGGGGCGTTCCTGCGCGGCGCCGGTGCCCAGCGTCAGCAGCAGCATCACCGCCGCCCATGGCGCCCGGCCGAACCCCTCCCGCACGCGGCCCCGCAAGCGGAGGGGGAACGCGCCCAATCCACTCACCGGATATTCGCCAGATCGCCCAAATTCTTCAGACCGCCCAAATTCTTCGGGATCGTGAATTTCTGCATTCCCTCGGGCACCGCGAACAATCCCGCCGGCTGCGCCCCGTATTGCACGCTCGTCGCCTCGATCGAGCCCGCATGCCTCTGCCGGTCGGTGCCGCGCCCGCGCAGGATCACCCCGTCATCGGTCAGGCACGCGGTCCCGCCTCCCTGGTCGCTCGTCACCGTCCAGACGGTGCAGCGATACCCGGCCACCATGGCGGTGCCCCCCCGCGTGAAGCGCGCGCCCGCATCGGGCAGGAACGAGCGCGCGGCGCCGCCCGGCAGATCCATCGTGAGGTGCTGCTGCTCCATCACCATCGTCGTCCGCCGCGTCCTCGGATCGACCAGCAGATAGCCTGGCCCGCCATCGAGCCGGGCGCGGCCAAGGCTGCTCGACCAGCGCGCGCGGATGTCCTGGGAACCCGTCTCCTGGCTCTCGACGCGATAGCTCACGCTCACGTCGCGCGTGGGCAGATAGGTGGGCGCGGTCTCCGCCAGGGCCGGCGCGGCGAGCGCCAAGGTCGCGCAGAGCGTCGTTCGGGCAAGCATGGCGTTCTCCTGTAAAGGCACAGGCCTTAGCGACCGGCGAGGTTGCGAAGTTCCCCTTCGAGCCGCGTGGGCGCAGGGGTCGCCAGCCAGTCCGCGCGAACCTCGACGGCCTCCGCCAGCATCAGCTTGTAGTCGTCGCGCGGCACCTCGATGGCGCCGAACTGCGACAGATGGGCGGTCACGAACTGCGTGTCGAGCAGCCGGTAGCCCCCCAGGCGCATCCGCGCCACCAGATGCGCCAGCGCCACCTTGGAGGCATCGGTCGCGCGGCTGAACATGCTCTCGCCAAAGAACACGCCGCCGATCGACACGCCATACAGCCCGCCCACCAGCTGCCCGTCGCGCCACGTCTCGATCGAATGCGCGTGGCCCGCGCGGTGCAGCGCCAGGAACAGGGTCTCGATATCGGTGTTGATCCAGGTGTCCTGCCGCCCCGGCGCGGTGGCCGCGCAACTGGCGATCACGGCGCCGAAATCCTGGTCCGAGGTGACCTCGAACGCGCCGGACAGGGTGGTGCGGAGCAGCCGGCGCGAGAGGTGGAACCCGCCCAGCGGCAGCACGCCGCGCTGCTCCGGGTCCAGCCAGTACAGCCGCTCGCTGTGGCGCGACTCCGCCATCGGGAACATGCCCACGCGATAGGCCCGCAGCATCAACTCGGGCGTGATCTGAAAATTGCGGCGCGACACGGGGATATCCTGCCCTGGGGCCAGTGGCGGGGGGAAGCGCGGAACGTCATACTCCCTTTGGTCGGTTGCGGGGACTCCATGCGCGCGAATGGGCAGGTGGTGATCGTGGGGGCGGGCCCGGTGGGTCTGGTGCTGGCCCGGCTGCTGGCCGATGCCGCCATTCCGACCGTGGTGCTGGAGGCCGAGGCCGCCATCGCCGACGAGCTGCGCGCCAGCACCTTCCATCCCCCAACGCTCGACATGCTCGACACGATCGGGCTGGGCGCGAGGCTGGTGGAAGCTGGGTTGCAGACGCCCACCTGGCAGGTGCGCCGCCATGCGGACGGGGAGGCCGCCGTGTTCGACCTCGCGGTGCTGAAAGACGACACCGCCCACCCCTACCGGCTGCAATGCGAGCAGATCGTGCTGTCCCGCCTGCTGGTGGCCGACCTCGCGACGCGTCCTGGCGTTACGTTGCGCTTCGGCGCCCGCGTGACTGAGGTGGGCCAGGACGCCGACGCGGCATGGGCCACGCTGGACAGCGGCGAAAGGCTCGCGGGCAGCTATGTCGTCGGCTGCGACGGCGCGCGCAGCGTGGTGCGCCGCGCGCTCGGCCTGCCCTTCGAGGGAAAGACCTATCCCGAGACCATGATATTGGCGACCACGCGGTTCGACTTCGCGGCCGCCATGCCTGGCCTGTCCAATGTGAATTACATCTGGACCGACCACCCGGCGTTCAGCGGCAATTTTTCGCTGCTGCGCGTGCCGGGACGGTGGCGCACCAGCCTGTATCCCGCGCCGGGCGAGACGGTCGAGGAGGCGCAAACCCCCGCCGCCATCGAGCGCAAGCTCCAGGCGATCGTGCCGCGCGATGGGCCATACGAGGTGCTGGAGATGCGCGCCTACCGCATCCACCAGCGCATCGTGCCCGATTACCGAAGCGGCCGCCTGATCCTGGCAGGCGACGCCGCGCACCTCAATTCCCCCAGCGGCGGCATGGGCATGAACGGCGGCATCCACGACGCCTTCAACCTCGCCGCCAAGCTGCGCGAAATCGCCGAAGGCGCCGACGACGCGGTGCTGGACCGCTACACCCGCCAGCGCCAGCCGGTCGCCGCCGAGCAGATCCTGGGGCAGGCGGACGGCAACCGCGAACGGATGCGCGAACGCGACCCCGCCGCCCGCCGGCGCATCCTCGATGGACTGCGCGGCATCGCCGAGGATCCCGTCCGCGCGCTGCCCTATCTGCGGAGAACCAGCATGATCGACGGCCTGCGGGCGGCGGAAGCGGTGTCATGAACCTGACCCGCCGCACCGGGCTCGGCCTCGCGGGGGCCTTCGCGCTCGGTCGTCCCGCCCGCGCCGCCGAACCGCTCACGGTCATCACGCCCGGCGGCTTCGGGATCGACTTCATGGAGGCGATGAACGCGGTGGCCGGTGGCCATCTCGCGGCACAAGGCTTCGCGCCCACCCTGCTCGGTGCCAACGGCCAGGCCGCCGCCACCAACCAGGTGCTCGCGGGACAGGCGAAATTCACCCGCGCCTCGGCGCTGGACCTGTTCCTCGCCGCGCAAGGCGGGCCACCGCCCGTCATGGCCATCGCGACCCTGTATCAGGCCAGCACCTTCCACGTCATCAGCCGCGCCGACCGCCCGATCCGCGACGCGGCCGATTTCGCCGGCAAGACCGTGGGCGTGGTCTCGGTCAAGGGCACCACCGAATTGCTGCTCGACCTGATGCTGACCTCCGCCGGCATCCCCAAGGAGCGCGTCGCCCGCGCCGCCGTGGGCAACAACCCCGGCGCGCTCGCCCTGATCGATGCCGGCCGCATCGACTGCTTCATCGCCAGCGTCAGCGTGGTCGCCCGCCTGGGCGCCGAGCGGGCGAGCGTTCTGGTCTGGAGCACCGACCGCTATGCCGCCATGCCAAGCCAGGTCTGGATTACCACCCAAGGCACCCTGGCGCTCGAACCGGACACCGTCACGCGCTTCCTCCGCGCGCTGTCAGCCTCGTGCCACGAACTGCTCACCGGAGATTTCGACACGCTGCTCGCCCGCATGGCCGCGCGCTTCGAGATACCCGGCATCCGCAGCCCAGCCGAGCTGCGCGCGGTGAAGGAGGCGATCACGCCGCTCTGGCTCAGCCAGGGGGAGGCCAACCTGCTGCGCAACGTGCCGGAGCTTTGGGCGCACGGCGCGGCGGCGGTGAATACCGCCGGCATCGCGAAGGTGGCGGACGCGACGGCGTTCTATGCCAACCTGCCACCGTAGGCGGTCGTCTCCCCTTCCGCCTGCGGCCGCCGGCGGAAGGGGAGACACCTCACTCCGCCGCCTGCGCCGCCATGAAATGCTCCAGCCAGTGGATCGTGTAGTCTCCCGCCTGAAAGCTCGGGTCCTCGATGATGCGCTGATGCAGCGGCAGCGTCGTCTTGATGCCCAGCACCGCGAACTCGGCGAGGCTGCGCCGCATCCGCGCGATCGCCTCGGCGCGCGTCGGCGCGTGAACGATCAGCTTGGCGATCAGGCTGTCGTAGTAGGGGGGCACCACATACCCCGCGTACAGCGCCGAATCGACGCGCACGCCGAGCCCGCCCGGCGCATGGAATGCGGTCACGCGCCCCGGATCGGGCACGAAGGTCACCGGGTCCTCGGCGTTGATGCGGCACTCGATGGCGTGGCCCACGAACGAGACGTCGGCCTGCGTGTAGCCAAGCCGCTGCCCGGCCGCGATGCGGATCTGCTCGCGCACCAGATCGACGCCGCACACCATTTCCGTCACCGGATGCTCCACCTGCAGGCGGGTGTTCATCTCGATAAAGGCGAACTGGCCGTCCTGATACAGGAACTCCAGCGTGCCCGCGTTGCGGTAGCCGAGCTTCATCAGCGCGGCCGTGACCGTCTCCCCCAGGGCGTCGCGCGCGGCGGCGTCCAGCGCCGGGGAGCCCGCCTCCTCCAGCACCTTCTGGTGCCGCCTTTGCAGGCTGCAATCGCGCTCGCCGAAATGCACCACGCCGCCGTGGCTGTCGGCCAGAACCTGCATCTCGATATGGCGCGGCCGGTCCAGGTATTTCTCGATGTACACGGCATCGTTGCCGAACGCCGCGCGCGCTTCGGTGCGCGCCTGGCTCCAGGCCTCCTCCAGCTTGTCCTCGCTCCCGGCCACCCGCATCCCCCGCCCGCCGCCACCCGCCGCGGCCTTGATGAGCACCGGATACTGGATGCGGGCGGACACCGCGCGGGCTTCGTCGAGATCGGCGACCGCACCCGGCGAACCCGGCACCAGTGGCACGCCCAGCGAGGCCATCGCCGTCTTGGCGGCGATCTTGTCCCCCATCATGCGGATATGCGCCGATGACGGCCCGATGAACGTCAGCCCATGCGCCTCGACCATCTCGGCGAAGCTCGCGTTCTCCGACAGGAAGCCGTAGCCCGGATGCACCGCGTCGGCGCCCGTGATGGTGGCGGCCGACAATATCGCCGCCATGTTGAGGTAGCTGTCGCGCGCGGCCGGCGGTCCGATGCACACGCTCTCGTCGGCCAGGCGCACATGCATCGCCGTCGCGTCGGCGGTGGAATGCACGGCCACGGTCGGGATGCCCAATTCGCGGCAGGCGCGCTGGATTCGCAGCGCGATCTCGCCCCGGTTGGCGATCAGGATCTTCTGGAACAGCACGGCTATTCCAGAATCAGCAGCGGCTCGCCGTATTCGACCGGCGCTCCGGCGGCGATAAGGATGCGGGTGACCGTGCCGGCGCGCGGCGCCTTGATCTGGTTGAAGGTCTTCATCGCCTCGATCAGCAGCAGCGTCTGGCCCACGACTACGCTTTGCCCGACGGTCACGAACGGCGCCGAACCCGGCTCGGCGGACAGATAGACGATGCCCACCATCGGGCTGTTCACCACGTTCTCGGAAGGCGGCTCGGCGGCCGCTTGCGCCGCCGTCGCCGGATGCGCGACGGCAACGGGGGCCGCGATCACCGGCATGGAAGCCACGACGGTGGGGGCCATGACGGTGGGGGGCGCCCGCACCACGCGGATGCTGCCCTCCTTGTTCTCGACCTCGATCTCGGTGAGCCCGGTCTCGACCAGGATGTTGGCGAGCGCGCGGACGGTTTCCGGGTCGAAGGCGATCATGCGCGTTCCTCGATCAGTTCCGCCATGGCGCGCAGCGCCAGGGCATAGCCGGTGATGCCCAGCCCCGCGATGACGCCGGTGGCGGCCTTGGAGACGTAGGAATGATGCCGGAATTCCTCCCGGCGGTGGATGTTCGTCACATGAACCTCGATCACCGGCAGATCGACCGCCAGCAGCGCGTCCATCAGCGCGATCGACGTGGTGGTGTAGCCGGCCGGGTTGATGACGATGCCATGCGCCCGGCCCCGGGCCTCCTGCACCCAGGAGATCAGTTCACCCTCGGCGTTGGACTGGCGGAAGTCGATGGCGAGGCCCAGCCGGTCGGCCGTCTCGGCGCACAGCGCCTCGACGTCATCGAGCGTGGCGGCGCCATACATCTCGGGCTGGCGCAGACCCAGCATGTTCATGTTCGGGCCGTTCAACACGACGACCAGGGGGAGGGGCGGGGGATGAGCCATGACCGAGCGCGTAGCACCATTGGGGGGCAGGCCTCAATCTCCCGGGTCTCAATCTCCCGGGTCTCAATCTGCCGGGCCTCAATCTCCCGCCACATGGTCGGCCACGTAGGCCCCCCGCGCGCCGATCGGTTTGGGCGGGCCGCCGGTGGTGTCGCTCGACGTCTGCAACTCCAGCTCCGCGTTCAGCTCGGCGCCCAGCAGCACGACGTAGACCGACACCCAGAACCACACCATCACGCCGGCCACGGCACCCAGCGGGCCGTAGGTCGCGTCGTAGCTGGCGACATGGCCGACATAGAAGGAGAAGAGCACCGAGGCGAGCAGCCAAAGGATGGTTGCAAGCAGCGACCCCGGCGTCACCCACCGCCATCGCGCCGCCCGGCGGCACGGGCCGTAGCGGTACAGCAGCGCCAGCGCCATGGCGACGAACAACACGAGCAGGACCAGCGAGCCGACCTTGACCAGCGTCTTGGTGTAGGCGGACAGCCCGACGAACTCGATCGCCACCGGCAGGAACACCAGCAGCACCAGCCCGAGTCCCGCGCCGATGATCGCGCAGGCCGTCATCGCCAGCCCGACCAGTTGGAACTGCAGAAGGCTGCGCTTCTCGCGCTCCTCGTAGGCCATGTTCAACGCCGAGATCAGCGACTTCACCCCCGTGGCCGCACTCCACAGGGTGATGGCGGCGGTCAGCAGCGCGGTCAGACCCAGGCTGGTGGTGGGATGCAGCACGAGCGTGTGAACCCGGTCGGCGATCAACGCGAACGCGGCCGGCGGCAGGAATCCGCGCACCACCTGCAACTGCGGCTCCACCGTCAGCGGGTCGAACGCGATGCCGTAGAGCGAAATCAGCGTGCTGATGGCCGGGAACAGCGCCAGCGTCGCCCAGAACGCGCAGCCCGCCGCCACCAGGGAAACCCGATCCGAACTCACCTCGCGCCAGGTGCGCGCGATCACCTGCCGCCAGCCGCGGAACGGGATGTCGGCCGGGCTTTCGGCCCGGCGCCCGAACTCGATGTCGCGCACCTCCGGCAGCTCGGGATCGGGCTGGATGGGCATGGCGCGGGGCTGGCTGGTGTAGCGCGGCGCGGACATTTCGAGGACCCGGAACGTGGCGTGAGAGAGGTGGCGGCGGCGGCTGCACGGTAGCGCGAAACCGCGCGGCGGGCGCACCAAAAGAAATCCCTTGCGCGACGCGGGAGGCGTCCCTATTTCGCCGCTCACGCAGCAACGCACGTGCCTCTGGCCTCCTGGACCACACCCCTCGGGTTACGCAACGACGTCAAGCGTTCTGGCACTCCGGGTCCCCGGGTTTTCCGGCGGGGGTTTTAGGTCTGGTCGCTGGTTCGTTCGACCGTTTCGTCAATCCTGGGCCGCCGTCTTCACGGGCGGCCCTCGCTATCGGAGGCATGTGCGCGATGACACCCAAAATCGCCCGTTTTCTGGCGTCCCAGGCACCGGCCACGCCGTGCCTGGTGGTGGATATCGACCGGGTCGCGGAAAATTTCAGGGCGCTCGCGGACGCGATGCCGCTGGCCCGCATCTATTACGCCGTGAAGGCCAACCCGGCGATGCCGGTGCTGGAGCGGCTGGTCGGACTCGACAGCAGCTTCGATGCCGCGAGTTTCGAGGAGATCGAGATGTGCCTCGCGGCTGGGGCGCCGGCCGGGCGGATCAGCTACGGCAACACCATCAAGAAGATCTCGGCGATCCAGCGCGCCCATGCGGCGGGCGTGGACATGTTCGCCTTCGACAGCGCCGAGGAGCTGGGCAAGCTGGCCGTCCACGCGCCGGGCGCCCGCGTCTACTGCCGCATCCTGGTCGAGAACGCGGGCGCCGAGTGGCCGCTCTCGCGCAAATTCGGCACCAGTGTCGGCCAGGCCAGGGCATTGATGGTCCGCGCGGCCGAACTCGGGCTCGACCCGTACGGCCTGTCGTTCCACGTCGGCAGCCAGCAGACCGGCACCGACGCCTACGAGACCGCGATCGGCAAGGTGGCCATGCTGTTCACCGACCTGCGCGACAGCGGCGTCGATATCCGCATGATCAACCTGGGCGGCGGCTTTCCCGTCCGCTACCGCGACGAGGTGCCCGGCATCGACCGCTTCGCCGATGCCATCATGCACGCCATGACCTCCCATTTCGGCAACAACCTGCCCGAGATACTGGTCGAGCCGGGCCGGTTCATCGTGGGCGACGCGGGCGTGGTCAGCGCGGAGGTGGTGCTGGTGAGCCGTCGCGAGCCGGCCGACCCGGTCCGCTGGGTGTATCTCGACATCGGCCGCTTCGGCGGGCTCGCCGAGACCGAGGGCGAGTCGATCAAGTACCGCTTCCAGACCCCGCATGACGGCGGCGCCACCGGGCCGGTCGCCATCGCCGGCCCCACCTGCGATGGCGCGGACATCCTGTACGAACGCAGCAATTACCGCCTGCCGGAGGCACTGGCCTGCGGCGACCGCGTCGAGTTGCTGGCCGCCGGCGCCTACGTCACCACCTACGCCAGCCAAAGGTTCAACGGCTTCGCGCCGTTGGCCGAGCACTACATCTGACCCGCGCGCTCCGCTCTGCTTCCTGGGGAGGCGCCCCGGAGGCGGAGGGCGAGGGCGGGCGAGGCGCCGATCCGAACGCCGCCAGATGCGGCGCCGCGGAATCGGCCGCCGCCGTCTCGATCGCGCGATAGGCCCGCACCAGCAGCGCGCCCGCTTCCGTCAACCGCGCGCCGCCGCCGCCGCTGCCGCCGGCGGCGGTCGCCACCACCGGCGTGCCGAAATGGCGGTTGAGATCCTCCACCAGCTCCCAGGCGCGGCGATACGACATTTTCAGCGCCCGCCCGCCGCCCGAAATCGAGCCGGCGGACGCGATCGCCTCGAGCAGCGCGATCTTGCCTGGGCCGATGCGGGCGCCCCCGGCGAGGTCGATGCGGAGCACAAGACGCGGGCCCGCATCGGGCGGGGCGGGCTTCGAGCGGGAGGGGATCACGGCCATGCGGCGCAGCCTCGCCCCGCACAGGCAAATTGCCAAGCGCGGCCGTGCCGTCGCATTCTCGGGCCATGAGCGAAACCCGCCACTCCGTCTGCCCGCATGACTGCCCCTCCACCTGCGCGCTCGATGTCGAGGTGCTCGACGGTGCCCGCATCGGCGCGGTGCGCGGCGGCGACAACGATTATACCGCCGGGGTCATCTGCTCGAAGGTCGCGCGCTACGCCGAGCGCATCCATCACCCGGACCGGCTGACGACGCCGCTGCTGCGAACCGGCCCGAAAGGTTCCGGCCAGTTCCGCGAGATCGGCTGGGACGACGCGCTCGACCGCGTCGCCGGCGCGTTCGCCGCCAGCACCACGAAGCACGGCGCGCAATCGGTGTGGCCCTACTACTTCGCGGGGACCATGGGGCTGGTGCAGCGCGACGGCATCCACCGGCTGCGTCACGCCATGGGCTATTCGCGGCAGCTCAACACCATCTGCTCGCTGGTGTGCGAGGCCGGATGGCAGGCCGGCGTGGGCTTCACCACAGGGAGCGACCCGCGCGAGATGGCGCAATCGGATCTGATCGTGAGTTGGGGCGGCAACCCGGTGAACACGCAGGTCAATGTCATGACCCACGTGGCGCGCGCGCGGAAGGGGCGCGGCGCCAAGCTGGTGGTGATCGACCCGTACCGCACCGGCACGGCCGCGGTGGCCGACATGCACCTCGCGCTGCGTCCCGGCACCGATGGCGCGCTGGCCTGCGCCGTGATGCACGCGGCATTCCGCGACGGCTTCGCCGACCGTGCCTATCTCGCGCAATACGCCGACACCGATGCCGACATGCTGGCGGCGCATTTCGCGACCCGCGACCCGGCCTGGGCGTCCGAAATCACCGGGCTGACCGTGGCGGAGATCGAGGCGTTCGCGCGCCTCTACAACGGCACCGCGCGCAGCTTCATCCGCCTGGGCTACGGCTTCTCGCGGATGCGCAACGGGGCGGCCAACCTGCACGCCGTCACCTGCCTGCCGGCCGTCACCGGCGCCTGGAAGCACGTGGGCGGCGGCGCATTCTGGAACAATCGCGGCATCTACCGCTGGGACAAGACGCTGATCGAGGGCAGCGACCTGCGCGACCCGTCCACGCGCGTGATGGACATGAGCCGCATCGGCGCGGTGCTGACCGGCGACCGGACCGAGTTGGGCGACGGCCCGCAGGTCCATGCGCTGCTGATCCAGAATGTGAACCCGGTCGTCGTGGCGCCCGACAGCAACAAGGTCCGCCGCGGGTTCATGCGGGAAGACCTGTTCGTGGCGGTCCATGAGCAGTTCATGACCGAGACCGCCCGCCATGCCGACATCGTGCTGCCGGCCACGATGTTCATGGAGCATGACGACCTCTACCAGGCCGGCGGCCACAGCCACATCCAGATCGGTCCCAAGCTGATCGAGCCGCCGGGCGAATGCCGCTCCAACCATGCGGTGATCTGCGCGCTCGCCCACCGCCTCGGCGCGCGCCACGCGGGCTTCGACATGACCGCGATGGAGTTGATCGACGCCACCTTGCGCCGCTCCGGCTGGCCCGGCGCCGAGGAGGTCATCGCCCGGCGTTGGATCGACGCGCAGCCTTCGTTCCGCGCCAGCCACTTCCTCGACGGCTTCGGCCACCAGGACGGCAAGTTCCGCTTCGCCCCCGATTGGGCCGCGATCGGCAAGCACCACGCGACCATGCCCAGCCTGCCGGACCATCAGGCGGTGATCGACGCCGCCACGCCCGACCGGCCGTTCCGCCTGGTCACCGCCCCCGCGCGGCAGTTCCTCAACACCAGCTTCACCGAAACCCCCACCGCGCGGAAACGGGAGGGCCGCCCCACCGCGAAGCTGCATCCGGCCGACGCGGCGCGCATCGGTGCCGTGGAAGGCGGCCGGGTGCGGCTGGGCAACGCGCTGGGCGAAGTGGTGGTTCACGCGCAGATCGTCGCGGGCCAGTTGCCCGGCGTGGTGGTGGTCGAGAGCGTCTGGCCCAACGGCGATTTCGAGGGCGGGGTCGGCATCAACGCGCTGGTCAGCGACGATCCGGCCCTGCCCGCCGGGGGCGCCGTGTTCCACGACACGGCGGTCTGGGTGCGGGCGGTGGCGGCCGAAATGCCCGCGTTCAGCGTGGCGGCGGAGTAGCGAGGTTTCCACGAACCCCGCGTGCCGGCCCGGGCATCAGTAGCCGGGCATCAGTAGCCGAGCGCCATGCCGTCCTTGCGCGGGTCCGAGCCGCCCACCAGGCAGCCGCGCGCATGGTCGATCCAGATCGCCTGCCCTCCACCATGCGGATTTTCCACCGGCGCCACCACATGGCCCATCCGCGCCAGCGCCGCCAGCAGGTCGGCCGGAATGCCGCGCTCGGCCTCGACCCGGCCGCCGATGGCGAAGATGCGCGGCAAATCCAACGCCTCCTGGATGTCGAGGCCGTAGTCGAAATGGTTGGTCAGGAACAGCGTCTGCCCCATCGGCTGGAAGTGGCCGCCCATCACGCCGTAAGGCATCACCGGCACGCCGCCTTTGGTCACCATGCCGGGGATGATCGTGTGCATCGGCCGCTTGCCCGGCGCGATGCAGTTCGGGTGGCCGCGCTCCAGCCGGAATCCGAAACCGCGATTGTGCAGCATCACGCCCGAGTCCGCCGCCAAAATGCCGGAGCCGAAGCCCTGGAACAGCGAGTTGATGAAGCTGCACGCATTGCCGTCGCGATCGACCACGCAGAGGTAAACCGTGTCGCGATGCGGCGGCAGCGCGCTCTCGCCGGGTGCCGGCAAATGCGGCATCGCCACATCGTCGCGGATCAGCCGGCGGAGGCTGTCGAGATAGGCCGGGTCCAGCAGGCGTGCCACCGGCACCTCGATTTGCGCGGGGTCCGCCACGAACGCGTCGCGGTCGCGGAACACCAGGCGTGCGGCCTCCAGATGCCGATGCAGCCGCACCACGCCGAGCGGTCCGTCCGGGGCCGGGCCGAAGCCTTCGAGGATGCCGAGCATCATCAGCACCGCCAGCCCCGAGCCGTTCGGCGGACATTGCCAGACGTCATGGCCGTGCCAGCCCGCGGTGATCGGCGCCACGAACTCGGCTCCCGTGCCGCCGCGCGCGAAATCCGCCTCGGTGTGCAGCCCGCCGCGCGCGCGCAACGCCGCCACCATGCCGGCCGCCACCGGGCCCTCGTAGAATGCCCGTGCGCCGTCACGGCCGATCTGGCGCAGGGTTGCCGCCAGCGCCGGGTTGCGGAAGATGTCGCCCGCGACCGGGGCCGCGCCGTTCGGCAGGAAGGCGTCGGACCCATGCGTCTTAAGGCGGGCCACCCCGCCCACCCAGTCATGCGCCACCCGCGAATGCACCGGAAATCCGTCCTCGGCCATCCTGGCGGCCGGGCGCAGCAACTCATCGAGTCCCTTGGTGCCGTGGGCCGCCAGCAACGTCTCCCAGGCCGAGACGGCGCCCGGCACCGTCACCGAATGGGCCGAGATCGGGTCGAGCGCCGCGATGCCCTGCGCCTCGAACCAGTCGATGGTGGCGGCCGCCGGCGCGCGGCCCGAGCCGTTCATCGCCACCACCGGATGGCCGCCGGCACGCGCGTACAGGCAGAAACAGTCGCCGCCGATCCCGGTCGAGGCCGGTTCGATCACGCACAGCACCGCCGCCGCTGCCACCGCCGCGTCCAGCGCGTTGCCGCCCGCCCGCAGCACGTCGAGCGCGGTCAGCGTCGCCGCCGGCATCGAGGTCGCGGCCATGCCGGAAGTGGCGTAGGACGGGCTGCGTCCGGGGAAGTGGAAATCGCGCATGTTTTGGGTCCTTGGCCGACGACAGGGCCGGCCATAGCGCCGCGCCTCCCGCATTGGCAAGCGGCGGGAAAGGCGGGATAGACGGAACCCGAGGAACAAACGGAGCAGGCAGATGAAACCCAGTCCCGCAACCATGGCGGAGTTCGACCGTATCGACATCCGAGTCGGCACCATCCTCGACGCCCAGCCGTTTCCGGAAGCCCGCAAACCGGCCTGGAAGCTCACCATCGATTTCGGCCCCGAGATCGGCACGCGGCGCTCTTCGGCGCAGATCACCGTCCATTATCGCCCCGACCAGTTGATCGGCCGGCAGGTGATGGCCGTGGTCAACTTCCCGCCCCGTCAGATTGGCCCCTTCGTCAGCGAGGTGCTGACGCTCGGCGCCCCGGATGAGGATGGCGAGGTGGTGCTGCTCCGCCCCGACCTGCGGGTGCCCAATGGCGGGAGAATGTTCTGAATGGCGACGCATTACTACACCGTCACCTGGGACCAGTTGCATCGCGACGCCCGCGCCCTGGCCTGGCGCCTGGTCACTCTCACCCCGTTCACCGGCGTGGTGGCGATCACGCGGGGCGGGCTGATCCCGGCCGCCATCATCGCCCGCGAACTCGAAATCCGCCTGATCGAGAGTGTCTCGGTGGTGACCTATGACGAGGAGCACAAGGGCGACCCCGTCGTCACCAAGTACCCCGTCGCCGCCGGCGATGGCACCGGCTTCCTGGTGGTGGACGATCTGGTGGACACTGGCAGCACCGCCCGCGTGGTGCGGGCGCTGCTGCCGAAGGCGCATTTCGCCTGCGTCTACGCCAAGCCCGCCGGGAAAGACCTGATCGACAGCTTCGTTACCGAGGTCTCGCAGGACACCTGGATCTTGTTCCCATGGGACACCGAGCCGCAATTCTCGGTGCCGCTGGCCCGGCGGGAACACCCGATTTGAATTTTTGCATCCGTTCGCGGGGTTGGACCGTGTAGGATGCACCTGTCGGATGCGCGCGGGGCGACCCGTGCGGTCAGGCGGGGAATGCGAGAATGTTGGTTCGCCGAGCACTCACGCCGCTTCTGCTCCTGGCGCTCGCCTACGTGGCGGCGCCCTACGTCGCCGTGTGGCGCCTTTCAGCGGCCGTGCAGCACGGCGATGCGTCCGCCCTGCGCCGCATGATCGACTGGACCTCGGTTCGCTCCGGGCTGAAGCAGGATATCGCGGAGGGCCTGGTGGGCGTGCATCAATCCGCTGGCCCGGCGGCGGTCGGCACTCGCGGGGCCGCCGACACGCTGCCCCCGTTCGGCGCCTCGTTCATGGCTGGCATCGCGGGTTCGGTGATCGACCATGAAGTGACGCCCGAGCACCTCGTCGCGACCTTGCGCCAGTTGCAGCCGGCCGAGCCTGACGCGGTCCACCTGTCGGTGCCGGACCTGCGCCACGCGTTCTTCGATTCGCCGACCAGCTTCGTAATCGAAATCCTGTGCCCGGGACAGGATTCCGCCGACCAGCCGTTGCGCCTGCGTCTCGCCATCTCCCACGGGGCGTGGAAGGTGGTCCGCGCCTGGATCCCGCAGGACCTGATCGACGAGGCGAACGCGCGGACCTGAGGCGCCGGCGCCCTGCCGGTAACCTCGTGTTAAGCGGATCGGCGCAAGCTGGGGGCATATCACCGCTCACGGACCCAGCCCGAAATGACGGATTCCGACCTGCCGCTCGTTCAGTCGTACCAGCCAACCACGTTCCGAGAACGCGGCCTGGCGGTGGGGTTCACCACGCCGCTGCTGGCGGGCGCGCGGATGCGGCCAACCGCCTTGGGCGGGACGGCGAGGCCAGGGCGCTCGATCGAGATCATCGTGCCGAACCCGTCCGGCGGGCGGGGCGTGTATGTGGTGGACTGGGAGTGTGTCGGCAAATTATGCAAGCCCACGCTGCATGACGTGCGGCTGGGCACCGCCATCGAGACGCATCACAGGCTGCACAACGATCTGATCCCGTCGGAAATCCGCCGGCTGACGCGCAACGTCGTGCGGGAGGGATTTGCCGGAAGGGCGGCGGCACAGGCTGGGCGCGACGCCGCGACTGCATCGGAGCAGCTTGTGGCCGACACGCATCGGCGGCTGCTGCGTGCGCTGGCCGACAGCGCTCCTGGCGGCCCCGGCGGCCCCGGCGGCCCTGGCGACGCGGGCGGCGCGGGCGACGCGGCGCGGACGCGACGGGCCATCGCGCCGATCGCGCTGGAGACTGGGCAGGATGTGGATGGCGTGGCGGCGGCGTTGGAACGCCTGGCGCATCTGGTGGCCGAGCTGGAAGGCGGGCTCGGCGACCGGCCGGGCGGCTTTGTGGCGCGTGGCCTCGGCTATCTGGGTCAGCTTTCGGACACCATCGGCCGGCGGGCGCGCAATGCGGGTGCGCCGGACGCGCGGGCCGCGGCCTTCATCGTGGCCAACGCGGAGCTTACGTTGTCGTTGGCACGACGGGCATCCGATGCGGTTCGCACGCGGTTGGCGATGCCGCGCGGCCTGGCCGAATGGGTGGCACGGCCGGCCGGGCTGATCGAGGCGGCGGCACGCCCCGAATGGCTGCTGGATGGCTGGTGCCGGATCTGCCTGTTGTGGGAGGCCGCGTCGCCTGCCACGCCGCCCGCGGTCACCATCGCTGAGATGGCCGCCCTGGTGCCCCCCATCCCGCCACAGGCCGATGAGTGGCTGGACTTGCCGGCGGGAACCTCGACACAGGCCAATCCGACGCAACAGGGCTCGCAAGGCGGGGCCGCGCAGGAGGGCAGGGAGATGGATGTCGTGGCGCGCAACGAGCAGCTGCTCGCGTTGGCGGCCTGATTGCATTGGCGGCCTTGGGACCGAGAAGGAGATGACCGATGCTACACGCGGAAATGACCGGTGAGGTCAGCCGGTCGATGCTGGTGGCGCGCGACGAGAAGATCGAGCGGATCGTGGCGATCGTGGACGGCCTTGCGATACGGGGGGATGCCGACGCGCTGATCGCGCCGCTGCGGATGCGGTTGGCGCGGATGCGGATGCGGCGCCCGCTGAAGTTCGCGCGGCTGCTGTTCACGCCGCTCGATGCGTTGGTGGTGCCGACGGCGCTGTGGTCGCGCGGGCGCCTGGGTCTGCCGCGTGCGGCCCTGGCGCCGATCGCGGCCGAATGCCGGGTGTTGCTGGGTGCGGCACTCGGCCCGGTCGATGCGCTGATCGAGGGTTGCGACACGGACAACATCGTGGCGCTGCGGGCAGCCGGCCGGTTGCTGTGGCCATTGGCGGCGCGGGCGCTGGCCGGTCTGGCCGCGCCGGCCGACTGGGTGCGGACAAGCGGGCTTGCGGTCGAGGATCATGACGACGCGGTGCGCCTCCTGACCGGCGTGCTGCGCGAAGCGGCCGAGATCGAGGAACTGGTGGCGCGGGCGGGCGATGGTGTGATGCCGGATGCCAGGCAGCTGCGGCCTTTGGTGGCGCGGGTTGCCGCCGCCGGCGATCCGCGTGGGGTGGCGGCGGTCCTCGCGGTGCTGCTGGCGCGGCTGCCGGACGCCGAGCGCGTGCTGAACGCGGCCGGCGAACTGGCCGCGACCAGCCAGGACAAAGGCGGCGGCACGGCGGCGGATGCGGCGATCGATATCATGCTCGGCGCGATCCGCCCGGCCGGAATTCAGCTTCTCGATCTGGCCGGAGCCGCCGATCAGCTGCGCGCGGCGGCGGCGTAGCTGAACGGGGTGGAGCGCATCGGGGCCGGGCATCGCCCGGCCCGGCGGACCCGGAGCATGGAGATCCGCGCGGCCTTGCAGACGAGTTGTCGCGCGCGCTACACGCGCGATGTGCGCGCCAGCGTGCTGCAACCTCTCGCGGCCGGCTCGGAGCCGAGCGACGACGCCGCGCAGCACGCCATCGAACGCACGGCGCGCGATCTGCGCCGCTTCGAGCACGCCAGCCGCCTGTTGGGCGGCGAGGCGGACGACACCATGGTCAGTGAAGTGGCGGACACGCTGCGGACGGGGGTCGGTCCGGCGGTCGATCGTGCGCGGGTCGCGGAAATCCTGCTGGGCGCGGATCGCGCGGCGACGTTGCTGGCCGAACTGGTGTGAGTCGCACGCGCGGCTGTGGACCCGGGGCATCGGGCGCGCTCGCGATGTTGCACGCGTCGCGCGGCGGCGGCAGGCTGCGTCCGCACTGACGGAGCATGGGCGCATGACTATGACCGAACGGGTTCTCGCCCGCATCGACACGAATTTCGAGGATGACCGGGACCGCTGGCTGGCGTGGCTTCGCATCCCCAGCATCAGCGCTCAGCCCCCGCATGCCGGGGATTGCCGGGCCGCCGCGGCGTGGGCGTGCGGCCAATTGGCCGAGCTGGGCTTCGCGGCCAGCTTGCGCGAGACGGCCGGACACCCGGTGGTTGTGGCGCGTCATCCGGGGCCTGAGCAGGTGGCGGGGGAAGCTGTGCCGCATCTGCTGTATTACGGCCATTACGACGTGCAGCCGCCCGATCCGCTCGCTCTGTGGACCAGCCCGCCCTTCGAGCCGGCGATCGTGGACGGCCCGCACGGCAAGCGGGTCTATGCGCGGGGTGCGGTCGACGACAAGGGCCAGGTGTCGATGTGGCTCAACGCGTTTCGCGCCTGGCATGCCGAGACCGGCACGATGCCCGTGAAGATAACCGTGCTGATCGAGGGCGAGGAGGAAATCGGCAGCGTGAACCTCGAGGCCTTCCTGGCCGCGAACGCCGCGGAGTTGCGTGCCGATATCGCGGTGATCAGCGACACCGGCATGTGGGACATCGACACGCCGGCAATCACCACCAGTCTGCGCGGTCTGGTCTATACCGAGGTGACGCTGAAGGCGGCGCGCCGGGATCTGCATTCCGGCATCTTCGGCGGCTCGGCGCTGAACCCGATCAACGCGCTGACCAAGGCGCTCGGTCAACTGAAGGACGATGCCGGCCTGATCCAGGTGCCAGGCTTCTATGACGGGGTGCGCGACATCTCCTCGAAACAATCCAACCAATGGGCGTCCCTCGGCTTCGACGAGGCGGCATTCCTGGCCGGCATCGGATTGTCGGTGCCGGCGGGCGAAGCGGGCCGCTCGGCGCTGGAGCGGCTCTGGGCGCGGCCGACGGCGGACATCAACGGCATCTGGGGCGGCTACATGGGGGTTGGCAGCAAGACCGTGATCGCGTCGGAGGCGAGCGCCAAGGTGTCGTTCCGCCTGGTGCCGGGGCAGGACCCGGCCGCCGTGGTTGCCGGCTTCAAGGCATTCATGCAGGCGCGCGTCCCGCCGGACGCGACGCTCGAATTCCAGGTGTTCGGCCAGGGGCGGGGGCTGGAGGTGCCGGTCGATGGCCCGGTGGCGCGGGCCGCGCAGCAGGCGCTGGCGGACGAATACGGCAAGCCCGCGATATTGATGGGCTGCGGCGGCTCGATCCCGGTGGTGGAGAGCCTGCACCACCTGTTGGCGCTCGACAGCCTGCTGATCGGCTTTGGCCTTAATGGCGACCAGGTGCATAGCCCGAACGAGAAATTCGAGATGCGCTGCTTCCAGCGCGGCACACGCAGCCATGCGCGGCTGCTGGGCAAGCTTGCCCGGCCAGAATGACGCCATCGCAATGACGCCATCGCAATGACGCCGTCGCAATGACGCCGTCGCCGTGATGCCGTCGCCGTGATGCTGCCACGCCTGCGGGTTGCGGGGCGGTTCGACCTTACGGTGGCGGCCGGGACGTGCGTCGCCATCACCGGCCCGTCGGGCTCCGGCAAAAGCCGGCTGCTGCGGCTGGTGGCCGATCTCGATCCGCAGGATTGCGGCGTTTTCCTGGATGGCGTCGGCTGTGCCGCGATGCCGGCTCCCGAGTGGCGCCGTCGGGTCGCCTATGTGGCTGCCGAATCCGCCTGGTGGGCGGAGGATGTGGCGGCACATTTCCCCGACCTTGCGCCAGCCGGCCGGCTGGCGGCCGAGTTCGGCCTGCGGCCCGATCTCATGGCCGCCCCGGTGCGGCACCTCTCCAGCGGCGAACGCCAGCGCCTGGCCTTGATCCGCGCGCTGCTGAACCGCCCCGCCGTGCTGCTGCTCGACGAGCCGACCGCGGCACTCGACGCGGCGACCACTCTGCGCGCGGAGACCGTGTTGCGCCGGTGCCTGGCCGCGGGCACCGCGATCCTGCTGGTGACGCACAACCTCGACCAGGCCGCGCGCATGGCAACGCGGCATTTGGTCATGCGCGACGGGCGGTTGTCGGAATGAACCCGATCCTGTTGCAGCCACGGGATATCGCGATCGCCGCGGGGCTGATCGTGCTCGACGGCGTGCTGTCGGTGGCATTGCGGCTGCGCATTCACCGCCAGCTCGCCATCGCGTCCATCCGCATGGTGCTGCAACTGGTGCTGATCGGCTTCGTGCTGCGGTTCGTGTTCGCCCTCGCATCCCCCGTCGCCACGCTCGGCGTGATCCTGCTGATGATGGCCGTCGCCACGCGCGAGATTGCGAGCCGGCCCGAGCGGAGGTTGCGTCGCTTCGGCAATGAGGCCGTCGGCGCCATCGCGGTCGTCGTCGCCACCGGCCTCGCCTGCCTGCTGGCGCTCACCACGGCGTTGCGCCCAACCCCCTGGTACGACGCGCGGTATGCCATCCCGCTTGCCGGCATCGTGCTCGGCAGCGTGCTGAACGCGGCGAGCCTCGCACTCGACAGCCTGCTCGGCGGCGTGGTGGCCGAGCGTTCCGCGATCGAGGCGCGGCTTGCCTTGGGCGCGCCGATGCGGCTGGCGATGGGGCCGCTCGTGCGCGTCTCGATCCGGCGCGGCCTGCTGCCGATCGTCAACCAGATGTCGGCGGCCGGGATCGTCACGCTCCCGGGCATCATGACCGGCCAGGTGCTCGCGGGCCTGGATCCGCTGGAGGCCGCCAAGTATCAGATATTGCTGATGTTCCTGCTCGCCGGGGCGAGCGGCCTCGCGGCCGTGGGCGTGGTGCTCCTGGCGGCCAGGCGGCTCACCGACGACCGGCAGAGATTGCGGCTGGACCGGCTGCGCGGCGCCGGCACAGGATAGCGCGCAAATCCCGCCCGGAAGGTGACATGTCCAAGGATCTGGTTCTGGCGCTCGACCAGGGCACCACATCGACGCGCGCCTTCGCGTTCCGCGCCCCCAACCTCGCCCCGGTTTCGGTCGCGCGGCGCGATCTGCCGCAGCATTTCCCGGCATCCGGCTGGGTCGAGCACGACCCGGAGGAGCTGTTCGCCCATAGCCTCGCGGTGCTGCGCGAGGCATTGGCGCAAGCCGGCGGCACGCACGCCGACGTGGCCGCGATCGGCATCACCAACCAGCGCGAGACCACGCTGGTGTGGGACCGCCAAACCGGCCGCGCCGTCCACCCCGCGATCGTCTGGCAGGATCGGCGCACCGCGGCGGTTTGCGCGGGCCTGCGCGAGGCCGGCCACGAGGCGATGGTAGCCGCGCGCACCGGGCTCGTGATCGACCCGTATTTCTGCGCGACCAAGATCGCCTGGCTGTTGGATCATGTACCGAACTGTCGCGAAAAGGCGGTTTCCGGGTCGCTCGCCTTCGGCACGGTGGATTCCTGGTTGCTCTGGCGCCTCACCGGCGGCCGGGTTCACGCCACCGATGCCACCAACGCCAGCCGCACATTGTTATACGACATACGTAAAGGCGCCTGGGACGGCGCGCTGCTCGACCTGTTCCGCATCCCGGCCTCCCTGCTGCCCGATGTGCGCGACAGCGCCGGCCTGTTCGGCCACACCGACCGCGCAATGTTCGGGTCCGCAATCCCGATCATGGGCATCGCCGGAGACCAGCAGGCCGCCATGGTCGGCCAGGCCTGCTTCACGCCGGGGATGGTGAAATCGACCTACGGCACCGGCTGTTTCCTGCTGCTCCACACCGGCGACACGCCGGTGGCCTCGCGTTCGCGGATGCTCACCACGGTGGCCTGCCAGCTGGGTGGCCGGCGCACCTACGCGCTGGAAGGGGCCATTTTCGTCGCCGGCGCGGCGGTGCAATGGCTGCGCGACGGATTGGGCATCATCCGCGACGCGGGCGAAAGCGGGGCGCTCGCCGAACGCGCCGACCCGACCCAGTCGGTCTATCTGGTGCCCGCCTTCACCGGCCTCGGCGCGCCCCATTGGGATGCCGAGGCGCGCGGCGCGCTGTTCGGCCTCACCCGCAACACAGGACCCGCCGAACTCGCCCGCGCCGCACTGGAAAGTGTGGCTTATCAAACGCGCGACCTCGTGGAGGCCATGCGCGAGGACTGGGCCGGCGACGCCCAGACCGTGCTGCGCGTCGATGGCGGCATGGTGGCGTCGGACTGGGCGATGCAGTTCCTGGCCGACATGCTGGGCGCCCCGGTCGATCGCCCCGTCGTGCTGGAAACCACCGCCTTGGGTGCCGCCTACCTCGCGGGCCAAGCGGCCGGGGTATGCCCGGACCCGGCCGAATTCGGCCGCTCCTGGGCCTTGCAGCGCCGCTTCAGCCCGACCATGCCGGAACAGACCCGAGCAGCCCGCTACGCCGGCTGGAAAGACGCCGTCCGCCGCACGCTGACGTGAGTTACACCGGCAGGTCATCCATCGACGGCCGCCCGGTCAGGTGCCGCCAATGATGCCACAGCAGGCGGGCGGCCAGGGCCCGGCACGGCTGCCATGCCAGCGCCATCTCGCGCAACGCCTTCGGGCCGGGCCGCGCTGCCAGACCCTTCAACGCGGCGGCCGAAGCCGCCAGCGCCAGGTCGCCCGCCGGGAACACATCTTCCCGCTCCAGCGCGAACAGCAGATAGATCTCGGCCGACCACCGCCCCATCCCGCGCACCGAGGCGATCGAATTTACCGCCGCCTCGTCGTCCATCGCGCGCAAACCCGCCGCGCTCAGCCGCCCATCGGCGAACGCCAGCGCCAACGCGCGGGCATGCGCCACCTTCGGCCGCGACAGGCCGGCCGCCCGCAGCACCTCGTCGGACAATCCCGCGAGCAGGCCCGGATCGAGCGCCCCCGGCACCGCATGCAGCCGGCGCCAGATCGCGGCCGCCGCTTGGTTGCTGATCTGCTGGCCCACGATCGCCTGCAACAGCCCGGGAAATCCGCCGGCCCGCCGCCGCCATGGCAACGGGCCCGCCGCTGCCTCGATGGCGGCGAAATCCGGGTCCAGTTCGAACAGCTCGTTCATGGCGCGGCGCGCGGCTTCGGGCGGGTGGGGGAAATCCATCCCCGGTTTAACCATGCAAAATGCAACGGAGTGAAACGCGACCTGCCGAACCGCCGTCAGACCGCCTAGCTTGCATCCATGGACAGTCCATCCACGCCCGGCCCCCATATCCTCATCGTCGACGACGACCGGGAAATCCGCGACCTCCTGGCCCGCTTCCTCGAACGCCACCGCTTCCGCGTCACCGCGGCGCGCGACGCGCGCGAGGCCCGCCGCGCCTGGCCCAACGGCCACTTCCATCTCGTGGTGCTGGATCTTATGCTGCCGGGCGAATCCGGCCTCGATTTCGCCCGCTGGCTGCGCGCCGCGTCCGACGTGCCCATTGTCATGCTCACCGCCATGGGCGAGGAGACCGACCGCATCATCGGCCTCGAACTCGGCGCGGACGACTACATGCCCAAACCCTTCAACCCGCGCGAACTCCTCGCCCGCATCCGCGCCGTGCTCCGCCGCGCGGGCGATCCGGCCGACAAGCGCCACGATCGCGGCACGGCACCCATCCGCTTCTCCGGCTGGACGCTGGACCCCGCCCGCCGCCGCCTGCTCAACCCCGAGGCGGTGGAGGTCCCGCTCACCGGCGGCGAATACGATCTGCTGGCCGCCCTCGTGGAGCGCGCCAACCGCGTGCTCACCCGCGACATGCTGCTGGACCTGCTGCGCGGCCGCCAGGCGGGTCCGTTCGACCGCGCCATCGACGTCGCCATCAGCCGCCTGCGCCGCAAGCTGGAAGATGACGGCCGCCACGCCCAGCTCATCAAGACCGTGCGCGGCGGCGGCTACGTGCTCGCGGCGGATGTCCAGCGCGAATGACCCGCTGGGGCCGCTGGATTCCAAGACTGTGGCCGCGCAGCCTCGCCGCCCGCACCGCCGTGGTGCTGCTCGCGGGCCTCGCCTTCGTGCAGATCGCCGGTCTCACCATCCACGCCTTCGACCGGATCGAACTGCAACGCTTCGCCCAGACGCGCGACATCGCCGGCCGCGCGATGAACCTGTACCGCAGCGTGGCGCTCGCCGCCCCCGAGCAGCGCGACGCCGTGGTGGCCGAACTCAACCAGCGCGACATCATGCGCTCCGGCACCGTGGTCCGCCTCGATGGCCTCCCGCCGGGGACGGACCTGCCGCCGACGCCCCAGCCGCTCCAGCGCGAGTTGCGCGTCAGCCTGCAGCTCATTCCCATGCCGCAGCTCCAGCGCCCGCGCGAGGTGGTCATCCGGGGCAATGCGGAGCTGGGGCAGGTCGTCATGGGCATGCGGCTGCCCGATGGCCGCTGGGTCGATATCACCCTGCCGTTGCCGCCGGTGCGCCTGTGGCACTCGGCCAATTTCCTGTCGGCCTTCCTGCTGATGACGCTGGCCGCCGCCCTGCTCACGTTGTGGGCGGTCCGCCGCCTCACGGCCCCCGTGGCCACGCTGGCCGCCGCCGCCGAGGCGCTCGGCCGCGACGTGAACGCGCCGCCGCTGCCGGAAACCGGGCCGCTGGAGGTGGCCCAGGCCGCCGCCGCCTTCAACCTGATGGCCGCCCGCATCCGCCGCTTCGTGCAGGACCGCACCTTCATGCTGACGGCCATCGGCCACGACCTCCGCACCCCCATCACCCGCCTCAAGCTGCGCGCCGAGTTCATGGACGACGAGGAGCAGCGCCGCAAAATGCTGCTCGATCTCGACGAGCTGGAATCCATGGTCGCCGCCACCCTGGCCTTCGGCCGCGACGTCACCACCGACGAGCCCGTCTCCCCCGTCGACCTCACCGAACTCGCCCGCACCGTGCTGGACGAGACCGCCGACGCGTGCCCCGAGATGGCGGACCGGCTGGCCTACGAAGGCCCCGACCACCTCACCGTCCGCGCCCGCCCCAAATCGCTGAAACGCGCCCTCACCAACCTCGTCGCCAACGCGGTGAAATACGGCGGCAACGCCCGAATCATCCTCTCGCCCCCGGTCGCGGGCTCGGTCACCCTGCTGGTCGAGGATGACGGCCCCGGCGTGCCGCCGGGCGAGCTGGAGCGCGTGTTCCAGCCCTTCCACCGCATCGAAACCAGCCGCAACCGCGAAACCGGCGGGACCGGGCTCGGACTGCCGATCGCGCGGAACATCCTGCGCGCGCATGGCGGGGACGTGGTGCTGAGCAACCGGCCGTCGGGGGGAATTCGGGCGGCGGTTTCACTGCCGGTCTAGGGGGCCGTCGCGAGTGCCGATTCGGGCTCATGCATCAGTTCAACTGCGGGTAGTGTCTCAGTTTGAAATTGGGATTGACCCGTTCGGTCGACATTGACGCACGAGGCTTCGCAGACGATGGCCGAAGGCCTCGAAAAGCAAGCTGCCATGAGTGTCGCGGAAGCGGAGGCGCCGCTAATCGTCAGCTGATCCTATTAAGTCGTGCGGTAACTGCCCAGGTCGCCTGTGGCGGATCAGCCTATGCGCAGTTCTGCGATCAGGCCATTTGGCGCTGCGTTGAGCGTTTGCAGTAGATTCCATCCCTGCTTTCTCGCCGTCGAGAGCACTGAGCGGATGATCCCGAAGTC
>JANXTF010000042.1 GCA_025352565.1 Rhodospirillales bacterium | reverse complement strand
GTTCGGCGAGCAGCGTCCGCGGACGCTGCTCGCCGTTCCAGATTCGCCGTGGTTGCCCTCGGACGGCGCCACGGCTAAGAGGTGCGGGCAGCCCGCCCTTGCGCGTCGCCGACGTAGCTCAGTGGTAGAGCAACTGATTCGTAATCAGTAGGTCGTCAGTTCAATCCTGACCGTCGGCACCAAGTCGCCAAGTCGTTGCTCGAATGGCCGGCGCGGGCGGTTTGAACCACGTCGATCGGGTGAAAAATGCTCTGCGAACCAATCCGCACCTCGACCCGGACCATAACACCAAGATAGCCTTGCGCGACCGATGGGATGTGATCATACTGGTCAGTAAGGCGGTTGGGGCAGTCAAGGCTTCGGCGGGGGGTTCGTAGTGCAGGCACGCATCATAACAGGCCATTTTCGCAGCGCTAACTTTCAGGGGCGTCCCCTGTCCCGCATCATGACGCGCGATGGCGCGGCGCCGACGCCCGAGGGGCTTGCGGCGCATGGCCGGGGCATCGCGTCCAGCCACCAGATGCCGGATCTGCTGCCACCTCGCGCCAGCGGCGCTCCACTCGTTGCCCGCCCAAAGCCGCGTCAGGCGGACATCTCTCACACCACAACAGCAGGACGGACATGACCGCCAAATCCAAAGTCGGCGTCATCGGGGTTGCCATCATCCCCTGCGTGCAGGACGAGAGGCGCTCGCTCGAGGAGTTGCTGTTCGACATCACGCGTTCGGCGCTGAGCAGCGCCGGGCTGACCATCGAGGACATCGACGGCATCGTCGTCGCTGGCAACGACCAGTACGACGGGCGGGCCATCTCGGTCATGGCCGCCTCGGGCTCGGTCGGCGGCGTCGATCGCGACATCCTCTCCACCCCCTCGGCTGGTGAGCACGCCTTCGTCATGGGCGCGCTGCGGGTCGCGTCGGGTCTGTACCGCACGCAGCTCGTCGTGGCCTGGAGCCCGACCGAGGCAGGATCGATCCCGGAGGCCCAGCGCCTCGCCAACGACCCCTACTTCCATCGCCGCCTGCCGCAGGACGAATTGGCGACTCACGCGCTCCAGGCTGGCGCGATGATGTCCAAGATGGCCGGGCTGGACGCGATCGCGGCGCAGATCGCGGTCGCGAATCGCGGCCATGGCGCGATCGCCTATCCGGCGCTTGCGCAAGCCCCGGCCGCCGACCCTGGACGGTGGCCGCTCGCGCCCGGCATGGTGGCCCCCTTCGTGACCGGCGCGGTCGCGCTGGTGCTCGCCTCGCCCGAATACGTGGCCGAGAGCGGCGTCGAGGTCGCCTGGATCTCCGGCATGGGCTGGGCGACGGAAGCGGGCTTCCTCGGCGACCGCGATCTCGCCGCCGCTCCGGCGCTGGTGTCGGCGGCGGCGCAGGCTTACGGCGAGGCGGCTGTCGCGGCACCCGCCGGTGCGTTCGAGGTCGCGGAGGTAGCCGACGGCACGCCATTCCAGCAAATGCTGGCGCTCGAAACGCTGGGCCTCGCACCGAGCACGGACCTGCCGGTCAACCGCTCCGGCGGCGCGCTCAGCTTCAACCCGGTGTTCTGCACCGGCCTCATCCGCATCGCCGAGATCGCCGCCCAGGTGCTCGGACGCGCCGGACCGCATCAGGTGCCGGGCGTGCGCACCGGCCTCGCCCACGCGGCTAGCGGGCCGGCGATGCAATACCAGACCGTCGTGATCCTGCGACGCGGCGAACAGGGAGTCTCCGCATGAACCCGCGCGTCGGCATCATCGGCATCGGCCAGTCCGCGTTCCAGTCCCGCCGCGACGATGCCAGCTACCCCGACCTCGTGCGCGAGGCGACCACCATGGCGCTGAACGATGCCAAGCTCGATCTCGATGGGATCGAGGCGGTGGTGTATTCGCTCTCCCCCGACGCCATGGTCGGCATCGGCAATGCCGAGCGCGTCGGCGTGGACGCGGTGGGCGCGCGCAACAAGCGCTTCCTGCGCATCAACACCGGCGGCGCCACCGGCATCTCCAGCGTCGCCGCCGCCTACTACCATGTGGCTGCCGGCGCCTGCGATGTCGTGCTCACCGCCGGCGCCGACAAGGTCGGCGAATGCGGCGACAGCCAGACCGTGCTGAACAAGATATGGGACCCGACCTACGAGCGCCAGTTGCCGCTCGGCACCATCACCATGCTGGCGATGTCGGCCGTCCGCTACATGCACAAATACGGCATGACGGAGGAGGACATGGCTCGCGTCGTGGTGAAGAACCGCGACCAGGCCGCCAAAAATCCGAACGCGCATCTGCGCAAGCCGACCACGATCGAGGAAGTGTTCGCCTCGCGCCCGATCTCCTGGCCGATCAAGCTGTTCGACTGCTGCCCGCAATCGAGCGGCGGCTGCGCGATGGTGTTGGCCTCCGAGCGCTACATCAAGGAGCGCAACCTCGAAGCCGTTTGGATCACCGGCCTCGGCCACTGCTCCGAGACGTACTACATGGGCGACCGCATGGGCACCAACTTCCTGGCCGACCACGCCGATGCCTACGCGCTCAGCCAGTCGTTCAAGCGAACGTTCAAGATGGCGGGGATCACCGAGCCGCGGAAGCAGGTGCATGTCGCCGAACTGTACGCGCCGTTCAGCAACACCGAGTTCCACTCCATCGAGGCTGCGGGGCTGGCCGATCTCGGCGCATCGGCGGCGATGCTGCGCGAGGGCCAGTTCCAGTTGGGCGGCGGCATCCCGGTGAACCCGTCGGGCGGCGTGCTCTGCACGAACGCGATCGCGGTGACCGCGATGGTGCGGGTGGCCGAGATCGCGCTGCAGGTATGGGGCCGCGCGGGCGGGCATCAGGCAAAGGGCGCGCGCGTCGGTATCGCAAGTGGCAATGGCGGCGACCATCAGTTCTTCGGAACCATGGTCGTGGAAGCATAGGAACGGGAGACACGACGATGGAACTGCTGAAGCGCCAGGAAACCTGGAATATCACCTACACCCACGCGCTCGGGGAAACCGCAAGCTGGTTCTATGTCCAGCTGCGCGACCACGCCAAGCTGTACGGCAAGCGCGACGCGAAGTCCGGCCGCGTGCTGGTGCCGCCGCGGGCGTTCTCCGACCAGACGCTGGAGCCCACGACCGACTGGGTCGAAGTTGGGCCGGGCGGCCACATCGAGACGTTCACCATCGTCACCGCCGCCTTCAACGGCCTGCCGCCGCCGCCTTACGCGTTCGGCTACGTGCAACTGGACGGCGCCGACACGGCCATCGGCGGCTACTTCCGCGGGGTCGATCTGACCGACCCCAAAGTGGCGGCCAAACATCTGGCCATCGGCACGCGGGTGATGACCCGGTTCGCGGAAAAGCGGACCGGCGACGTGCTCGATTTTTGGTTCGAACCGCAACCCGGATAAAACGGCCGGGAGGGCCAATGGCGGAGTGCAATCGGCCGGTCGTCGTCGTTTCCGACCTCGATACCGAAAGACGGCCGATTGCATGGTGTTTGCCGGGTCTTTCTTATCGTTTGCCCTTCGTGCAATGAACTGCAGGGCAGGCGGATCAGCGGCTCAGCAGGCAGCATTTGGGGAAATGGCCGAGCAGCGCCCAGGTGAGGCCACCGAACATCCACTCCTGGAGGCGGGAATGGCCATAGCCCCCCGCCACGACGAGTTCGGCGCGTTGCTGCTCCGCCGCCAGCAGCAACTCAGCCGAGACTGACGCTTCGCGCTGCAACCTCGCGTCGCCAGTGGCGGAAACGCCGTGCCTGGACAGGTATCCCGCCACGTCCCGCACAACGGGTGCTGCCAGTTCCTGTTCGCTGTCTGTGTGGCACACCTGAAGCACGAGAACGCTGGCTGCCTGTTTCAGGAAAGGCAGCGCATCCACGACCGCTCGCCGCGCTGCAAGGCTGTCGGTCCAGGCGACGACGACATGCTGCGTGTCGAGATGCGACAGCCCGGGTGGCACCACGAGAATCGGCCGGCCTGCTTGCATCAGCACATCGCCCGGTTTCGCGTGCCTGGATCGGCGGGCATCGGCACCTTCTGGCCTTCGACCGACGACGATAAGATCCGCCGTGCGAGCTTCGCGGACCAGCATCGCGGCCGGATCGCCCATCATGGCTCGCCACACGACGCGTTGGTGGCGTCCCTCCGTCAGGGCCCCGAACTGCTGCTCGGCGGCGTCAAGGCCCGCTCGGATTTCTTGTTCCTCGGCTGCAAGCAGGGTGCCGACACCAGGCTCGGCTCCAGGCAGCGTCATCAGCGGGACAAGATCGCGCGCTGCAACCCCGACGAGCAGCGCGTCGAATTGACGGGCAAGCGCCACCGCCAACTCGATCCGGCCCCTTCCGTCGTTATCGGCCTCGGCCTGAACGACCAGTGTCGCGTAGCCCATGTCCACATCCCTTGGTTGCTTCCGGATCACCGCTGTGCCGCGACCGGGCCGAATGGCTGTTCCGGTTCCCGCCCGCGAGCGGCGTTCCCGGCCGGGGCCGAGAGAGCCCGTAGGGCATTCAGGATGACCGCCACGTCGATCGCCTCCTGGATCAGAGCACCCCGGACCGGCGTGAGGTAGCCGAGCGCCGCCACGACCATGCCGACAAACGACAGGCCGACTCCGGCATAGACGCTCTGAAGAGCAATGTTGCGGGACCGGTGGGCGATGCGCAAGGCGCTCAGCACCCGGTCGAGCCGGTCGACCAGCAGCACGACGTCGGCAACCTCGGCCGAAGCGGCGGCGCCTTTTGCACCCATCGCGATCCCGACATCGGCGGCCGCAAGCGCGGGTGCGTCATTGACACCGTCGCCGACCATCAGAACGGGAGCACGCTGGTGCTCCGTCTTGATGACGTCGATCTTCTGATCGGGGGTCAGATCCGCGCGCACCTCGTCGATCGGCAATCCCGCGGCGATCGCAGCGGCGACTGCGGCCCGGTCGCCCGACGCCAACACGATCCGCTGTATCCCAGCGGCGCGCAGATCTTGCAGAAGCTCCTTTGTTCCGGCCCGAAGCTCATCCGAAAACACGAGGCGACCCACGATCCTGCCCTCGACCGCGACCGCAACCAGCACCGCACCGGGCGGGATGGGCTGCTCGCTGCCGCCAATTTCGGCGGATGGCCCAGCCGAGCGTTCGCTGACGAAACGAAGCCCGCCGACCACGACCCTCCGCCCACCGACCACGCCCTCGATCCCTTCGCCCGCGGTCTCGGACACTTGGTCGGGGAGGGTCAGGGCAAAGCCCTTCGTGCGAGCGGCCGAAACGAGGGCCTGCGCGATCACGTGGTTCGAGGCCTGATCCAGCGATGCCGCGAGACTGAGGATATCATCGGCGGAGAACTCTGGCGCGACCTGGGCGGTGACGAGACGCGCCGCCCCGTAGGTCAGGGTGCCGGTCTTGTCGATCACGAGCGTCCTGACGCGCGCAAGATTCTCGAGCGCCCGGCCGCCCTTGATCAGGATGCCAAGTTTCGCGGCGCGCGACACCCCCGAGATGATCGCGACCGGCACCGCGAGGATCAGGGGGCACGGTGTTGCAATGACCAGCACCGCAAGTGCGCGGATATGATCTCCGGTCCATAGCCAGGCGCCGCCCGCGAGTGCCACGGTAACCGCGAGAAAGGCCATCGCGAAACGGTCGGCGAGGCGCGACATCGGCGCCTTGGATTGCTGGGCGGCCTCGACCAGCCGGACGATGCCGGCATAGGTGCTCTCCTCGGCGCGCAAGGATACGTTCAGATCGAAGGCGTCGCCGGCATTTGTCGAACCGCTGAGAACCGCCTCGCCCTCGTGTTGCTGGATTGGCAGAGCCTCGCCCGTCAGCGCTGACTGGTCGAGCACGGCGACGCCTTTCGCGACCAAGCCATCGACCGCGACGACCTCGCCATGGCGCACCATGATCCGGTCCCCGGGCCGGAGCGCCCCCAGGCTCACCTCCTCAAGAGCACCGTCCCGATGCCTGAGTGCGGTGCGCGGCACGCGCGACAACAACTTTGTCATCTCGCGCGTGGCGCGACCTTCCGCGAAGCTCTCGAGATACTGGCCACCGGCATACATCAGCGCGACCACGACAGCCGCGAGATGCTCGCCAAAGATCAGGGCGCCCGTCATGGAAAGAGCCGCCACGATGTCGAGCCCGACCTCGCCACGCAACAGGCTGGTGATGATCTGTATGAACAGGGCCACGAGTACGGGAAGAGTCGCGGCGCTCCAGATCCATCCGCTGGCCTGATCGGAGCCAAGAAGGTGCGCCACGAAGCCACCGGCAAGTCCAAGCAGGGGGATAGCGACCAGGAGAGGCTGCACCAACGGTCGTAGCCATCCAGCCAGTTGCCGGGGGGGGCGTTGCCGGAGGTTGGGGCCGATAGTGGTCGTCACGCCTGCTATCGGGAGTGCTCCAGCCGTTTGTTTAAGCCTGCTTGTCGAAATGGCACGGTCCTCGTCCGCGAAGCGTCCCTCGTTGCAGTTCAGGTGTCGCGGTCGATCAGGCGCGCACGGCCGTTTTTGGCTTGAACTCGTCGCTCTTCTGGCCACCCCCACTTACATCTCATGCGTCACATATCCAGATACAAGCGTAACCCGGACAAACGGAGGTTGTAATGCCTACCACCTTTGAGGATCGCGAACGGGCGTTCGAAGCCAAGTTCGCGCATGACGAAGAGCTTCGTTTTCGAGTGACGGCACGGCGGGACAAGCTGTTTGCCGCTTGGTTATCGGCCGAACGGCGGCTTTCGGCGACCGAAGCGCACGACCTGCAGGAGGCCATTCTGGCTGTTCCTGACGGAGCGGGACATGATAACGCGGTGCTGACCCTGGCCACGACGCGCCTGGCCCGGCCTCCCGGCGGCATGGATCACGCGGCTTTGAAGGCGGCTTTAGAAGGGTGTGCCGCACAGGCAGCGGAGCAACTCGCCGGGAGCGTCTTCTGACAATCGGCTGGGCGAGAGCAGTGGCCACCGACCTTACCGCGGATCGGCAACATAAGTGATCTTTCGCCCGCTCGCCCGTTTCGCGGCGCTGCCGCTGATCGCGATGGCTTTGGTTGCCTTTGCGGGAATTGCCGGGGAGATGGTGGAGGGCGACACGCTTCACCTCGACCGCGCGATCTTGGTTGCGCTTCGCGACCCATCGGACCTCAGCCATCCCATCGGACCGCGATGGCTGGTGGAGGTCGCGCGCGACGTGACCAGCCTTGGCAGCACCGCCGTACTGACTGGCATGACGTTGGCCATCACGGGCTACCTCATGCTGGCGAACAAACGTCTCGCGGCCTTGCTGGTCGTGACAGCGATAGCCGGAGGGGCCATTCTCAGCACCCTCCTCAAGCTCGCATTCCTACGCCCACGCCCGGATTTCGTGCCCCCTGGCGCCGGGCTCATCACGGATAGTTTCCCGAGCGGGCATGCCATGCTGTCCGCTGTAACCTATCTCACGCTCGGTGCCCTGCTCGCGCGCATGCAAACGCGACGGCGGATCAAAGCCTACGTGATCGCGTGGGCAACCCTGGCGACGGTGCTGGTCGGCGTCAGCCGGGTCTATCTCAGTGTTCACTGGCCGACCGACGTGCTGGCGGGGTGGTGCATCGGCGCCGCTTGGGCGTTGCTTTGCTGGATCGCGGCAACGAACCTGGAACGTATCAGTCGGGTTGATCGCGAGCCGGGCGGGCGAGCCAGGTAAGCGAGGCCGGATGGCCGGCTTGCGCGCTGTCGTACAGGCCGCCGGCGTCGAGCGGCGGGCGCACGCGTCACTTCGGCAGGGTGCCGGTGGCGCAGCCCACGACACGACCCATCTCGCGCGTGCCCATTCCGTCAGCCGCCACACCGCCCATACTCTCCCACCCGCGCGATCACCGCCCGCGCCGTACCCGCCCACTCCTCCGCCGCCAGGCGCAGCGCGCCCAGCCTGCCCAGCGCGTCGAACTCATGCACCAGGTATTCCGTTTCGCGCGCGCAAAACGCCGCCCGAGCCGCCATCGCGTCGTTCGCCACGAACCCGGCACGCGACACAGGCACCACCATCCGCCCCAATCGCGGCCTTACCCACTCCCACAGCGCAATATCCTGCGCGATGAAGCCTCTGTCGCGCAGGATCGTATCGCACCCGCGTTGCATCACCGCATCGAACGCCATCGGAAGATGCTTTCCACTCGAAATATTGTCCGAAGCCAGCCTCTCCTCGGGAATGTCCAGCACCTCGAACACGGTGCCCATCTGCGCGTCGATGTCGTCGGTGTCGTATATGTAGTCGAACATCTCCAGCGCGGCTTGCGCCCGCGCGAACAGCGAGTCACCGGCCGCCAACGGAAACGCGCGCAGAACTTCCGCGCACATCGCGTCGCCGTGCCCCGCGATGTACTCGATCCCTTCGATCGGTGCGGCACCGGCCTGCGCGCGCACCGCGTTCATCTGCCGGTAATCGCTGATCGCGCGGGCAACCGGATCGCGCAGCCCGGTGAACAAAAACACGTCGCGGCCGGCGAACACGCCGAGCAGGTCTTGATGCACGTAATGCCCGAACACCATCCGCAACCGCTCCGGCGCCCGTATTTGGGCGAAAAGCGGTCGCCCGGCGAGCCAGTTCTCGTGATACGACGAACAGAAATAATACTCGTCATCCGACAATCGCCGCCGCAGCGTGGTGATCAGGCTGGTACCCGCGCATTTGGTGACGTGCAGGCCGAGACACAGGCGTCCGCCGGTCATACCCACTTAACCCGCCCCTCCCCACAAGGGGGGGCACAAGGGGGAGGGGGAGGGAAGCGTTATCACCCCAGACAACCCCGCCCCCGTAAATCCGCCACCACGCGCGCGGCCAGCGACGCCACATCCTCGCGCATCGTCGCCAGCGCCAACTCGGCCCGCTCCGGCGCTTCGTAAGGTGCCGACACGCCGGTGAAATTCGCGATCTCGCCCCGATCCGCCCGCGCGTACAAGCCCTTCGCATCCCGCCTGCGGCATTCCTCGATCGGCGTGTCCACGAACACCTCGACGAACGCCAGCCCCGCCGTCGCCGTCCGCTCGCGGGCGAGCGCCCGGTCGCTGCGATACGGCGAGATGAACGACACCAGCACGATCAATCCCGCATCGGCCATCAGCCCCGCAACCTCCGCCGCGCGGCGGATGTTCTCCACCCGATCCGTCTCGGTGAACCCCAGGTCGCGGTTCAGCCCGTGCCGCACGTTGTCGCCGTCGAGCACATAGGTCGCGCGGCCCTCGGCATGCAGCAGGCGCTGCGTGGCGCTCGCGATCGCCGATTTGCCAGCGCCTGAAAGCCCGGTGAACCACACCACCGCCGGCTTCTGCCGCAGCAACGCGGAGCGTGCCGCGCGATCCACCTCGAATTCCTGCCACTTCACGTTGGTCGCCCGGCGCAGCGCGTGCCGGATCATGCCCACGCCGAGCGTGGCGTTGCTCAGCCGGTCGATCACGATGAAGCCGCCCAGCGCGCGATTCTCGGCGAACGGCGCGAACGCGACCGGCGCATCGAGCGCGATGTTGGCCATGCCGACCTCGTTCATGGCCAGCGTCTCGGCTTCCAGATGCGCGCCGCTGTTCACATCCAGCCGATAGCGTAGCCGGCTGACGGACCCCGCCACCGTGCGCGCGCCAAACTTCAGCAAATAGGCCCGCCCGGCCAGCAGCGAGGCCTCCGCCAGCCACACGATCTCCGCGGCGAACTGGTCCGCCACCGCCACCGGCGCCTCGGCGTCCGAGATCACGTCGCCGCGTGAGATATCGACTTGTTCCGCGAGCGTCAGCGTCACCGCATCCCCCGCGCGCGTCTCGGCCAGATCGCCGTCCATGGTCACGATGCGGGCAAGGGTCGCCATGGCACCGCTGCCCGAGATCTGCACGCGCGCGCCGGGCCGGATGGTGCCGCTGGCAACCGTTCCCTCGTACAGCCGCACCCCGTCCAGCCGGTCCACGCGCTGCACCTGCATGCGGAAATCCGCGCCTTCGGCCGGCGGCGCCACCTCGACGGTCTCCAGATGCTCCAGGAGCGTCGGCCCTGCGTACCAGGGCATCCGGGCACCGCGCGCGGTCACGTTGTCGCCATGCCGCGCGGACAGCGGGATCACCGTCACGTCGCGAAACCGATGCCGTCCCGTGGCGTCGCGGAACGCCGCCTCGATCTCGCGAAACCGTGCTTCCGAGAAATCCACGAGGTCGATCTTGTTGACCGCGAGCACGATGCTGCCGATGCCCATGAGTGCCGCGATCAGCGTATGCCGCAGCGTCTGCACCACCACGCCGTGCCGCGCATCCACCAGCACCACGGCGAGGTCGCATTGCGACGCGCCGGTGGCCATGTTGCGGGTGTATTGCTCGTGCCCCGGCGTGTCGGCCACGATGAAGCGGCGCCGCTCGGTGGTGAAAAACCGCCACGCCACGTCGATGGTGATGCCCTGCTCGCGCTCGGCTTCCAGCCCGTCGAGCAGCAGCGAGAAATCGATCCCCTCGCCGGTCCCCCGCCGCTCGCTGTCGCGTTCGAGGCGGGCGAGCTGGTCGTCGAAGATCAACTTCGTGTCATACAACAGCCGCCCGATCAGAGTGGACTTGCCGTCGTCCACGCTGCCGCAGGTGAGGAACCGCAGCAGGCTCACGCGGGCCTGGCGTTCGAGGAAGGCGGCGAGGAGGCCTGGGTTGTCGGGGTTCATACGGACCTGTAAGCGAATGGCCCTGGTTCGTGCAAATTCACCCGTCCCCGTCATGGCTCCTCGCAATGACGATCCGAGGAGACTCCGTCATGCCCATCCGCCCCGCCATCGCGGCGCTGGAAGACAGCCCGATCATCGAGGTGTTCCGCATCGGCTTCGGCCAGCCGGACGTGATCGGCCTGTGGGCCGGCGAGCCCGATGTCCCCACCCCGAAATTCATCTGCGACGCGGCCAGCGCGGCTCTCGCGGCCGGCCACACCTTCTATGCGCAGAACCGTGGCATCCCCGCGTTCCGCCAGGCGCTGATCGACTATCACCGCCGCATCTACGGCATCGAGCTGCCGGAAACCCGCGTCGCCCTCACTCTCTCGGGCATGAGCGCCGTCATGCTGGTCTGCCAGGCGCTGATCTCGCCGAGCGACAACGCGGTCGTCATCACCCCTTCCTGGCCCAACGTGATGCGCGCCATGCAGATCATGGGCGGCGAGGTGCGTGAGGTGCCGCTCGCCGGCACCGATGCCGGCTGGAAGCTCGATCTCGACCGCCTGTTCGCCGCCTGCGACGCCCGCACCCGCGCCATCTACGTGGCCTCGCCCGGCAACCCGACCGGCTGGATGATGACGCGGGAGGAAGCCACCGCCATCCTCGATTTCACCCGCGCCCGCAACATCGCGATCCTGTCCGACGAGGTCTATCACCGCATGGTGTACGACCGCCCGGTGGCGCTGTCGTTCCACCACCTGATGCAGCAAGGCGACCAGGTGTACATCGTCAACAGCTTCTCCAAGGCCTGGGCGATGACCGGCTGGCGCCTGGGCTGGATGGTCTATCCGGAAGGCTCGCTCGACGCGGTCGAGAAGCTGATCCAGTTCAACACCTCGGGCGGCTTGGTGTTTCTCCAGCACGGCTGCATAGCGGCGCTGAACGAGGGCGAGGATTTCGTGAAATCCTTCGTCGAACGCTGCCGCGTGGGCCAGGAGGCGGCGGCCGCCCGCCTGGGCCGGATGCAGCGCGTCCGGGCGGTGCCGGCGCAGGGCTCGTTCTATCAGATGTTCGAGGTGGCGGGCGTGGCCGATACCATGGCGTTCTGCAAACGCGCCGTGGCCGAGGCGCGCATCGGCATGGCGCCGGGCACCGCGTTCGGCGCGGGCGCGGAGAAATACGTGCGCCTCTGCACCGCCAAAAGCCCCGAGTTGCTGACCGAGGCGATGGACCGCCTGGAGCGTTTCGTTGCCGATTACCGTGAGTGACCCGCCTGTCTCCCTTCCCTTGCGGGAGGGGCCGGGGGAGGGGGAGGGGCTCATCCGCCCGGCGGTCTCACCGCATAGCCCTCCTGCCGATCACGGCCGCCCCCCACCCGCCCTCTGCGCCGGCACCCTGATCGCGACCCCAGACGGCCCGGTCCCGATCGAACACCTGGTCCCCGGCGACATCGTCACCCTCGCCACCGGCGCGCCCGGAACGATCTGGTGGATCGGCACCCGCGACATCCTTCCCCGGCAAGGCGGCGGCGATGCCCTGCTCCCGCACCGCCTGCCCCTCTCCCCCCGCGACCTGCTCGTCTCCCCCACCCTGGCGCTCGACGGCGCAAGACCCACCCCCCGCACCGCGCCCATCCGGTACATCCATCTCGAACTCGACCGCCCCGGCCTGCTGCTCGCCGAAGGCATCGCCGTCGAAAGCTACGTCGCACGCGGCGACCGCAACCTGTTCGGCAACGTCGCCACCTACGCCGGCTCGGCGCGTCTTCTGGCCGAGAGCGACCCCGACCTCCACCTCCTGGCCGACGGCACCCGGATCGACGCCCTCGCCGCCACGGACAGCGAGACCAGCTTCGCCGTGCCGCCCGGTACATCCCGCCTGGTGATCGCCTCGCGCGGCCACGTGCCAGCCGCCGCCGATCCCACGCAGCCGGACCAACGGCGCCTCGGCATCTGCCTGACGGGCCTCACGATCCGCGCCGCCGGCGCAACCCATGACGTGCGCATCGCGGACGCTTCCCTCGTCCACGGCTTCCACCCCCCGCAAGCCGGATCGCGCTGGACCAACGGCGCGGCGACCCTCCCGGCAGGCGTCATCCCCGCCGCCGCCTTCACCCTCACCCTCCGCCTGGCCCGAACCCACCTGCCCTACGGCAAGGGCCAGAAGCCGCCCCGCCCGCCTCTCGTCCGGAGCAACCCAGGCGCGCCAAGGCGCCTCTCCGCCACCGCCCGCGCCCTGGTGATCGACGCCAGCGTGCCGACGCCCGACCGCGACGCCGGTTCCAACGTCATCCTCTGGCACATGCGCCTGCTCCAGCGCCTCGGGCTCGCGGTCACCTTCCTGCCGCTGAACCTCACCGCCTTTCCCGGCTACACCGACGCCCTCCGCGCCGAGGGCATCGCCACCATCGCCATGCCCGCCCATGACAGCATCGAGGCGTTCCTTCGCGAGCAGGGCGCCGGGTTCGACCTCGTCTATCTCCACCGCTTCAAGGTCGCCGAAGCCTGCCTCCCGGCGCTCAGGATGCACGCGCCCCAGGCCGCCCTGCTGTTCAACCCCGCCGACCTCCACCACATCCGCCTCCAGCGCGAGGCGCTCCTCCTGCACGCCGCCGACGCCGACGCCGCGGACGTCCGAACCCGCGAACTGGCGGTGATCGCGGCGGTCGATCTCACGCTGCTGTGCAACACCATCGAGGTTGCCGCCATCGCCGAGGCGCTGCCCCGCGCGCGCACCCACATGCTCCCCTGGGTGATCGAACCCCCGCCCGCCGCGCCGCCGCCCCATGAGGCGCGGGCCGAGATCATGTTCCTCGGCGGCTTCGCCCACCCGCCCAACCTGGACGCGATGCGCTGGTTCGCCGCCGACATCCTGCCGCTCCTGCGCGAGATGCGGCCGGCCAGCCGGCTCCACGTCTACGGCGCCGACACCCCCCTCCAACTCGCCACCCTCCAACTCGCCACCCCCGGGCTGGTCATCCACGGCCATGCGCCCGACCTCGCTCCGGTGTTCGACCGCCACCGGATCATGGTGGTGCCGCTGCGCTACGGCGCCGGCTTCAAGGGCAAGGTCGCCGAGGCGCTGGCACGCGGCCTGCCGATCGTGGCCACGTCCATCGCCGTCGAGGGCACCGGCCTCGTCCCCGGCGAGCACCTGCTGACCGCCGACACCGCCTTCGGCATCGCCGCCGCCCTCGCGCGCCTCGACAACGACCCCGACGAATGGACCCGCCTGTCCCGCGCCGGGCAGGCATTTGCCCGCGAACACCTCTCCCCGGCACGCGGCCTGGCCCACATGGCGGCTTCCCTCGCGGCCCTTGGGCTGGCGCCGCGCGGCTTGTATGGTCACATCTGAACCAGGGGAGCAGCTTGCATGGCACGGGCGATCGCCACACTCACCTTCATGGCCACTCTGCTCGCAGCTGCGGCCGCCCACGCCGAAACCCTGACGCTGGCGGTCCCCGCCCCCGTCACCAGCATCGATCCGCACTACCACACGCTCACCCCCAACGAATCGCTCGATTCCAGCATATTCGAACGCCTCGTCGAGATGGACGCCACTTCCCACCTCAAGCCCGGCCTCGCCGAAAGCTGGCGGCTGGTCGACGACCACACCTGGGAGTTCAAGCTCCGCCGCGCCAAATTCCACGACGGCACGGAGTTCACCGCCGCCGACGTCGCCTACAGCATCGACCGCATCCCGCGCGTCAGGAACAGCCCCGCCAGCTTCCAGATCTACACCCGCCCGATCATCGGCATGGACATCGTCGACGACCGCACCATCCGCCTGCGCACCGCCGGGGTGTATCCGTTGCTGCCGACCGATCTCACCCAGGTCTTCATCATCCCGCACACGCTGGGGCCGGACGCCGCGACCGAGGATTTCAACAGCGGAAAGAACGCCATCGGCACCGGCCCCTACAAATTCGTCTCCTACCGCCCCGGCGACCGCACCGAGCTTGAGCGGTTCGACGGCTATTGGGGCGAGAAGCCGCGCTGGGACCATGTCACCTACCGGGTCATCAGCAACGACGCCGCCCGCACCGCCGCCCTGCTGGCCGGAGACGTGCAGTTCATCGAGGCCGTGCCCACCAGCGACGCGGCCAATTTGCGCAACGACGGCCGCGTGAAGCTCGCCGAAAGCGTCAGTCTCCGCATCATTTTCATCACGCTCGACCAGTCCCGCGACGGCCCCACCCCCTTCGTCACCGGCCCGAACGGGGAGGTGCTGGCGAAAAACCCGCTGAAGGATCTCCGCGTGCGGCAGGCGCTGTCGATGGCCATTAACCGCCCCGCCATCGTCGATCGGGTGATGGAAGGGGCCGCCATCCCGGCCGGCCAATTCCTGCCCCCCGGCAGCTACAGCTATGTGGAGAACTTGAAGCCCCCCGCCTATGATCCGGCCCGCGCGAAGGCGCTGCTCGCCGAGGCCGGCTTCCCCAACGGCCTGCGCATCACCATCCACGGCCCGAACGACCGCTACGTGAACGATGCCCGCATCATCCAGACCGTGGCGCAGATGTGGTCGCGTATCGGCGTGCAGACCCAGGTGGACGCCCAGCCCTGGACCAATTTCGTCGGCCACGCCAACAGGCAGGACTACTCCGCCTACCTGCTCGGCTGGGGCAGCAGCACCGGCGAGGCGTCCAATCCGCTGCGCTCCCTGATCGCCGCGTTCGACGCCGGGAAGGGTTTCGGCGCCGCCAATCGCGGCCGCTACAACAACCCGGCGGTGGACGCGCTGACCGAACAGGCGCTGGCCACGGCCGATGACGCCGCGCGCGAGAAATTGCTGCAACGCGCGACCAGGCTGGCGATGGATGACGTGGCCTTCATCCCGCTGCACAACCAGAAGAACATCTGGGCCACCCGCGCCGGCCTCACCTACACGCCGCGCGCTGACGAGGAAACGCGGGCGCAGGACGTGCGGTGACTCGACCTTCCTTCCCCACTGACGCATGACGAACTGGCTCCTCCGCCGCCTCGTCCAAGCCGCCTTCGTCGTGTTCGCCATGACGATCATCGTCTTCGTCGGCCTTCACGCCATCGGCAACCCGATCGACATCCTGATCTCCCCCGAGGCCGACCAAGCCGAACGTGCCCGCGCCATCGCCGCCCTCGGCCTCGATCGGCCGTTGTGGACGCAATACGGCTTCTTCCTGTGGGACGCGCTGCACGGCGATCTCGGCCGCAGTTTCGTGTTCAACGAACCGGCCCTGCGGCTGATCGGCCAGCGCCTCCCGGCCACGATGGAACTCGCCGTCGCCGCCATCCTGCTGTCCGTCATGATCGGCATCCCGCTCGGCCTTTACGCCGGCCTGTACCCGAATTCGTTCCTCGGCCGCACCACCATGGCCGGCAGCATCCTCGGCTTCTCGCTACCCACCTTCTGGGTCGGCCTCATGCTCATCATGGTGTTCGCCGTCCAGCTCGGCTGGCTGCCCAGCACCGGGCGGGGCGCCACGCGCGAGTTGCTTGGCGTGCGCTGGTCGTTCCTCACCTGGGATGGGCTGCGCCACATGGCCATGCCGGTGCTGAACCTCGCTTTGGGCAACATCGCGCTCACATTGCGTCTGACGAGGGCGGGCGTGCGCGAGAACCTGCCGATGGACTACGTGAAGTTCGCCCGCGCGAAAGGCCTGTCGCCGTCCCGCGTGGTGTTCGTCCATGTGCTGAAGAACATCATGATCCCGGTGATCACCGTGATCGGCCTCGAATTCGGCAACACGATCGCGTTCTCGGTGGTGACCGAAAGCGTGTTCGCTTGGCCCGGCATGGGCAAGCTCATCATCGACAGCATCAACGTGCTCGACCGCCCGGTGATCGTCGCCTACCTCATGATCATCGTGCTGCTGTTCGTCGCCATCAACCTCATCGTCGATCTGCTCTACACGATCCTCGACCCGCGCGTACGCATCGGCGCCCGCGCATGAGGGAGGAGACCCCGTTTCGCCGCTTCGCGCGCGATTTCGCAGCCAGCAGACTCGCCCTCCTCGGCCTGTTCGTCGTCGCCGCCATCGCGTTGCTGGCGCTCACGGCGCAATGGATCACGCCGCAGAACCCGTACGACCTTGCCCAGCTCGACATCATGGACGGCCGCCTGCCGCCGGGCGCCGTGTCCGACACCGGCATGAAATTCTGGCTCGGCACCGACGACCAGGGCCGCGACATGCTTTCCGGCATCATCTACGGCCTGCGCATCAGCCTCGCGGTCGGCGTCGGCTCGGCACTCGCGGCCGGGATCGTCGGCTCTGCCCTCGGTCTGATCGCGGCCTACGCGGGCGGCCGCGCCGAAACCGCGATCATGCGGCTGGTGGACTTGCAACTCTCGTTCCCCGCGATCCTCGTCGCCCTCATGATCCTCGCCTTCCTCGGCAAGGGCATCGGCAACGTCATGCTCGCCCTCATCATCGTGGAGTGGGCGCGCTACGCCCGCACCGCCCGCGCCGCCGCCCTCGTCGAACGCCGGCGCGAATACGTCGAGGCCGCCGAGTGCCTCGCCTTGCCGCGCTGGCGCGTGGTGTTCCTGCACATCCTGCCCAACTGCATGCCGCCGCTCATCGTCATCGGCACCATCCAGATCGCCCGCGCCATCACGCTGGAAGCCACCCTCAGCTTCCTCGGCCTCGGCGTGCCGATCACCGAGCCGTCGCTCGGTTTGCTCATCGCCAACGGCTATCAGTACATGCTCAGCGGCAAATACTGGATCAGCTTCTATCCCGGCATCGCGCTGCTCGTCACTATCATGGCGATCAACCTCGTGGGCGACCAGCTGCGCGACGTGCTGAACCCGAGGTTGCAGACGTGACCCCGCTCGAAGTCCCGACGCTTGAGGTAAGGAGCCTCAGCACGCATTTCTCCTCGCGCGCCGGCGTGGTGCGCGCGGTCGACGGCGTGTCGTTCGAGGTCGCGCGCGGCGAGGTGCTCGGTCTCGTCGGCGAATCCGGCTCCGGCAAAACCGTCACCGGATTCTCCATCATCGGCCTGGTGGACGCCCCCGGCCGCATCGTCGGCGGCTCCATCCGCTTCCGGGGGCGCGAACTCGTGGGCCTGCCGGAACGCGAGTTGCGCGCGCTTCGGGGCAACCGCATCGCGATGGTGTTCCAGGACCCGATGATGACGCTCAATCCGGTTCTGCGCATCGACACGCAGATGATCGAGACCGTACTCGCCCATGCCTCCATGTCGCGCGCCGCCGCCCGCGCCCGCGCGCGAGACACGCTGGGCATGGTCGGCATCCCGTCGCCCGAGGAGCGCCTGTCCGCCTATCCGCACCAATTCTCCGGCGGCATGCGCCAGCGCGTCGCCATCGCCATCGCGTTGCTGCACAGGCCCGACCTCATCGTGGCCGACGAGCCCACCACGGCGCTCGACGTCACCATCCAGGCGCAAATTCTGGCCGAAGTGCAGAAGCTCGCGCGCGAGCAAGGCACGGCGCTGCTGTGGATCACGCACGATCTCTCAGTGGTGTCGGGCCTCGCCGACCGAATCGCCGTGATGTACGCGGGCCGCATCGTGGAAACCGGCACGGTGGACCGCGTGCTCGACCACCCGCGGCACCCTTACACGCACGGCCTCATCGGCAGCGTGCCGAGCCGCAACCGGCGGGGGGAGAAGCTGCGTCAGATTCCGGGGATGACGCCCTCGCTGCTGAACCTGCCGGCGGGGTGCGCCTTTCGCTCGCGTTGCGCGCGGGCGACGGCGGTATGCGAGCGCGATCCGCCGTTGGATGAGGCGCGCGCGGGGCAGAGTGTGCGCTGTTTCCATCCGTTGCTGGATGCCGCTGCATGAACGCCTTGCGTCCTCCCGCAATGGGAGGGGGGAAGGCAGCAACCCTCCTCGACCTCCGCGGCGTCTCGCGCCATTTCGGGGCCGTCCGGGCCGTGGACTCCGTCGATCTCACCATCGTGCGCGGGGAGGTCGTCGGCCTTGTGGGCGAGTCGGGCTGCGGCAAATCCACGCTCGGGCGCATGGTCGCCGGCATCCTTCCCCCCAGCGCCGGCACCGTCGAATATCGCGGGCAGGACACCGCGATCCTGAAGGGCCGCGAGAAGCTCGCCGTGCAGATGATCTTCCAGGACCCGTACGCCAGCCTCAACCCGCGCCTGCGCGTGGACGAGATCGTGGGCGAGGCGCCACGCGTGCATGGCCTCATTCCGCGCGGGGAGTTCGCCTCCTACGTGGACGCGCAACTGCGCCGCGCCGGGCTCGATCCCGCCTACAAGCGCCGCTATCCGCATCAGTTCTCCGGCGGCCAACGCCAGCGCATCGGCATCGCCCGCGCGCTGGCCGTCGCCCCCGAGTTCCTCGTCTGCGACGAAGCCGTGGCTGCGCTGGACGTGTCGATCCAGGCGCAGATCATCAACCTGTTCATGGATCTGCGAACCGAACTCGACCTCACCTATTTGTTCATCAGCCATGATCTCGGCGTGGTCGAACATCTGTCGGACCGCGTCGCCATCATGTATCTCGGCCGCATCGTGGAACTGGCCGGCGCCGAGGAGATCTTCACCCGCGCCAACCATCCCTACACCCAGGCGCTGCTGTCCGAAGTCCCGCGCATCGATGCCCGCAAGCGCGTGTTCACCGCCATCAAGGGTGAAATCCCCAGTCCCCTTGACCCACCCTCTGGCTGCCACTTCCACCCGCGCTGCCCG
>JANXTF010000017.1 GCA_025352565.1 Rhodospirillales bacterium | reverse complement strand
GATCAAGGCCACCTCGAAAAAGGTCACCACCAACCAGGAAATCGCCCAGGTCGGTTCGATCTCGTCCAATGGCGACGTCGAAATCGGCGACATGATCGCCAAGGCCATGGCCAAAGTCGGCAATGAAGGCGTGATCACGGTCGAAGAGGCCAAGAGCCTCGACACCGAACTCGACGTCGTCGAAGGCATGCAATTCGATCGTGGCTATCTGTCGCCGTATTTCATCACCAACGCCGAGAAGATGGTCGCCGACCTCGACAACCCCTACATCCTGATCCACGAGAAGAAGCTGTCGGGCCTGCAGCCGATGCTGCCGCTGCTCGAGAGCATCGTGCAGTCGGGGCGTCCGCTGCTCATCATCGCCGAGGACATCGAGGGCGAGGCGCTGGCCACCCTGGTGGTCAACAAGCTGCGCGGTGGCCTGAAGGTCGCGGCCGTGAAGGCGCCGGGCTTCGGCGATCGCCGCAAGGCGATGCTGGAAGACATTGCCATCCTGACCGGGGGCCAGGTTATCAGCGAAGACCTCGGCATCAAGCTCGAGACCGTGACGCTCGCCATGCTCGGCCGCGCCAAGAAGGTGCTGATCGAGAAGGAGAACACGACGGTAATCGAGGGCGCCGGCGAGAAGGCCGACATCACCGGCCGCTGTGGCCAGATTCGCGCGCAGATCGAGGAGACCACCTCGGACTACGATCGCGAGAAGCTGCAGGAGCGTTTGGCGAAGCTGGCTGGCGGTGTTGCCGTCATCCGCGTCGGCGGCGCTTCCGAGGTCGAGGTGAAGGAGCGCAAGGACCGCGTTGACGACAGCCTGCACGCGACCCGTGCGGCGGTCGAGGAAGGCATCGTGCCGGGCGGCGGCGTCGCCCTGGCCCGTGCGTCCCTGAACCTCTCCAAGGTGCCGTTCGACAACGAGGACCAGAAGGTCGGCATCGAGATCGTCCGCAAGGCGCTGCAGACCCCGCTGCGCCAGATCGCCGAAAACGCTGGCGAAGACGGTGCCGTGATCGCCGGGAAGGTGCTTGAGAACCCCGATTACAATTTCGGCTTCGACGCCCAGACCGGCGAATACAAGGACATGGTCAAGGCCGGAATCATCGACCCGACCAAGGTCGTGCGTGCCGCGCTGCAGGATGCGGCCTCGGTCGCAGCCCTGCTGATCACGACCGAAGCCATGATCGCCGAGCGCCCCGAGCGCAAGGCCCCGGCCGGCGGCCCTCCGGGCGGCGGGATGGGCGGCATGGGTGGAATGGGCGGCATGGGCGACATGGATTTCTGATCCATCCACGAGCCGTGACAATTGGGAAAGGCGGGTCTTCGGGCCCGCCTTTTTCTTTGCGTCCGCAAGGGAGTGGCGAGGGGGAGCGGGAGGGAAGCGCGTACCGCACCGCACCAATCCCGATCCGCCAATGGCTTGCGCGCCGCAGCCCACTCCTGTAACAAACCGCCTACCGATAAGCGATCTTGCCAAAGTCATTGCAATTGACTCTCGCCAGGCTTTCTGCGCACCTTCCCGCGCGATCGTGTTTGGCTTGGCTTGCTGCGCTTCCGTGCTCGGGTGCTCTCAAGACGTACCACGACCCGATTGTCTCGCCCGCGCGATGTCGCGCGGGGTGACCACCACGGAGAATGACGCAGTTATGGCTACCGGCACTGTTAAGTGGTTCAACACGACCAAGGGCTTCGGCTTCATCATGCCAGAGGACGGCGGCAAGGATGTGTTCGTTCACATCACAGCCGTTCAGGGCGCTGGCCTGCGCGGCCTCAATGAAGGCCAGAAGGTTAGCTATGACGTGGTGATGGAGCGTGGCAAGGCTGCCGCGACGAACCTCAAGACCGCCTGAAGTTCACCTCTTCCGATCAGCCGCATCCTCATGACCTCCCGCCATCCGGGGATCGTCGAGGCTGCGGCTTTTCTGCGTTTCCACCCCACGCCCGAATGCGGGCGGGACTGAGCGAGGAGTTACGATCCATGGCTATCGGCACCGTCAAATGGTTCAATGCCACCAAGGGCTTCGGCTTCATCATGCCGCAGGACGGCGGCAAGGATGTGTTCGTTCACATCACCGCCGTGCAGGCCGCCGGCCTGAAGGGCCTGAATGACGGCCAGAAGGTCAGCTACGACGTCGCCATGGAGCGCGGCAAGGCCGCCGCCACCAACCTCAAGCTCGCCTGATGCCTTCCCGATGACCGACCATGCCGCCGTCCGGCGACGGGCGGCGGGCGATGGCGGCTGCCATTGGCCGCATCGCGGATTGGTGGCGTCTGGTCTTTGCCTTTAGACTGTCGAGCAGCGCATACGCCTGGGTGTGCGGTTGGAGCAGACCTATGAACCGCGCGGTGCTCACGCAGCCGAAACGATTTCAGCTTTATCTGCTGAAACCCTCGCATTACGATGACGAAGGCTATGTCATCCAATGGTTGCGCTCGGCCATTCCGTCGAACACTTTGGCCGCGCTCTACGGCTTGGCGATCGATTGCCAGGATCGCAAGGTTCTCGGCCCTGACACCCAGATCGACATTTTCGAGGCGGATGAGACGAACACCCGCATCCGGCCGGAGCGGATCGCCCGGTCGATCAAGGTGGCCGGCGGGCTTGGTCTGGTGGCGCTGGTGGGGGTGCAGTCCAACCAATTCCCCCGCGCCATGGACATCGCGCGGAAGTTGCGGGCCGCCGGCATCCAGGTCGCGATCGGCGGCTTTCACGTCTCCGGTTGTGTGGCCATGCTCCCTGGCATCCAGCCGGATATGCAAGCGGCACTCGACCTTGGCATCACCCTGTATGCGGGCGAGGCCGAAGGCCGCCTGGACGAGGTGCTGCAAGCCGCCATGTCGGGCACGCTCAAGCCGATCTACAATTACATGGATGATTTGCCCGGACTGGAGGGCCAGCCGTCGCCCATGCTTCCGGCCGAGCGCATCGCCCGCACCGGCAGCCGCCTGAGCAGTTTCGATGCGGGGCGCGGCTGTCCGTTTCAGTGCTCGTTCTGCACCATCATCAACGTACAGGGCCGCAAGTCCCGCTACCGCTCCGCCGATGACGTGGAGGCGCTGATCCGGCGCAATCTCGCACAAGGGATCGACCATTTCTTCATTACCGACGACAATTTTGCCCGCAACCGCAATTGGGAAATGATGTTCGACCGCCTGATCGCCATGCGCGAACAGGAAGGGTTGTTCTTCCGCTTCATTATCCAGGTGGACACGCTCTGCCACAAGATCCCGAATTTCATCCAGAAATCGGCGCGCGCCGGTGTCACCCGCGTTTTCATCGGGCTCGAGAACATCAATCCGGATAATCTTCTGGCAGCCAAAAAGAAGCAGAACCGCATCTCGGAATACCGCGAGATGCTGCTGGCCTGGAAGGCCGTGGGGTGCTTCACCTATGCCGGTTATATTCTGGGCTTCCCCAACGACACGCTCGACAGCATCCTGCGCGACATCCGCATCATTCAGCGCGAATTGCCGCTCGATCTGCTGGAGTTCTTTTTCCTGACCCCGCTGCCGGGCTCGGAAGACCACAAGAAGCTATGGACGGCCGGGATCGCCATGGACCCGGACATGAACAAATACGACCTGGAACACGCCTGCACCGCTCACCCCACGATGTCCAAGGACGAATGGGAGCGCGCTTATCGGCTCGCGTGGCAGACTTATTATACGCCCGAGCACATGGAGACGATCATGCGCCGTGCGATGGCGACCGGGATCAGCCCGGGGAAGATGATGTTTCTGCTGATCTGGTTCTGGGGCTGCGTGACGCTGGAGCACGTCCATCCGTTGCAAGGCGGTTACCTGCGCCTCAAGGTCCGCACCGACCGCCGGCCTGGCTTCCCCGTGGAAAACCCGTTGGTGTTCTATCCTCGATACGCGTGGGACACCGTGGTCAAACATGTTCGCCTGGCCGGGGTGATCTGGCGCATCGGCCGGGTGCGGCGCGGATTGAAGCGCGATCCCAACGCGCGCTTGTATATGGACGCCGCCCTGACGCCGGTGCAGGACGACGACATGGACATGCTGGAAATGTTCAACGTGACCGAGGCGGCCCGCAATGCCACCACGAAGGTCAGGCGGGACGCGGCCAGAGTTGCCGCGCGGGTCTGATCGCGGCGGCTTCTCTGGTTACCGGTTGACCGTGTTTCACATTGCCGTGGTAGTTTCGCGGAAAGTCGTGTTGGGAGAGACGTCCATGGTTCGTAGAACCTTCGCACTGGCATTCGTGGCCGCATTCGCCGCAAGTCCGCTCGCGGTCCGCGCGCAGGCCCAACCCGTGCCGGTCGGCGCCATCGAGATTCTGAGCGGGCCCGCGGCAGCCTACGGCATCGCCATCAAGGCCGGCCTCGAACTGGCGCTCGACGACATCAACCAGAGGGGCGTGCTCGGCGGCCGCAAGATCGCGCTCACCGTCGAGGACAGCGCCGGCAACAAGGACCAGGCGATCAACGCCGCCCGCAAGCTGATCGGGCGCGACAAGGTCATCGCCATCATCGGCCCGACGCTGTCCAACGAGATGTTCGCCGTGGGCCCGGTCGCCAACGAGCGCAAGGTGCCGATCCTGGGGACCTCGACTACCGCAAGCGGCATCACCGAGATCGGCCCCTACGTGTTCCGCAACGCACTGCCGGAAAGCGACGTGATCCCGGTCACGCTGAACAAGGCCATCTCGCGCGGCGTCAAGACCATCGCGCTGATGTACGCCAACGACGACGCGTTCTCGAAGTCGGGCTACGACGTGATGAAGGCGGCGGCCCAGAAGGCCGGGCTCAAGATCGTCGCCGAGGAGACCTTCGGCAGCAAGGACACCGATTTCTCGGCGCAAATCACCAAAATTAAAAGCCTGGCGCCGGACGCGATCGGCATTTCCGCGCTGGTCGAGCCGGTCTCGGGCGTGCTGCTTGCCGCCCGCAGCCTCGGCATGGATCGCAAGACCCTGTTCGTCGGCGGCAATGGCTCCAACTCGCCCAAGCTCGGCGAGATTGCCGGGGCCGCCGCCGATGGCCTGCTGGTCGGCAGCCCGTGGTTCATCGGCAAGCCGGACGCCACCAACCAGAAATTCGTCGCGGCCTTCAACGCGAAATACGGCAGGGACCCCGACCAGTTCGCGGCCCAGGCCTATGACGCCATGTTCATCATGGCCGCCGCCATCGACGCGGCCGGTGCCGCGGACACCGAGAAGGTCGCGGCGGCCCTCGGCAAAACCCGCTATTCCGGCGTGATGGGTCCGTTCTCGTTCACCTCGGGCCGCGACCCGGCCTCGGTCGAGGGCGTGGTCGTTCTTGTGATGCAGGGTGGCAAGTTCGTCATCGCCCCGTAGCCCCTTCGCCTCCCGCCGCTGGGGCCCACCCGGCGGCGGCATTTTCCGGATTGGCCCGCGATGCTCGCCCAGCAGTTCGTCAACGGCGTCCTGCTCGGCGCCACCTATGCCCTGTTCGCCCTCGGCTTCACGCTGATGTTCGGCGTGATGCGGGTGATCAATCTCACCTACGGCTTCTACTTCTCGGCCGGCGCCTATCTCGCCTTGTTCGCCACGCGTGACGCGGGATTGCCGATCTGGGCGGCGCTGCCCCTCGCGTCGATCGGCAGCGGCCTGATCGCCGTGGTGATCGACGCCCTGCTGCTCACCCGCCTGCGCCGCGTCCGCGCCTCGGAACTGGCCTCGCTGATGGTGACGCTGGGGGCCGTGCTGGCGCTGTATTCGCTCGCCACCACCTTCGTTGGCGCCGACATCCGCCGCTTCCCGATTGGCATCATCCCCGAAGCTGCCTACGAGTTCGCGGGCGTGCGCATCACCGCCGCCCAGATTCTGATCCTGCTCGCGACCTCGGTGCTGGTCGGCGGCCTGGTGGCGCTGATGCGCGGCACACGCCTTGGCCTCGCCATTCGGGCGCTGGCCGAACGCCCCGACGCCGCCGGGCTCATGGGCATCGACACCACCCGCGTCGCCGCCATCGTCTCGTTTCTGTCCGGTGTCCTGGCCGGGGCGGGCGGCGTGCTGATCGGGCTCAACTTCAACGCGATCCAGCCATACATGGGCGAGGAGATGATGCTGCGCGGCTTCGTCGTGATCATCGTGGGCGGCCTGGGCGACATTCGCGGCGCGCTGATCGCGGGCGTGCTGCTCGGCCTGGTCGAGGTCGCCACCGCCGGCTATTTCGTTTCCAGCCTCAAGGATGCGGTCGCCTTCGCCATCCTGGTCGCGGTGCTCTGGACTCGCCCCTCCGGCCTGTTCGGCCGCGCCGTCATCCGGCGGGCATGATGGCCGTCCCCCCGTGGCTCGACGACCTGCTCTGGACCTACCAGAACCTGATCCACTCGCTCGGCATCAATGGCCTGCTCGCGCTGTCGATGTATGTCGTGCTCGCCGTGGGCCAACTCTCGCTTGGCCAAGCCGCCTTCATGGGTCTTGGCGCCTACGGCTCGGCGCTGCTCACGCTGAAGCTGCACTGGCCGTTCTGGGTGGTGCTGCCCGCTTCCTGCGTGGCGCCCGCGATGTTCGCGCTCGCGGTCGGCGTGCCGACCTTGCGGCTGTCGGGCGTGTATCTCGCCATCGCCACGATCGGCCTCGGCGAGGTGCTGCGCGCGGTCTATCTCAACATCGACCTGTTCGGCGGCGCCCTCGGCCTGTCCGGCATTCCGGCGCGAGCCGAGACCTGGATGATCTACGGCCTGCTTGCCGCGGCCGTCATCGTGCTCTGGCTGATCGGCCGCAGCCGCATCGGCCGCGCCATGGAGGCGATGCGAGAGGACGAGACGGCGGCCCAGGTGATGGGCGTCGACATCCGCCGCTACCGGATGGGCGCGCTGCTGGCCTCCGCCTTGCTGGCCGGGATCGCGGGTGCGCTCGGCGCCCATGTGTCGAGCTTTATCGGCCCCAACGAATACGGCTTCCAGCCAGCCGTCACCATCCTGTCCTTCGCGCTGCTCGGCGGCATCGGCACACCCCTGGCACCCGTGCTGGGGGCCGCCGTGCTCACCCTGCTGCCGGAGGCCCTGCGCGGCTTCTCGGACCTGCGGCTGGTGTTCAACGGCGTCATCATCGTGCTGGCGGTGCTGTTCCTGCCGAACGGCGTGTTCGCGTGGCGCATGCGCAGGCGCGCGGCATGACGTGGCTGTTGGAGACCACTGGCCTCACCCGCCGCTTCGCGGGCCTGGTCGCGGTCGACGGCGTCGATCTGCGCGTCGCGCAAGGCGGCATCCACGCCGTGATCGGCCCCAACGGCGCCGGCAAGACCACGCTGTTCAACCTGATCTCGGGCCTTATCGTGCCCAGCGCCGGCACGATCCGCTTCGCCGGCACCGACGTCACCCGCCTGCCGCCCGACCGGCGGGCCGCGCTCGGCATGGGCCGCACGTTCCAGAACATCCGCGTCTTCGGCGCCATGACCGTGCTGGAAAACGTGCTGACCGGCCTGCATGCGCGCACCGCGCCCGACCTTCTCGGAACCGGCCTTCTCGGAACCGGCCTGCTCGGCACCGTCCTGCGTCTCCCGCGCTTCCGCGCCGCCGAACGCGAAGCCGTCGCCCGGGCGCGCGCCGCCCTCGATCTGGTCGGCCTCGGCGCGCAGGCGGAAACCCGCGCCGCCGCACTTTCCTACGGGGACCAGCGGCGGCTCGAAATAGCCCGCGCCATGGCCCCCGAGCCCCGCCTCCTGCTGCTGGACGAGCCCGCGGCCGGCATGAACCCGGCCGAGACCGCGGCCCTCGGCGCCCTGGTGCGCCGCCTCGGCGGCCTCGGCACCACAATCCTGCTGGTCGAACACGACATGGGCTTCGTCATGGGCATCTCGGATGCCGTCACCGTGCTCAATTTCGGCCGCCGTATCCTCGACGGCCCGCCCGAGGCCGTGCGCCAGTCGCCGGTGGTGATCGAGGCCTATCTCGGCCAGAAGGTCGCGGCACGGCTGGCGAAGTCCGCCCCATGAGCAGCCTCGTGGTGAAAGGCCTGGTCGTGGCCTATGGCCGCACCACGGCTGTTAAAGGCATCGATCTCGACGTGCCCGAGGGCCATGTGGTGTGCCTGATCGGCGCCAACGGCGCCGGCAAGACCACGATCATGCGCGCCATCTCCGGCCTGCTGCGCCCGCGTGCCGGAACCATCATACTCGACGGCACCGACATCGCCGGAATGCGCGCCCACCGCGTGGCGGCGCGCGGCCTGCTCCAGGTGCCCGAAGGCCGCCAGATATTCGCCGAGCTGACCGTGGACGAGAACCTGGCAATCGGCGCCTGGCTCACCCAGGACCGCGCGGAGATCGCCCGCCGGCGCGAAGCCGTGCTGGCCCGTTTCCCTCGCCTGCGCGAACGTCTGCGCCAATTGGCCGGCTCCATGTCCGGCGGCGAACAGCAGATGCTCGCCCTCGGCCGCGCGCTGATGGGGGCGCCGAAGCTGCTGCTGCTGGACGAGCCCAGCATGGGACTGGCCCCGCTGTTCGTGGAGGAGATCTTCGGCATCATCGCCGGCCTCAAGCGCGAGGGCACCACCATCCTGCTGGTCGAACAGAACGCCTCGGCGGCACTGGAAGTGGCCGATGACGCCTATGTGCTCGAAACCGGCAAGATCGTTCTGCAAGGCCCCGCCGCCGCCATCGCCGAAGACCCGAAGGTGGTGGCCGCGTATCTGGGCGGTTGAACGGGCGATACGTTACGTGACCGCCCTGGCGCCGCCTCCCCGCTAGACGATCACTGTCTTTACCGTCCCCACGCCCTCGACCACGCCTTCCAGCACATCGCCGCGCACCACGGCGGCCACACCCTCGGGCGTGCCCGTGAAAATCAGATCGCCCGGCGCCAGCCGCACCAGCTTGGACAGATAGGCGATCGTCTCGGCCACGCTCCAGATCAGCTTGGACAAATCCGACACTTGGCGAACCGCGCCATTCACCCGCAATTCCAGCTTGCCGCGGGTGGGGTCGGGGAAATGCGAAGCCGGCACGATCATGCCGATCGGTGCGGAGTGGTCGAAGCCCTTGCCCATGTCCCACGGGCGCCCGGCCTTCTTGGCCTCGTTCTGCAGGTCGCGCCGCGTCATATCCAGGCCCGCCGCATAGCCCCACACATGCTTCAGCGCGTCCGCTTCGGCAATGTCCGCCCCGCCGGTGCCGATCGCCACCACCAGCTCCATCTCGTGATGCAGGCTTTTGGTCTCGGTCGGATAAGGCATGTCCGCGTTCGCGGTTACCAGCGAGTCGGATGGCTTCATGAAGAAGAACGGCAGTTCGCGGTCGGGGTCGGCCCCCATCTCGCGCGCATGCTCGGCGTAGTTGCGCCCCACGCAGAAGATGCGGCGCACGGGGAACCGGCCGCCGCCATGCACGGGAACCGAAGCGACCGGCGGCGGAGCGATGACGTAATCGACCATGAAAATGTCCTTGTGAACAAAGCGCGCGAACCTTATGCGCGCTGACGTCGATCGAGAAGAGCGATCGCGGAGGCCTACCAGCCGTTGACCCGGGGCCATACGGCCACCACGGTGTCGTTGCCGTCATCGACCACGAAATAGCGGTCATGCGCCGCTGCCGTCAGGCAGGCATGGTTCGGCGCCACGCGCACCTTGGCGCCGATCGGCAGGTTGGGTGCGGGGTGGCTCGGGTCGAGCTCCACCACGCCATGCTCCTGATAGGCCCGCTGCACCAGCGCATTGCCGTAGCTGCGCCGGCCGCCGATGTCGAGCACCAGCCCGTAACCGAAATCATGCGGCGTCGCCTCGGTGCTCCGGTCCTTCGAGAGGGCGAGCGCGCCCGCGTCGATCAGCATCCGATTGTGCTTCGGCTGCCGTCCGATCACGCTCGCCAGCACCGTGACCGCGATATCGTCCGGCCCATGCGTGCCGATCTCGGCCTGGAACAGGTCGCCGAACATGTACACGCCCGCGCGCACCTCTGAAACGCCGGCCAGGCTGCCGGCATGCAGCGCCGTGGGCGAACTGCCCATCGACACGATCGAGGCCGTGTGGCCCCCCGCGCGCAGGCGCTCCGCCGCATGCACCACCCCGCACCGCTCCGCCTCGGCGATCCGCCGCATGTCGCCCGGAGACCGGCCGCCATAGCTGTTGCCCGCATGGGTCATTACGCCAGCCAGCGAGTTGCCGAGCCGACCCGCGATCTGGATCAGCGCGGGGTCGTCCGGACACACCCCGCCACGATGCTCGCCGGTATCGATCTCGATCAGCGCGCGCGGCGGCGTGGCATGCCCGGCGATGATCCCCGCCGTGTCGAGGTCGTCGGTCACCACCATCACGGTCGCCCCGGTCGCGTTCAACTTGGCGACCTGTTCCAGCTTCCGCGGCGTGATGCCGACGGCATAGAGGATATCGGTGATCCCGTGGCTCACGAAATACTCCGCCTCGATCAGCGTCGAGACCGTGATCCCGCCTGGGTCGCTCGCGGGCTTGGCGTCTGGCCGGGCCAGTGCCAGCCGCGCCACGTCAATCGATTTTGCGGTCTTCATGTGCGGCCGCAGCGTGACGGTGCCATGGCGGGCCACCGCGCGGGCCATCGCATCGAGGTTGCGTTGCAGGATGCGGCGGTCGAGCACCAGACAGGGCGTGGGCAGGTCGACGAGTTTCATGCGGCCATGCCGAGCAATTCCGCGATGCGCGGCGTCGCCTTCAGCCCGGTTCCGGTCAACACGATCACCGTCACCTGCTCCGCATTGATCGCGCCCGAATCCAGCAATCGTCCGTGTGCCGCAACGGCCTGGGCGCAGGTTGGTTCCACATACACCCCGGTCCGCGCGAGATCGAGCGTGGCATCGCCGATCTCGTTCTCGCTTAACATCACCGCGCCGCCGCCGCTCAGCCGCAGCGCCCCCAGCACCTCGTTCATGCGAATCGGCCGCGCGATGGCGGTGCCCTCAGCGATGGTGGGCAGCGCCTCGGGCTGGGCCATGTTCGGGTCCCCGGACAGGAACGCGCGTGCGATCGGGGCGCAGTTTTGCGGCTGGGCCGCGAAGATGCGGGGCATCGTGTCGATCGCGCCCGCCCGCAGCAATTCTGAAAAGCCGATCTCGCACCCAAGCACGTTGGACCCAGCGCCGCACGGCACGATGACGTTGTCGGGTGCGCGAAAATCCAGATCCTCCCACAATTCGTAAGCCAGCGTCTTGGTGCCGTGAAGAAAAAACGGGTGCCAATTGTGGCTGGCGTAGAACACCTTGTCCGATCGTGCCACTGCCGCGTCGGCGGTGTCCTGCCGCGTGCCGGGGACCAGTTCGACCGTGGCGCCATGCGCCCGCATCTGGACGGTCTTGGCGGGCGAGGTGCTGGCGGGCGCCATGATGGTGGCGTGCATCCCCCCGGCTGCGGCGTAGGCAGCAATGGCGGCGCCGCCATTGCCGGAGCTGTCCTCCAGCACGGCGCGGATGCCCTGGTCGCGTAGCAGCGATAGCATCACGCTGGCGCCGCGGTCCTTGAAGCTGCCGGTGGGCATGAACCACTCGCATTTCAGCAACGCCTGGGCGCCATGCAGCCGGCGCGCGATGAGCGGCGTGCAGCCTTCGCCCATCGTAATCGGTTCGGCCACGCGCCACGGCAGCGCCGCGCTGTAGCGCCACAGGCTGCGCACGCCGCGATCGATGTCCTGGCGCCCGATGCCGGGCATCGGCGTGAGCAGCAGCGGCGCGCCATTCGGGGCGCACCACCGTGGCTCATCGAGCGAAAATGTTCCGCTTTCGCGTGGATCAAGATAGGCAACAGGCATCCCGTGAGTGGTTCCAAAAACGCGATCATGGCACGGCACGAAGTTAAGACCCCACCTCGGACGCTTTACAATCCGTGCCCTGCGACCTTCTCGCCTGAGCCTGAGCGGTGGGCGTCACCGCCCGCGAACAGGCCAATGATGACGAGCGAGGAAAACCCGGTGCGCATGTCAGCCTCCAGCGGCCAGGACCGCCGCAAGCCTCAGCGGCGTGTTTGATATAGACTCCGAGGTAAGCCTCGCCCACGTCGGGAAAGCAATAGTTCTTTCCAGAAAACGAGATTGTTGCATGTTAACCGGCACGCGGTGTGTCTTTGGTGTCCGGCAATGGCTTGTCGCGGCCTCTCACCCCTGCAACTCAAACCCCTCGAGATCGATCGAAGCCGCCCGCCCGCTCACCAGATCGCTGACCACCTGCCCCGACCCCATCGCCAGTGTGAACCCCAGCGCCCCCTGGCCCACGCTCAGGAACAACCCCTCGGCCCCCGCCACCCGCCCCAGCAGCGGCGCCCCAGTGGGCGTTGCCGGCCGCAAGCCGCACCATGGCCGCAAGGGGGCATCCGCGAACCCGCCCGGAAACGCCGCCCCAGCCTCGCGCGCCAGCAGTGAGAGTCGTTCCAGGTCGAAGCTCGTATCCTGCCCCACCATATCCGCCATCCCCGCCACGCGAAGGTCGCGGCCCAGCCGGGCATAGACGATCTTTCGCGCATGGTCGGTCACGCTCACGCGCGGCGCCCGCGTCCCGTCGGTGATCGGCAGCGAGAGGCTGTAGCCTTTGAGCGGATACAGCGGCAGGTCGATCCCGAGCGGCCGCGCGAGAAGCCGGCTGCCGATCCCCATGCAGAGCACGGTGGCGTCCGCCTCGATCGTCTCCTTGTCGGTGGCCACCCCGATGACCCTCCCGTTCACCCGAAGCATTTGCCGCACGCCGGTGTCGAAGGCGAACCGCACCGGGTTGTTGGAGGCCGCCAGCAGCCGCACCAGCCCCAGGCAGAACAGCCGGCAATCCCCGGCGTCCTCGCCCGGCGTGTGGATGCCTCCCATCAGCCGATCGCGCATGGCCGCCAGTGCCGGCTCCAGCGCCAGGCACTCCGCGGGGTCCAGCGCCATCTGCTCGGCCCCCAGCCCGGTTGCGCGCTGCACCGCCATCTGCCGCCGCGCCTTGTCCCAGGCATCCGGCTCGGAATGCGCGACCAATTTGCCCTGACGCTCGAAGTGGAACTCGATTGTCTCTTCAGCCACCAGCCGGTGCATCAGCGTGCGGCTCAACGCGGAAAGCCGCAGCAGCCGTGCGGTCGTGAGATCGCTCTGCCGCGTCGTGCAGGCCCGCAGGAATTGCACGCCCCATCTCCATTGGTGCGGGTCGAGCCGGGGGCGGAACCGCGTCGGACTATCGGCCCGCAAAAGCCAGCCCGGCAGATGCGCCAGCACACCCGGCCCGGCTAACGGCGCTACGTAGCCGTAGCTGAGCTGGCCGCCATTGGCGAAGCTCGCCTCCCGCGCCGCCTCGCTCGCGCGGTCCACCACAGTCACCGCATGGCCGTCCCGCGCCAGGGCGTAGGCCGCGCAAAGCCCGATGACGCCGGCGCCGAGGACGAGGACATGCATGTTTCCACAAAACAGGCTCGCCCGCTTCCTTGCAAGGTCGGTGCGGGTGCGCTACCTCCCCCGGCTTCACGACCGCGCCGCGGGCGTGGTGAAATGGTAGACACGCCAGATTTAGGTTCTGGTGGCGCAAGCCGTGGGGGTTCAAGTCCCTTCGCCCGCACCACTCGGCCGACTCCGAGGATTTCCGACAGATGCAGGTTACCGAGACGCTCTCCGAAGGGCTCAAGCGCGCGTACACCGTGATCGTGCCCGCCGCCGACATCGAGACGCGGCGGGGCAAGCGGCTCGCCGAGCTTGGCAAGTCGCTCCGCCTGCCGGGTTTCCGCCCCGGCAAGGTGCCGCTGCCGCTGGTCAAGCAGCGCTACGGCACTGCGGTCTCCGCCGAGGTGCTGGAAGACAGCGTCAACGAAGCCACTCAGCAGGTGCTGAGCGATCGTGGCTTGCGCGCCGCGATGCAGCCCAAGGTCGACGTTGTCAGCCTGGAAGATTCCAAGGACCTGGAATTCAAGGTCGAGGTCGAACTGCTGCCCGACGTGCCGATGCCCGATTTCGGCGCCATCGAAGTCACGCGCATGAAGGCCGTGCCGCTCCCCGAGACCATCGACAAGGCGCTGACCGACATCGCCACCCGCCAGCGTGAACTGGTGGAGGAGACCGAGCCGCGCCCGGCCGTGACCGGCGATTTCCTGAGCATCGACTTCCTCGGCAAGGTCGATGGCGAGCCGTTCGCGGGCGGTGCCGGCACCGACATGGACGTGGAAATCGGCGGCACCGGGTTCATCCCCGGCTTTACCGAGCAGATGGCCGGCATGTCGCCCGGCGACGCGCGCACGATCGACGTGACCTTCCCCAAGGAATACGGCGCCAAGGAACTGGCCGGCAAGGCCGCGACCTTCGACATCACGGTCAAGAAGCTCAAGAAATCCGTGCTCCCCGCGATCGACGACGATCTGGGCCAGAAGCTCGGCCTCGAGAGCCTCGACCAGTTGCGCGGCCTGCTGACCCAGCAGGTGCAGCGCGAATACGACCAAATCTCGCGCATGCGCGTGAAGCGCCAACTGCTCGACGCGCTGGCCAAGGTGGCGACGTTCGAGGTGCCGCCGGGCATGGTGGGGGCCGAGTTCGACCAAATCTGGCAGCGCATCGAGGCCGACCGCAAGCAGGGCCAGACGGATGCCGAGGATGCCGGCAAGGACGACGACACGCTGAAGGCCGAATATCGCGGCATCGCCGAGCGCCGCGTGCGCCTGGGCCTGCTCCTGGCCGAGATCGGCCGCGCCAACGCGATCAACGTGACACCCGACGAGTTGACCCGCGCCATGCGCACCGAGGCCGCCCGCTATCCGGGGCAAGAGGCGCAGGTGATGGAGTTCTTCCGCAAGAACCCGCAGGGCGCCGAGGGTCTTCGCGGCCCGATCTTCGAGGACAAGGTGGTTGATTTCGTGCTGGAGCTGGCGAAGGTGACCGAGACCGAGGTCACGCCGGACGAATTGGGCCGCGAGCCCGACGAGGACGGCACTGCCGGGCAAAGCTCTGCCGGGCAAAGCGGTGAGGGGCAAAGCGGTGAGGGGCAAAACTCCGCCGGGCAAACGTCCGGGGACGCCGCCTGACGCTGGAAGCCGGTCTGGAGAGACCTATTTAACAAAGCTGCCTTAGGATGCCGTGCGGGACCGTTTCCCGCACGGCCCCGGAATGGCGTCTATTTTGAGAGGTTGAGTGATGAGGGACCGCGATCCCGTCGAGATCTACGACAACGCCCTGGTCCCGATGGTGGTCGAACAGACCGCCCGTGGCGAGCGGGCCTTCGACATCTATTCGCGCCTCCTGAAGGAGCGGATTATTTTCCTGACTGGGCCGGTGTACGACCATGTCAGCGCTTTGATCTGCGCCCAGTTGCTCTTCCTGGAGAGCGAAAATCCGGCCAAGGATATCGCGTTCTACATCAACAGCCCCGGCGGCGTGGTGTCGGCCGGCCTCGCGATCTACGATACGATGCAGTACATCCGCAGCCCCGTCAGCACGGTCTGCATCGGCCAGGCAGCCTCGATGGGCAGCCTGCTGATGTGTTCGGGCGCCCCCGGCAAGCGATATGCGCTGCCGAATGCGCGGCTGATGGTCCATCAGCCCTCGGGTGGCGCCCAGGGGCAGGCTGTCGACATCGCTATCCAGGCCCGCGAAATCCTCACGCTGCGTCATCAACTGAACGAGATATACGTTCGCCACACCGGCCAGACCTTGGCCGCCATTGAGGGCAAGTTGGAGCGCGACAGCTACATGTCGGCCACCGAGGCCCGCGATTTCGGCCTGCTGGATGAGGTGGTCGAGAACCGCCCGGTGCCGTCCGAGGATGGCGCGATATAGGTTTCCCTCAAAGAAGTCCCCGTTTGGCCGGCGTAGGCCGGCCATCCACGCCTTCTTCCCTCGCGCCCGCCCGGTCCCTTGTCCGGCGTCGGTTTCGAGGTTTAGTGTTTCAGTATGAAGTCCCCTGGGTTCGGGGCAGGAGTTGGCATGAGCAAGCCTAGCGACTCGAAGAATACGCTTTATTGCTCGTTCTGCGGCAAGTCGCAGCACGAGGTTCGCAAGCTGATCGCGGGCCCGACCGTCTTCATCTGCGATGAATGCGTCGAGTTGTGCATGGACATCATCCGCGAGGAGCACAAGACGCACCTCGTGAAGTCTCGCGACGGGGTGCCCACGCCCAAGGAGATCTGCAAGGTCCTGGACGATTACGTCATTGGCCAGTTCCATGCGAAGAAGGTGCTGAGCGTCGCGGTTCACAATCATTACAAGCGCCTCGCCCATGGCGCCAAGAACAACGACGTCGAGATCGCCAAGTCCAACATCATGCTCCTGGGCCCCACGGGCTCGGGCAAGACGTTGCTCGCCCAGACGCTCGCCCGCATCCTCGACGTGCCGTTCACCATGGCCGACGCCACCACGCTGACCGAGGCCGGCTATGTCGGTGAGGACGTGGAAAACATCATCCTCAAGCTGCTGCAAGCGGCCGACTACAATGTGGAGCGGGCGCAGCGCGGCATCGTCTATATCGACGAGGTCGACAAGATCAGCCGCAAGTCGGACAACCCGTCGATCACGCGGGATGTGAGCGGCGAGGGCGTGCAGCAGGCTCTCCTCAAGATCATGGAAGGCACCGTTGCCTCGGTGCCGCCGCAGGGTGGGCGCAAGCACCCGCAGCAGGAATTCCTCCAGGTCGATACCACCAACATCCTGTTCATCGTGGGTGGCGCCTTCGCTGGTCTGGAGAAGATCATCTCCGCACGCGGCAAGGGCTCGAGCATCGGCTACGGCGCCGAAGTCCGTAACCCGGACGAGCGCCGCACCGGCGCCGTCCTGCGCGAGGTCGAGCCCGAGGATCTGCTGCGTTTCGGCCTGATCCCCGAGTTCATCGGCCGCCTGCCGGTGGTTGCCACGCTGGAGGATCTCGACGAGCCGGCGCTGATCGAAATCCTGACCAAGCCGAAAAACGCCTTGGTCAAACAGTATGGCCGGCTGTTCGAGATGGAGGGCGTCAAGCTGTCCTTCACCGAAGATGCGTTGGCATCGGTCGCCAAGCGCGCCATCGGCCGCAAAACCGGCGCGCGCGGCCTGCGCTCCATCATGGAGAATATCCTGCTGACCACCATGTTCGACCTCCCCGGCCTCGATGGCGTCGAGGAAATCGTGATCAACCGCGAGGTGGCCGAAAGCCGTGCCAATCCGCTGTTCCTGTACGGCCAGGAGCGCAAGGAGACCTCGGCTTAACCCGTGTCCTTCCCCCCTCTCGCAAGGGGGAGGGGCGAGAATAAGTATCCTTGCAGGCTCCGGGGAGGATGCCGATATCGGTGCAACACGGCGACTCGTGCCCAAACTGGGGCGAGATGCTGAGACTGTCCTTCAGGAGGTCAAACCATGAGTGACTCGAAACGCCCGCCCGGCGGCAAACCGCCCGCCAAGCCACCAACCACACCGCGCGCGAAACGCGCGGCCCCCGTCGCGAAGCTGGTGGCTGCCAGCCAGGGCGAGGTCGCACCCGCGGATCTGATGCCGGTGCTTCCGCTGCGCGACATTGTCGTGTTCCCGCACATGATCGTGCCGCTGTTCGTTGGCCGCGAGAAATCCGTCCGTGCCCTCGAGGCGGTCATGAAGGAGGACAAACAGATCCTTCTGGTGGCCCAGCGCAATGCCTCGCAGGACGACCCCGGTACCGAGGATATCTACCGCATCGGGACCGTCTCCACGATCCTGCAACTTCTGAAGCTGCCCGATGGTACCGTGAAGGTGCTGGTCGAGGGCGGCCGCCGCGCCAAGATCGCGGCCTTCAAGGAGACCGACAGTTATTTCGAGGCCTATGTCGAGCCGCTGCCGGACCGCGATGGCGAGGCCAAGGAGTTGGAGGCTCTCGGCCGTACCGTGATCGGGCAGTTCGAGCAGTACATCAAGCTCAACAAGAAGATCGCGCCCGAGGTGCTGGTCTCGCTCAACCAGATCACCGAGCCCAGTAAGCTGGCTGACACGGTTGCCGCGCATTTGAGCCTGAAGATCCCCGAGAAGCAGGAGCTTCTGGAAGCCGCCCGCGTGGGCGAGCGGCTGGAGAAGGTGTTCGGGCACATGGAGTCCGAGATCGGTGTTCTCCAGGTCGAGAAGCGCATCCGCAACCGCGTCAAGCGGCAGATGGAGAAGACGCAGCGCGAGTACTACCTGAACGAGCAGTTGAAGGCGATCCAGAAGGAGTTGGGCGAGGGCGAGGACGGCAAGGACGAGACCGCCGAGCTCGAGGCCAAGATCAAGAAGACCCGCCTGTCCAAGGAGGCGCGCGAGAAGGCGTTGAGCGAGCTGAAGAAGCTCCGCACCATGAGCCCGATGAGCGCCGAGGCGACGGTCGTGCGCAACTACCTCGACTGGATCCTGTCGATCCCGTGGAAAAAGCGCAGCAAGGTCAAGAACGACATCGCCGCCGCCCAGGAGGTGCTCGACGCCGACCATTACGGGCTGGACAAGGTCAAGGAGCGCATCCTCGAATACCTCGCCGTGCAATCCCGCAGCTCGAAGATCCGCGGGCCGATCCTGTGTCTGGTCGGGCCGCCTGGCGTCGGCAAGACCTCGCTGGGCAAGTCGATCGCGCGCGCCACGGGCCGTAATTTCGTTCGCATGTCGCTTGGCGGCGTGCGCGACGAGGCGGAAATCCGTGGCCATCGGCGGACCTATATTGGCTCGATGCCGGGCAAGGTGGTCCAGGGCATGAAGAAGGCCAAGACCTCCAACCCATTGTTCCTGCTCGATGAGATCGACAAACTGGGTGCCGATTGGCGGGGCGATCCGTCCTCGGCGCTGCTGGAGGTGCTGGACCCCGAGCAGAACTCCACCTTCGCCGACCATTACCTGGAGGTGGATTACAACCTGTCGGACGTGATGTTCGTCACTACGGCCAACAGCCTGCGGATGCCGCAGCCGCTGCTGGACCGGATGGAGATCATCCGGATCGCGGGCTACACCGAGGACGAGAAGGTCGAGATCGCCAAGCGCCATCTGTTCGCCAAGCAGGGCGAGGCGCACAGCCTGAAAAAGGACGAGTGGTCGATCAGCGACGACGCGATGCGCGATCTCATCCGCTACTACACGCGCGAGGCCGGGGTGCGGAACCTGGAGCGCGAGATCGCCAACGTCGCCCGCAAGGTCGTCAAGGAGATCGTCACCAGCAAGGTGAAAAAGGTCGCGGTCGGGGTCAAGAATCTCGAGAAGTATGCCGGGGTGAAGAAGTTCCGCTTCGGCGACCTTGAGGACGAGGACATGGTGGGCGTCGTCACTGGCCTCGCCTGGACCGAAGTGGGCGGCGAGATCCTCACCATCGAAAGCGTGCTGCTGCCCGGCAAGGGCAACATCAAGCACACCGGCAAGCTGGGCGACGTGATGCAGGAGAGCGTGTCCGCGGCCCTCAGCTACGTCCGCAGCCGCTCGGTCTCGTTCGGCATCAAGCCGACGCTTTTCGAGAAGCGGGACATCCACGTCCACGTGCCGGAAGGTGCCACGCCGAAAGACGGCCCATCGGCAGGTGTCGCCATGGCCACCAGCATCGTCAGCATCATGACCGGCATCCCGGTGCGCCGCGATATTGCCATGACCGGCGAGATCACGCTGCGCGGCCGTATCCTGCCCATCGGAGGCCTGAAGGAAAAGCTGCTGGCGGCGTTGCGCTCCGGGATCACCACCGTGTTCATCCCGAAGGACAACGAGAAGGACCTGGCGGAGATTCCGGACAATGTGAAGAAGCACCTCAAGCTGGTGCCGGTTGCCCATGTGGACGAGGTCATCAACCAGGCGCTGGTCCGCAAGCCGGAGGCGATCGAGTGGATCGAGCCGCCGGAGGTCGCGGCGGCGGTCCCGGCCGCACAGCCCACGGCATCTCTGCCACACTGACGGGGCTTTCGTGCGGACGATCCGGCCAGCGCGCCGGATCGTCTTGCGCCGGCTTTCCCCCACGCTTATCCAAATTGCTCGCGTCAACGGCCGGGTCATCGGCCGACACGGGGTGCGGATGAACAAATTTGACCTGATATCCGCGGTCGCCGACCGCGCGGATTTGCCGCGCGCCAAAGCTGCCGACGCCGTCGAGGCGGTGCTGGGCGCGATCACGGGTGCGCTTCGCAACAATGAGGACGTGCGCCTCGTCGGCTTCGGGTCATTCGGCCTCGCCGCGCGCAAGCCGACCATCGGCCGCGACCCGCGCACCGGCGCCAGGCTCTCGATCCCCGCCTCGGTCTCCGTTCGTTTCAAGCCCGGCAAGGGCCTCAAGGACGCCGTGAGCCAGAAGACCGACGCAACGCGCTGAGCCACCGCCCGCATGGTTTGCTTTCGCCGCCCGGCGCGGTATCTCCAGGCCAGTGGGCGGTTAGCTCAGCGGTAGAGCGGCTCGTTTACACCGAGTTGGCCGGCGGTTCGATCCCGTCACCGCCCATTCCGCCCTGTTCGCCATATTCGTCGGCTCACGCCATTGACGCATTCCCGTGGCCGTCCTAAACGCTGCGCCCTGCCGCTGCGGGTGTAGCTCAGTTGGTTAGAGCGCCGGCCTGTCACGCCGGAGGTCGCGGGTTCGAGCCCCGTCACTCGCGCCAGCAGCGTCGGCGGCCGTCGGAATCGGTTTCCCGCGGCCCTGGCAGAACGCTCCCGTTGGGGCTATAGGTCGGCCACGCTGCACTGCGGCATTGGCGCGCAACAGGGACGCTGACATGGAACCGCTTCTCGCGAACTACTTCCCGATCCTGGTGTTCATCGCGCTCGCGGGCGTCATCGCCTCCGCCATGATCGGCGGTTCGCTGCTGGCCGCCAAGCAGAAACCCTACCCTGAGAAACTGTCGGCCTATGAATGCGGCTTCGAGGCGTTCGACGACGCCCGCCGCCGGTTCGACGTGCGGTTCTACCTCGTGGCCATCCTGTTCATCATCTTCGACCTGGAAGTGGCCTTCCTGTTCCCCTGGGCGGTCAGCCTGGCCGATATCGGCATGTTCGGCTTCCTCTCCATGCTCGGCTTCCTTGCGGTGCTGACGGTCGGCTTCATCTACGAGTGGAACAAGGGCGCGCTGGATTGGGAGTAGGTGGCATGAGCACGACCACGACGGACTACCTTGGCGCCCCGATTCCCCCCGGCCCCGCGCAGGACGCGGTCATCAAGGGCATCACCGGCGAAATCTCCGACAAGGGCTTCGTCGTCGCCAACGTCGACAAGCTCGTCAACTGGGCGCGCACCGGTAGCCTTTGGCCGATGACGTTCGGGCTGGCGTGCTGTGCGGTGGAGATGATCCACGCCTACATGCCGCGCTACGACCTCGACCGCATGGGCGTCATCCCGCGCGCGAGCCCGCGCCAGAGCGACGTGATGATCGTCGCCGGCACACTCACCAACAAAATGGCCCCCGCCCTGCGCAAGGTCTACGACCAGATGCCCGAACCCCGCTGGGTCATCAGCATGGGCAGTTGCGCCAACGGCGGCGGCTACTACCACTACTCCTACTCGGTGGTGCGCGGCTGCGACCGTGTCGTCCCGGTGGACATCTACGTGCCGGGCTGCCCGCCCACGGCGGAGGCGCTGGTTTACGGAATCATGCAGTTGCAGAAGAAAATCCGCCGCACCGGGACCATCCTCCGTGGCTGACGATCTGCACGAGGCCGTTGCGGCCCTTCCAGGCGTGATCTCCGCCGCCCGCGAAAAGGGCGAGCTTGTCGTCCATGTGGCGTCCGGATTGCTGCTCGACCTGATGACCACGCTGCGCGACGATCCGCGTTTCAGTTTCGAGCAGATGATGGATCTCTGCGGCGTGGACTGGCCCGATCGGTCGCCCCGCTTCGAGGTGGTGTACAACCTCCTCAGCGTCTCGCTGAACCACCGCATCCGCCTCCACGTCGCCACCGACGCTGCCATCCCGGTGCCCTCCATCCACCGCATCTGGCCGGTCGCCACCTGGTGGGAGCGCGAGGCGTGGGATCTCTACGGCATCGTGTTCTCCGACCAGCCCGATCTGCGCCGCATCCTCACCGATTACGGCTTCGAGGGGCATCCGCTCCGCAAGGACTTCCCGCTCACTGGCTATGTCGAGGTGCGCTACGACGAGGAGCGCAAGCAGGTGGTGTATGAGCCGGTCAAGCTCACCCAGGATTTTCGCAACTTCGACTTCCTCTCGCCCTGGGAGGCGATGACCTCGCTTCCCGGCGACGAGAAGGCGCATGAGGGCAGCCGGGGCATGAAGCCGTGAGCAGCAGCATGGGCGAAGCACTTCCCGGCCGCGATCTGCTGCCTTCCACCAGGTCGGTCGCGATCGACAGCCATGCGATCAATTTCGGCCCCCAGCATCCGGCGGCCCATGGCGTGCTGCGGCTAATCCTGGAAATGGATGGCGAGGTCGTCGAGCGCGCCGACCCGCATATCGGCCTGCTGCATCGCGGCACCGAGAAGCTGATCGAATACAAGACCTACATGCAGGCGGTCCCGTATTTCGACCGGCTCGATTACGTCAGCCCGATGTGCATGGAGCACCCCTTCGCGCTCGCCACCGAGAAGCTGCTCGGCATCGAGGTGCCGGAGCGGGCCAAGTGGATACGCACGCTGTTCTCCGAGATCACCCGCGTCCTGAACCACCTGCTGAACGTGACCACTTACGCGCTGGACGTCGGTGCCATCACGCCGGCGCTGTGGGGCTTCGAGGAACGCGAGAAGCTGATGGAGTTCTATGATCAGGCCTCCGGCGCGCGCCTGCACTCCAACTATTTCCGCCCTGGCGGCGTGGCGAAAGACCTGCCCGCCGGTCTCGAGGAACGCATCGCCGAGTGGGCCGAGACCTTTCCCAGGTTCATCGACGACCTGGAAGGCCTGCTCACCAATAACCGCATCTGGAAGCAGCGCACCGTCGATATCGGCATCATTTCCGCCGAGGACGCGCTGGCCTGGGGCTTTTCCGGCCCGCCGCTGCGCGCCAGCGGCGTGCCATGGGATCTGCGGCGCTCGCAGCCCTACGAAATGTACGAACAGCTTGAGTTCGACATCCCGGTCGGCCGCAACGGCGATTGCTACGACCGCTATTTGATGCGCATGGGCGAGATGCGCGAGAGCGTGAAGATCATCCGCCAGTGCCTCGCGCGCATGAAGCCCGGCCCGATCAAGGTGCAGGACCGCAAGTTTTCCCCCCCCACGCGCGGCGAGATGAAGAAGTCGATGGAGGCGCTGATCCATCACTTCAAGCTGTTCACCGAGGGTTACCACGTGCCCGCCGGCGCCACCTACACGACGGTCGAGAGCCCCAAGGGCGAGTTCGGCGTCTATCTGGTGGCTGACGGTACCAACCGGCCGTATCGGTGCAAGATACGCCCCACGGGTTTCGCCTTCCTCCAGGCGATTGAAAAGCTTTCCAAGCGGCACATGCTGGCCGATGCGGTGGCGATCATCGGATCGCTCGACGTCGTGTTCGGCGAGATCGACAGGTAGTTTGATGGCCGAGAACATCGGGGACGGCTCGACCGGCGAGAACATCGCCCAGCCGGCCCATTTCGCATTCGACGACGAAAGTAATGCCGAGATCGAGAAGATCCTGGCGAAATACCCGGCGGGCAAGCAGGCCAGCGGCTCGCTGCCGCTGCTGTACGTGGCCCAGCGCCAGATGGGCCGCCAGACCGGCAGTGCCTGGGTGCCGCGCGTGGCGATGGACGCAGTGGCGCATCGCCTGGGGATGCCGCCCATCCGCGTGTACGAGGTCGCGACGTTCTATCTGATGTTCAACACCACCCCCATCGGCCGCTACCATTTGCAGCTCTGCACCACCACGCCCTGCTGGCTGCGCGGCTCGGACGACGTGGTCGCCGCCTGCCGCAAATTCACCGGCATCAAGGGCTGGCACGAAACCAGCGCCGACGGCCTGTTCACCATGACCGAGGTGGAATGTCTCGGCGCCTGCGTGAACGCGCCGATCCTGCAGGTGAACGACGATTTCTATGAGGACATGGATGCCGCCCGCACCGGGGAACTCCTGGACGCGCTGAAACGTGGCGAGGCGCCGAAGCCGGGCTCCATGATCGGCCGCATGACCTCCGCTCCCGAGGGTGGCCCCAACACGCTGACCACGCTGCACTTCCAGACCGCGGAATAGACGATGCTCAGTGATCAAGACCGCATCTTCACCAACCTCTACGGCCAGCATGATTTCCGCCTGGCGGGTGCCCGCGCGCGGGGCGACTGGGACGGCACGGCCGCCATCATCGCCCGCGGCCGCGAGGCGATCATCGACGAGATGAAGGCCTCCGGGCTGCGCGGGCGCGGCGGCGCGGGTTTCCCCACCGGCATGAAATGGTCGTTCATGCCCAAGGTGTCCGACGGGCGCCCGGCCTATCTCGTGGTCAACGCCGACGAGAGCGAGCCCGGCACCTGCAAAGACCGGGACATCATGCGCCACGATCCGCACAAGCTGATCGAGGGCTGCCTGATCGCGTCGTTCGCGATGGGCGCGCATGCCGCCTACATCTACATCCGTGGCGAATACTACAACGAGGCGGTAAACCTGCAGATCGCGATCGACGAGGCCTATGAGGCCGGATTGATCGGCGCGAACGCGGCCGGCTCCGGCTGGGATTTCGAGCTGTACCTGCACCGTGGCGCGGGCGCCTATATCTGCGGCGAGGAAACCGCGCTGCTCGAAAGTCTCGAGGGCAAAAAGGGCATGCCACGCATGAAGCCGCCCTTCCCGGCGGCGGTGGGCCTGTACGGCTGCCCCACCACCGTGAACAACGTTGAGACCATCGCGGTCGCCCCCGCCATCCTGCGGCGCGGCGCCGGCTGGTTCTCCGCCCTCGGCCGCCCCAAGAACGCGGGCACCAAGATTTTTTGCATCTCGGGCCACGTGAACAAGCCGTGCAACGTCGAGGAGGAACTTGGCATTCCGTTGCGCGAGTTGATCGACACCTATTGCGGCGGCGTGCGCGGCGGATGGGATAATCTGCTGGCTGTCATCCCCGGCGGCTCCAGCGTGCCGCTGCTGCCGAAAAGCATCTGCGACACCGTGCTGATGGATTTCGACAGCCTGCGCGACGTGAAAAGCGGCCTCGGTACGGCGGCGGTGATCGTGATGGATAAATCCACCGACGTGATCCGCGCCATCGCCCGCCTGAGCCAGTTCTACAAGCACGAAAGCTGCGGCCAGTGTACGCCGTGCCGCGAGGGGGCCGGGTGGATGATGCGCGTCATGTACCGCATGGTGCAGGGGCGCGCCGAACTGGACGAGATCGACACGCTGGAACAGGTCAGCCGGCAGATCGAGGGCCACACCATCTGCGCGCTCGGCGACGCGGCGGCATGGCCGGTGCAGGGCCTCATCCGCCATTTCCGCCCGCTGATGGAGGAGCGCATCGCCGAGTACAAGCGCGTGCGGGGCGCGCCGGCGCGCACCTTCCCCGTCAACGAACCGTTGGCCGGCGAGTCTTTGGCCTTGGCGGCGGAATAGATCATGCCCAAGGTCACGGTTGACGGCATCACCGTCGAAGTCCCCGCCGGCAGCACGGTGTTGCAGGCGGCCGAACTCGCGGGCCGCGAAATCCCCCGCTTCTGCTATCACGAGCGCCTTTCCATCGCCGGCAATTGCCGCATGTGTCTGGTCGAGGTCGAGAAGGCGCCGAAGCCGGTCGCGTCCTGCGCGTTTCCGGTCGCCGACAACATGGTGGTGTTCACCGACAGCCCGATGACGCGCCAGGCGCGGCGCGGCGTCATGGAATTTCTGCTCATCAACCACCCGCTCGACTGCCCGATCTGCGACCAGGGCGGCGAATGCGACCTGCAGGACCAGGCGGTCGGCTACGGCCGCGACCATTCGCGCTACGCCGAGAACAAGCGCGCCGTGAAGGACAAGAACCTCGGCCCGCTGGTGAAAACCGTGATGACGCGCTGCATCCAATGCACGCGCTGCATCCGCTTCGCGACCGAGATCGCCGGCGTGCCGGAACTGGGCGCGACCGCGCGCGGCGAGAACATGGAGGTCGGCACCTATGTCGAGCACGCGCTCACCTCCGAGCTGTCCGGTAATCTCATCGACATCTGCCCGGTCGGCGCGCTCACCTCGAAGCCCTACGCCTTCGTCACCCGCCCGTGGGAGCTGACGAAGACCGACAGCATCGACGTGATGGACGCCGTGGGTGCGGCTATCCGCATCGACACACGCGGGGGCGAGGTGCTGCGCGTGTTGCCGCGTATCAACGAGGACGTGAACGAGGAGTGGCTGGCCGACAAGTCCCGCTTCGCCATCGACGGCCTCAAACGCCGCCGGCTCGACAGCCCGTGGGTGCGGCGTGACGGCCAGATGCGCAAAGCGACCTGGCCCGAGGCCTTCGCCGCCATCGCCGCCAGGCTGCGTGGCCTGACGGGCGAGCGCATCGGCGCCATCGCGGGCGACATGGTTGATGCCGAGAGCACGATGGCGCTGAAGGATTTGATGGGACTGCTCGGTTCCATCAATCTCGATTGCCGCCAGGACGGTGCCCGCATCGACGCGGCGCGGCGGGATTTCTACACCTTCAACACCTCGATCGCCGGGATCGAGGAAGCCGACGCGCTGCTCATCGTCGGCAGCAATCCCAGGCGCGAGGCGCCGCTGCTGAACGCGCGCATCCGCAAGCGCCAGGTCGCCGGGCGCTTCCCGGTGGCCGCGATCGGGGCCGCGGCCGACCTCACCTATGACGCGACCTGGATCGGCGACGGCCCCAGCGCGCTGACCGGCCTGCTCGACGGCAGCCAGGATTTCGCCAGCGTTCTGCGTGACGCCAAGCGCCCCATGGTCATCGTGGGCCAAGGTGCCATCGCCCGCCCCGACGGCGCCGCGATCCTCGCCGCATGCTGGAAGCTCGCGGCACAGACCGGGATGCTGGCGCCCGAGTGGCATGGCTTCAACGTGCTGCACACGGCCGGCGGCCGCGTCGGCGCGCTCGATCTCGGTTTCCTGCCGGGACCGAACGGCAAGAATCTTGACGCCATGATGGGCGGCGGCGTGGATTTGCTGTGGCTGCTGGCCGCCGACGAGTTCGACATGTCGCGCATCGGGGACGACACCTTCGTGGTCTACCAGGGCCATCACGGCGACGCCGGTGCCGCCCGCGCCGACGTCATTCTTCCCGGCGCCGCCTATCCCGAGAAGCACGGCACCTACGTGAACACCGAGGGCCGGGTGCAGCGCGGTTCCTTCGCCACGTTCCCGCCCGGTGACGCGCGTGAGGATTGGAAGATATTGCGCGCCGCCAGCGCCGTGCTCGGCAAGCCGCTCCCCTACGACACGCTGGAGGCATTGCGCGCCCGGCTGGAGGGAGCGAACCCGGTGTTCGCCCGCATCAACCAGCTGCCCCGCTTCGGCTGCTCGGATCACAGCGGCCCCGCCGGCGACCCGGCGGCACTCGGCGAGGCGGCGTTCGTGTCGTGTGTGCCGAACTACTACCAGACCGACCCGATCAGCCGTGCCAGCGCCACCATGGCCAAGTGTGCGGCGCTCTATCAGCCCAGCCTCGCGGCCGCGGCGGAATAGCGAGATGGCCGCGTTTTTTCACACCTCGTTCGGCATCCTGATCCTGACCGTGCTGCAGGCGCTCGCCATCATCGTGCCGGTGCTGCTGGGCATGGCCTATCTGACGCTGGCCGAGCGTAAGGTTCTGGCCGCGATCCAGCTGCGGAAGGGGCCGAACATGGTAGGCCCCTTCGGCCTGTTCCAGCCCTTCGCCGACGCCATCAAGATGCTGATGAAGGAAACCATCATCCCGTCGGGCGCCAACCGGGTGCTGTTCCTGCTGGCGCCGATGCTGACCTTCGGGCTGGCGGTGATCGCCTGGGCGGTGATCCCGGTGAACGACGGCTGGGGCATCGCCGACATCAATGTGGGCATCCTGTATCTGTTCGCGATCTCGTCGCTCGGCGTCTACGGCATCATCATCGCGGGTTGGGCGAGCAACTCGAAATACGCCTTCTTCGGGGCGCTGCGGTCCGCCGCGCAGATGGTCAGCTACGAGGTTTCCATCGGCTTCGTGATGGTGACCGTGCTGATCTGCGTCGGCAGCCTGAATTTGAACGACGTCGTGCTGGCGCAGCGGACCGTGTGGTTCTGTGTGCCGCTGTTCCCGATGTTCATCATCTTCTTCATCTCGGGCCTGGCGGAAACCAACCGCTCGCCGTTCGACCTCGCGGAAGGCGAGAGCGAGATCGTGGCCGGCTTCATGGTGGAATACAGCGCCATGACCTTCGCCCTGTTCTTCCTCGGCGAATACACGAACATGATCCTGATGAGCGCGATGACGACCATCCTGTTCCTGGGAGGCTGGCTGCCGCCGTTCGATATCGCCCCGTTCAATTGGATACCCGGGCCGCTCTGGTTCGTCGCCAAGATCATGTTCTGCCTGTTCGTGTTCATCTGGGTGCGCGGCACGTTCCCCCGTTTCCGCTACGATCAGTTGATGCGCCTTGGCTGGAAGGTGTTCCTGCCGTTCTCGCTGATCTGGCTGGTGCTGACCGCCGGCGTGCTGGTGTTCATGGGATGGCTGCCGCATGTGGTGTGATGCAGCCTTCGATCTCCGCCATGTCGATGCTGAAGGACCTTACTGAATGGCATTCCTGGATCGCACCGCGCGCGGCCTTCTGCTGGGCGAGATTTTCGGCGGCATGGCGCTGACCCTGCGCTACTTCTTCAAGCGCAAGGTCACGCTCAACTACCCGTACGAGAAGAACCCGCTCAGCCCCCGCTTCCGCGGCGAGCATGCGCTGCGCCGTTACCCGAACGGCGAGGAACGCTGTATCGCCTGCAAATTGTGCGAGGCCGTCTGTCCCGCGCAGGCCATCACCATCGAGGCCGAACCCCGCGAGGACGGCTCGCGCCGCACCACGCGCTACGACATCGACATGACCAAGTGCATCTATTGTGGCCTGTGCGAGGAAGCCTGTCCGGTGGACGCCATCGTCGAAGGCCCCAATTTCGAGTTCGCGACCGAGACGCGCGAGGAGTTGCTGTACGACAAGGCCAAACTACTCGCCAACGGCGACCAGTGGGAGCCGGCATTGGCACGCCGTCTCGAACTCGACGCGCCGTATCGGTGAGCATGTCATGATCGCGGCCCTCGCCTTCTACGTCTTCGCGGCCATCCTGATCGGCTCCGCCGCCATGGTGGTGAGTGCCCGCAACCCCGTGCATTCCGTGCTGTTCCTGATCCTTGCCTTCTTCAACGCCGCCGCCTTGTTCCTGCTGGCCGGCGCCGAGTTCCTCGCGATGATCCTGGTCATCGTCTATGTCGGGGCGGTCGCGGTTCTGTTCCTGTTCGTCGTCATGATGCTCGACGTGGATTTCGCGGCGTTGCGCGGCGGGTTCCAGCGTTATCTGCCGGTCGGGCTCATGGTCGGGCTGGTGCTGCTGATCGAGCTTGGCCTCGTGCTGTCGGGGTGGAAGTTCCTGCCCGAAGCCGCCTCCATCCGCTTCGCGCCGGGCGTCTCCAACGTCAGCAATACCGCCCAACTCGGACGGCTGATCTACACGGACTACGTGTTCCTGTTCCAATCCGCGGGCCTCGTGCTGCTGGTGGCCATGATCGGCGCCATCGTGCTGACGCTCCGCGACAAGGGCGACAGCCGCCGCCAGGTGATCGCGCGGCAAATCGCGCGCGACCCGAACCACACGATGGTAATGATGAACCTCGCCTCGCATGTAGGCACGAAAGATCTCGGCTATCTGCGGCCGACCGAAACCGAACCTGAGGAGGCCGGCGACATGCCGGAGCAGGACCACCATGAACACGCCGCCCAGGATGTGGCACGGGGGGGACACCACTGATGCTGGTCGTGGGCCTCGGCCACTATCTGACGGTGAGCGCCATCCTGCTGGTGCTGGGCGTGTTCGGCATCTTCCTGAACCGCAAGAACGTCATCGTCATCCTGATGTCGGTCGAGCTGATCCTGCTCGCGGTCAACCTCAACCTCGTGGCCTTTTCGGCGGCGCTGAACGATCTCGCGGGCCAGGTCTTCGCCATGTTCGTGCTGACCGTGGCCGCCGCCGAGGCGGCGATCGGGCTCGCCATCCTGGTCACGTATTTCCGTAATCGCGGCTCGATCCAGGTCGAGGACGTGAACTTGATGAAGGGCTGATCGGATGCTGTACTCGGTCGCCATCTTCGCGCCGCTGGCGGGCTCGGTCATTGCCGGGCTGCTGGGCCGCGCCATCGGGGAGCGTGCCGCCCAGGCGGTGACGATCCTGTGCATGTTGCTGGCCGCCGCCTGCGGCGTGACCGCGTTCGTGCAACTCGTGTACGGCGACGCGGAACCCGGCGTGGTCTCGCTCGGCACCTGGATCGAGGCCGGCAGCTTCCACGTCGATTGGGCGCTGCGCTACGACACGCTGGCCGCCGTCATGGTCGCGATGGTCACGTCGGTGGCGACGCTCATCCACATCTACAGTGTCGGCTACATGGGCCATGAGCCGCGCAACACCACATGGCGGTTCTTCAGCTATCTGAGCCTGTTCACCTTCGCGATGCTGATGCTGGTGACGGCCGACAACCTCGTGCAGCTGTTCTTCGGCTGGGAGGGCGTGGGTCTCGCGAGCTATCTCCTGATCGGCTACTGGTACGACCGCCCCAGCGCCTGCGCCGCCGCGATCAAGGCCTTCGTGGTCAACCGCATCGGCGACCTGGGCTTCGCGCTCGGCATCGCGCTGATCTACGTCACGTTCGGCTCGGTCGAGTTCCCGGTGATCTTCGGCAGCGTCGGCCAGCATGTGAACGACACCTATCACCTGCTTGGGGCCGAGTACCGCAGCCTGGAGGTGATCGGCATCCTGCTGTTCATCGGCGCCATGGGAAAATCGGCCCAGATCGGCCTGCATGTCTGGCTGCCCGACGCGATGGAAGGCCCGACGCCGGTATCGGCGTTGATCCATGCCGCCACCATGGTGACGGCGGGCGTGTTTATGATGGCGCGCATGTCGCCTATCGTGGAGCAGGCGCCCGACGCGCTGGCCTTCGTCACCTTCATCGGCGCCACCACGGCGTTCTTCGCCGCCACTGTCGGTTGCGTGCAGAACGACATCAAGCGCGTCATCGCCTACTCCACCTGTTCCCAGCTCGGTTACATGTTCGTCGCAGCGGGCGTGGGCGCCTATCAGGCCTCGGTGTTCCATCTTCTGACGCATGCCTTCTTCAAGGCGCTGTTGTTCCTGGGGGCCGGTTCGGTCATCCACGCGATGTCCGACGAGCAGGACATGCGGCGTATGGGCGGGCTGTGGAAGATGATCCCGCTGACCTACGCGATGTTCTGGATCGGCAGCCTCTCTCTGGGCGGCGTGTTCCCGTTCGCCGGCTATTTCTCGAAGGACGCGATCATCGAGGCGGCCTGGGCGTCGCACACGCTGATCGGCCATTACGGCTTCTGGTGCACCATCATCGCGGCCTTTCTGACCGCGTTCTACTCCTGGCGCCTCATCATCATGACCTTCCACGGCAAGCCTCGCGCCGACCATCGCACGATGGAGCACGTGCATGAGAGCCCGGCCGCGATGACCGTGCCGCTGATCCTGCTGGCGGTGGGCGCGGTGTTCGCCGGCTGGTGGTTCCGCGACCAGCTTGTCGGCGAGGACTGGCGGGAATTCTGGGGCGACTCGATCGTGGTCGCGGCCAACAACCACGTGCTCACAGACATGGAGCACGTGCCCGGCTGGGTGAGCGCCCTGCCCAGCGTGGTCGGGCTTGCGGGCATCGCGCTCGCCTATCTGTTCTACATGTTCATGCCGGCGCTGCCGGTGCGGCTCGCCGCGACGTTCGGCGGCGTGTACCGCTTCCTGCTGAACAAGTGGTATTTCGACGAGCTTTACAACTTCCTCTTCGTGCGCCCGGCCTTCGCGCTGGCGCGCGGCCTGTGGCATGTCGGCGACAGCCGGATCATCGACGGCATCCCCAACGGGGTGGCGGCGATGACGGCCGACGGCTCCGCCCAGATCGTGAAGATCCAGACCGGCTCCATCGCCACCTACGCCTTCGCCATGCTGATCGGCCTCGTGCTGCTCGTCGGCATCTTCCTGCTGTTCCGGTGACCGTGATGAATGCCGCTGGCTTCCCGATCCTCTCGCTCGTCACCTGGCTGCCCCTGTTGGGCTGCGCCATCATCATGTTCGTGCGCGGCGACGAGGAGGTGGTGGCCTCCAACGCCCGCTGGACGGCGCTCTGGACCAGCCTCGTGGTGCTCGCCATCTCGGTTGTGCTGTGGGCGCGCTTCGACCGCGCCGAAGCCGGCTTCCAGTTCATCGAGAACAGCGTGTGGCTGCCGCAATGGGGCATCGCCTACAAGATGGGTGTGGACGGCATCAGCGTGCTGTTCGTGCTGCTGGCGACTCTGCTTACGCCGATCTGCATCCTGGCGAGCTGGGAGACGATCCGTATGCGCGTGCGGGAATACATGATCGCGTTCCTCGTGCTCGAGACCATGATGGTCGGCATGTTCTCGGCGATGGATTTCGTCGTGTTCTACATGTTCTTCGAGGGCGTGCTGATCCCGATGTACCTCATCATCGGCATCTGGGGCGGCCCGCGCCGCGTGTATGCCGCGTTCAAGTTCTTTCTCTACACGCTGGCGGGCTCGGTGCTGATGCTGCTGGCGCTGCTGGCGATGTGGTACGTCGCCGGCACCACCGACATCCCGACATTGATGCACACCCAGTTCGCGCCCGCGATGCAGACCTGGATGTTCCTGGCCTTCTTCGCCTCCTTCGCGGTCAAGGTGCCGATGTGGCCGGTGCATACTTGGCTGCCCGACGCGCATGTCGAGGCGCCGACGGCGGGCTCCGTCATCCTGGCCGGCGTGCTGCTCAAGATGGGGGCGTACGGCTTCCTGCGCTTCTCGGTACCGATGTTGCCGATCGCCTCGGCACATTTCGCGCCCTACATCTTCGGGCTGTCCGTGGTCGCCGTCATCTACACCTCGCTGGTGGCACTGGCACAGACCGACATGAAGAAGCTGATCGCCTATTCGTCGGTCGCGCATATGGGCGTGGTCACCATCGGCATCTTCACCATCAACGCGCAGGGCGTATCGGGCGCGCTGTTCCAGATGCTGTCGCACGGCATTGTGTCGGCCGCGTTGTTCCTGTGCGTGGGCGTGGTGTACGACCGCGTCCACACCCGCGAGATCGCGCGTTACGGCGGGCTCGCGGACCGGATGCCGGTCTACGCGCTGACCTTCCTGCTGTTCACCATGGCCAGCATCGGCCTGCCCGGCACTGCCGGGTTCGTGGGCGAGTTCCTGGTCCTGATCGGTGCCTATGAGGTCAATTTCTGGCTGGCGCTGCTGGGCAGTCTCGGCATGATCCTCGGCGCCGCTTACATGCTATACCTGTATAGCCGCGTCGTGTTCGGCCGCATCACCCGCGACGACCTGAAGCATATCCTCGACTTGTCGCCGCGCGAGCTCGCGATTTTCGCGCCTTTGGTGGTCGTCACGCTCTGGATGGGCATCTACCCGTCCAGCTTCACCAGCTTCTGGGATGCCTCGGTGCGCGCCATGGTCGAGCATCAACAAGCGGCGATGGCGAGTGCCACCAGGCTGGCGGAGGTACTGCGGTGACGAACTGGACCACGATGAACTGGACATTGGCGATCCCGGAAATCGTGCTGTCGTGCTTCGCGATGGCCATCCTGGTGTTCGGCGCGCTGTGGAAGCGCGAGAGCTTCCGCATGTGCAGCATGATGGCGGTGGGCGCGCTGCTGGTCACCGCCATGCTGGTGGTGTCCAATTCCAGCGGCATCGGCTATCGCGGCCTGTTCACGAATGACAGTTTCTCGGGCTTCATTAAGCTTCTGGTGCTGGTCTCGTCCGCGCTCGGCATCATCGTCTCGCTCGACTACGCCGAGCATGAGAATTTGCGCCGCTTTGAATTTCCCGTGCTCATCATGCTCTGCACCGTCGGCATGATGATCATGGCGTCGGCTTCCAATCTGATGACGCTGTATCTCGGCCTCGAACTGCAGTCGCTCGCGATCTATGTGCTCGCGGCCTTCGCGCGCGACCAGTTGCGTTCCTCCGAGGCGGGGCTGAAGTATTTCGTGCTGGGCGCGCTGGCCTCGGGCCTGCTGCTGTATGGCATCTCGCTGATCTACGGCTTCTCCGGCAGCATGGCGTTCGACCGGCTCGCGACCGCGTTGAGCGACCCCACCAAGGCCTCGCCCGGCCTGATCGTCGGCATCGTGTTCGTCATCGCCGGCCTCGCCTTCAAGATATCGGCGGTGCCGTTCCACATGTGGACGCCCGACGTGTACGAGGGGGCGCCCACGCCCGTTACGTCGTTCATGGGAACGGCGCCGAAGGTGGCCGCCATGGCGCTGCTGGTGCGCGCGATGGCGACGCCGTTCGGGCATTTGCTGCCGCAATGGCAGCAACTGATCGTGCTGGTGTCGATCGCGTCGATGCTGCTTGGCTCGCTGGCCGCGATTGGCCAGACCAACATCAAGCGGCTGATGGCGTATTCCTCCATCGGCCACATGGGTTACACGCTGATCGGGCTGGCCGCCGGCACCGCCGTCGGCATTCGCGGCGTGCTGATCTACCTTGTTACCTACGTGTTCATGAACGCCGGCACCTTCGCCTGCATCATCGCGATGCGCCGGCGCGGGCGGATGCTGGAGAAGGTTTCCGACCTGAGCGGGCTGGCCAAGACCGATCCGGGGCTGGCAGCGGCCCTGATGATCTTCATGTTCAGCATGGCGGGCATCCCGCCGTTCACGGGCTTCTGGGGCAAGTACTTCATCTTCACGGCCGCCGTGCAGAGCGGGTTGTGGACGCTGGCGGTGATCGGCGTGCTGACCAGCGTGATCGGCGCCTACTATTATCTCCGCATCATCAAGGTGATGTATTTCGACGAGGCGCACGAGGCGTTCGACCCGCGCCCCGGCTCGCTCACCTTCGTGGGCGGCGTGAGCGCGATTTTCACCACCGTGTTCTTCCTGTTCCCGGCACCCTTGGTGGGTGCCGCCGAGGCGGCGGCCCGCGTGCTGTTCGGCTGATGGCGACGGCGTGGCGGCTGAAGACCCACGAGTCCCTGCCGTCCACCTCGGATCTATGCCGCGAACTTGCCGAAGCTGGCGAACCTGAGGGGTTTGCCGCACTCGCACGCCGCCAGACCGCGGGACGGGGCAGCCGGGGGCGCGAATGGATCGCGCCGATCGGCAACCTCAACCTCTCGGTGCTGCTGCGTCCGCGCGAGCGCGCCGCCTCCGCCGGCCAGTGGTCCCTGCTCGCGGCGGTGGCGCTGGCAGAGGCGCTGGCGCCCGCCGATCCGCGGGTGAAGTGGCCGAACGACCTGCTGCTCGACGGGCGTAAGGTCGCGGGCATCCTGCTCGACAGCGCCGATGACGGGCAGGGCAGCCTCGCGTGGCTGGTGATCGGCATCGGCGTTAACCTTTCGCACGTGCCTGAGGGCTACGATGGCAGCGCTGGCACGCTCCGCAGCGCCGAAGCGCCGGAGGCGGTGGCGGCGCGCGTGCTGGAGCGGATCGACGCGTGGCGGCGGGTGCGGCTGCTGGAGGGGTTCGGCCCCGTCCGTGCCGCTTGGCTTTCGCGGGCGCATTCCATCGGCGAGACGATCTCGCTGCGGGTGGGGGGCGAGAGGGTCGGCGGCCAGTTCGCCGGGCTGGGCGAGGATGGCAGTCTGATGCTGCAATCGGGCGGCCGGGTGCGCGCGTTCGCGACAGGCGAAGTTCTGCTGGCCGAGCCGAAGCTGGCCGAGCCGAAGCTGGGCGGGCCGCTGCTGGACGGGGAGGGCTGAGATGCTGCTGGTGGTCGATGCCGGAAACACGAACGTGGTGTTCGCGATTCACGACGGGGCGGGCTGGGTCGGCAACTGGCGCATCGCCACCGAGCCGCAGCGCACCAGCGACGAATATGCCGTCTGGCTGCTGACCCTGCTGTCGCATTCCAATCTGAAGCGCGAGCAGGTGAGTGCCGCCGTGATCGGCACCGTGGTGCCCGCCGCGCTGTATCATCTGCGACGGCTGTGCCGCGACTGGTTCGATGTGGAGCCGTTGGTGGCGCGCGCGAACCTCGATTGGGGCTTCGAGATCCGCATCGACAACCCCGACGAGGTGGGCGCCGACCGCCTGCTGAACGCGCTGGCGGCGCATCGCCGCTTTGGCGGGCCGCTGGTGGTGATCGATTTCGGCACCGCGACCACGTTCGACGTGGTAGGCGATGATGGCGCCTATCTGGGGGGCGTGATCGCGCCCGGCATCAACCTCTCGCTCGAGGCGCTGCACAAGGCGGCTGCCCGCCTGCCGCGCATCGGCATCGGCCGGCCGCAGGCGGTGATCGGCCGCTCGACGGTGCCGGCCATGCAGTCCGGCATCTACTGGGGCTATGTGGGGATGATCGAGGGTCTGGTTGCCCGCATCCAGGCCGAGCAGGGATGCAAGCTGAAGGTGATCGCGACCGGCGGGCTGGCCCCGCTGTTGGCGGAAGGGACGATGGTGATCGAGCATATCGACCCCGATCTGACCCTGGATGGACTAAGGATGTTGGCGGAACGCAACCCGGTCCCCACATTACCCCGAGATCGGATGCGACTGATCGAGACCGACTGAACGGTCCGGCCAGTTTCGCGGCCCAAACTTGAAAGCGAGTCTAATGGACGCGGTAACGAGCGACCTTGCCTTCCTGCCCCTGGGCGGGACCGGCGAGATCGGCATGAATTTGAATTTGTATCGCATGGCCGGCAAGTGGTTGGCGGTGGATTGCGGCATCGGTTTCGGCGGCGCCGAGCACCCCGAGGTCGAGGTGATGGTGCCCGACCCGGTGTTCATCGCCGAGCGGCGGGACCGGCTGGTAGGCTTGGTCATCACCCACGCGCACGAGGACCATATCGGCGGGGTCGCGCATCTGTGGCGCAGCCTGCGCTGCCCCGTCTATGCCACCCCGTTCGCAGCCGCCGTGCTGCGGCGCAAACTGAGCGAGGCCGGGCTACTGCGCGAGGTGACCATCCATGTGATCGCGCCGGGCGGCAAGTTCGATGTCGGGCCGTTCGACCTGCAGTTCCTCCGCGTCGCGCACTCGATTCCGGAGGCGCAGGCGCTGGTGATCCGCACGCCGATGGGCATCGTGCTGCACACCGGCGACTGGAAGCTGGACGCGACGCCCATGGTGGGGCCGCCCACCGACCTCGAAGCGCTGAAGGCGCTCGGCGACGAAGGCGTGCTGGCAATGGTGTGCGACAGCACCAACGCCATGGTCGAGGGCCATTCCGGCACCGAGGGCGACGTGCGCCGCAGCCTCTCCACCCTGATCGGCAGCCTGCGCGGGCGGGTGGCCGTGACCTGCTTCGCCAGCAACGTGGCGCGCGTGGAATCGGTGGCGCTTGCCGCCCAGGACGCCGGGCGCAGCGTGGCATTGGTCGGCCGGTCGCTCCGCAACCTCGACACCGCAGCGCGCGAGACCGGCTACCTCAAGGGCATCCGCCCCTTCATGAGCGAGGATGCGGCCAACGATGTGCCGGACGACAACCTGCTGATTCTGGTCACCGGCAGCCAGGGCGAGCCGCGCAGCGCGCTGGCCCGGATCGCGGCCGACAATCATCCCCGCATCGAGTTGGGCGAGGGCGACACGGTGGTGTTCAGCAGCCGGGTGATCCCGGGCAACGAGCGGGCGATCGGCACGGTGCAGGACAATCTGGTCCGGCGCGGCGTAAGGCTGATGACCGACAACGATCACATGATCCACGTCTCGGGCCACCCGGCGCGCGACGAGTTGCGCAAGCTTTATGCGCTGGTGCGGCCGCGCTACTCGGTTCCGGTGCACGGCGAATGGCGCCACTTGGCGGCCCACGCCGCGCTTGCGCAGGACGCCGGCGTGAAGCCGATCCTGCTGGAGGACGGCGACATACTGAGCCTTGCTCCCGGCACGCCGGAAGTGGTGGACAGCGCCCCGGTCGGCAAACTGGTGGTGGACGGCAACCGGTTGGTGCCCTTGCAGGGCAACGTGATGGGCGCACGGCGCAGGATGCTGTTCAACGGCGTCGTCGTCGGCAGCATCGCGGTCGATGCGGCCGGGACGGTGCGCGGGGAGCCGAAGGTGAGCGCACCCGGCCTGTTCGATGTGGACGACCCGGAGCCCGCGGTGATCGGCCGCGAAATGGCCCAGGCAATCAGCGATCTTCCCATGGCGCTGCGGCGTGACGACGCTGCTTTGGCCGATGCGGCACGGGCGGCGATGCGCCGGGCACTCGGCAAACGGCTGCAGAAGCGTCCTCTGGTCGAATTGCACCTGCTGCGGGTGTAGGCCGTCCGCGCGATGAACTGGTTCACGGCGTTTGTGCTGTTCGTGATGATCTGGTGGACCACACTGTTCGCGGTGCTCCCGTTCTGGACCCGCCCGGTCTCTGACCCGGCGCGTTCAACGGGCGGATGGCGGGGCGCGCCTGAGGAACCTCATCTGCTTCGCAAGGCTCTGGTGACCACGCTGATCGCGACGCTTGTCTGGGGCGTCGCCATGGCGGTCATCGCCAGCGATTATTTCAGCTTCCGGAGCGGTTGGCTTTACATGCAAGACAATTAGGCATTTGCCAAATTGATCTGTCGCGCAGATTAAAAACGATGCAAAAATGGTCTCAGGTAGCTAATTTTGCTATAGTTCAAGGCCGATTATCGTGGACATCAGCCGCGCTTAACCGCAATCTTCACGGCAGGACGAGGATTTCCCTCCTCCTGCCGTGTGACTGGCGTTTCCTCCCTAAACTTGGCCCGCTGCGCCGCTGGCGCGCGGGCCTTCTTTTTGTCTAGCGCCGGGAACGAACCGAGTCACGCTAAAATCAACACGAACGTGCTCGTTTCTTGTGTTTTCTTGCGCCAGTCGATTGTGCGGCGCACAAATATAACGCCAACCTGGCTATGGTCGAGCTTGACCCTGGGTTGTAGATTCCGCCCGAATCCGCTCGCCCCATCACATGGAATAGCCCGATGCGCCTCTCGCACTCCCTGCTGCCGACCCTGAAGGAAACGCCAGCCGAGGCGCAGATTGCCTCGCACCGGCTGATGCTGCGTGCTGGGCTGGTGCGGCAGACGGCTGCCGGGATTTACGCATGGCTGCCAGCGGGCCTGCGGGTGCTGCGCCGGATCGAGGCCATCGTGCGTGAGGAGCAGGATGCGGCTGGCGCCCAGGAAGTGTTGATGCCGACCATCCAATCGGCCGACCTCTGGCGGCAGAGCGGGCGCTACGACGCGTATGGGCCGGAGATGCTGCGGCTGAAGGACCGCCATGAGCGCGACCTGCTGTACGGCCCGACCAACGAGGAGATGATCACCGACCTCATGCGGCAATCGGTGAAGTCCTACCGCGAGTTGCCCCAAATTCTGTATCACATCCAGTGGAAGTTCCGCGACGAGGTGCGCCCCCGTTTTGGCGTGATGCGCGGGCGCGAATTTCTGATGAAGGATGCCTACAGTTTCGATCTCGATCGCGCCGGGGCCGTCGTCAGCTACCGCAAGATGATGCTGGCCTACATGCGCACGTTCCAGCGCCTCGGCGTGCAGGCCATCCCGATGGTGGCCGATACCGGCCCGATCGGCGGGGATCTCAGCCACGAATTCATCATCCTGGCACCGACCGGCGAGAGCCAAGTTTATTACGACGCGGCGTTCGAGACGATCGACTATTCGAGCGATAACTTTTCCATCATGTCGGAACCCGATCTCGAGCGGTTCTGGACGCAGATGACCACGCACTACGCCGCGACCGACGACAAGCATGACGCGGAGGCGTGGCAGCACGTCGCCGAGAAACGTGAGGGTCGCGGCATCGAAGTCGGCCACATCTTCTATTTCGGCACCAAATACAGCAAGGCCATGGGCCTCGCGGTCGCTGGCCGCGACGGTGTATCCGTGGCGCCCGAGATGGGCAGCTACGGCGTCGGTGTCAGCCGTCTGGTGGGCGCGCTGATCGAGGCGCACCACGACGAAGCGGGCATCATCTGGCCCGACAGCGTCGCCCCGTTCCCTGCCGTCATCCTCAACCTCAAGGTCGGCGACGCGGCGTGCGACGCGATGTGCGAGGATCTGTACGCCCGCTTCAATGGCGATGCGCTGTACGATGATCGCGGCGAGCGGGCAGGGGCCAAGTTCGCCGATGCCGATCTGATGGGCCATCCCTGGCAGATCGTGGTCGGGCCGCGCGGGGCGGCCGCCGGCAAGGTGGAGCTGAAGCGCCGTGCGACTGGCGAGAAGGTCGAATGTTCCGTGGATGACGCGATGGCCAAGGTGCGCGGCTAGCGGCATGTTCAACGCGTTCGAACGGATGGTGGCGGCGCGCTATCTGCGTGCGCGCAAGGGCGAGCGGTTCGTCTCGGTCATCGCGATATTTTCGCTGGTCGGCATCGCGCTCGGCGTCGCCACGCTCATCATCGTCATGAGCGTGATGAACGGATTCCGCGAGGAACTGCTCTCGCGCATTCTGGGCGTGAACGGCGACCTCGCGATCTACGCCACGGGGCCGAAGCTGACCGATTTCGACGACATCGTCGGCCGCATCGCCAAAGTGCCGGGCGTGGTGTCGGCGATGCCGGTGGTCGAGGGGCAGGCGCTCCTGACCAACGAAGGCGGCGGCGCGTTCGGCGGCCTGGTGCGCGGTGTGCGCCAGGAGGATATGCGGAAACTCCATGTCGTGGCCGACAACATCCGCGCGGGCTCCCTCGATGCGTTCCAGGGCAACGACGCGGTGGCGATCGGCGTGGGCCTCGCGCAACGCCTCGGCGTGAACGTCGGCGGCAAGATCACGCTGGTCTCGCCGCAGGGCGCGGCGACCGCGTTCGGCACGGTGCCGCGCGCCAAGGCCTATACGGTTGTGGCGCTGTTCCAGGTGGGATTCCAAGAGGCGGACACCAGCTTCGTGTATCTGCCGCTGGCCGCCGCTCAGGTGTATTTCCAGGTGCGGGATGCCGCGACGCAGATCGAGGTGATGACCGCGCGGCATGACGACGTGAGCAGCGTCAACCGCGCCATCCGCGGCGTGCTGGCGGGGCGGGAAGTGCGTGTCGTGGACTGGACGCAGGCCAATAACAGCTTCTTCGCCGCCGTCGAGGTGGAGCGGAACGTGATGTTCCTGATCCTTACCCTGATCATCCTGGTGGCGGCATTCAACGTGATTTCGTCGCTCATCATGATGGTGAAGGACAAGACTCGCGACATCGCCGTGCTGCGCACCATCGGCGCCGGATCGGGGGCGGTACTGCGGATTTTCCTGATGTGCGGCGCGTTCGTGGGCGTGGCGGGCACCACGGCGGGGGCGCTGCTGGGCATTCTTTTCTGCGTCAACATCGAGCGTATCCGCCACGTGCTCGAAGGTCTGACCGGCACTAATTTGTTCAATCCGGAAGTCTACTTCCTCAGCCGCCTGCCGGCGAAGCTGGACTGGATGGAGGTGGCGCAGGTGATCGCCATGGCGCTGGTGTTGTCGCTGCTCGCCACCGTCTATCCGAGTTGGCGTGCCGCGCGGACCGATCCGGTGGAGGCGCTGCGCCATGAGTGAGGCGCCATGACTGATGCGCCGGCACTCCGCATGCGCGACGTGAAGCGCACCTATCGCAGCGGCGGCGGTGCGCTGCCTATTCTGCGCGGTGCCGATTTCGAGCTTCACGCCGGCGAGATCGTGGCGCTGGTGGCGCCGTCGGGCACCGGGAAATCGACGTTTCTGCATCTCGCGGGGCTGCTGGAAAAACCCGATGGGGGGCAGGTGTTCGTCGGCGGGCAGGATGCGGGCGCGCTGTCGGATGCCGAGCGCACCGCGATCCGGCGCGACAGCATCGGCTTCGTCTACCAGTTCCACCATCTGCTGGGCGAGTTCTCGGCGCTGGAGAACGTGGTGCTGCCGCAACTGATCGGCGGCACCGCGCGCCGCGCGGCCGAGGCGCGGGCCACGGCGTTGCTGACCTCGTTCGGGCTGGCGTCGCGGGTGAAGCATCTGCCCGGCAAGCTCTCGGGCGGCGAACAGCAGCGCGTGGCGATCGCGCGGGCTCTGGCCAACGCGCCCAAGCTGCTGCTGGCCGATGAGCCCACCGGCAACCTCGATGCCGCCACGGCGGCCACCGTGTTCGACGAGTTGCTGGCCACCGTCCGCCAGCACGGCGTGGCCGCCCTGATCGCGACGCACAACACGGAACTGGCGTCCCGCATGGACCGGACGGTGACGCTGCGCGAGGGGCGGGTGGTCGGGTTGTGATGGAACGGCCGGCCCGGCCGCGTTAGACTGGGCCATGAGCCAGACCCTGAAGCGCCCCATGACCGCCGACGAGTTTCTCGAATGGGATCTGCTGCAGCCGGAGGGCCGGCACGAACTGGTCGATGGATTCCCTGTGCCGCGACACCGGGAGGCGTTCGGCATGACCGGCGCCGCCATGCGGCACGACGATATCGTGGGCAATGAGTTCGCCCATTTGTGGAACCAGTTGCGCGGACACAAATGCCGTCGGTTCACGGCTGACATCGCGGTCGTCACCGCGAACGGCGCCGTGCGCCGACCCGACGTGGGTGTGCGCTGTCCGCCCTTCACGGACAAGATGACCGCCGCGCCGAACACCGTTTTGGTCGTCGAGGTCCTGTCGCCCTCAACGCAATCGACCGACATCATCCTGAGACTCGAGGAGTACAAGCGCGTCGCAACGATGCGGACCATAGTGCTGATCGACCCCGATGAGCCGCAGGTGATCGTTTGGACGCGCGCGACCGAAACCTGGTCTAGCCTTCCGGCGATCGGGTTGGAGAGCGTTATCGAAGTGGACCATCCTGCAATCCGGCTCACGCTGGCCGACATCTACGAGGGCCTTGCGTTCCCCCCACGCCTGGTCACCTGATTCATGCCCCATGCCGACTTCGTGCATCTGCGCGTCCATTCCAGCTATTCGCTGAGCGAAGGCGCTATCAAGGCCGACAAGATCGCCTCCCTCGCACGCGATGCCGGAATGCCGGCGGTGGCGATCGCGGATACGGCCAACATGTTCGGCGCCCTAGAGTTCAGCCAGGCCTGCGCCGCGAAGGGCGTGCAGCCGATCATCGGGTGCCAGATCGCGCTGACGCGGGCAGACAACCCCATGCTCCCGCCCGACCCGGTGGTATTGTTGGCGCAAAATTCGGCCGGGTTCGCCAATCTCCAACGGCTGTCGTCGCTGGGGTTCATGGAAAGCGATCCCGGCACCAAGCCCCAGATGCTGCCCGACAAGCTGTTTGCGCATGCGGAGGGGCTGATACTGCTGACGGGCGGCACGCTGGGGCCACTCGGGCGGCTGTTGGCGGAAGGGCAGAAAGCCGCCGCCGAGGCGTTGCTGGCGCGCATCGCCGAAGCGTTCCCTGATCGCGTCATGGTGGAATTGCACCGGCACGGCGTCGCCATTGAACAAACGATCGAGCCCGGCCTGATCCTGCTGGCCGATGCCGCGCGGGCGCCGCTGGTGGCGACCAATGAGTGCTTCTTCTCCAGGCGCGAGATGCACGAGGCGCATGACGCGCTGCTCTGCATCGCCGAAGGCCGCACCATGGCCGAAGCCGAGCGGCGCCGCGTGACGCCCGAGCACTGGTTCAAGCCTGCCGCCGTCATGCGCGCGCTGTTCGCGGACCTGCCGGAAGCCTGCGACAATACCATTGCGATCGCGCAACGCTGCGCGGTGATGGCCGAAACCCGCAAGCCGCTGCTGCCGATGTGTCCGAAGGTGCGGCCGGGCACCACCGAGGAGGAGACGCTCGGCGCCTTGGCGGCCGAGGGCCTCGCGCGGCGCATGGACACCATCGGCGCGGATACCGCCACCCGCGCGCAATACGGCGAGCGGCTGGCGTTCGAATTGTCGGTGATCGGGAAGATGGGTTTTCCGGGCTACTTCCTGATCGTGGCCGATTTCATCCAGTGGGCGAAGGCGCAGAGCATTCCGGTCGGGCCGGGGCGCGGCTCGGGTGCCGGATCGGTGGCCGCATGGGCGCTGACCATCACCGACCTCGATCCGATCCGCTTCGGGCTGCTGTTCGAGCGGTTCCTGAACCCCGAGCGCGTGTCGATGCCCGATTTCGACATCGATTTCTGCCAGGACCGCCGCGACGAGGTGATCGCCTATGTGCGCCGCGAGTACGGCAGCGACCGGGTGGCGCAGATCATTACATTCGGCAAGCTCCAGGCCCGCGCCGCCGTGCGCGACGTGGGGCGCGTGCTGGGTTTGCCTTATGGCCAGGTCAACCGCGTTGCCGAACTGATCCCGAACAATCCGGCCAAGCCCGTGACGCTGAAGGAGGCGATCGACGGTGAGCCGAAGTTGCAGCAGATGCGCACGGACGACGAGGGCCTGCGTCGGCTGATGGAGATCGCGTTGCAGCTGGAAGGGCTGTACCGCCACGCCAGCACGCATGCCGCCGGCGTGGTGATCGGCGACCGGACGCTGACGGAGCTGGTGCCGATCTACCGCGATCCGAAATCGGACTTCCTCGTCACGCAGTACTCGATGAAATATGTCGAGCAGGCCGGCTTGGTGAAGTTCGATTTCCTGGGGCTGACCACGCTCACGATCTTGCAGCGTGCGGTGCGGTATCTGAAGACGCAGGAAATCGGCGTAGATCTCGACACTCTGAAGCTGGACGACGCGGCCACCTACGAGATGCTGGCGAAAGGAGACGCGGGCGGCGTGTTCCAGTTCGAAGGCCAGGGCATGCGCGACGTGCTGCGGCAGATGCGTCCCAACCGCTTCGAGGACCTGATCGCGGGTGTCGCGCTGTACCGTCCCGGCCCGATGGCCAACATCCCCGCCTATTGCCAGCGCAAGCACGGCGAGAAATGGGAGCCGCCGCATCCCGAACTGATGGAGATCCTGGGCGAGACCTACGGGGTCATGGTCTATCAGGAGCAGGTCATGCAGATCGCCCAGAAGATGGGCGGGTACAGCCTGGGCAGCGCCGATCTTTTGCGCCGGGCGATGGGCAAGAAGATCCGTGCCGAGATGGACGCGCAGCGGAAAACCTTCGTGGACGGCGCGACGGCGCGCGGCATCCCGGCGGCCAAGGCCGAGGAGGTGTTCGACCTCATGGCCAAGTTCGCGGATTACGGCTTCAACAAATCCCATGCCGCCGCCTACGCCCTGGTCGCGTATCAAACCGCGTGGATGAAGGCGAACCATCCGGTTGCGTTCGTGGCGGCCTGCATGAGTCTGGCGATGAACAACACCGATCGTCTGGCCTCGCTGCGGCAGGAGGCCGGGCGCATGGGGATCGTGATGCTGCCGCCCGACATCAATCGGTCTGGCGCCGATTTCACGCTGGAACCGCACGAGGGAAAACTCGCGATCCGCTACGCGCTCGCGGCGGTGAAGAAGGTCGGGCGCGCGGCGATGCTGGCGCTGGAGGCGGCGCGGGGCGACACGCCGTTCATCGATATCTCCGATATCGCGGCCCGCGTCGATCCGCGGCAGATCAACAAGATGCAGATCGAGAACCTTGCGCGCGCCGGTGCCTTCGACACGCTGGACCGTAACCGCGCAAAGGTGTTTGCCGGCGCGGAAACGGTGCTGCGCCGGGCGCAGGCTTCGGCCGAGGAAAAGGGCAGCGGACAGATCGGGCTGTTCGGCGCACCCGGTCGCCGCGAGGAGTTGCGGCTGCCGAACGTGCCGGACTGGATGGAGCTGGACCGCTTGGGCTTCGAGGCCGAGGCGATCGGGTTCCATCTGACCGCGCATCCGCTCGATGCCTACGCGCAGGTGCTGCGGCGGCTCGGGGTGGTTTCGAGCACGCGCATGGAGGCGACGGCACAGGCCGGCGCGTCACGCGTGAAGCTGGCGGGATCGGTGATCGCGTCCAAGGAGCGCCTGACGCAGAAGGGCAGCCGCATGGCCTGGGTGCGGCTGTCCGATGCCGGCGGCAGCTACGAGGTGACGATCTTCAGCGAGGTGCTGTCGCGCGCGCGCGCGGCGCTGGCGGTGGGCAACGCGGTGCTGGTGACCGCCGATATCCGCATGGAGGGCGAGGCGCTACGGGTGACCGCGAGCGACGTGGTGCCGCTCGACGAGGCGGCGATGCAGGCGGGGGCCGGGATGCGCGTCTGGTTGGAGCGCACCGAGGCGTTGCCCCACATCCGTGCGCTGCTGACGCGAGAAGGCAAGGGGCGCGGCGAGGTGGTGCTGATGCCGCATCTGGATTCCGAGCAGGAGGTGGAGATCACGCTGCCGGGGCGGTTCAACGTCACGCCGCGTCTGGCGCAGGCGATGCGGGTTTTGCCAGGAGTCGAAAAGGTGGAGGATTTCTGAGCGAAAACCGCGGAGGCCGCCCCTGTTACCGACGCGTCGGCGCGATATGCCAAGGTGCCCGCGAAGCCTCGAAATTCGCCTGCGCCCGCGAAATGCCCAGATCTTGCAGCATATGGTTGTCCATCTCTGCCAGATAGCGGCGCGACGTGGCGACCCGCACCACGCGGACGATCATGGCGAACGCGGCGGCGCTCAACACGCCGATGTTCTTGCGTGACCGGGCGAGCGGCAGGTAGCCCGTGAAACCCGACATCTGAATCTCCTCTGATTGTCGATAACCCGGAAGATATGCCTCGTACACGCATCACGGAAACGAATTGCAATGATGACTGGAATAAGCAATATTGATCGCCCATGAAAATTCCGGCTGGAATCGACCCCGATCTGCTCCGGGCCTTCTCCTATATCGCGGAGGATGGCAGCTTTACCCGCGCTGCCGAGCGCGTCGGCCGCACGCAATCGGCCGTCTCCATGCAGGTTCAGCGACTCGAGGCCATCCTCGGCCAGAAAATCCTCCAGCGCGGCAAGGGCGGTGCTGTGCATCTCACGCCCCATGGCAGCTACCTGCTGGAACGCTCGCGGGAGCTGCTGGCGCTGAACGACGAGATATGGACCGCGTTCCACGCCCCCACCGCCCACGGCATCGTGCGTCTCGGCACGCCCGACGACTACGCGCTGCGCTATCTGCCCCATGTCCTGCGCCGCTTCGCCGACGCGCAGCCGGCGATCGAGGTCGAGGTGGTGGTGGCGCCTTCGAACGAGGTGGTCGAGCGCCTGAAGGCCGGTGACCTCGACCTCACGCTCTGTTCGGAAGGTCACGGCCCGAAACGCTGGCCGGCGACCGATTTATGGCGCGGCCCGTTGCTGTGGATCACCTCGGAACGCCACGCACCCCACCGGCTCGATCCGCTGCCCCTGGCGCTGGCGATGGAGAGCAACGACTGCACCTGGCGCGCCGTCACGTTGAAGGCGCTGGAGAAGGCCCATCGGTCCTACCACGTCAAATACAACTCGGCCTCGTTGGCCGGCACCTATGCGCCCGTTCTCGCGGGGCTCGCCGTCACCGTCTCCCCGGTCACCTGGCTGCCCGACGGCCTGCGGATATTGCGCGCCGACGAAGGCCTGCCCGCCTTGCCCGAAGCAGGCATCCAGTTGCTGAAAGCGCGCCAGCCGCGCCAGCCGCTTACCGACATTCTGGCCAGCCACATCGCCGAAACCTTCCGCCTGGAATCCCGCCGCGCACAACCGGGTGCCGCGCTGTCGGCGTGACGCTTTTCCGCTCCGTCACGGGTGGTTGTTCCCGCCGCAGGTTACGGTGGTGAAACCGACGGCACTCGCCAGCCTCATCCGGCGTGTGGCTCCTGGAACGGCGGTTAATGCCGTCATTGTAATTTTTACGCCCGAGTGATTATACTTTTCCATGTTGGTCGGGGCAGCCGATCGGCCCCGGGAGAGACACCAGATGATCCGCAACATGATTTTGGCCGTCGCGGCGCTCGCGGCGGTGGCTTCCATTACCGCCGCGCCCGCCGCCGCCCAGCAACGCGAGTTCTGCGTCACGCGGCTGCCTTTCCCGCCGGTGCCCCCGGCAACCCAGAGCAAGCTCGTCGTCTATCAGGCCTATGCCGTCCCGATGGTCGGCCAGACCAACACCGTGTTCTCGTACCACGCCCAGCTGCAGAACCAGTCCAGCGGCACCGTCATCCTGCGCGTGAACACCGCCAACCTCTCCAACACCAACGGCGGCCGCTGGTTCAGCGACAGGCAGACCATTCGCTTGACCAGCTACCAGCCGGTGGACGTCATCATCGCCAAGCTGGAAGTTCCGGGCAAGAGCAACGTCACTCCGGTCGAGGCCTGGAACGTGGTCGATCTGCTGGTTCGGGAGTGTCCGTTCAGCAAGTAGCGACGTGGAGACGATGCCGTAGCGCCATGCTGGAACTGCGGCATATCTCCAAGACCTACCGGATCGGCCCGATCGAGACGGCGATATTGAGCGATCTCTCCATTACCTTTTCGGCTGGCGAGGTGGTCTCGATCATGGGCGGTTCCGGGTCGGGCAAGACCACATTCATGAACATCGTGGGCCTGCTCGACAAGCCGACCAGCGGCGAATATCGCATCAATGGCCAGGACGTGTTGTCCGCGACAGCGGATCGGCTGAGCGCGCTGCGCAACCAGTTGGTCGGCTTCGTCTTTCAATCCTACTTCCTGCTGCCCCGGCTGTCCGCGTGGCGCAACGTGGCACTTCCATTGTTGTATCGCGGAACGTCCGATGGCGAGGCGCGGCGAAGGGCGCTTGCGATCCTCGAACGCGTGGGGCTCGGCGATCGCTGCGACCACAAACCCAGCGAACTTTCCGGCGGCCAGCGTCAGCGCGTGGCCATCGCGCGTGCCCTGGTGGGCGCCCCTGCCGTCGTGCTGGCCGACGAGCCCACCGGGGCGCTTGACCCGGCGGTGGCGCAAGGCATCATGGACCTGTTCACCGAGATGAACCGCGAACTTGGCGTGCTGGTCCTTATCATCACGCATGATCCGAAGGTCGCGGCGCAATGTCCGCGCCGCGTGGTGCTCCGCCATGGCCGCATCTTCGAAAGCGTGGAGCCAATGCTCGAACTGGCGCACTGAGCCATGCTGCGCCAAATTCTCATCGAGGCCGCGGGCAATCTTCTCACGTCGCGCCAGCGCTCCGGCCTTGCCCTGATCGGCATCGTGATCGGTGCCGCCGCCGTCATCGCCATGCTCAATGTCGGTGCCATCGCCCGCAACGAGACGGTCAAGCAGTTCGAGCAGATGGGCACCGACATCCTCACCCTGCGCGTGAACAGCCCGACCGGCATGGCCGGGATGCAGCTCGCCGACATCTTGGAGTTGCCGCGCGCGGTGCCGGCCATCGCCGAGGTCGCGCCCTTCGTGCAGGGCGGCGGCAGCGTGAGCTTCCAGGGCGACGCGGAAAGCGCCCCGCAGGTCGGTGTGACCGGCAGTTTCGCCCAGGTTGCGCGGGTCGGTATGCGCGGCGGCCGCTTCATCAGCGAGGTCGATAAGTTCGAGCTGTTCTGCGTCCTAGGCGCCGGTTTGGCGAGCCAGCTTTCCGGCCCGTTTGGCAATGTTCGCGTGGGCTCGCCGTTGCGTGTGGGCCGCTACATCTTCACCGTCATCGGCATCCTCGAACCGACGCTGCAGAGCCCGATGATGCCGATCGACCTCAACAGCACCATGTTCGTGTCGCTATCCAACGCACGCCGCATCCTGACCAATGGCACGATCGCGAACGTCATCGCACGCCTCGCCCCAGGCGCGGACCCCGATGCCGCGATCGCGGCGGCGGGCGTGTATTTCCGGCCGAAGCTCAAGGATGCCACGCTGCAGGCCCAAAGCGCCCAGCAGTTGATCGCCAGCATGGCCAATCAGATGGAGCTGTTCGCCCTGCTGCTCGGTGCAATCGGTGCCATCTCGCTTGTGCTTGGGGGCGTGGGCGTCATGAACATCATGCTGGTGTCGGTCGCCGAACGCCACCGCGAAATCGGTCTGCGGCTGGCCATCGGGGCGCGCCGCCGCGACATCCAGATATTGTTCCTTTGCGAGGCCGTGATCCTGGCGGCCATCGGCAGCGTCATCGGCATCGTGCTGGGCATCGCCGCGTCCTACGTGTTCGCGCGGTTCTCCGATTGGCACTTCATCCTTTCGGCCACCGCTGCTCCGTTGGGGGCGGGCGTCTCGTTCGCGGTATGCGTGTTCTTCGGCTTCTACCCGGCCGTGATGGCATCGCGCCTGAACCCGATCGCGGCGTTGCGGGCGGAGTAGCCGCCTTACCGCACCAGCACGACGTCTCCCGCCCGCAGCCCACGCCGAATCTCGATGCCGTCGGGGGTGCTCATGCCGACGGTCACCGGCACACTGGTCGCGCCCGCCGGCCCGTCCACCCGCACCGTCCGCACGCCGTCGTCGTCATGCAGCGCGGCCACCGGGATCACGATGGCTTCGGCGTTCTCGTAAGCAATGATCGACAGGCTTGCCGACATGCCGACATAGATGTGGGATCGCTGCTCCGGCGTGATCGCGCGGATGCGCACCGTGATCGGAAACGCCGGCAGGCCGGTGCGCTGCGACGGGTCCGTGCTGGCCTGGCCCGCCACGCTGGTCACCTCGGCATCGAGGACCATCCCATCGAACGCGTCGCCGGTAACCTTCACGGATTGGCCGACGCGGATCTTGCTCACGTCGATCTCGTCCACGTTCGCCTTCACCGAGAACGTCTCCAGATCGCCGATCGCCACCACGGTCTGTCCCCGGCTGACGCGCGACCCCACCTCGATGGTCTCGGCACGTTTGCCCCCGAGAGCCTCCGGTGGCTGCAACACCACACCTGACACCGGGGCCCGCACCACGGTATGCGAAAGGTCCCGCTCCAACTCGCTCACCTTGGCGTCGGCGTTGGCGAGTTCGTAGCTCCCAAGCGCCACGTTCTCCACCGAACCCCGCGCGATCGTCGTGGTCAGGTCCTGTTTCGCCGTCTCCAGTTGCAGTTCCAGGCTGCGGATTTGTTGCAACTGCCCACGATATTCCTCGGCGGCCACGATCCCGCGATCAAGCAGGGTCTTGGTCTGGCGCGCCTTGCTCCGCAAATCACCGAGATCCAGTTCCGCCGCATTCACGCTGCGCCGCGCGCGGGACACCTCGATGCCGGTCGTCCAGCTCCGCAATTCCGCGGTTTTCTGCTTCGCGCGGATCAATGCCCCGCGCGCGTCGCGGAGCCGCACCAGAAGCTCGGCGCTGTCCAGCACCAGGATCGACTCGTCCCGCGTCACGTTGCCGCCGTAGCGGAACAGCTTCTCGCTCACCGATCCGTCGAACGGCCCGACCACCGTCACGATCGACCCCGCGTCGATCGATCCGACGACCGAGATGCGCGACGACACCGCTTGCGTCACCACGGTCACGCGGCTCGCGTCGGTCGGCGTCCGCGCCGATGCCGTGGCCTTCAACGCGCTCGCGGGAAACCAAAGATAGGCGGCCACCGCGATGAAGGCGAGCAAGACGAACCCGGTCGCCGCAGTGCGCGCCACCTGTACCCGTTTGGTGAACACCGCCGCCTTGGCGGTGGATTGCTCCATGTCGGTATAAGCGCGCCGGAGCCTGGCGTTCTGGTCGATCTCGGTGGCACGCAGCCGTTCCATCTCTGTTACGTCGCTGAACGCGGCGATGATCGCGGTATGGCCACGCTCCAAGCCGAACTGGATGCAATACGCGGTGCTGGCGACCGAAATATGGCGCGTGTCGTCGCCACGGTGGAACGCCACCACGCGCGGAGCCTCGATACCTTGATGGCTTAATGGCGCGAGGATGGCGGCAGTGAAATCGCTGCCGCCAGGCAAGGCCTCGCCCAGCCGCGATCCAACCAACGCCTCGCGCGGGACGCCCAGGATGACCGCCGCCATCGGGTTCGCCATCTCGATGCGGCCATCGTCGTCAACCGAGAGCACGCCGTCAGCCATGTTGTCGAGCACGCCGCGATAATCCAGGCCGAGCCGCTCATGCGCCGCGCGCAACTCGGCTTCCGAGTTGGTCAGTTGTCCCAGCGTTTCATCCAGCTCGATCAGCCGTCTCCGCAATTCCAGTTCCGTCACCACCTGCCGCGCGATTTGCCGCAGCGAGGTGCGCTTGGACTCGTCGATGTCGCGCGGCACCGTGTCCACCACGCACAGCGTGCCGAGCGCGAAGCCGTCGGCCGTGAGCAGCGGCGCACCTGCATAGAACCGCAGGAATGGCGGGCCAGTCACCGTCGCGTAGCTCGCGTAGCGCGGGTGTTTGGCCAAATCCGGAACGATCAGCAAATCGGTTTCGCGGATCGCGTCGGAGCAGAAGGCGGCTTCGCGGTCGCAGTTCATCCCCTCGGCGGCAAAGCCATAGGCGGATTTCAGCCATTGCCGACCGGCATCGATGAAGCTGACATAGGCCATCGTGCAGCCACATACGCGCGCCGCGAGGTCGGTCAGGTCATCGAAGGCCCGTTCCGGCGCGGTGTCGAGAATGGAGTAGCGCGCGAGCGCCGAAAGGCGGCCTTCCTCGTTCGTGGAAAACGACAGATCGTTCATTGGTCGTTGAGGCCGATGCGCCACGTGTCGAGCGTGGTGCCCAGAACCTGGTCCATCGCCGTGAGCGCGTTCTGATAAGCGATAATCCCGACCAGTTCCGTGTTTTCGGCCTGCTGCAGCTCGTTCTGGAACGACACAACCTGGAAGTTGCTCGAACGGCCCACCTGTAGCTTCAGCAGTTCGATCTGCGCCTGGTTCGCCGCGAGTTCGCGGGCCCGCTTGGCGAGTTCAAGCTGCCGGCGCTGCGACTCGATGTTGCGCACAGCGTCCGTCACCTGCTGGCGCACCTGATCGGTCGCCTGTGCCGCGGCAAGCTCGGTTTGGCGCAAGGAGACCGTCGCGTTCACCTCGCCCTGCTCGCGGGTGGGGTCATAGATCGGGATGTTGAGTTGCAGCCCGAGGCTATAATTCGTCTTGGCGCTGCGCAGCGCCGGGATCGTCTGGAATACATCTCGCCCGTTGGCCTGCTGGCCGGCGCTGCCCACCGCCGACACGTCCCAGAGCCGCTGATTGCGCGCAACCGTGAGGTTGATCTGCCCGCTCTCGATGGCCAGACGCCGGCTTAGATAGGCGGGTTGGGTATTGTAGGCGACCCGCAGCGCCTGCTCCTGATCGACCTTGACCGGCGTGGAACTCAGCGTGTCGATGGCGATGACCTTCGATCGCGGGTCGAGCGCCAGCAGCACCAGCAACGCCAGCCGTGCCGCGTCGTCGGCGTTCTCGGCGCTCGACACCTGCAGTTCCTGCTGGGCGATGTTCACGTCGGACTGCACCAGTTCCACCTGGGCGATGCGCCCGGCCGCGAGCAGCGCCCGGTTCACCTCCAGCAAATCGCGCGCACGCTTCAAACCATCGCGGACAATGCGCAATTGCTGGTGCGCCTGGATCGACGCGCGATACGCCAGCACGATCTGCGTAATGGTGTCGATCACCGTCTGCTTCAGCCGGAGCTGGTTGCTGGTCTCCGAAATCCGTGCCAACCGCACCGGTGCGGTTGCGTAATCGATCCCGCCGCCGGCCAGCAGCGGCTGGACGAACTGCATCGTCAGCCCCGAACTGCCGGTCCCTAACGACCCGTGCGGATTGGTCTGCTGGTTGAGCCAGCCGAAGGTGAAGCTGGCGCCCGTCGGCGTCGCCAGCGTCACGGTTGGGTTGAGCGAGGCCTGGTTCGACCGCAGGCCGGACAGCCGGGACACGCCCACGGTGCCGCCAAGATAGACCCGGGGCGTGAACCTGTCCTCCGCCACTCGCAGCGCGAATTTGTCGGCGATGCGTTGCAAATAGTCGCTCTTGATCGTGCGGTTGTCACGCAGCCCGATGAACACAGCCTCCGGCAGCGTGATCGCGATCGGCGCTGCGGCTGTCGCGCTGGGGGGCGTGGCCGCGCCAAGCGGAGTGGCAAGAAGCGCAAGTATCGGGAGGACCATCCACCCTTGTCGATTTGCCATTCCGGCCCCACCGCCATTCGTGTTCTCGGCCTTCACCGATACTGCTATCATCCGGGGCCTGGATAGACCATAGGCTTATCCGTCGGGTGGCCGAGGCGGGAGGGCATATCGTGGCGCGGCGGAACCTAGTTGCGGGCGTTACCCTCCTCGGCCTCGCCATGCAAGGCTGCGCCACGCCTGCCGTCTTGCTGGCCCCGCCGGTCGAGGCGAGCATGCCCACGCCGCTCGGCACCCAGGCGCCGCTTCCCGCTTTGGCAACGCGTCTTCCAGGCCCGGCGTAAAGTCATGCAGCCCGTCGCCCGATCTCCGTCCGACTCCCCTTGCTTCCGCATCGCGGCCGGCGCGTGCAGGCTCCATTGCCTCGCCACCCTGATGCCCGACGCGGCGTTCGCGGCGCTGATCCGGGCCGGGGTGAAGATGACCCTCGACGCCGACCTCGCAATCCTGACCGGCTGAAAGGGGGACGCGATGAGCCGCCTGGACAACATGCGCACCATCCGCGCCGCGCGCGGTTCGCAGCTTTCGGCGAAGTCCTGGCTGACCGAGGCGCCGCTGCGGATGCTGATGAACAACCTTGATCCCGACGTGGCCGAGCGGCCCGGCGAGCTCGTGGTTTATGGCGGCATCGGCCGCGCGGCGCGGGACTGGGAGAGCTTCGACCGTATCTGTCATGCCCTGCGGCGGCTGGAGGGGGATGAGACGCTGCTGGTGCAGTCCGGCAAGCCCGTGGGCGTGTTTCGCACCCATGCCGACGCGCCGCGGGTGCTGATCGCCAACTCCAACCTGGTGCCACGCTGGGCGACCTGGGAGCATTTCAACGAACTCGACCGCCTCGGCCTCATGATGTACGGCCAGATGACCGCCGGCTCCTGGATCTATATCGGCGCCCAGGGAATCGTGCAGGGCACCTATGAGACCTTCGTGGAAATGGGCCGCCAGCACTATGCCGGCGACCTGTCCGGCCGCTGGCTGCTCACCGCGGGCCTGGGGGGCATGGGCGGCGCCCAGCCCCTGGCGGCGGTGATGGCCGGCGCCTCCTGCCTGGCCATCGAGTGCCAGGAGAGCCGCATAGATGCGCCTGCGCACGGGCTATCTGG
>JANXTF010000013.1 GCA_025352565.1 Rhodospirillales bacterium | reverse complement strand
GTCGCGCACCAGAAGCCGGGCGAATTGCCGTACGGGCGCCAGAAGCAAGTCGAATTCGGGCGGGCTTTGATGCAGAAGGCACGCCTGATCCTGCTGGACGAGCCGATGGCGGGGATGAACAAGCTTGAGAAGGGAGCGATGACCGAACTGATCGCGCGGGCGCGGGCGCGCTACGCGGTCAGCTTCCTGATCGTCGAGCACGACGTGCCCGCGGTCATGGCGATGTCGGACAAGATCGTCGTGCTCGATTTCGGCCGCAAGATCGCCGAGGGGACGGCGTCGGAAGTCCAGTCCGACGCGGGGGTGATCGCTGCCTACCTGGGGACCAAGCGGCAACACTGATGCCGCCTGTAATCGTTACGTCAAAAAGACCTACACCGTATGCCCATGCTCCCGCGCCCAGGCGGCCAGCGGGTCGCGCAGGCTGGTCGCATGGCCTGGATTGCGGCGGGCAGCGGCCAGCACGGCACGGAAGGCGGGCAGATCGAGGTCGGCCAGCATCGCCTTGATGGGCAGGATCGCCGAGGCCGGCATGGAAAGCTGGGTGATCCCGAGACCCACCATCGTCATCGCCTCCAGCGGCAGCGAGGCCGCCTCCCCGCAGATCGAGAGGCTGACGCCGGCTTCGGCCGTGAGCACATGCAGGTTCGCGAGGATGTCGAGCACCGGGGGCGAGAGCACGTCGTAGCGGCCGGCGAGTGCCGGGGTGCCACGATCGGCGGCGAACAGGAACTGCATCAGATCGTTGGTGCCGACCGAAAGGAAATCGACCTCCCGCAGCAATGCCGGGAGCTGCCACAGCAAGGCGGGCACCTCCACCATGGTGCCCACCGAGAGTTTCGAGGGGGCCGGGCGCACGCGGGCGGCCTCCGCCATCAGCAGCGCGCGGGCGGCGCGGAATTCGGCGACGGTGGCGACCATCGGGAACATCACCGAAAGCTCGCGCCCCCCGGCTGCCAGCAGCAGCGCGCGCAACTGACGGCGCAGGAGCACGGGCCGGTCGAGACCGATGCGGAGCGAGCGCCAGCCCATCGCCGGGTTGTCCTCCTCCGGCTGCCCGCTGCCCGGCAGCAGCTTGTCGCCGCCGAGGTCGAGCGTGCGGAACAGCACCGGGCGGCCGTCGGCGGCATCCAGCACGCGGGCATAGACGGCGGCCTGCTCGGGGCCATCGACGATGGCGCCGCGCGCGAGCATGGCGATTTCGGTGCGAAACAGCCCGATGCCCTCGGCCCCCGTGGCGGCAAGCTGCGCCAGTTCCATTGCCAATCCCACGTTCAGCATCAGGCTGACCTTGGTGCCATCGCGGGTCTGGGCGGGCTTGTCGCGCAGCGTGGCAAACCCGGCCTGGCGCGCGTGGCGGGTTTCCAGCGCGTATTCATAGACCTGCCGCACGTTCCCTTCGGGCCGCAGGATTACCTGATCCTCGTCGGCGTCGAGAATGGCGCAATCGCCTTCCTCGGCGGTCTCCAGAATGCCGCGCGCGCCGCCCAAAGTGGGCAGGCCGAGGGCGCGGGCGAGGATCACGGCATGGGCGCCGGGGCTGCCTTCCTCGATCACCACGCCGCCGATGCCGCGCGCCTGCCAGTCAAGCAATTCGGCGGGTCCGAGGCGGCGGGCGAGCAGGATGGCGCCGGGGGGTACCGGCTCGGGCGCCTTGCCGCCGCTTTCGTCGAGCGAGGCGAGCAGGCGGTTGGCGAGATCCTCGAGATCGGCCATCCGCTCGCGCAGGTAGGGATCGGTGAAGCGGCGCATCCGGTCGCGCAACTCGCCGGCGACGCGCTGGACGCCGGCCTCGGCCGAGAGACCGCCGCGGATCGCCTCGTTCACGCGCTTGAGCCAGCCGGTGTCGGCGGCGACCAGGCGATAGGCTTCGAGGATCTCGCGCGGGGCGTCGCCCACCGGCAACTGCGCCTCGATCAGATCGTCGATGCCGCGCTGCATCCGCTCGACGGCGCGGGCGAGGCGCGCCTGTTCGGCCACCGGGTCATCGGCCAGCAGGCGGCGGGGTGCCGCGCTGTTGCCGTGGATCACCACGGGGCCGATGGCGAGGCCGGGGGAGAGGCGGCTGCCGGAGAAGCGGCGCGGCATGGTGGCGGCGGCGCCCTCGGCGGCGCCATCGCTGGCGCCCGCCTCGGCGAGGCTGCCGGCGATCAGCAGCGCCACCGTCTCCAGAACCTCGACCTCCTCGGCGTCGTAGCGGCGCGGGGTGCGGTTCTGTACGGCAATGACGCCCAGCGTGCGGCCCGCGCGGCGGATCGGGACCGCGAGCAGGGAAGCGTATTTCTCCTCGCCGGTTTCGGCACGATACACGAAAGCCGGATGGTTCTGCGCGTCCGCGAGGTTCATCACCGTGCCCTGGGCGGCCACCAGCCCGACGATCCCCTCGCCCACCCGCAGCCGCGTGCGGCCGATGGCGTCGAGGCGCAGGCCCTCGGTGGCGACCAGCTCCAGCAGGTCACCGGGCCGCATGGCGTAGATCGAGCAAACCTCGCTGACCAGTTCGGCCGCGACCAGACGGACCACCTCGGGCAACGGGGCCGCACCGAGCGCCATGAGGTCGCGCAGCCTGGCGAGCAAGCGGCGCGGCGTCGACATCAGAGGCGGCGCGCGAGGGCGTCCCTCGCCTGCCCCACCAGTTCGGCGATGATGGCGGCGGTGGACTGGATGCTGGTGACCATGCCGACCGACTGGCCGGCCATGACCGAGCCCTGCTCCACGTCTCCGTCGATCACCGCGCGGCGGAGGGCGCCTGCCCAAAAATGCTCGATGGCGAGTTGGGCCGCCTCCTTGGTGAGTTCGCCGTCCTGGAACCGCTTGAGGGTGACGGCCTGCATGTCGGCGAAGCGCTTGGTGCCGGCATTGGCGAGGCCGCGCACCGGGATCACCGGGAAACGCTCATCCAGTTGGACGGAGGGGAGCGCGTCGCGCGCGTTGGCGCGGACGAAGGCCTGCTTGAAGGCGGCGTGGGCGATGCTCTCCTCGGACGCGGCGAAGCGGGTGCCGAGTTGCGCGCCCGACGCACCCATTTCGAGGTAGGCCAGGATCGCCTCGCCCCGCCCGATGCCGCCGGCCACGAACACCGGCACGTCGCGGATATGGGGCAGGATCTCCTGCGCCAGCACGGTCAGCGACACCGGGCCGATATGACCGCCCGCCTCCGAGCCCTCGATGACGATGGCGTCTGCCCCGGAGCGCACCAGGCGTTTGGCCAGCACGAAAGCGGGGGCGAAGCAGATCAGCTTGACCCCGCCATCCTTGACGGCGCGCACCGCCGCGCCGGGCGGGATGCCGCCGGCCAGCACGACATGCGTGACGCCGGCCCGCAGGCAGACCTGCACCAGCGCATCGAGTTCGGGGTGCATGGTGATGAGATTCACGCCGAACGGCTGTTGCGTCATCGCCTGGGTGCCGGCGATCTCGGCGGCGAGCTGAGCCGGGTTCATCGCCCCGCACGCGATCACGCCGAAGCCCCCGGCGTTGGAGATTGCGGACACCAGATGGCGCTCGCTCACCCAGCTCATCGCTCCGCCCATGATGGCGTAGCGGCAGCCGAGGAACGCGGTGCCGCGCTCCCACAGCCGGTCCAGATTGCGCTCGGCCAGCGCTACATCAAGCGGCATCGAGACCGTACGCGGTGTGCAGGGCGCGGACCGCGAGTTCGGTGTATTCCGCGCCGATCAGCACGCTCACCTTGATTTCGCTCGTCGAAATGACCTGTATGTTGATGCCTTTGGAGGCCAAAGCCGAGAACATGGTGTTGGCGACGCCGGTGTGGCTGCGCATGCCCACGCCGACGACGCTGATTTTCGCCACGTCCGGGTCGGTCAGCATCTCGGTCCAGCCGATCGAGGCACGATGCTCGTTCATGATCGCCCGCGCGCGTGGCAGGTCGGTGCGGCCGATGGTGAAGGTCATGTCCGTGGTGCCGTCGGCGGACATGTTCTGCACGATCATGTCCACGTTCACCCCGGCGCCCGAGAGCGGCCCGAAGATGGCGGCGGCGATGCCCGGTCGGTCGGGCACCCGGCGCATGGTGATTTTCGCCTCGTCGCGCGAATACGCGATACCCGACACGATCTCTTTTTCCACGATCTCGTCCTCATCAACGACCAGGGTGCCGGGCAGGTCCGCGAAGCTGGAAAGGACCTGAATCCGCACCCGCTCCTTCATCGCCAGTTCGACGCTGCGCGTCTGCAGCACCTTGGCACCGACGGAGGCAAGTTCCAGCATCTCCTCATAGGCGATCTTATCCAGCTTGCGGGCCTTGGCAACGATGCGCGGGTCGGTCGTGTACACCCCGTCCACATCGGTGTAGATGTCGCAGCGATCGGCGCGGATGGCGGCGGCGAGTGCGACGGCCGAGGTGTCGGACCCCCCGCGTCCCAGCGTTGTGATGCGGTTGCGGGGGCCGATGCCCTGGAAGCCCGCGACCACCGGGACCTGGCCGGCCTGCATCCGGGCGATCAGGTCGGTGCCGTCGATGCTCTCGATACGGGCGCGGCCATGCGCGTCGTCGGTGCGCAGCGGGATCTGCCAGCCCTGCCAGGAGCGGGCATCGACGCCGATCTCCTGCAGAGCGATGGCGGTGAGCCCGGCGGTGACCTGTTCGCCGGTGGCGACCACGGCGTCATACTCGCGGGCGTCATAGAGAGCCGCGAGACCCTGGACGTAGCCGACCAGCTGGTTGGTGACGCCGGACATCGCCGAGACCACGACGGCGACCTCGTTCCCCGCGTCCTGCACGCGCTTGACGCGTTGCGCCACATTGCGAATGCGGTCGAGGTCGGCGACCGAGGTGCCGCCGAATTTCATGACTAGTCGGGCCATTGGCTGTTCCAGGAGTGTCGCCGGGTCCATATTGCGGGACATGCGGCGTGCGCGGGATGAACCGCGCTGGCGGGCTGGCAGACATACGTGGCGCGGGGGAGCGGATCAACATGCAAGGCGGAATGGCCGGGCGGCGCAGGACCGATGGCGGCAGCGTGGCGCCCGACGAGATCGCGCGCTTCGAAGCCATGGCGGCCGATTGGTGGAACCCGGACGGCCCGATGCGGCCGCTGCACCGGATGAACCCATTGCGGACGGGCTGGATCGACCAGCGCATCCGGCTGCGCTTCGGGGACACGGGCGGGCGGCTGCTCGATATCGGCTGCGGCGCCGGGATCGCGGCGGAAGCGTTCGCGCGCCAGGGGCATGACGTGCTGGGGGTGGATGCGGCCGGGGCCGCCATCGCGGCGGCGCGGGTTCATGCCGAGGGCCAGGGGCTTTCGCTCGCCTATCGCGAAGCGACCGCCGAGACGCTGCTGGACGAGGGCGAGAGGTTTGCGGTCATCACCGCGCTCGAGGTGATCGAGCATGTGGCGGACCCGGTCCGCTTCATGCGGCTGCTGGCGGATCTGCTGGAGCCGGGGGGAATGCTGTTCCTGTCCACGCTCAACCGCACGCCGCGTTCGTTCCTGACGGCGAAACTCGGTGTGGAATACGTGCTGCGCTGGCTGCCGGTGGGCACGCACGACTGGCGCAAGTTCGTGACGCCGGCCGAAATGGGCACCATGGCGCGCGCCGCCGGGCTGCGAATGTCGGATGTGGCGGGCATGAGCCTGGACCCGATCAGCGGCCGCTGGACCACCGGGCGGGACATGGCGGTGAACTACATCGTGGCTGCGACGAAGCGGTAGGGGAGGCCGCGCGCCCTCCCCCCTTCCCGGCTGCGGCTAAATTCGGCCCATCACCAGCAGGATGATGATGATGAGCAGGATGAGGCCCAGGCCGCCGGACGGGAAATAGCCCCAGCCCGAGCTGTATCCCCAGGTCGGCAAGGCACCGATGAGGAGGATGATGAGGATGATAAGGAGGATCGTACCCATGGCGGATGACCTTTCGAGCTAAGACTTACGCGGTCTTAACGCGGCTGGAACGAAACGGTTCACACAAACATGAACGGGTGCGGCTGGTCATCGCGAGCCGCCCTCGCGATCGCGGACTAACGCGCTACCGCGCCGTCCAGCCGCCATCGACCGAAAGGGCCGCCCCAGTGATAGTGGCGGCGGCCGGACCGCACAGGAACACCACCATGGCGGCGATCGATTCGGCCGTGGAGAACGCGGCCAGCGGTTGCTTCTCAGCGAGGAATGCGTGCGTCACCTCCGCCACCGGGCGGCCCTCGCGTTCGGCCCGGGCGTCGAGCTGGCGTTGCACCAAGGGGGTGAGCACCCAGCCAGGACAGATTGCGTTGACCGTCACACCGTCGGCGGCAAGTTCGATGGCGGCGGTCTTGGTGAGACCGAGGAGACCATGCTTGGCCGCGACATAGGCGGATTTGTCGGCGCTCGCGACCAGGCCGTGGGCGGAGGCGATGTTGACGATGCGGCCATACGTGGCGCGCCGCAGGGCCGGGATGGCGGCCTGGATCGCGTAGAAGGGGCCGGAGAGGTTGATGGCGATCACCCGCTCCCATTGCTCGGGCGGGAAGGTCGCGATGGGGGCCACGTGCTGGATGCCCGCATTGTTGACCAGGATATCGAGGCCTCCCAACTCGTCTTCGGTACGCTCGACCATGGCGCGGATTTCGAGCGGCTTGGACATGTCGGCGCCCGAATGGCCCACGCGGGCCCCCTGGGTCTGGGCGAGGCTGGCGCGGATATGCTCGATCTCGGCCGGATCGCCGAAGCCGTTCAGCATGATGTGGGCGCCCTCCGCCGCCAATGCCCGGGCGATGGCGAGCCCGATGCCGCTGGTGGAGCCGGTGACGAGGGCAGTGCGACCGGACAGGGTCGGTTCGGCGTGGCTCATGGGCGGCGGTCTCCTGGCGCGTGGAATGCATGCTGCAACGCTGCCGACAAAGCCGCGTTACCCCGCACACATCCACCATGGAGAACCCCGATGAGCAAGAACCACCCGACCAAGAACAACACGGAGTCCAACGCCAAGACGGTGTCGATCCAGCTGTTGAACGCGCGAGTGGCCGACGGCATCGACCTCGCCCTCATTATCAAGCAGGCGCACTGGAACCTGAAGGGCCGCGAGTTCATCGGCATCCACCTGATGCTCGACGGCTTCCGCGGCGAAGTGGACGAGTTCGTGGACACCATGGCGGAGCGGGTGACGCAACTCGGCGGGACGGCGCTGGGCACCTCGCAGGTGGTGGCGAAGGAGACCAGTCTGAAGCCGTATCCGACCGACATCTACAAGATCGAGGACCATCTGAAGGCCCTGATCGACCGCTTCAGCACGTTGGCCAACGCGGTGCGCAAGAACATCGACGAGACCGACGACGCCGGCGACAAGGGCACGGCCGACGTGTTCACCGAGGTGTCGCGCGGACTCGACAAGAACCTGTGGTTCCTGGAAGCCCACATGCAGGAGTAGCCGGCTTGCCCGGCGCCGGCTCCACTGATTAGAGTGCGGCCAGCGCCGGGAACACAGCATGAACGATTTGTTTGGAACGACCTCCGGGCCAAAAGCCAAAACCGGCACGGATGACGGGTATTCCGCCAAGGACATCGAAGTCCTGGAGGGGCTGGAGCCAGTGCGGCGCCGGCCTGGCATGTATGTCGGCGGGACCGACGAGGGGGCGGTGCATCATCTGGCGGCCGAGATGCTGGACAATTCCATGGACGAAGCGGTGGCGGGCCATGCCAGCTTCATCGACGTCAGCCTGGAGGCCGGCAACTTCCTGACGGTGCGCGACAACGGGCGCGGCATCCCGGTCGATCCGCACCCGAAGTTCAAGAACCTCTCCGCGCTGGAGGTCATTCTCACGACCCTGCACTCGGGCGGCAAGTTCGGCGGCAAGGCGTATGAGACGTCGGGCGGGTTGCACGGCGTTGGCAGCTCGGTGGTGAACGCGCTGTCCGAGACGCTGGAGGTGGAGGTCGCGCGGGACCGGGTGCTGTGGAAACAGAGCTACGCGCGGGGCAAGCCGCAAACCAGGCTGGTGAATGCCGGGCCGGTGCAGAACCGGCGGGGGACGACCATCCGGTTCAAGCCGGACCCGCAGATTTTCGGCGACCTGCAATTCAGCCCGGCGCGGCTGTACAAGCTGTGCCGATCCAAGGCGTATTTGTTCCGGGGCGTGCAGATCCGCTGGTCGGTCGATCCGTCGCTGTTGAAAGCCAAGGACGAGACGCCCGCCGAGGCGGTGCTGCATTTTCCGGGCGGGCTGCGGGACAGCCTGGAGGAAGATGTGGGGACCACGCCGCGCGTGGCCCCCATTTGGGCCGGCGAGGCGGATTTTCCGGGGCGTGCGGGAAAGGTCGAGTGGGCGGTGGCGTGGCTGGATGATGTGGACGGATTCCTGCATTCGTACTGCAACACGGTGCCGACCGCCCAAGGCGGCACGCATGAGGCAGGGTTTCGCGCGGCGTTGCTGAAAGGCCTGCGCGCCTGGGCGGATCATCGCGGCAACAAGCGCGGCGCCAACGTCACCACCGAGGATGTGTCGGGGAGCCTGGCCGCCAAATTGTCGGCGTTCGTGCGCGAGCCGCAATTCCAGGGGCAGACGAAGGAAAAACTGACCAGTCCGGAGGCGGCGCGGCTGGTCGAGGCCACGCTGCGGGACCGCTTCGACCATTTCCTCGCGGGCGATCCGGCCTCCGCCGACAACCTCCTCGCGGCAATGATCGAGCGCGCCGAGGAGCGGATGCGCAAGCGGGAGTTGAAGGACGCGCCGCGCAAATCGGCAACCCGCCGCCTGCGGCTGCCGGGGAAGCTCACGGATTGCACGTCCGAGGACACCGCGCGCACCGAGATTTTCCTGGTGGAAGGCGACAGCGCCGGCGGTTCGGCCAAGCAGGCGCGAGACCGGGCGACCCAGGCGGTGCTCCCGCTGCGGGGGAAAATCCTGAACGTGGCCAGTGCGTCGACGGAAAAGCTGCGGCAGAATCAGGAGTTGAAAGACCTCGTCGAGGCTTTGGGCTGCGGCGTGGGCGAACGGTTCGACCGGAGCAAATTGCGCTATGGCCGCGTCATCATCATGACCGACGCCGATGTGGACGGGGCGCATATCGCATCGTTGCTGATGACGTTCTTCTACCGCGAGCTGCCCGAACTGGTGCGGCAGGGGCATCTGTATCTGGCGCAACCGCCGCTGTATCGGCTGACGCAGGGGGCGAAGTCGGTCTATGCGATGAACGACGACGACCGAACACGGAAGATGAAGGCGTTCAAGCCCGGCGTGAAGGTCGAGGTGAGCCGCTTCAAGGGACTGGGTGAGATGCCGCCTTCCGCCTTGAAGGACACCACGATGGACCCGGCGCGTCGCACGCTGCTGAAGGTGCTGACGCCGCCGGAGGAACGGGCGCGGACCAACGATCTGGTGGAGAGCCTGATGGGGCGGCGGCCGGAACTGCGCTTCCAGTTCATCCAGGAGCGCGCCCGCACGGTCGATATCGAGGAGGTGGATTCGTGATGACCCGTCGTGGCCGGCTACGCGCGATCCTGGCGGGCGAGGCGTGCATCCATCCGGGATCGGTCTTCGATCCGGTCTCGGCGCGGATCGCGGAGGACCTGAAATTCGAGTTGGGCATGTTCGCGGGCTCGACCGCATCGCTGGCGGTGCTGGGCGCGCCCGACCTCATCCTCATCACGCTCACCGAGTTCGCCGAACAGTGCCGCCGCATCTGCCGCGCCGGGGATCTGCCGCTGCTGGTGGATGCGGACCATGGCTATGGCAACGCGCTGAACGCGATGCGGACGGTGCAGGAGATGGAGACGGCGGGCGTGGCCGGCGCAACCATCGAGGACACGGTGCTGCCGCGCGCGTACGGCGACGGAAAGCCAGGCGTGCTGCCGATCGCCGAGGGCGTGGGCAAAATGCGGGCAGCACTTGCGGCGCGGCGCGATGCCGAGTTCGTGGTGGTGGGCCGCACCAGCGCCATGACGATCACCGACACGGACGACGCGGTGCGCCGGGCGGCGGCGTATGCGGAGGCTGGCGTGGACGCGCTGTTCTTCACCGGCGTGACCGAGGCCGCGCAGTTGCGGGCGGTGCGCGCGGTGACGGATTTGCCGATCATCCTGGGTGGCGCCGGCAATCCGTTTGCCGAGAGGGCGGAGTTGGCGGCGCTAGGAGTGCGGGTCGCGTTGCAGGGGCATCAGCCGATCATGGCCGGATTTCTGGCGGTGTACGAGACGCTAAAGGCGCTGCGGGAGGGCGTGCCGCCGAAGCAGTTGCGCGGGGTTCCGGATGCGGCGTTCATGCAGCGGGTGACGCGGGACAGCGCGATTTCAGGGGCGGTGGCGGCGTTTTTGGGCGGATAGCCGCGCTGCTACGGCACGAAAGCCTGGGTGCGGACCAGACGCGCATAGAGGCCGTCAGCGGCGAGCAGTGCCGCGTGGGTGCCCTGCTCCACCGCGCGGCCCTCGTCCATCACCACCACCAGATCGGCATCGCGCACGGTCGAGAGGCGGTGGGCGACGATGATCGTGGTGCGGCCGCAGCGGAGGCGGTTGAGCGCCTGCTGCACCAAGGCCTCGCTTTCGGCGTCGAGCGCGCTGGTGGCCTCGTCGAGCAGCAGGATGCGGGGGTCGCGCAGCAAAGCACGCGCCAGCGCCACACGCTGGCGCTGGCCGCCCGACAGGCGTTGGCCGTTATGGCCGACGCGGGTGCGGTCCTGCTCCGGCATGGCGGCGATGAAGACGCTGGCGGCGGCGGCTTCGGCGGCTTGGGCGATCTCGGCGTCGGTCGCGGAGGCGCGGCCCATGCGGATGTTGGCGGCGATGGTGTCGTCGAACAGCAGCGTGTCCTGGCCGACATAGGCGATGGCGTCGCGCAGGCTCGCGAAGGTGACATGGCGCACGTCGGCGCCGTCGATCTCGATGCGGCCCCCAGTGGTGTCCTGCAGGCGGGGAACGAGGGCAAGGGCCGTGGATTTGCCGGCGCCGGAAGGGCCGACCAGTGCCACGGTCTGGCCGGGTTCGGCCACGAAACTGAGGCCCGCGAGGCCGACACGGCCATCGGGGTAGCGGAAGGCCACGTCGGTGAATGACAGGCGGCCTTTGCCTTGCGGCAGTGGGCGCGCATCGGGCAACTCCACGATGCGGGCCGGTTCGTCGATGACGCCGAACACGCGGGCGAGGCCGGCGGAGCCTTCCTGGAGGGCGGCGTTCAGCGAGCCGAGCGCGCGGAGGCGCGGGGCTGCGACAAACAGCGCGGTGACGAAACCGGTGAAGTTGCCGAGCGATCCGGTGCCGGTGGCGGCCCGCCAGCCGGCGAAGCCGAGCACGGCGGCGATGGCGGTGCCGCCAAGCACTTCGAGCAGGGGGTCGATCCGGCTGCGGCTGCGGCTCATGGTCAGCAGCGCGCGGTTCAGCCGCTCGAAGATGGCGTCCGCACGGGCGATCTCGGCGCCTTCGAGGCGGTAGGTGCGCACCGTGCGGGCCTGCGCAAAGCTCTCGTTCAACAGGGCGGCGGTCTCGCCCATGCGCTCCTGCATCCCGCCCGAGGCCCGGCGGATGCGGCGGCCGATGCGCTGGATCGGCACGGCGGCGAGCGGATACAGCACGGCGGTGATCAGGCTGAGCTGCCAGTCCAGCCAAAGCATCGAGCCGATCAGGCCGATGACGGTGGCCACGTCGGCCACCCCGTTGACCACGCGGGTGAGCGCCTCGCGGATGGTGGCGGCGTCGGTGGTGAAGCGGGCGGCGAGGGCCGCCGGGCTGTCGCGCTCGATGCGGGCGAGGTCAGCGGTGACGAGGTGGCGGAACAGGCGGCCTTGCAGCTCGCGGATGACCAGCAGCACGACCTTCTGGACCTGCACGTTCTGGAAATACTGGGCCAGCGCCTTGATGGCGGTGAAGCTGACCACGAGCGCAGGCACCTGGTACAGGATGCGCCGGTCGCGTGCCTCGAACATGTTGATCGCGCGGTCGATGATGACCGGGTAGAGCGCCTGGGTGCCGGCCATGACGAGGGTGAGCACCACGATGGCGGCCAGTCGCCCGCGATGATGGCGGATGTGCTCGCGCCAGAGGCGGCCGATGAGCTCCGAGGTGGTGCGTTCCGCCGCGAGGCTTGCGGGCGGTGTGATGGCGTCCATCGGCGCCGTGTATCAGCGGGGGCGGCTTCGTGCCAGTTCGGCCAAGCATTCGGCGTGGCCCGCGATGCAGCCCCCCTGCAGCCACCAGGCGCGTATGTGGCGCAAGGCGGCGCCGATCTCGGGGCCGGGGGAGATGCCGATGGCCTGGAGGTCTCGGCCTTGGAGGGGGAAGACGGGGGTTTCCGCGGCTTCGATGCGGGCGATAAGGGCGGGGGTGCGGCTGGCAAGCCAGGCGCGCCCGGCGAGGATGTCGGGAGGGGTGTCGGCCAGCGCCCGGCGGATTTCGGCGTCGGAGGCGTCGTCGGCGAGGGCTTCGATGGCGTGGAGGGAGATGAGTTGTTCGGCTTCGGCATTCGAAAGGCGGAGACGCGTGGTGTCGCGGGGGCCGAGGGCTGCCAGGCGCAGGATGGCATTCTCTCCCCCTCCCCGGCCCTCCCCACAAGGGGGAGGGGGAAGAAACCGAGTTTTGAATCCGGTTGCCTGCACGCGGATGGCGGAAGGCAGGACGGCCTCCAGAATTCCAAGGTCGTGCATCACGCGGATGGTGGGCCACGGGTCCGGGGCCGCGAGGATGCGTTTCAATTCGCTCCATACCCGCTCGCCCGACAGGCGGGCCAGGCCGGGGATGCCTGCCTTCAGCGCGGCCAGCGTGGCTTGATCGGAGTCGGCTTCGCCGTAGCGTGTCAGAAAGCGGAAATAGCGGAGGATGCGGAGATAATCCTCGGCAATGCGTGCGCCGGGCTCGCCCACGAAGCGCACCCGGCCGGCGGCGAGGTCGGCGCGGCCGTCGAAATAGTCGAACACCGCGCCATCCGGCGTCATCGACATGGCGTTGATGGTGAAGTCGCGCCGTGCCGCGTCGGCCAGCCAATCATCGGTGAATTCCACCACGGCATGGCGGCCATCGGTATCGATGTCGCGACGCAAGGTGGTCACCTCGAAGCCGCGATGGTCGGCGACGGCGGTGATTGTGCCGTGATCGAGCCCGGTGGGGACGGATTTCAGGCCGGCTTGGGCGAGCGAGGCGATGATCTGAGCGGGCAGCATCGGGGTGGCGAGGTCGATGTCGGCGACCTCGCGGCCGGCGAGCGAGTCGCGCACCGCCCCGCCGACGATGCGGGCGCCGGGCAACGCGGCAAGCACGGCGCGCAAGGCCGGGTCGGCAAGAAAAGAAGTCACCTCTCGCCGTGGCCCGGCACGATCCGGCCGTTCTCCATCCGCGCGGGGATGTAGGTCTCATCGCGGTCCATCCGGCGTTCCAGGCCATACCAGATGGTGGCGCCTTCGATGAGCACGAACGCGACACCCGCGAAGATCGCCATGCGGGCGCTGACACGCTCCAGCAGCAACCAGGCGAGGAACAGGCCGAACGGCACGAGAAACAGACCGAATTCCGCGAGCCTCAGCATCAGGCGGCCCGCAGGCGCGTGGCGAGCGCCACCAGGATGGTGGCAGTGGCGCCCCAGATATGGTGATCGGGATGCGGCCAAACCCAGAATTCACGGTCTCTGCCGCGAAATTGGGCACTCTGGCGTTTGGGCGCGTCCGGGTCGAGCACGACAGAAAGGGGAAGCGAAAAGACGGTTTCGACCTCGTGCTCGGATGGGCGCAGATCGAGCGCCTCGAGATCGAGGCCCGGGGGAAGCAGGCCGATAACCGGGGTGATGCGGAAGCCCGTGCCGGTGACGATGTCGGGGAGGCGGCCGGCAAGCTCGACCAGCGCGGGGTCGAGCGCCACTTCCTCGGACGCCTCGCGCAAGGCGGCGGCTTCGGCATCGCGGTCCTCCGGGTCGATGCGGCCGCCCGGAAAACTGATCTGGCCCGCATGGTTGCTGAGGTGGGCGGTGCGCTTGGTCAGCAGCACCCCCGGCGTGGGGCCGAGCAGGAAGGCCACCAGCACGGCGGCGGGCACCGGGTCCGGTCCCGCCAGATCGCTTGCGTCCAGCGAGCCGGCAGGGACCGCGATCGCCTCGGCGGCTTCCAGGGGGATCGCGAGCCGGGCGCGCAGCTCGGCGAGGTTCACGCTTCTGCCGGTGGCATCTCGCCCAGGGCAAAGAATTCGTGGCAGCTCCAGACGCCGAGCATCCGGCGGCCATGGACCATGCCGGGCTCGGCCAGCGCCACCAGCTCGTAATAGACGGCACGGCCGATGCGGGCTTCGACCGGAGGGCAACCTATGCCCGCGCGCAGGCGTATATAGGGCGTGGGTTCGCAGGTCAGCAGGTCGTGCGCGACTCGGATCGGGTGGAGCGCGCCGGCGGTCACCATCTCGTCGATGTTGGTGCGGAAGGTGAGTCGCTGGCCGCGACCGCAGCCGGTCCAGTCCAGCTCGACGGCCACGAACGGCACGTCCTCGACCTCGATGCGGCCGCGTTCGGCGGGGGTTTCGAGCCAGTAGCTGCCATCTTCCTCCCGCTTGAGCACCGAGGAGAACAGGCACACCAACTCCTTCCGGCCGATTGGGCTGCCGCGATACATCCAGGTGCCGTCGCGCTTGATGAGGAACGGCATGTCGCCGCACTCGGTACGGCTCCGCAGTGGGCGGGCACCGTTGCAACCGCGGGGGAGTGCGTCGATCGCGATCCCCCCCTGCAATCGATGGTGTTCGTTCAAATTAAATCCCCTCAACTCTCATGATCCGCTGTCGAGAGACGGCATATGGGTGTGCCCCCCCCGCCAGTTGAAGGGCATGTGTGACACGCTGGCCATGTGGGCCGGGTTTTGCTTCTTGCCGGAATGCCCAGATAGAGTTGCGCAGCCAAGGATCAGCCAATGTCCGCAAGCACCGTCGACTTCCCGCCCCGTGCCTCAGGCGACCTCTTGGCCGAGGTCGAGGCGCTCGGTGCCCGCGTCGCTGCCATGCGGGCGCAGATCGGGCGGGCGATTTTTGGCCAGCAGGAGGTGATCGACCAAACGCTCATCACGCTGCTGTCGGGCGGGCACATGCTGCTGGTGGGCGTGCCCGGCCTGGGCAAGAGCAAGCTGGTGGAGACGCTGGCCGTCGTGCTGGGCATGGCGTCCAAACGGGTGCAGTTCACGCCCGACCTGATGCCGGCCGATATTCTGGGCAGCGAGGTGCTGGA
>JANXTF010000001.1 GCA_025352565.1 Rhodospirillales bacterium | reverse complement strand
GGCCCCCTGCAGGGTGCCGTTGCGAAACGCCGTCTCGTCGGCCAGGTCGTGGTTGCTGGTGAACCAGGAGCGGGCGTCGGCATGGGGGAACAGCTTGGGCAGGTGGTTGTAGAAATACGGGTCGTGGGCGACGATGACGGTGACCGGCGCGGTCATGGTCTTTTCGGTGTTGCCGGCCGAAAGGGCGGGCTTCAGCCGCTCGCGGGCCTCCGGGGTGCGGATGAACACGAAGCGGGCGGGCGAACAATTGGCCGAGGTGGGGCCCATCTTCAGCGTGTCGAACAACGTGCGCAGTTCGTCGTCGGTGACCGGCTGGTCGGTCCATTTGTTGGCGGTTCTTGCGGTCAGGAAAACGGAATCCAGGTCCATCGACGTCTCCAAGAACGGCTGGGTGCAGCCCAGGCCTAAGGCAGGCTGGGCGCAGCCCAGGCTCGCCAGGGGTCGAGCCCTGGACCTCGATTTATTCAGGCAGAGACTTGTTCTACGCCCTGCACTTCGGGGACGTAGTGGCGGAGCATGTTTTCGATGCCATGCTTCAGCGTCGCCGATGACGACGGGCAGCCGCTGCAGGCCCCCTGCATATGCAGCTTCACCACCCCGTCGCGATAGCCGCGGAACACGATGTCGCCGCCGTCGCCGGCCACCGCGGGGCGCACCCGCGTGTCCAGCAACTCCTTGATCTGGGCCACGATCTCGGCATCCTCGGGGGCCACGTCCTCGACCATTTCGGCCTCGGCGCCCTCGATCACGGGCAGGCCGGCCACGAAATGGTCCATCACCGCGCCGAGTACCTGTGGCTTCAGCGCGGCCCAACCGGTTTCGTCGTCCTTGGTGACGGTGATGAAATCGCCGCCCAGGAACACGCGCGCCACACCGGGGAGCGCGAAAAGGGCAGTCGCCAGCTTGCTGCGCCCGGCGGTGGCGGCGGAGGCGAAATCGGCGGTGGACAGGCCCATCACGTCACGGCCAGGCAGGAATTTCAGGGTGGCGGGGTTCGGCGTGCCCTCGGTTTCGATGAACATGGCGTCCTCAACTGCGATTGCAGACCGCATTGGTCCGGTTACGTCCGTTACATCGTCCGCGCGGGTGCGGTTGGCAAGGCCTGCCGTTGCGCCACCCGCGCCTGCCACCAACACAGAAGCGGTGTCACGAAGAGCTCCATGATGATCGCAAGGCTGTTTCCGAGGTCCGGAAAGCCATGCAGAAACATGCCGAAAAACCGGCCCAAACCGCCCACGAAAACCACGAAAGTGAGTGCTCTAACGACGATTCCGTATCGCGCGATGTCGGGAATCATCGCCCAGAACAGCAACCCGATGCCCAACAGCAACCCAGATAGGTATCGGACATGACTATCCAGTCCGGGCGAGGCGCCATCCACCCCCATCATCCCCGGCCCCAGCAGCACGCCGGCCAGCCCGGCGCCAACCGGAACCAGCCCGGCCACCGCGATGGTGGCCTGCAACGCGCGCAACTCGGTTCGAGGGGCCATGGGCCATCAAACCCCGGCTGCGCTATGCTGGGAAGCGGCAAATGCGTGGAAGGCATAGGTATGCGGTATAACAATCTCGGTCGGAGCGGCCTGAAGGCCTCGCCACTCTGCCTCGGCACCATGATGTTCGGCGGTGCCACCAACGAGCCCGCCGCGCGCCGTATCGTCGACCGCGCGCGGGATCGGGGCGTCAACTTCATCGACACCGCCGATGTCTATAATGATGGCGCTTCCGAGGAAATCTCCGGCCGCGCCATCGCCGCCAACCGCGACTGGTGGGTGCTGGCGACCAAGCTCGCCAACCCCACGGGGCCTGGCCCGAACGCGCGCGGACTGTCGCGCCGCTATGCGTTCAGCGCCGCCGAGGCCAGCCTCCGCCGCATGGGCGTGGAGACCATCGACATCCTGTATCTCCACAAGGAGGACCACGAAACGCCCTTGCCCGAGATGGTCCACGCCATGGCCGACCTCATCCGGGCGGGCAAAATCCGGCATTTCGGCGTCTCGAACCACCGCGCCTGGCGCGTCGCCGAAATCTGCCACCTGTGCGACCAGGCCGGCATCGATCGCCCGGTGGTCAGCCAGCCCTACTACAACGCGCTCAACCGTATGCCCGAGGTGGAGCACTTGCCCGCCTGCGCCCATCTCGGCCTCGGCGTGTTCCCCTACAGCCCGCTGGCACGCGGCGTGCTGACCGGCAAATACGCCCCCGACATGCCGCCCCCGGAAGGCACCCGCGCGGGCCGCCAGGACAAGCGGATGCTGGAAACCGAATGGCGCCCCGAGAGCCTGCGCATCGCCCGCGAACTCGCCGACCATGCCCGCGCGCGCGGCATCACGCCGGGCCAGTTCGCGGTTGCCTGGGTGCTCAACAACCGCCTCATCACCGGTGCCATCGCCGGGCCGCGCACCGAGGAGCAGTGGGAGGATTATCTGGGCGCGCTCGCATACCGCTTCACCGCCGAAGACGAGGCGCTGGTGGACCGGCTGGTGCCTCCCGGGCATCCGTCGTCACCGGGGTATTCGGACCCGGCCTATCCGTTGGAGGGGCGGGTTTCGCGGGTGTGAAGCTGGCGCCTGGCTAAACCCCTACCATCTTCCCGCTCGCCGCCGCCCGGCTGATTGCGGCGATCACCTTCAGCGTGTTCAACCCCTCGCGCCCCGGCACCGTCGCTGCGGCCGTGCCGCGCACCACGCCGCACAGATTGCGCACCTGCAAGGCTAGCGGGTCCGCCGCCGTGACCGCAAGCCGTTCCGGCGCGACCGGCTCCATCCAGCCCGGCTTGCCCGGATTGTGCCACAGATCGAGATACGGAATGGTTAACGAGCCCAGCGTGCCCCCGATCATGGTGCAGCTTTCAGCCGCGCGGTTGTAGGCGGGGTTCTCCCCGCTGGTCAGCTCCCAGCTCCAGGGCGAGGTCAGCGTGTCGGACACGCTGAGCGTCCCCAGCACGCCGCTGGCGAAGCGCAGCAGCACAACCGCGGTGTCCTCCACCGCGAAGCAGCGCACCGCGCGGCTCTCCATCGCCTGCACGGCCGCCACCTCGCCGCACAGGCAGCGCAGCAGGTCGATGTCGTGGATCAGGTTCATCAGCACCGGGCCGGCGCCCTTCTCGCGGCGCCACGCCGCCTCGAAATACGAATCCGGCTTGTGGAACCAGCACGTGCCGTGGACCGCCACCAAACGCCCCAGCCGCCCCTCCCTGATGGTCCGCGCGGCCTCCTGAACCAGCGGGTTGTGCCGCCGATGGTGCCCCACCAGCAGGGGCACCCCCGCCGCCTCGGCGGCCTCCACCAGCAGGGTCGCACCCGCCACGTCATCGGCGATCGGCTTCTCGACCAGCACCGCAATGCCCGCCGCCACGCAATCCAGCCCGTTGGCGACATGCATCGTGTTCGGCGTGGCCACGATGACGCCCTCGGGCCTGTCGCGCGCCAGCATGGCGGCGAGGCTCGGATACCATGCTGCCCCATGCGCCTCGGCCAGCGCCGCCGCCGCCGGCGCCGGGTCCACCACGGCGGCCAGTCTGGCGCAATCCTCGTTCGCGATGTGCCGGATGTGCTGGCGGCCGATCATGCCAGCCCCGATCACCGCCAGCCGAACCGCGCGCTGTGCCGGCCGGTCCGGCGCATCCGTCATGGCGATTTTCCGTCCATGGCAATCTCCATCGTGTTCACGCCCCTGATCGCCGAGCGGCATATAATCTGGCCTCGGCCCCGATCTTGCCGACTTCGCGCTTTGGCGGCACGGACCACCGGCGCTATACCGCGCCGCATGGCAACATCGCCCACACTCGTCACCGGAGCCACCGGCTTCGTCGGCTCCGCCGTGGCCCGGGCGCTGGTCCGGCACGGCCACGACGTGCGCGTGCTCACCCGCGCCCGCAGCGATCGGCGCAACCTCGCCGGCCTCGTGGCGCAGGAGGTGGAAGGCGACCTGACCGATGCCGCCTCGCTCGCCCGCGCCGTGCAAGGCTGCCGCTACGTGCTCCATGTCGCGGCCGATTACCGCATCTGGGTGCCAGACCCAGCCGCCATGTTGGCCGCCAATGTCGGGGGAACGGTCGATCTCATGCGCGCGGCCCAGGCGGCCGGTGTCGAGCGCATCGTGTATTGCAGCAGCGTCGCCGCCCTCGGGCTGCACAAGGACGGCACGCCGGCCGACGAAACCTCGCCGGTCAGCGAGGACACCGTCGTGGGCATCTACAAAAAATCGAAGTATCGCGCCGAGCAGGCGGTGCTGGCGATGGTGCGCGACGAGGGGCTGCCGGCGGTGATCGTCAACCCCGCCGCCCCGGTCGGGCCGCGCGATGTGAAACCCACCCCCACCGGCCGCATGATCGCCGACGCCGCCGCCGGGCGGTTGCCGGCCTATGTCGATACCGGCCTCAACCTCGTGCATGTGGACGACGTGGCGGAGGGGCACATCCTGGCGCTCGAGCGTGGCCGGGTCGGCGAGCGCTACATCCTCGGCAACGAGAACCTCTCTCTGGCACAGGTGTTCGCGCTCGTCGCCGAGGTGGCGGGCCGCAAGCCACCGCGGATAAAACTGAACCGCGAACTGCTCTGGCCTCTGGCACTCGGCTGCGAGGCCGCCGCCAGGCTCACCGGCATCACCCCGCTGGTGACGCGAGACCATTTGCGGATGGCGCGGAAAACCATGTTCTTTTCCAACGCCAAGGCCCGCGCCGAACTGGGCTTCGCCCCCCGCCCCGCCCGCGCGGCGGTGGCCGACGCCGTCGCATGGTTCCGCGCGGCCGGCATGGTCCCGGCGTGACCGGGGGCGTGCCCGGTGGGGCATCAGCGTGGGCATGATCGTGCCTGCCGCCCTGGCCCTGCTCGCCTGGCTGTATTTGGCCTTTTCCCACGGCCGCTTCTGGCAGACCGGGCCGAGGCTTCCCGCCGCCACGCTCGCGGCCGCTCCGCCGCTCGCCATCATCGTCCCCGCCCGCGACGAGGCCGAGATGGTCGGCCGCACCCTCGCCTCCCTCCTCGCGCAAACCTATCCCGGCCCGCTCCGCATCGTGCTGGTGGACGACAACAGCACCGACGCCACCGCCGAGATCGCACGCGGCCTGGATGACCCGCGCCTCACCGTCCTTACCGGCGCGCCCCGCCCGCAAGGCTGGGCCGGCAAGCTCTGGGCGGTGCATCAGGGCGTCGTCGCCACGACCGAGGAATTCCTGCTGCTCACCGACGCCGACATCGCCCACGACCCGGCCCACGCCGCCAGCCTGGTCGCCTGGATGCTCCAACAGCGTCACGACATGGTCTCCGAGATGGTCGCGCTGCACTGCCGTACGCGGCCCGAGCGCGCGCTCATCCCGGCCTTCGTCTATCTGTTCCAGTTGCTCTACCCGTTCGCCCGCGTGAACGCCCCGGGGCCGACCGCCGCCGCTGCCGGCGGCACGGTGCTGATCCGCCGAAGCGCGCTCGCCCGCATCGGCGGCATCGCTTCCATCGCCGGCGCCCTGATCGACGACGTCTCGCTCGCCCGCCGCGTGAAGCCCGGCGGCACCATCTGGCTCGGCCACAGCGCGCTGGCCCGCTCCATCCGTCCCTATCCCGCCACAGCCGACATCTGGCGCATGGTTGCCCGCTCCGCCTACGTCCAGCTTGGCCATTCGCCGCTGCTGCTGGCGGGCACCACGCTTGGCCTGGCATTGGTGTTCCTCGCCGCCCCCGCCGCCGCCCTGTTCGGCGACACGCCGGCGCGTCTCACCGGCCTGCTCGCCTGGGCGCTGATGGCCGCCACCTTCATCCCCACGCTGCGCGGCTTCCGGCTCTCGCCGCTGCTGGCCCCGCTGCTGCCGCTGATCGCGTTGTTCTACATGGCCGCCACCATCGGCTCGGCGTGGTCCCACCATTTCGGCCGCGGCGTGCAGTGGAAATCCCGTGACTACGAGGCGAGCCGCGCATGAATGTCGAAACCTGGTCCGGGAAGGGCCGCGCCGACGAGAACTTCCCCGTCGGCTCCATCCTGGTCAGCGCCCGCTTGCGCCCGCACATCCACGCCTTCTATGCCTTCGCCCGCAACGCCGACGACATCGCCGACGCGCCCGACCTCGCCCCCGCCGACAAGCTCGACCGGCTCGACATCATGCAGGCGGTCCTCATCGGCCACCGCGAAGACGGCTCCCCCAGCGCCACGGGCCTGCGCCGCAGCCTCGCCGCCACCGGCGTCACCGACCGCCATGCACGCGACCTTTTGGTCGCCTTCCGCCAGGACGCCACCAAGACTCGCTACGAGAACTGGGACGAGTTGGTGAATTACTGCCGCTTCTCCGCGATGCCAGTCGGCCGCCACGTGCTCGACCTGCATGGCGAGCTCGAAGCCACCCACGCCCCGTCCGACGCGCTGTGCGCCTCGCTCCAGGTGCTCAACCACCTGCAAGACGGCGCGAAAGACCTCGCCGCGCTGGATCGCTGCTACCTGCCGCTCGACATGCTGGCCCGGCACAACGCCACCGTCGGCGACCTTGCCGGCTCCGCCGAAACCCCCGGCCTGCGCGCCGTTTTCACCGCCATGCTCGACCATTGCGATGCCTGGAACACCGAGTCCATCGCCCTGCCGCGCGCCACGGCCGACCGCCGTCTGCGGCTCGAAACGGCGGTCATCCGCAATCTCGCGACCCGCCTCGCCCGTCGCCTCCGCGGCAACGACCCGGTCGCCGCCCGCGTCAGGCTGACCAAGCCCGACGCCGCCTTCGCGGTCCTCGCCGCGATGCGGTTCGCCGTATGACCCCGCTCGGCGCCCCTCAGTCCGATCTCGACGAGGTGGTGGCCATCGTCCGCGCCGCCGGCACCAGCTTCTATCGCGGCATGGCGATCCTGCCTCCCGACCGCCGCTACGCCATGTATGCCGTCTACGCCTTCTGCCGCATCGTGGACGACATTGCCGACGACGCGGCCCCCTTCGCCACCAAGGCCCCGCGCCTGGACGCATGGCGCGCCCGCATCGCCCGCCTCTACGCCGGCGATGCCGACGATGCCGTTACCCGTGTGCTTCTTGGCGCCATCCGCGCCTACGCCCTCCGGGAAGCCGATTTCCTGGCTGTCATCGACGGCATGGCGATGGACGCACGCGAGGTCATCGTGGCTCCCGACCTCGCGACCCTCGACCTCTATTGCGACCGCGTCGCCGCCGCCGTGGGCCGCCTGTCGGTGCGCGCCTTCGGCGACGCCTCGCCGCAGGCCGACATCGTCGCCCACCATCTCGGCCGCGCCCTGCAACTGACCAACATCCTGCGCGACGTGCACGAGGATGCCGGGCTCGGGCGGCTCTATTTGCCCCGCGAATATCTCGAAGCCGAGCATATCCCGCTCGATCCGGCCGCCGCGTTGGCGTCTGCGCGACTTTCCACCGTCTGCGCGCGTTTGGCCACCATGGCCCATACCCACTTCCACCAGGCCCACGCCGCCATGGCTGCCTGCGACCGCCAGGCGATGCGCCCCGCCCGCCTCATGGGCGCCACCTACGCTGCCGTGCTGGCGCGGCTGGAGCGGCGCGGCTGGGACCGGCTGGACGTGCCCGCGAAGGTCCCCAAATGGCGGAAATTGCTGATCGCCGCCCGCTTTCTCCTGCCCTTTCCCTCGGTGGCAAGGGGTGGGGGGCGTGCAGCGCAATCGATCGGCGGATCGTATCGCACACCCCGCCACCCCGGCCCTCCCCACCAGGGGGAGGGGGGAAGCAGGCCATGAGCACCACGCACGTCATCGGCGCGGGACTCGCCGGCCTCGCCGCCGCCCTCACACTTTCGGCCGCTGGCCGCCGCGTCACGCTCCACGAAGCCGGACCCGCCGCCGGCGGACGCTGCCGCTCGTATTTCGATCGCGGCCTCGGCTGCCGCATCGACAACGGCAACCATCTGCTGCTCTCGGGCAACCTTGCCGCAATGGCGTTCCTGGACGAGGTCGGCGCGCGCGACACCATGGGCGGGCCCGGCGAGCCGTTCTTCCCGTTCATGGACCTCGCTTGCGCTGAAACCTGGTCCATCTCCCCCAGCGCCGGCCGCATGCCCTGGTGGCTGCTGCGGCGGAAAACCCGCATCCCCGGCACACGGCTGCGCGACCACCTCGCCATCCTCAAGCTCGCGCGCGCGGGTGCCGCCGACACGGTACACTCCGTGTTGGGCCGCAGCGGCGAACTCTATCGCCGCCTGCTCGAGCCGCTCGCCATCTCCGCGCTGAACACCCGGCCCGACACTGCGCTCGCCCGCCTGCTGGCCCCCATCATCGCGGAAACCCTGCTGCGCGGGGGCGCCCACTGCATCCCGACGTTCCCGCGCGACGGCCTGTCCGAAAGTTTCATCGACCCGGCGGTCGAGACGCTGAAATCGCGCGGTGCCACCATCCGCCTCGCCAGCCGCGCGGTTTCCCTTCGCGTCGGGGGCGAGCGCCTCGCGGCCATTGGCTTCAGCGATGGCGAGATCGAACTCCCCCCCGGCGACGGCGTGGTCATGGCCGTTCCCGCCTGGGTCGCGGCCGACCTGCTCCCGGGCCTCACCACGCCAAACGCCTTCGAGGCCATCCTCAACATCCACTATAAAACCGACGCCGCCACGCCCGAGGTGTGGGCCCGCGCCGGCTTCTGCGGGCTGATCGGGGGCACCGCCGAGTGGGTGTTCGCCAAGCCCGGCATCGTCTCGGTGACGGTCAGTGCCGCCAACCACCTTGTCGATTTGCCGGCTGACGAAATCGCCACCCGTGTCTGGGCCGATGTCGCCATCGCCTATGGCGTGCCAGGCCCGATGCCGCCGGTGCGCGTGGTCAAGGAGAAGCGCGCCACCTTTGCCGCCACGGCCGAGCAGGAAGCGCGCCGACCTGCGTCCCGGACACATCTGCAAAACCTGATGCTTGCCGGCGATTGGACCGCAACCGGGTTGCCCGCCACCATCGAAGGTGCCATCAGGTCCGGCCGCAACGCGGCCCAGCACCTGCTCGCGGCCTAGTGGATAGAATCCGACGGAAGCATCCGCCAGATTCTATCCACTGGCTTCGATTTTATGGGCCAAATTCCCTGACGCTCGGGTAGCGAGCATCAGGTTTGGACCACTAGCCGATACTTGCTTGCGCCTGATGGAATGTTCGTGACCCAAACCGCCACCTTCGCCCCCCCGCTTGACGACGCCATCGCCCGCGCCCGGCAAAGCCTGCTTCGGTTGCAGCAGCCGGACGGCCATTGGGTGTTCGAACTCGAGGCCGACGCGACCATCCCGGCCGAATACGTGATGCTGGAGCATTTTCTCGACCGCCAGGACCCTGATCTGCAACGCGGCATCGGCGTCTATCTACGCTCCATCCAGGCCGACCATGGCGGCTGGCCCTTGTTCCACGAAGGCAAGTTCGATCTCTCTGCCAGCGTGAAGGCCTACTACGCCCTCAAGCTGGTCGGCGACGACCCGGCCTCGCCCCACATGGAACGTGCCCGCGCCGCCATCCTGGCCGCCGGCGGCGCCGAGCGGACCAACGTGTTCACCCGGGCGCAACTCGCCCTCTACGCCCAGGTGCCATGGCGCGCCGTCCCGGTGATGCCGGTGGAAATCATGCTGCTGCCGCGCTGGTTCCCGTTCCATCTGTCCAAGATCTCCTACTGGTCGCGCACCGTCGTGGTGCCCCTCGTCGTGCTGATGGCGCTGCGTCCGCGCGCCCGCAACCCGCGCCGGGTGAACATCGCCGAATTGTTCCGCACCCCGGCCGAGCAGGTCACCGACTGGATCCGCGGCCCCTACCGCTCGGTCTGGGGCCGCGTGTTCAAGCACGTCGACACCGCCTTGCGCGCCGCCTCCCCGCTGTTTCCCAAACCCGCCCGCCGCCGCGCCATCGCGCGCGCCATGGCGTTCATCTCCGAACGCCTGAACGGGGAAGATGGCCTCGGCGGCATCTACCCGGCCATGGCCAACACCGCGATGATGTTCGACACGCTCGGCATCGGCATGGACGATCCGCGCGCCGCCACCGCCTGGGCCGCAATCCGCAAACTGATCGTGGTGAAGGGCGACCGCGCCTATTGCCAGCCCTGCCTGTCCCCGGTCTGGGATACGGGGCTCGCGGGCCTCGCCATCGCCGAGGCCGACAGCGCGGCCTCACCCCCGGTCGCGGCCGCGAGCGACTGGCTCCGGGCCCGGCAGATCACCGAGATCGTGGGTGACTGGGCCGTGGCGCGGCCGGATGCGCCGCCTGGCGGCTGGGCGTTCCAGTACGAGAACGCCTTCTACCCCGACGTGGACGACACCGCCGTCGTCGGCATGCTGCTGCACCGGCAGGGTGCGCCCGAACACACGGAATCGGTCGCCCGCGCCGAGGCCTGGGTCATCGCCATGCAGAGCCGCGATGGCGGCTGGGGCGCGTTCGACGCCGATAACAACCACGAATACCTCAACCATATCCCGTTCGCCGACCATGGCGCCCTGCTCGATCCGTCCACCGCGGATGTCACCGCACGCTGCGTCTCGTTCCTGGCCCAGCTCGGCCACGCGGCCGAAAGCCCGGCCGTTGCGCGCGGCCTCGCCTGGCTGCGCGCCCATCAGGAGTCGGATGGCTCGTGGTTCGGCCGCTGGGGCACCAACTACATTTACGGTACGTGGTCCGTGCTTTGCGCGCTGAATGCCGCCGGCCTGCCGCACGACGACCAAGCCTTCCGCCGCGCGGTTGCCTTCCTGTGCTCCACCCAGCGCGACGATGGCGGCTGGGGCGAGGACAACGACACCTACGCGGCAGCCCCCCCCGGCAGCTACCATCGCGGCAACCCGTCGCAGACCGCCTGGGCATTGCTGGCACTGATGGCGGCCGGCGAAACCCGTTCAAGCCCGGTCGAACGCGGCATCGCCTATCTCGCGGCGTGCCAGAAGCCGGATGGCGGCTGGGACGAGGAACCCTACACGGCGGTGGGTTTCCCGCGCGTGTTCTACCTGCGCTACCACGGCTACAAGCTGTTCTTTCCGCTGATGGCGCTCGCTCGCTACCGCAATCTGCGCCAGGCGAATGAGACCCGCGTTGCCTGGGGATTCTAGACCGCCACAGATCGTCCCCCAACGTGGCGGAGGGAGAAGGCAGGTTTTATCTTGCTAGGCATCGTCACCGGCCTCACCGCCGAAGCCCGCATCGCCCGCCGCCTGGGTGACGTGGAAGCCGGCGGCGGCACGCCGTTCGGGGCCGAGATCGCGGCCGAACGTCTGGTCGCCCGTGGCGCCACGGCGCTGCTGAGCTTCGGCCTCGCCGGCGGCCTCGACCCGGCGCTGAAACCTGGGCACCTGGTCGTCCCGCTCGCCGTGGTCGAACACGGCATCACCACGCACACCGATGCGGCCCTTTCCAAAGCCATTGGCGGCTGGTTCGGCGGCTTCCTGTTCGCCGCCGACCGCATTGTCGCCGATCCGCAGGCCAAGCGACGCCTGCGCGCGCTGACCGGCGCCAGCGCCGTCGATCTGGAAAGCGGCGCGGTTGCCCGCGTGGCGTCGCGCCACGACCTGCCCTTTGCCGTGCTCCGCGCCATTTGCGACCACGCCCACCGCGCCCTTCCGCCGGCAGCCCTCATCGCGCTCGACACCGACGGCGCGATCAGCCTGCGCCGGGTGCTCGGCAGCCTGCTGCGCCACCCCAGTCAGATCGGGGATATGATCGGCGTGGGCCGCGACGCCGCCGCGGCCCGGCGCGCGCTAGTCCGCCGTGTCGGCGACCTCATCGACCAGGGCGGGCTTCTGGTGCTTTAGCTTGGCCATCGCCGTCTCGACATGGCGGCTGAACACGTAGTCGGCGGGACGCTGGTTGGTCAGCGGGATCTCCGGCGCCATGGCGCCATCGAGCTTCGGCCCGAACATCGCCACGCGGGCCACCTCCCAGGGACGCTTCACGGCGTCCACCACGGCGGTGCTTTCGTAGCCGCTATGGACCATGCAATCGGCGCATTTCTCGTAGTTGCCGGTGCCATACTTGTCCCAGTCGGTCGTCTCCATCAGCTCGGTGTAGGACTTCGCATAACCCTCGCCGAGCAGGTAGCACGGCCGCTGCCAGCCGAAATAGTTGCGGGTCGGCTTGCCCCAGGGCGTGCAGACATAGCTCTGGTTGCCGGCCAGGAAGTCCATGAACAAAGGCGACTGGGTGAACTTCCAGGCCTTGCCTTTCTTGGTCCGCGCCGGGTCCTGCTTGAGGATGTCGCGGAACAGCTGCTTGGTCTTCTGGCGGCTCAGGAAATGCGCCTGATCCGGCGCCCGTTCATAGGCATAGCCCGGCGAGGTCATGATGCCGTCCACGCCCATCGCCATCACGGTGTCGAAGAACTTGGCCACCCGGTCGGCCTTGGCACCGTCGAACAGCGTGCAGTTGATCGACAGGCGGAAGCCCATCGCCTTGGCTTTGGCGATCGCCGAAATGGCGCGGTCATAGGTGCCGTCCTGGCTTACCGCGCGGTCGTGCATCTCCTTGTCGCCGTCCAGATGGACATCCCAGGAGAAGAACTTGTTCGGCTTGAACTGGTCCATCTTCTTCTCGAGCAGCAGCGCATTCGTGCAGAGATAGACGAATTTCTTGCGCTCCAGGATGCCGGCCACGATCTGGGCCATCTCCTTGTGCAGCAGCGGCTCGCCGCCGGCGATCGCCACCACAGGCGCGCCACATTCGTCCACCGCCGCGAGGCAGTCCTCGACCGACAGGCGCTGGTTCAGGATTTCCGCGGGATAGTCGATCTTCCCGCAGCCCGAACAAGCGAGGTTGCAGCGGAACAGCGGCTCCAGCATCAGCACCAACGGATAACGCTTGCGGCCGATCAGGTGCTGCTTGACCACGTAGGCGCCAACGCGGAGCACCTGGTTCATCGGAACGGACATGTTCTATCCTTGCATATCAGGCGTCAGCCAATTCGGCTGGAAAACGGAAACGCACGTCTTCGGCGACGCCATCGAGGGTGGAAATGTCGATTTCCCCGAACTCGCGCAACCCCTCGATCACGCCCTGCACCAATGTCTCGGGCGCGGAGGCCCCGGCGGTAAGGCCCACCGAGGCCATGCCGGTGAACCAACTCCGCTTCAGAGCGGAGGCGTCGTCGATCAGATAGGCCGGCTTGCCCAGTTCCTCGCCAATCTCGCGCAGGCGGTTGGAGTTGGAGCTGTTGCGCGAGCCGACCACCAGAATCATGTCCACAGCGCGGGCGAGATCGCGCACCGCCTGCTGGCGGTTCTGCGTCGCATAGCAGATATCGCGCACATCCGGCCCCACGATGAAGGGAAACCGCTCGGTCAGGGCCGCGATGATCTGGCGCGTGTCGTCCACCGAAAGCGTGGTCTGCGTCACATAGGCCAGTCGGTCCGGCGTGCCGGGCGAAAGCCTCGCCACATCCTCTACCGTTTGGACCAGATGCACCCTGCCCGGAATTTGCCCGATCGTGCCCTCGACCTCGGCATGGCCCGCATGGCCCACCAGCACGATCTCGCGCCCGCCCGCCGCATAGCGCCGCCCCTCGGCATGGACCTTGGCCACCAGCGGGCACGTCGCGTCGATCACCGGCAGGCCACGCGCGCGCGCCACATCCTCGACCGCCTTGGCCACGCCATGCGCGCTGAACACCGTCATCGCGCCCGGCGGGATCTCGTCCAGTTCGTCCACGAACACGGCACCCCGCGCCCGCAGCGATTCCACGACATGGCGGTTATGCACGATCTCGTGTCGAACGTAGATCGGCGGCCCATATTTCTCGAGCGCCCGTTCGACGATTTCAATCGCGCGCTCGACGCCGGCGCAGAAGCCGCGGGGCTGAGCCAGGACGACCCTCAACATCGATTTCTCCCGCGCGGTGCGTCAGGTCGAAACCCGACCACGGCGGTCCTTTATCCTATGCGGCGGCCGTGCCGCAAATTTCGCATGGCGCAACGCAACAATTTTGCCACGTGCAAATGGCGCGATTTGTCTCGACAGGGCTTGCGTAACACTCTGAAACAGAGGCAAAGCGTCACACATGCGTGCAACGAGCCGCGACGCCGGGGTGATACGAGTCGTTGTGGCGAATTTGCCACAGATATATCGGATCGCGCCGACGTCGATTGAGCCGCCCGGCTGGGTGGAGGAAACTGACGAATGACCTCGGCGTCCCGGCTTTTCTCCCGCGTCCCTCTCGTGCTGGCGATCCTTGCGTCGCTCGGCCTCCAGGCCCAGGCACAGCCGGCCGCGACCGCTCCGATCCAGGAGCTGAACGCGGGGCTGCTGCAGGTGATGCGCGCCGGCAAGGCCACGCCGTTCCAGGCCCGCATGGCCAGCCTCACGCCCGTCGTGCAGCGCAGCTTCGACCTCGAACTGATCCTGCGGAATTCCGTCGGTCCCCGCTTTGCCGGCTTCTCCGCCGACCAGAAGGCCGCCCTGCTCGACAGCTTCACCCAGTTCACCGTCGCCAGCTACGTCGCCAATTTCGACGCGCTCGCCGGCATGAGTTTCGAGATTCTGCCCAATCTGCGCCAGGCCGGCGCCGACACGGTGGTGCCTTCCCGCATCGTCACCGGGGGTGCCGAGGCGGCCAAGCTCGACTACGTCGTCCATCCTTCGGCAGACGGCTTCCAGATCGCCGACGTGCTGCTCGACGGCTCGATCAGCCGCGTCGCCGTGCAGCGCTCCGATTTCCGCGCCCTCGTCACCGGCAACGACCCAGGCCCCTTGATCGCCATGCTCCGCAGCAAAGTCGCCAGTTTCGCCGCTGGCGGGCGATCGTAGGATGCAGTTCCTCGACCTGTTCGAGTTCGTCTTCGCCGCCCTCGCGGTCGCCGGTATCGCCCAATCCGTCGCGGGCTGGCTCGCCGTGCGCCGGTTCCGCATGCTCGATGCGCCGCCACGCGCGGCGTCCCGTCCCTCCATCACCATCCTCAAGCCGCTCCATGGCGATGAGCCGATGCTCGAGCAGGCGCTGGCCACCGTCTGCGCCCAGGATTACCCCGACTTCCAGATCGTGTTCGGGGTGCAACGGCCCGACGACACCGCCATCGCGGTCGTCGGCCGCCTCCGTGCCCGCTTCCCCGATCTCGACATGGCGCTGGTCGTCGATCCCACCATGCACGGCCGCAATCGGAAAATCGGCAATCTCATCAACATGTTCCCTGAGGCGCGGCACGAGGTCATCGTGCTCGCCGACAGCGATGTGCACGTGGCCCCCGACTATCTGCACCGGATCGTCGACGCGCTCGAGCAGCCCGGCACCGGCCTCGTCACCGCGCTCTACACCGGCCTGCCCGCCCAAGGCGGCATCCCTGCCACGCTGGGCGCGACCGGCATCACCCATGGCTTCCTGCCCGGCGCGCTGATGGCCCGCGGCCTGGGCCGGCAGGATTGTCTTGGCGGCACCATGGCGCTGCGCCGCGCCACCCTCGCCTCGATCGGCGGGCTCGCCGCCCTCGCGCACCATCTGGCCGACGACAACGTGCTCGGCCGCCTGGTCCGTGCCCGTGGCCTGGCGGTTGGCCTCGCCCGCACCGTCACGGCGACCACCGTGCCCGAGGCGAACCTTCCCAGCCTGTTCCGGCACGAACTCCGCTGGTCGCGCACCATCCTCGCTCTCGTGCCGCGCGAATTCGCGCTGTCGGGAATCCAGCACACCCTGTTTTGGGCGCTCGCCGCCATCCTCGCTTCGGGGTTCGATGGCTGGAGCCTCGCGTTGTTCCTGTTCGCGTGGTTTATCAAGGCGGTCACCGCCCGCGACATCGACGCAACCCTGTCCCGCACCCACGCAAACCTTGCATCTCCCGCGCCGATCTGGCTTCTCCCTCTGCGCGACCTCCTCTCCATGGCCGTCATGCTCGCCAGCTATGGCGGGGACGAGGTGGAGTGGCGCGGCAACATGATGAGCACGGGCCGCACCGGCATCTACCAGTCCGGTGCCTCCCGTAAGCTCGTGGAGACCGAACTGTCATGATGAAGACCCTCTTTTTGCAGCCTCCCTCGTTCGACGGCTTCGACGGCGGCGCCGGCTCGCGCTACCAGGCCAAGCGCGAGATCAAAAGCTTCTGGTTTCCAACTTGGCTGGCCCAGCCGGCCGCGCTGATTCCCGGCTCCAAGCTGATCGACGCGCCGCCCGCGCGCACCAGCATGGAAACCGTGCTCGAAAGCGCCCGCCAGCACGAGCTCTGCGTCATCCACACCTCCACGCCGTCCTTCGCGTCGGACGTGAAGGTCGCCCAGGCCCTCAAGGACGCCAACCCGCGCCTGAAAATCGGCATGGTCGGCGCCAAGGTGGCCGTGCAGCCCGAGGAAAGCCTGCTGAAGGGCCTGCCGGTCGACTTCGTCGCCCGCAACGAGTTCGACTTCACCATCAAGGAAGTCGCCGAGGGCCGCAGCCTGTCGAGCATCGACGGCATCTCCTACCGCAACGCCGAGAACGTCATCGTCCATAACAAGGACCGCGCGGTGCTGGAGGACATGGACCAGCTGCCCTTCGTGACCGAGGTGTACCGCCAGAACCTCCGCATCGAGGATTATTTCATCGGCTACCTGATGCATCCGTACATCTCGCTCTACACCGGCCGCGGCTGCAAAAGCCGCTGCACCTTCTGCCTCTGGCCGCAGACCGTGGGCGGGCACAACTACCGCGTCCGCAGCGCCGGCCATGTCGCCGAGGAGATCCGCCTGGCGAAATCCTACTTCCCCCAGGTCCGCGAGTTCTTCTTCGACGACGACACCTTCACCGACAACCTGCCCCGCGCCGAGGCGATCGCCCGCGAACTGGGCAAGATCGGCGTGCAGTGGTCGTGCAACGCCAAGGCCAACGTGCCGCGCGCGACGCTGAAAATCCTGAAAGACAACGGCCTGCGCCTGCTGCTCGTCGGCTACGAGAGCGGCAACCAGCAGATTTTGCACAACATCAAGAAGGGTATGCGGATCGAGGTCGCGGAGGAGTTCACCAAGAACTGCCACGAACTCGGCATCAAGATCCACGGCACCTTCATCATGGGCCTGCCGGGCGAGAACAAGGACACGATCCAGGAGACCATCCGGTTCGCGACCAAGATCAACCCGCACACGATGCAGGTTTCGCTGGCCGCCCCTTATCCCGGCACGGCGCTGCATCGCGACGCGGTCAAGAACGGCTGGCTCGACGAGGCGCACGCCGAACTGATCGACGAGCACGGCGTGCAAATGGCGCCGCTGCATTATCCGGGCATCCTGACACACACGGAAATCTTCGACAGCGTCGAGGAATTCTACAGGAAGTTCTATTTCCGCGCCCCGAAGATCGCCTCGATCGTCGGCGAGATGGTCCGCAGTCCCCAGATGATGAAGCGCCGCCTGCGCGAAGGCGTCGAATTCTTCCAGTTCCTGCGCGAGCGCCACAAGGAAGCCGCGTAAATTCCTCCCTCCTCCCCCGCGTGGGGAGGGCCGGGTCGGGGGGACGCGGCACCCGGCTTGCGGCCGAGCCACCCGCGCCCAAGGCTCCTCTCCACAGCGGGGGAGGGGAGAAGAATCATCGTCTCCGCCGATGATTTCGGCCTGTCCCTCGCCGTCAACGAAGCCGTCGAGCGCGCCCATCGCGAAGGCGTCCTCACCTCGGCCAGCCTTATGGTCGCGGGTGACGCCGCCGCCGATGCGATCCGCCGCGCCAGGCGGATGCCCAACCTCCATGTCGGCCTCCACCTCGTCGCCGTCGAAGGCCCCGGCATCACCCGATCCTTTCCCTCCGACCAGCTTCGCCTGGCACTCGACTTTGCCCGCCGCCCCCGGCACCTCGCCACCGAGATCCGCGCCCAGTACCAAGCCTTCGCCGCCAGCGGCCTCACGCTGGCCCATGCCGACGCCCACAAGCACATGCACCTGCATCCCGTGGTCGGCCGGCTGCTGATCGACATTGGCCGCGACTATGGCCTGCGCGCGATCCGCATTCCCGCCGAGCCCCCCGCGCTGATGGCCGGCCTCGGCACCCCGCAACCCTTTGGCGCCCGCGCGTTATACCGCTGGACGCGCCTGCTGCGCCGTCAGGCCGTCCGCGCCGGCCTGCTGACCAACGACTGGGCTTTCGGTATCGCCTGGAGCGGCCACATGACGCGAGACCGCCTGCTGCGCCTCATCCCCCGCCTGCCGCCGGGAGTTTCCGAGATCTACTTCCACCCCGCCACCGCCCGCGACGCGACGCTGGACCGCCTGATGCCCGGCTACGAGCATGAGGCCGAACTTGCCGCCCTGCTCGACCCTGCCATCGCCGCCGCCCTCGGCCCTGTCACGCTCACCAGCTACGCCGAACTCGCGGCATGACGCCGACGACCGAGCTGTGGCATTGGCGCCGCGCCATCGCCGACCTCTACGCCGCCATCCGCCGCGACCCGGACCCCGAGGCCGCCTGGCACCGCTGGCGTGACGTGCGCGACCACCTGTTCGCGCACCACCCGCAATCCCCGATCCCACCCGAAAACCGCGCGTTCTATCCCGGAATTCCGCTGTTTTCCTACGACAAGGCGCTGCGTTTCCACGTCGGCACCTCCGCCGTGTCCAACGCGCCCGACCAGGAATTCCCCGCCGGCGCGGACGGCCTGCTCCGGATGCGCCCCTTCGCCCGCACCATCGGCCTCGCCGCACCGCTCGGCGGCGAGCTCACCCTGTTCTGGATCGTGGGTTATGGCGGCGGCGTGTTCCTACCCTTCGCCGACGCCACCAGCGGCCAGGAGACCTTCGGCGCCGGCCGCTACCTGCTCGATACCATCAAGGGCGCGGACCTTGGTGCCGACGGCGATTCGATCGTGCTGGACTTCAACTTCGCCTATCAACCGTCCTGCGCGTATTCCGACCGCTACATCTGCCCCCTCGCCCCAGCCGCCAACCGCCTGCCGATGCCGGTGCGCGGAGGCGAGCGTGGTCTGGCCTAGGCGTTGCCGCGCCGCTGGCGCCAGATGCCCAGCTTCTCCTGCGCCGCGCGGTCCGAGAAGCTGAACAGCACCGCGTCCTCGCTTGCCTCGTGCTCCACCGGCATCCAGCTCGGCACCACGAACAGGTCGTTGTGCCCCCAATCGATGCGGGTGCCGCCGACCACCGAATGGCCGCTGCCTTCGCCGACGCAGAATACCGTGCCGTCGGTCGAGCGGTAGGAGGTGGAGCGGAACCCCTTCGGCAACAATTGCAGCGACGCGTTGATGGTCGGCATGACCGGGCCGCCGGTGCGCGGGTTGGTGTAATGCAGCTTGACGCCGTGGCAGGCATCCACCGGGCCGTTGCGCAACATGGCGTCGAGTGTTTCGCGCGCCCGCTCCCAGCGGTAATTCAGCAGCGGCGAGGCGGCGCCGGCGGCGCCGGTCTGCTCCGGCATCATCGCTCCGCCATAGCGTATCTCGCTATCGTTCACAGGCCGCGTCGGCGGAAAGACCTCCTCGGCGTATTCCTCCGAAAAACTCGCGTCGAACATGTTGACGATGGCGATGTCCAGGCCATCCAGCCACACCACCGGCGCGGCGCCGTCATTGCCGTGGTCGTGCCAGGTCCAACTCGGCGTGATGACGAAGTCTCCCGGCTTCATGTTGGTGCGCTCGCCGTCCACGGCGGTGTAGGCGCCATCGCCCTCCAGGATGAAGCGCAGCGCGCAGGCGGTGTGGCGGTGCGCCCGCGCCCGCTCGCCCGGCATCAGCAATTGCGCCCCGGCATACATCGAGCCGGTGATGCGGGATTGGCCGGGCAGGCCGGGATTCTCGATGATGAGCACCCGGCGCTCAGCCTCCTCGGTGGTCAGCATCTCGCCCGCCTTCATCAGATGCGGGCGGATGGCGCCGTAGCGCCAATGCGCCGGCACGGATTTCGGCCTGGGAGAATTGGCCACCAGCCCCTTCATCCGCTCCCACAGCGGGGCGAGATCCTGGGTGGCGATCGCGTCGTAATAGGCCTGGCGCTCGGCGGACACGGCATGGGTGTCGGGCATGGCTCGCACTCCTCCTGAATTCGCAGCGACCATCCGCCGATCGACAGCGTGCTGTCAATCGGCGGATGCGCGTGGGGTCTGCTTCCCGTTCTGCTGCGGAAGGGGGAAGAAAGATGCGGCCTACACGCTGCCCCATACCTCGCGCGCCACGTCCGCGCACAGGCGCAGCTTGGCCCATTGCTGGTCCTCGGTCAGCGTGTTGCCTTCCTCGGTGCTGGCGAAGCCGCATTGCGGCGACAGGGCCAGCTGCTCCAGCGGCAGGAACTTCGATGCCGCCTCGATGCGGCGCTTCAGCTCGTCCTTGGTCTCCAGCGCGCCGGTCTTACTGGTCACCAGGCCGAGCACCACGATTTTTTTGCCGCGCGGCACGAAACGCAGCGGCTCGAAGCCGCCCGAGCGGTCGTTGTCGTATTCCATGAAATACGCATCGACGCCGATCGCGTTGAACAGCACCTCCGCCACCGGCTCGTAGCCGCCTTTGGCCACGAAGGTGCTGCGGAAATTGCCGCGGCAGAGATGCATGGTGATCGCCATGTCGGACGGCCGCCCAGCGATCGCGGTGTTGATGAGGTCGGCGTAGATCTGCAGCAGCCCGTCCACATGCTCGCCGCGCGCCTTGAGGCCGGCGATCTGCACGGGGTCGCAGAGATAGGCGATGTTCACCTCGTCGAGCTGCAGATAGCGGCAGCCCGCGGCGGCGAAGGACTGGACCGCGCCATGGTAGGCGGTGCCGAGATCGGCGAAGAAGCCGTCGAGATCGGGATACACCTTCGGGTCGATCGCCTGTCGTCCGCCCCGGAAATGCAGCACGCTCGGGGCCGGGATGGTCTGCTTGGCGAACGAGGCGCCCGCGTGGGCGGCGAGGAACTTGTAGTCGTCGACCATCGCCGGCTTGCCCCAGCCGATCTTGCCATGGACCTTCAGCGCATGGCCGAGCTTCACGCCGCCCGAGAACTCGATCTTGTTGTCGGGGGTGTACAGCTCGACGCCGTCCAGGCCCGAGACGAAATCGTAGTGCCAGTAGGCGCGGCGATATTCGCCGTCGGTCACGGCGCGCAACCCGACCTCCTGCTGCATGGCGATGGCGCGCTCGATCAGGCGGTCCTCGATGGCGCGCAGCCCGGCGTCGCCCAGCTTGCCCTCGGCATGGGACGCGCGCGCGGCCTTCAGTTCGGCGGGACGGAGCAGGCTGCCGACATGGTCGGCGCGGAAAGGCGGCAGGGTGCGCGCGGCGAGCGGGGCTTTGAGAGTGACTGACATGGTGGACTCCTCGTGGCTTGGCAGTTTTTCGGCTTGTTCGGGCCAGTCGTCAAAGTGCGGGAAACACTTTTCGCGCTGGTCGGCGTGTTCTGATTGCCGGTGCCGCGGGGCCCGAGGTGGCATGGACCCGCTCACCCGGACCGACTATTGCGTCCCGGTCACGCGATATCCCTGACGCCCACAGACGGACCGTTTCGCCCCATGTTCCTTTCGCGCCTGCTCGCCGGCATCGTCGAGCACAGCCGGCGACGCGCGCCGCTGGTCGTCCTCCTTGGCATCGTCCTGGCGGCGTTGTCCGGCTGGTACTCCTACGGCCATCTCGGCGTCTCGACCGACACCGACCTGCTGTTCAGCAGCGACCTGCCATGGCGCAAGCGGGAGATCGCCTTCGACAAGGCGTTCCCGCAATTTCACGACCAGATGGTTGCGGTGATTGACGCGGAAATTCCCGAGGAGGCCGAGCAGACCGCGTCCGACCTCGTGGCGGCGCTGGCGCGCGACACCGCGCATTTCAGCAACGCGCAGCGCCCGGACGCCACGCCCTATCTGGAACGCAACGCCTTTCTGTTCCTCGATGCCAAGGCGCTGGGTGCGTTGATGGACAGCACCATCGACGCCCAGCCCTTCCTGGGCCAGCTGGTGGCAGACCCCAGCGCGCGGGGCCTGTTCGCCGCGCTGTCGCTGGTGGGCATGGGCGTGGAACGCGGCCAGGCCAATCTCGGTCCCTTCACGCCGGCGCTGAACGGCTTCGCGCAGGCGCTGTCCGATGCCGCCTCCGGTCGGGCGAAGCCGCTCTCGTGGGAGAAGCTGCTCGGGGGATCGCTGTCGGATTTGGCCGGGCAATACCGTTTCGTCCTGGTCACGCCCAAGCTGGATTACGGCGCGCTGGAACCCGGAGGCGCCGCGACCGAGGCGCTGCGCAAGGCGGCTGCCGGGCTGGAGTTCGTGCGCGGCGGGCAGGCGCATGTGCGCGTGACGGGCGCGGTGCCGCTGGCCGACGAGGAGTTCGCCACCGTGGCGCAAGGCGCGCTGACGGGCACGTTGATCAGCGCCGGGTTGATCGTGCTGTGGCTGGTGCTGGCGGTGCGCAGTTGGCGGCTGATCGTACCGATCGTGCTGACGCTGGCGCTGGGGCTGCTGGTCACCACCGGCTTCGCCGCCGTCGCGGTCGGCACGCTCAACCTGATCTCGGTCGCCTTCGCCGTCCTGTTCGTGGGCATCGCCGTCGATTTCGCCATCCAGTTCAGCGTGCGCTACCGCGAGGTGCGCCTGCATGTGCCGGAGGCGGACCAGGCGTTGTCGGCTACCGCGCACATGGTCGGTCCCCAGATCATGGTCGCGGCCGCGGCCACGGCGGCAGGGTTCCTGGCCTTCGTGCCGACCTCGTTCAGCGGGGTCGCCGAATTGGGATTGATTGCCGGCGTGGGCATGGTGATCGCGTTCCTCGCGACCATCCTGTTCCTGCCCGCCGCCCTCACCTTGTTCCGCCCCCGCCCGGAACGGAGCGAGGTGGGCTTCGCCGCCGGCAACCGTCTGGAGGCCGGCCTGCGCCGAGCCCGCTGGCCGGTGCTGGTGGCGTTCGCGGCACTTGCGGTCGCGGGGGCCGTGCTGCTGCCGCGCCTCGCGTTCGACAGTGACCCGCTGCACACCAAGGACCCGAACACGGAGTCGATGCGGACGCTCCAGGCGCTGCTCGATTCGCCGCTGAGCAATCCCTACACCATCGACATCATCGAGCCGACCCAGCCGGAGGCGGACGCGCTCGCGGTACGGATCGAGAGGCTCCCACTGGTGGCGCAGGTGCTCACCCTCTCGTCCTTCGTGCCGGACGGCCAGCCGGCGAAGCTGGCCCTGCTGGCGGACGCCGCCAGCGTGCTCGGCCCCACCCTCACGCCGCGCTCGCCGCCCGCCCCGGTGACGCCGGCCGATCTGCGGATGGCGGCAAAAATGGCCCAGGCGCAGATCGCCCGCGTGCTCGGGAGCGTGGCGCCGGATTCTCCCCTCGTGCGGATCAACGCGGCGCTGACCGGGCTGGCCGAGGCGCCGGACGACCGGCTGATGGCGACCGACGCGGCGCTGACGCGGTTCCTGCCGCTGCAACTGGAGCGGCTGCGGCGGGGGCTGGACGCCAAGCCGGTGACGGCGGCCGATCTGCCGCCCGAGATGGTGCGCGACTGGCGGCTGGCGGATGGGCGGGCGCGCATCCAGGTGCTGCCGAAGCCGGAGGCACGTGGCAGCCGCGGACTGCTCGGTTTCGTCGCCGAGGTGGCCAGCGTGACGCCGGACGCCGGCGGCTCGGCGGCCGGGATCGTGGCGACCGCCGGCACCATCATCGGCGCATTCCGCAATGCGGCCATCGGCGCGCTCATCGCCATCGCACTCATCCTGTTGCTGGTGCTGCGGCGGGTGCTGGACGTGGCGCTCGTGATGGCCCCGCTGCTGGTGGCGGCGCTGATGGCAGTGGTGGTCGCGGTATGGCTGCCGCTGCCGCTGAACTTCGCCAACATCATCGCGCTGCCGCTGCTGCTGGGCGTGGGCGTGTCGTTCAACATCTATTTCGTGATGAACTGGCGCGCGGGCGAAAACCGCTTCCTAGGCTCGGCCACGGCACGGGCCATCGTGTTCTCGGCGCTGACGACGGGCACGGCGTTCGGCTCGCTCGCGGCGAGCAGGCACCCGGGTACGGCGAGCATGGGCGAATTGCTGCTGATCAGCCTCGGCTGCACGCTGGTGGCGACGCTGCTGTTCGTGCCCACGCTGCTGGGTGCGATCCGGCGGCGCGCGCGGGCGCAAGATCGTTAGGCCGGCCCGGGTGCAAACAGGCGGGACGAGCAAACGCCCGCGACCGCCGGCACCTCAATCCTCCTCATCCCCCCGCCGAATTCGAGTCAGCACCTCGCGCTTGCCCACATGGTTGGCCGGCCCCACGATGCCTTCCTTCTCCATCTGCTCGATCAGCTTGGCGGCCCGGTTGTAGCCGATCTGCAGGTGCCGCTGGATGAAGCTGGTGCTGGCCTTGCCTTCGCGGCTCACCACCTCCACCGCCTGATCGAACAGCCCCTTCTCGCCGGTACTGCCGCCCGCGATGCCGGTCATGCTCATCTGCTCGGCGTCCTCCGGCGGCTCGGTCACCTCGTCGAGATACGCGGGCTCGCCCTGCTCGCGCAGGAAGGCCACGATATCCTCCACCTCCTTGTCGCTCACGAACGGGCCGTGCACCCGGGTGATGCGGCCGCCGCCCACCATGTAGAGCATGTCGCCCTGGCCCAGCAGCTGCTCGCTGCCCTGCTCGCCCAGGATGGTACGGCTGTCGAACTTGCTGATTACCTGGAAGCTGATGCGGGTCGGGAAGTTGGCCTTGATGGTGCCGGTGATGACGTCCACCGAGGGACGCTGCGTCGCCATCACCACATGGATGCCGGCGGCGCGCGCCATCTGCGCCAGTCGCTGCACCGCGGCCTCGATCTCCTTGCCGGCGACCATCATCAGATCGGCCATCTCGTCGATCACCACCACGATATACGGCAGCGCCTCGAGCGCCAGCGGCTGGTCCTCATGGGTCGGCTTGCCGGTCTCGCTGTCGAACCCGGTCTGCACCCGCCGTGTCACCACCTCGCCCTTGGCCCGCGCATCGGCCACCCGGTCGTTGTAGCCGCCGATGTTGCGCACGCTGAGCTGGCTCATCGCCCGGTAGCGCCGCTCCATCTCCCGCACCGTCCATTTCAGCGCCACCACCGCCTTCTTCGGCTCGGTCACCACCGGCGCCATCAGATGCGGGATGCCGCCATAGACCGAGAGCTCGAGCATCTTCGGATCGATCATGATCAGCCGGCATTCGGCGGGCGACAGTTTGTAAAGCAAGGAAAGGATCATCGCATTGATGCCGACGGACTTGCCGGACCCGGTGGTGCCGGCCACCAGCAGATGCGGCATGCGGGCCAGGTCCGCCAGCACCGGGGCGCCCGAGATG
>JANXTF010000149.1 GCA_025352565.1 Rhodospirillales bacterium | reverse complement strand
GGTGAACCTGCTCGGCCCGGTCGCGCGCGTGCAGGCGCAGGCTTCCATCGGGTTCGCCGAACGCGTGGTGACCGCGAAGGGTCCGCGCGAGGGCCACAGCATCACGGTCGAGACGCCGACCACGGTGATGGCGCTGCTGGAGTTCGCCGCCGGCGCCCGCGTCACGCTGGCGATGAGTTGGGATGTGTGGAAGCACGGCCACCCGGCGATAGAGCTGTACGGCACCGAAGGCTCGATGCGGGTGCCGGACCCCAATTTCTTCGGCGGGGCCATCGAGTTCACCGAGCGCGACGGCGAGTGGCAGCGCGCGGATTCGGCCGCCATGACGTTCGGCCAGCCGAACTGGCGCTCCCCCGCCTGGCCGGAAAGCCGGCCGAGCCAGGCGAATTACCGCTGCCTGGGTCTCGCCGAGATGGCGCGTTCGGTGATGGAAGGCACACCCCACCGCAGCAGCGGCAAGCTCGCGCTGCACGTGCTGGAGGCGATGTACGCGATCCTTACCGCCGCCGGGACGCATGGCACGGTCGAGGTCGGCACGCCGATCATGCGCCCGGCCGCGATGGGAGACGATGAGGCGGCGTCTTTGATGCGCGCCGAGTTCCCCCGCACCTAGCTCCCCGCCACGAGCAGCCGCCCGGCGGCGCGGGCGCGGCCGATCAGCGGCAGCAGGGCGCGCAACTCGGGGCCGTGATCCTCGCCGGTCAATGCCAGCCGGAGCGGCATGAACAAGGCCTTGCCCTTGCGCCCCGTGGCCTCCTTCAGCGCGCTGGTCCAGGCGTGCCAGACCGCGTCGTCCCACGGTTCGGGCGGCAGCATCTCGGCCGCCTGGCGCAGGAACGCGGCCTCGCCCTCGATCACCGGGGGCACGATGACGCCGGCCACCACGTCCCATAATCCGCGCGCCTCGATCAGCAGATCGAGGTTGCCCCGGATGGCGAGCCAGAACGCCTCGGTCGCACCCTGGGGCAGGCGCGGGGAAACCTCGGCGAACGCCATGACGTGCAGCACGCGGCGGTTCATCGCCATCAACTGGCGCATATCGAAGCGCGGCGAGGAGGCGGAGAAGCGCGCGAAGGAGAAATCCGCCACCAGCGCCGCCATCTCCATCGGCTCCGGGTCCGACGACGAGCCCAGGCGCGCGAGATAGGAGGTGATGGCGCGCGGCTCCATGCCATCGGCGCGCAGCGAGCGCAGCGACACCGAGCCCGCGCGCTTGGACAATTTCTCGCCCGCCTCGTCCAGCAGCAACGGCAGATGGGCGAAGCTGAACTTCGTGGAATTGCCGCCGAGCGCCGAGATCAGGTCCATCTGCACGCCGGTGTTCGTCACATGATCCTCGCCGCGCACCACATGGGTGACGCCGGAGGCCATATCGTCCACCACCGAGGTGAGCGTGTAGAGCGGCGTGCCGTCGGCCCGGATCAGCACAGGGTCCGACACGGCGGTCAGCTTCACCTGGCGGTGGCCGAGCACGAGGTCCTGCCAGGTCTCCGCCCCGTTGCTGAGGCGGAAGCGCCAGTACGGCCGCTTGCCGCCGGCTTCGGCGTTGGCGCGCTGCTCGGCCGTCAGCCTCAGCATCTCGCGGTCATAGATCGGCGCCTGGCCGCGTTTGAGGCGCTGCTCGCGCTTGTAGCGCAACTCCTCCTCGCTCTCGAAGCAGGGATACAGCCGGCCCGATGCCCGGAGCTTCTCCGCCGCCTCGGCGTACAGGTCGAGCCGATCGGACTGGCGGAACGTCTCGTCCCAGTCCAGCCCCAGCCATTCGAGATCCTGGCGGATCGCCGCTTCGTTGGCCTCGATGTTGCGGGCCGTGTCGGTGTCGTCCAGCCGCAGCAGGAAGGTGCCGCCGAGCTTGCGGGCGAACAGCCAGTTGATCAGCGCGGGGCGGGCGTTGCCGACATGCAGCAGACCGGTGGGAGAGGGGGCGAAGCGGGTCTTCATGCCGCCGTCTCCGGCCCGTCATCGTCTTCGTCCGGGTCGTCCAGGCGGGGGTCGAGTGCCCGCCAGTCGTGGTCCTCGTCGCGCCCCGGCCGGTCCCCAAAATCGGCCAATTCGCTGCCGCTGGTCCAGCCGCCTTCGGCCTTTTCGCCATCCGCCCCGCGCACTTCCGCGTCCTCGCCGAACGCGAACCAGGCATCCAGCGTCTCCCGCGCGCCCACTCCCGCCAAGCGGCAGCGGTCGAGGCTGTCGCGCACGTAGCGGCGGGCGAATTCGTTGGCCTGCATCAGGGTCGGGAAGCCCGGAATTTCCTCCACGATGTTGTCCTCGGCGCCGCCGGACAGATCGAGGATGCGGACACGCCATCCACCGGGCGGTGCGAACAGGTCGCTCATAAGCTGGTTCTCATGGGCCGGAACCTAGGTGCGGGTGGGGCTCGACGCAATCGTGACGGGAACCGGCGACGCTGGCGCCCCGTTATCCTGCGACGTTTTGGCATGAACATGGAGACATCAATGAAGTCCGCACTCGTCGCCCTCGCGTTGCTGACCGCCATCCCGGTGGCGGCGAACGCGCAGATCGTCATCCAGACTCCGAACATCCCGGGCATCACCACCCGCGCCGAGCCGGATCGCGAGGATTACTGGCGCTACCGCCGTGAGAACGAGCGCGAGGCCGAGTGGCAGCGCCGCAGCGAATATCGCCATGAGGAGGCCCGCCGCGAGACTTGGCAGCGCGCGCATTGCGTGCGTGACTGGCAGGGTCAGGAATTCTGCCGGCGCTGAATGTGCTGATGGGTTGCGCTTCGCTTACCCTTCCTCCATCGGTGGGACGGGTAAGCGGGGCGTTATCCCCGCTATTTCGAGGGGCGTGTCAGCCGCAGCAGAAATTCGCGGCCGACCTTCACCATCGGCACGCCGTCATAGGCGACAATATCCGCCGTGGCGTAGGTCTCGCCCCAGGAATTCGGGATGAAACTGCCGGTGCCTACCACGTCGAGGGGCGCGCGCGTATCCGCCATGACGCGGCATTTGTCGACGCCGAACCCCGATGACGCGACGATCTTGACAGCCGGATAACCGGCCTTGTCCAGCGCCTCGCGCATCCGCCAGATCGCCGCCGCCGAGACGCCGGTGCCGACCAGATGACGCAATTCCAGATCGCTGCGATAGCGGCGGATGGCACCGGGCGCGTGGCGTTCCAGCACCGCGTAGCTTTCCGCCGGGTCGAGCCCCTCGAGAAACCGTCCACCATGGGTGTCCAGCCGCACCGACAGCCGCCCCATGGCGGCGAGTTCCGGGAAGCGGAGGCACACCGCCAGCGCGTCCGTCACCTCGCGGCCGAAATAGTCCACCAGCACCGTCAGCGGCGTGTCCGGATAGGTTTCGTGGAACATCTCGGCAGCCCGAACCGTGGAGCCGGCATAGCCGATCAGGGCGTGCGGCATGGTGCCGCGTCCGGCATCGTTGCCGAACCAGTGCGCGGTGCCGTCCGTGGCGTTGCCGATGAAGCCCTGGGCGCCTTCGCGACGGGCCGCGGAACTCCCGACCGAGCAGGCATAGGCCATCATGTCCTGCATCTCCGCCCCGGCGCAGTGCCGCGCGTCCATCGCGAGAAAGGCGGCTTCGGGCAGCGCCATGCACATCTGGTAGGCATTATGGGCGGCGACACACGCGGCGCCGGTTTTTTGCAGCAGCAGCGTTTCGAGATCGGCGAGCATCGCGAAGCTGCCGGTGATATAGACCAACGGCTCGCCGGCGCCCGTCCAGGTGCCTTCGGGGTGGGTGAGGTCGATGTCGAATGTGGTTTGCCGCGCCTCGGCGACGGTGGCCAGCCAGTCGAGCATCAGGCGCGGAGCCGAGATCACCGGACGGCGCAGGAACACCGCGTAGGTGACGCGCTTGTCGCCGAAGCGGGCGACGATCTCGCGCGTCCGGTTGAAATAGACGTCGGTGCGCGCGGCGATATCGGCCACGATCGCGCCCCCGTTCACGCTCACTGCGCCGCCAGTGCGGGGATGCCGGAGGGCAGGCGGCGGGCCTTCAACTCCTCGCCCACCAGAAACGCAAGCTCCAGCGATTGCTCGGCGTTCAGCCGCGGGTCGCAGAAGGTCTCGTAACGGGCGCCGAGGTCGGCCTCGGTCAGCCGGTGCGCGCCGCCGACGCATTCGGTGACCTCGCGGCCGGTCATCTCCACATGCACGCCGCCGGCCCAGGTGCCTTCGGCGGCATGGGCGTCGAACACTTGGCGCACCTCGGAGAGAATCGCGTCGAAGCTGCGGGTTTTCAGGCCGCCCGCCGTGGTGATGCCGTTGCCATGCATCGGGTCGCACAGCCACACCACGCGGCGCCCAGCCCGCCCCACCGCGCGCAGCAGCGGCGGCAGGTGCTTCGCCACCTTTTCGGCGCCCATGCGGGTGATGAGCGTGAGGCGGCCGGGCTCGTCGGCGGGGTTCAGCACGTCGATCAGCCGCAGCAGATCGTCGGCATCGGTGGTGGGGCCGACCTTGAGCCCGATCGGGTTCTTCACCCCGCGCAGGAACTCCACATGCGCGCCATCGAGCTGGCGTGTGCGGTCGCCGATCCAGAGGAAATGCGCCGAGCAGGCATACCAGTCGCCCGAGGTGCTATCGATGCGGGTCAGCGCCTGCTCGTAGGGCAGCAGCAGCGCCTCGTGGCTGGTGTAGAAATCCGTCTCGCGGATTTGCGGCGTGGTCATGCTGCTGATGCCGCAGGCGGCCATGAAGGCGAGCGTCTCGTCGATGCGGCTCGACAGATCGTTGTAGCGCGCCGCCAGGGGCGAGCGCGCTACGAAGCCGAGGTTCCAGCGATGCACCTCATGCAGGTCGGCATAGCCGCCCGAGGCGAAGGCGCGCAGCAGGTTCAGCGTGGTGGCGGATTGGAAGTAACCGGTCTCCATCCGCGCCGGGTCCGGCAGCCGCGCCAGCGCCGTGAACTCCGGGCCGTTGACGATGTCGCCACGGTAGGATGGCAACGTGTCCAGCCCTTGGGTCTCGGTGTCCGAGCTGCGCGGCTTGGCGTACTGGCCGGCCATGCGGCCCATTTTCACCACCGGCATCGAGGCGCCGAAGGTCAGCACCACCGCCATCTGGAGCAGCACGCGGAACGTGTCGCGGATCACGTTGGCGGTGAAATCCGAGAAGCTTTCCGCGCAGTCCCCGCCTTGCAGCACGAAAGCGCGCCCATCGGCGGCCATGGCCAGAGCGGCCTTCAGCCGGCGCGCCTCGCCCGCGAACACCAACGGCGGATAGCCGCGCAGGCGGCTTTCCATGGCCGCGAGGCGCGCGGGGTCCGGGTAGGCGGGCAGTTGGCGCGCGGGACGGGTACGCCAGCTGTCGGGGGTCCAACTTGTCATCGGCGGGTTATGTCGCGGTTTTGGAGGGTTGGCGAGATGCCGCTCTCACACCACCGTGGCGCCCCCGTCGATCGCGAGAATCTGGCCGGTGATATGTCCTCCGGCGGCACTCGCGAACAGCAGCGCCGCGCCCTTGAGGTCATTCTCGTTGCCGAGCTTGCCGAGCGGGGTTCCGGCGGCGAAGGCTTCGCCGTGCTCGGCCAGCGTGCCGCGAGTCATGCGGGACGGGAACCAGCCGGGGGCCAGGGCATTCACCGTGATGCCGTGCTGGCCCCATTCGCCGGCGAGCGCCTTCGTGAGCGTGATGACGGCGCCCTTGCTGGTGTTGTAGGCGACGGTGCCGAGGCTGGTCGGCAGATGTCCCTTCAGCCCGGCGATCGAGGCCACGTTGATGATACGGCCCTGGCGGCGCGGGATCATCGAGGCACGCGCAACCGCCTGGCTCATGTAGAACAGGCCGTCCACGTTCAGGCCCATCACGCGGCGCCACTGCTCCGGCGTGTGGTCGACCGCGGCGGCCCCCCAGGTCACGCCCGCGTTGTTGACCAGGATGTCGATTTGCCCGCGTGCCGCCAGGGTGGCGGCGGCCAGGGCGTCGGCCGAGGGCGCGTCGCGCAGATCGGCCGGAATGGCGAGCGCCTCGACGCCCTGCGCCTTCAGCCGCGCCACCGCCGCGTCCAACTCGTCCGCCTTGCGGGCGGCGAGCACGACGGAGGCGCCGAACTCGCCCAGCGCCTCGGCGATCTGCAGGCCGAGCCCCCGCGATCCGCCGGTGATCAGCGCCACCTTTCCCCGAAGATCGAACAGATCGTGCAGTACAGCCATGGTCGTTTTCCCCAGTCGACACGACAGCCATGTGACAGTCGAATTGCGCTTTACCCGTTCTTATGGAACATCCGGCGTACGGGCAACGCCGCCATCACGATTCCGTCAGATCCGAGGGTTCATGCTCTATCACGCCTATGAGATGCAACGTGCCACGTTGGCGCCGATGCGGATGTTCGCCACCCAGGCGTTGTCGATGCTCGATCTGCCGGGCAACCCGATGCGGCCAACGCCGGTCGGCCGGCTCGCGGCGGCAGCCCTGGACAGCTTCGAGCACTCGACCCGCCCGTTCGGCAAGCCGGCGTTCGGCCTGACGCATACCGTCATCGACGGCGCCGAGGTCGCGGTGACGGAGGAGGTCGTGGCCTCCCGCCCGTGGGCCGAGTTGCGCCGCTTCCGCGTCCAGGCGGATCGGGCGGATGCGCCGCGCGTGCTGATGGTGGCGCCCATGTCGGGCCATTACGCGACACTGCTGCGCGGCACCGTTCAGGCGTTCCTGCCCGACCATGACGTCTACATCACCGATTGGCGCGACGCCCGCGCCGTGCCGCTGATGGCGGCGGATTTCGGCCTGTCCGACTATGTCGACTACGTGATCGACTTCCTGCGCCTGCTGGGGCGCGACACCCATGTCATTGCCGTTTGTCAGCCGGCGGTGCCGGTGCTGGCCGCCGTGGCGCTGATGAACGCCGCCGAGGCCCACGCGGCGCCGCGCAGCATGACGCTGATCGGCGGCCCGATCGACACGCGCGAAGGCCCCACGGCGGTTAACGACTTCGCCAAGAAGCACAACTATGACTGGTTCGCCCGCAACCTGATCCACCGGGTGCCGTTCGGGAACATCGGTTTCATGCGCCGGGTGTATCCGGGATTCCTGCAGCTGGCCGGCTTCATGTCCATGAACCTCGACCGCCACGTCGAGGCGCATCGCCAGATGTTCCTCCATCTCGTGCAGGGCGACGAGGAACCGCTGGCGGCCAAGCGCGCCTTCTACGAGGAGTACCGCTCGGTGATGGATTTGTGCGCCGAGTTCTACCTGGAGACCATCCAGGCGGTGTTCCTGGAGCACAGCCTGCCGCGTGGCCTGCTGAAGCATCATGGCGCATTGGTGGATGTGAGCGCCATCGAGCACACCGCCATGCTGACGATCGAGGGCGAGCGGGACGATATTTCGGGCCTCGGCCAGACCCGCGCGGCCCACAAGCTGACCACCCGCCTGGCTTCCGACATGCGCGAGCATTGGGAGCAGCCGGGCGTCGGCCATTACGGGCTGTTCAACGGACGCCGCTTCACCACCACGATCGCGCCGCGCATCAAGGCCTTCATGCAGGCGCATCGCTAGACTAGGCTGCTTCCAGCGGCCGGCTGTCATGCCGGCCGATCGGGAGGGTGACCATGCTCGGATTGATGCAGGACCGGCCGCTGATGATCAGCGCCATCCTCAGGCACGCGGCGCGCAACCACGCGGCGCAGGAAGTGGTCTCGAAGACCGTCGCGGGTAAGCTGCACCGCTACGGTTATGCCGAGATGGAGCGGCGGTCGCGCCGGCTGGCGCGGGTGCTGCAGCGTCTGGGCATCGGCGACCATGACCGGGTCGGCACGCTCGCCTGGAACGGCTTCCGCCACATGGAGTTGTACTACGGCGTCAGCGGGATGCGGGCGATCTGCCACACCATCAATCCCCGTCTGTCGCCCGATGACATCGCGTTCATCGTCAACGACGGCGGCGATAAGCTGCTTTTCGCGGATCTCACTTTCGCGCCGCTCCTCGAGGCGTTGGCCCCGCGCATCGCCGGATGCGTCCGCGCGGTGGTGATGATGGCCGATGCCGACGAGATGCCGACGCTGCCGCTGCCCGCCGGCATGGATCTGCTGTGCTACGAGACGCTGATGGCCGCCTCCGACGAGGCGTATGACTGGCCGGAGTTCGACGAACGGACGGCCTCGTCGCTGTGCTACACCTCGGGCACCACGGGCAAGCCGAAGGGCGTGCTGTACAGCCACCGCTCCACCGTGCTGCACGCCTATGCGGTGAACTCCGCCGACGTGTTCGGGCTGCGCTCGGTGCATCGGGTGCTGCCGGTGGTGCCGATGTTCCATGTGAATGCCTGGGGCACACCGTATTCCGCGCCGATGGCGGGCGCCGCCCTCGTGATGCCCGGCCGGCATCTGGATGGGGCGAGCCTGACCGCGCTGATGAACAGCGAGCGCGTCACCATGTCGGCCGGGGTGCCGACCATCTGGATGGGGCTGCTGCAGCATCTGCGCGCGAGCGGCGAGCGGCTGGAGACGGTGAAGCGCCTGGTGATCGGCGGCTCGGCCTGCCCGCGTTTGTTGCTGGAGGCGTTCGACGCCGAGTACGGCGTGACGGTGGATCACGCCTGGGGCATGACCGAGACCAGCCCGCTCGGCACCTACAACGTGCCCAAGGCCAGCAACGCCGATCTCGCGGGCGACGACCTGACGCGCCTGCGCGAGAAGCAGGGACGCGGCATCTTCGGCATCGACATGAAGATCGTCGGCGACGATGGCGCGACGCTTCCCTGGGACGGCGCCACCTCGGGCAACCTCATGGTGCGCGGGCCATGGGTGTGCGGGGCGTATTTCGGGCAGGCGCCGGGCAGCGCCTGCGATGCGGAGGGATGGTTCGCAACCGGAGACGTGGCGACCATCGACCCCGATGGCTACATGGAGATCACCGACCGCTCCAAGGACGTGATCAAGTCCGGCGGCGAGTGGATCAGCTCGATCATGCTGGAAAATCTCGCCGTGTCGCACCCTGACGTGGCCGAGGCCGCGATCATTTCGGTGGCGCACCCCAAATGGGACGAGCGGCCGTTGCTGCTGGTGGTCCCGATGCCGGGGCGCACGATCGACGCGGCCTCGGTGATGGCGGTGTACGAGGGGCGGGTGCCGAGATGGTGGCTGCCGGACGACGTCGTGACGGTCAGCGAATTGCCGCACACGGCGACCGGCAAGCTGCACAAGCTCAGCCTGCGGGAGAAGTACCGGGACCACCTGCTGACGCCGGCTCCGTCAATTGAATAGCGGACACCGATGGGCTGGGAATGTGTGAGGTGAGCTTCGGCTTGGTGAGGTTCGCGCGCGCTCGGTAGCGGCGGCGATTTCAATTTCGCGGCCATTGTTCCATTCGCAAAGTGTCTCGCCAAACAACCGGTCAATCCTTCGTGCCGGAGTCATACTTGCCGCCGGTGCGGCCAGGGCCGCGCCGGCAGATGGCGCCGTCATGGCGGCAGTGCGGAGGGCGGAGTTTCGCGCACCAGGATCGCGGGTTGTTCGATCGTGCCAAGCCCGTGCGCCACGCCCTCTCCCAGCGTGTCCGGCCACTGCCATGTGGAGAACAGGGAGCGCATCGCCGGGAGCGGGCAGTCGAAGGGCGGGCCGCCTTCCCGCCCGGCCTGCATGAACAGGATGAAAAGCCGCCCGCCCGGCCGGAGCCAGCGGCGCAGTTGCGCCTCGTAGGCCGGCCACAACGCCGGCGGCAACGCGCAGAGGCAGGTCTGGTCGTAAACCGCGTCGAACGGCGCGTCGGGCATCCAGGCCGTGACGTCGGCCCGGATGGACCGGCCAGCGCCGAGGCGGCCGGCCTGGAAGCTGACGGCGCTGTCGGCGAGATCGAGCGCCACCGCATCGAAGCCGTCAGCCAGCAGGGCGGCCGGCTCCGGGCTGCGGCCCGCGCCGGGGACCAGGATCCGGCATGGCGCGAGATCGCCGGACGCGCGCCATGCGGCGAAGGCCGGGTTGATCCCGGGGCGTTCCCACGGTGTGCGACTCCCCTGGAAACGGCTTTCCCAGAAATCGTCGGGCAGCGCGGTCAACGCCGTGGTTCCAGGCTGGCATGGGGGTTGCTGGGATGGCGGTTCGGCGTCCCGGTCGGTGGCAGCCTTGTGCCGGCCCCGGCCGTGGCCTGCCGCCCGCCCCCGGCCTCCAGATCGAGCAGGATCGGGCATTCGGGCATGTGGTCCCCGTGGCAGGCATCCGCCAGTTCCTCGAGCGTGGCGCACATCGCCGTCAGCTCCGCGATCCTGGTCCGCAGCTCTGCCACGTGGTCGAGGGCGATGCGCTTCACTTCGCGGCTGGGGCGCTCCCGGTCGTGCCAGAGGCCCACGAGCCGCTTGATGCGCTCCATCGACAGGCCCAGGTCGCGGGCCCGGCGGATGAAGCGCAACGTCTCGACCTCGCGCGGGCCGTAGGTCCGGTAACCGCCTTGCGTGCGGAGCGCGGTCGGGACAAGGCCGATGCTCTCATAGTAGCGCAGCATCTTGGCGCTCACGCCGGACGCCTTCGCGGCTTCCCCGATAACCATGTCTCACCTCCGCAAGCCGTGGAAATGGGGTTGCCATCATGGGAACGTCAAGAGCCCCCGGGTGAATAGCGGCCTTTCACGGAGGGCGGATGATCTACGGGTCGGCCAGCGCCTTGCCCGCGATGTCGCTGCGGCAGAACCCGCCCGGCCAGTCGATCGCCCGCACCGCCGCGTACGCCGTGTCGTGCGCCGCCCGCAAATCCGCCCCCGTGCCGCACACCGTCAGCACCCGCCCGCCATGCGCCGTCACCACGCCGTTCGTCGCGGCGGTGCCCGCATGGAAGACCATCGCACCCGGCACCGCCTCGGCCCCCGCCAGCCCGCCGATGATCGAGCCGGCTTCCGGCGCATCCGGGTAACCCCGCGCGGCCATCACCACGGCCACGCTGGCGGTAGGCTCCCAACGCAGGTCGAAGCCCGCCAGCTCGCCGTCGCAGGCCGCCACCAGGGCCGCCAGCAGGTCCGAGCGCAGCCGCAGCATCAGCACCTGGCATTCGGGGTCGCCGAAGCGGGCATTGAACTCGATCAGCTTGGGGCCGTGCTCGGTCAGCATCAGGCCCACGAACAATATGCCCCGGAACGGCGTGCCCTGTCGCCGCATCTCGGCCAATGTCGGCTGCACGATGCGGTCCATGGTCAGCTGCTCCAGCGCCGGCGGGAAGGCCGCCACGGGCGAATAGGCGCCCATGCCGCCGGTGTTCGGGCCGGTATCGCCCTCGCCCACGCGTTTGTGGTCCTGCGCCGCGCCAAGCGGGATCGCGGAGGTGCCGTCGCACAGGGCAAAGAACGAGACCTCCTCGCCGAACAGGCATTCCTCGATGACCACCGGGCCCAGGCCGATGAAGCGCCCGACGGCCTCCTCGGCCTCCACCACGCTGGCCGCCACCACCACGCCCTTGCCGTTCGCCAGGCCATCGGCCTTCACCACGATCGGCGCGCCGCGCTTGCGGACAAAGGCGCGGGCGGCGTGGGGGTCGGTGAAACGCTCCCACAACGCGGTCGGGATGGCCGCCGCGTCGCACACCTCCTTGGTGAAGCTTTTGCTCGATTCCAGCCGCGCGGCGGCGGCCGATGGGCCGCAGCAGCGTATGCCTTCCAGGCCCAGCGCGTCGGCCAGGCCCGCCGCCAGCGGCGCTTCCGGCCCCGGCATCACCAGATCGACCGCGTTCTGGCCCGCGAACCGCACCAGGCCGGCAATGTCCATCGCCCCGATCGGCACGTTCTCGGCGCAGGCGGCGGTGCCAGGGTTGCCCGGCGCGCACCATAGTTTCGTCAACAGCGGCGAGGCCGACAGCGCCCAGCACAGCGCGTGCTCGCGCCCACCCGATCCGACCACCAACACGCGCATGTCCGCCACCCGCCACTTCTGCCCGGCGCGGCTGTAGCATAGCTTGGCCGCCATGAACGACAGCCCGCTCCCCGCCAGCAACGCCGCCAGCAACATCCCCGAATACACCGTCTCGGAAATCTCGGGTGCGGTGAAGCGCACGCTGGAGGGGGCATTCGGGCGTGTGCGGGTGCGCGGCGAGATCACCGAGCTGAAGCGGTATCCGTCGGGCCACATCTACCTGTCGCTGAAGGACGAGGGGGGCAAGATTTCCGCCATCGTCTGGAAATCCGCCGTGGGGCGCCTGGGGCTCGATCCTGAGAACGGCGTGGAGGTGATCGCGCAGGGGCGGGTGACGGCGTACGGCGAGCGTTCCAGCTACCAGCTCATCATCGAGCGGATGGAGTATGCCGGCGCGGGCGCGTTGCTGGCCCGCATCGAGATGCTGCGCGCGCGCCTCGCGGCCGAGGGGCTGTTCGACGCCGGCGCCAAGCGCGCGCTGCCGGTTCTGCCCGAAACCATCGGCGTGGTCACGTCCGAAAGCGGCGCCGTCATCCGCGACATCATCACCACCATCGCCCGCCGCTTCCCGCGCCGCATTCTGCTCTGGCCGGTGCCGGTGCAGGGCGAAGGGGCGGCCGCCCGCATCGCCGAGGCGATATTGGGCTTCGAGGCGCTGGTCGCGGGCGGCGTGGTGCCGCGCCCGGGCGTGCTGATCGTGGCGCGTGGCGGCGGCAGCCTGGAAGACCTGATGGCCTTCAACGAGGAGGTCGTGCTGCGCGCGGTCGCCGCCTGCACCATCCCGGTGATCTCGGCGGTGGGCCACGAGACCGACACCACGCTGATCGACTTCGTGTCGGACCATCGCGCGCCCACCCCCACCGCCGCCGCCGAACTCGCGGTCTCGTCGCGCACCGAACTCGCCGCCAATCTGGCGCAGGAGGGGGCCAGGATGGTGGGTGCGCTCAACCGTCTGGCGCAGGAGCGGCGGCTGCGGCTGCAGCGGGCCGAGCGCGGCCTGCCCGATCTGCCGTCGCTGCTGGGCAATGCGCGGCAGACATTGGACGATCGCGGCGGCCGGCTGGCGACCGCGATGCCCAACCTGCTGTCGGCGCGCAACGCGGCGCTGCATCGCGCGGAACGCGGCCTGCCTGACCCGGCCGCCCTGGTCGCGGTCGCCCAGGCGCGGGTGCGCGACGCAGGCAGCCGCCTGGGCCTCGCATTGCCAAACCTGTTGAAGGCGCGCGGGTCGGCGTTCGCCCTGGCGGCATCGCATCTGCGCGGCGGGCTGCGCCATGCGGTCGCCGCCCGTTCGAAGCTCGCAGCACCGGTGCTGCACCGGCTGACCGACGCCCCGTTGCGGGCGTCGCTGCGCGAGGCTCATGCGCGGCTCGCGGGCCTCGCCGGAAGACTGGAATCGGTCTCGCCAGACGCGGTGCTCGCGCGCGGCTATGCGCGTGTTTCGGACGCGAGCGGCGCGCCGATCACGCGGGCGGCGGCGGTGAAGCCTGGGGCCGCGTTGCGCCTGCGGTTCGCCGACGGCGAGGTGCGCGCGACGGTGTCCGGCGGCCGCGATGGCGGCAGGCAAGGCGCGTTGCCGCTCTAATCCGGCGGCGCGCGAATTGGGGGTTGATCCGCCTGCGTGACAAGCCTATGTGCGCCGAGGTCGGCATCGGCCGGCGATTTCAACCAGACAAGGAAAGACATGAACCCGCGACCTAGCAGCCAACCCCTAGAGGGCGACAGTAGGCGTTTCCCGCCTGCCTTTATCGCATCTCTGGGTTGGACCCGTGCTCGGGAGTGCATGATCCCGTCGAGGCATTCGCGCTGATGCGCTGATGTCTGGGCGGCCACGCCCTCCCGAGCTTGAGCATCGATCGGCTTAAGCGAAAGGAGGCGTCCCATGGCCGCCATTCTCATCGACGATTCCGCCATCACACCCGCCGTCCTGGACAGTGCCCATTTGGGCGACATCCGTGGTGCGCTGGGCACCATCCTGAAAGACGACGTCGCACCGCGCCGGACCTGGCGTGGCAAGCTGCGGACCTTGGCCGCGATCGTCGGGCCGGGCCTGATCGTCATGGTCGGCGACAACGACGCGGGCGCCTTCGCGACCTACACGCAGGCCGGCCAGAACTACGGCACCGCCTTGCTGTGGACCCTGCTGCTGCTGGTGCCAGTGCTGTACGTGAACCAGGAGATGGTGTTGCGCCTCGGCGCCGTGACCGGCGTGGGCCACGCGAGGCTGATCCTGGAGCGGTTCGGCAAGTTCTGGGGCGCGTTCAGCGTCATCGACCTGTTCGTGCTGAATGGCCTCACCATCGTGACCGAATTCATCGGCGTGAGCCTGGGTCTCGACTTCCTGGGGCTGCCGAAGCTGTGGGGCGTGGGGATCGCCGCCGTGGTCACGATGCTCGCGGCCATGACCGGCAATTTCCGCCGCTTCGAGCGGTTCGCCCTGGTGCTATGCCTGGGTAGCCTGCTGCTGGTGCCGGTCGTGCTCATGGCGCATCCGCCCCTCGGCCAGATCGCGCGCGATCTCGTGGTCCCGCGCCTGCCGGTGTCCGAGAAGCTGTCGGACGTGCTGCTGCTGATCATCGCCATCGTGGGCACGACGGTGGCGCCATGGCAGCTGTTCTTTCAGCAATCCTATGTCATCGACAAACGCATCACGCCGCGCTTCATGTCGTACGAGAAGGCCGATCTGTGTCTCGGCATCGTGTTCGTGATGGTGGGCGCGGTCGCGATGATGGCGTTCTGCGCCGCGACCTTCGCGGGCCAGGCCGAGGCGGGGCAGTTCACCGATGCCGGGGGCGTCGCGGCGGGCGTCGCGAAGTATGTCGGCCAGCTTCCGGCCACCCTGTTCGCGATCGCGCTGATCGATGCCAGCATCATCGGCGCGTCGGCGGTGGCGTTGTCCACGGCTTACGCATTGGGCGACGTGCTGTCGCTCAAGCACTCGCTGCATCGCGGCGCGGGCGACGCGCGCGGGTTCTATCTGATCTATTGCGGCCTGATCGCGGCGGCGGCGGCATTGGTCCTGGTCCCCGGCGCGCCGCTTGGCCTCATCACCGAGGCGGTACAGACCCTGGCCGGCGTCCTGCTGCCATCGGCGACGGTGTTCCTGCTGCTGCTCTGCAACGACCATGCGGTGCTCGGGCCATGGGTGAACGGACGCTGGACCAACCTCTTCACCGGCGCCGTCATCGCGATCCTCGTGATGCTGTCGATCGTGCTGACCGCATCCGTGCTGTATTCCAACATCTCGGGCGAACAGATCCTCTGGATCGTCGGCGGCGGGAGCGTGCTGGCGGTGATCGCCACCGGCGTGACGCTGCTGCTGCGCGGGCGCGCCATGGAGCCGGAGGTGGAGGTGGACCGCGCACTCCGTTCGTCGTGGCGGATGCGGCCGCTGTCACAGCTGGCGCCGGTGCGGCTGACCGGAGCCAAGCGCGTCTGGATGATCGTCCTGCGGGTCTATCTGCTGGTCGCGGTGGGAATGGTCGTGGTGCGTGTCGTGCAACTGGCGCTCGGTCAGTAATCGGCTTCATGCCAAACACCAACCGCCGCCGCGATCGTGACAAATTCGCGGCGGCGGCAGACACCAGCGACAACATTGCCCAACAATGCCACAACGGCGTCCGCTCGCGGTGCCGCAGGAATTTGTTATGAACGCGCACGAGACAACATTACGCTTGGCCGCCGTCCTGTTCGCCATCGCGGCGATCTGCCCGGTGACGCCGGCGGCGGCGCAAGCCAGCGGTCCCGCGAACACTTTGCCCGGCACGCCGGACACCCGTCAGGCCACGCCAGGGGGCGAAACTGGCGTCAAGCCCGGCGAGGAGGGCGCCAAAAGTGTTTGGGAGCGCGCCAATCTGTTCGGCGATCTGGGGGGCATGCGGACCTCGCTCGCGGAGCGCGGCATCAGTTTCGGCCTGTCCGAAGCCAGCGAGGTGTTCGGCAACGCGACCGGCGGCGTGAAGCGGGGCGTGATCTATGAAGGTGTGACCCAGTTCAGCGTCGGACTCGACACCGAAAAGCTGTTCGGCCTGGAAGGCGGCACGTTCAACGTGAGCGGCTACCAGATCCATGGACGCGGCCTCAGCCTCAACAATCTCGGCAACAATCTGAGTACCGTCAGCAGCCTCGAAGCGCCGCGCGGCACGCTGCTGTTCGAGTTGTGGTACGAGCAGGTGTTCCTCAACAAGAAGCTCGCCATCCGCGTGGGCCAGTTGGGCGCCGACCAGGAGTTCATGATCAGCCAGTACGGCAACCTGTTCCTGAACCACACCTTCGGCTGGTCCTCCCTCCCCAGCGCCAACCTTCCTTCCGGCGGCCCGATCTATCCGCTGGCGACCCCCGGCATCCGTATTCGCGCCGCCTTGCGCGAAGACCTCGCCTTGCTGCTGGGCGTGTTCAACGGCGACCCCGCCGGCCCCGGTCTCGGCGTGCCGCAAGATCGCGACCCCTCGGGCACCGCTTTCCGCACGCATGACGGCGTGTTCGCCATCGCGGAGGCGCAGTTCGCGCTCAACCAGGGCGAGCAGGCCACGGGGCTGCCTGGCGCCTACAAGGTCGGCGCCTTGTACAACTCGCAGAACTTCGCCGACCAGCGCCGCAGCGCGACCGGATTGTCGCTCGCTGACCCAGCGGGCCTCGCCTCCGTCGGCCGCAACCGGCGCGGCAACTGGAGCGCCTATGCGGTGATGGACCAGATGGTATTCCGCGAGGCCGGCACGAAGGACCAGGGCATCGGCGTCTTCGCCCGCGTCATGGGCGCGCCCGGCGACCGCAACCTCATCAACTTCTACGTCGATGGCGGCGTGACCTACAAAGGCCTCGTCCCCGGCCGCGACAGCGACACGGCAGGCCTGGGCGTGGCCGTCGCGCGCATCGGCGACACTGCCGCGCAACTGGACGCCGACACGCGCTTCGCCGCCGGAGGCAGCTATCCCATCCGCCGCCACGAGACGGTGCTGGAACTGACCTATCAGGCGCAGATCGCGCCGTGGTGGCAGGTACAGCCCTCGGCACAATACGTGTTCAACCTGAATGGCGGCGTGCCGAACCCGAAGAACCCCACAAAACGCCTGGGCGACGCGGCGGTGTTCGGCCTGCGGACGAACGTGACGTTCTGAACGGTTGACAAACCCGCCCGGCTCCCCCGATCGTTTGCGTACAAACGACCTGGAGCGCCGATGGGTTATCTCCGCCCCCGCACCCTCGATGACGCCCTGGCCGCCCTGGCGTCCGGGCCGCGCGTCATCCTGGCCGGCGGCACCGACCATTTCCCCGCGCGCATGGGCATCGCGCGGCCCGAGGACATCCTCGACATCACGGCGCTCCCCGGCCTGCGCGCGATCGAGACGCGGAGCGACGGATGGTGGATTCCCTGTGGCGCGACATGGACCGATGTGACCGAAGCCGGTTTGCCGGACGCTTGCAACGGGCTGGTGAGCGCGGCGCATCGGATCGGCGGCAGGCAGGTGCAGAATACCGGCACACTGGTCGGCAATCTGTGCAACGCGAGCCCGGCGGCGGATGGCATTCCGTGCCTGATGGCGATGGACGCGACGGTTGAACTGGCCTCCGCGCGCGGCTGGCGCGCCTTGCCGATCGAGGAATTTCTGTTGGGCGCGCGGCGCACGGCGAGACAACCGGATGAAATGGTGCTGGGGATCGCGCTTCCTTCCCGCCACCCCGCGAGCACGACGCCATTCACCCAGCAGGTTGAAGCGGCCACGCGCCTCCTTCCCCCTCCCCCTTGTGGGGAGGGGGAAGGAACACGCCATCGCGACCGCGCGCGGGACGCGATGGCGGCGAAAGCCCCGCTGCCTTCCACCCTCAGGAGCAGCTTCCTCAAGCTGGGCGCTCGCAAGTATCTCGTCATCTCCATCGCGATGGTCGCCGTCTCCGCGCATATCGACAATGGCCGCATCACCGCCATCCGCATCGCCATCGGCGCCTGCGGTCCGAGCGCGCAACGCCTGCCGGCCCTGGAAGCCTCCCTCATCGGCCAGAACCCCGCAATTCCCGACATCGACCCCACGCACTTCGCCGCACTCGCGCCGATCGACGACATCCGCGCCCCCGCCGCCTATCGCCGCGAGGCCGCCGTCGAACTCACCCGCCGCGCCGTGATGGCGCTCGCATGACCGATTTCACGCTCAACGGCCGCGCCACGCGCGCAAGCGCCGATCCCGCCACGCGCCTCGCCGATGTGCTGCGCGGCGAACTGCGCCTCACCGGCACGAAAATCGGCTGCAACGGCGGCGATTGCGGCGCCTGCACGGTGCTGCTGGATGGGCGGCAGGTGTGCGCCTGCCTCATGCCGCTGGGCCAGGTCGAGGGTCGCCGCGTCGAGACGGTCGAGGGCCTTGCGCATGACGGCGCGCTGAACGATCTGCAGCGCGCGTTCCTGCGCCACGGTGCCGCCCAATGCGGCATCTGCACGCCGGGGATGCTGATGGCGGCAACGGATTTGCTGCGCCGCGAGCCAGCGCCGACCGAAGCGCAGGTGCTCGATGGCCTGGCCGGCGTGCTATGCCGCTGCACCGGCTACCGAAAGATCGTCGAGGCGGTTCTCGACATCGCGGGCGTTTCGCCACCCGCGAGCGACGCGGCCGTCGGCGCCCGCATGGCAAAAGTGGATGGCGCGGCCAAGCTGCTTGGCACGGAAGAATTCGGCGCCGACGCGCGGCCGGATGGCGAATACCTGACCGTCCGCGTGGTCCGCAGCCCGCACCCCCATGCCCGCTTCACCCTAAGCGACCTAACGCCCCTGCTGGCGGCCCATCCCGGCCTGCGCCGCGTGCTCACCGCCGCCGATGTGCCGCGCAACCGGTATGGCATCTATCCCACCGGCAAGGATCAGAGGGTGCTGGCGGACGGCACCGTGCGGCATCGCGGAGAGCCGGTGCTGGCATTGGTCGGCGATGCCGACACGGTGTTCGCGATTCCCGACGCCGCGCTGCCGATCGCCTGGGAGGTTCTTCCGGTGGTGCATTTCGCGCCTGGCCACCATCAGGCAGTGCTGCATGCCCACGCCCCGCGCAACGTGCTGTGCGAGGGCCGCGTGGCGCGCGGCGATATCGAGCACGGCCTGGCATCCGGCACCGCGTCCGCCAGCATCGTCGTGCGCACCAAATTCGTCGAGCACGCCTATATCGAACCCGAGGCAGGGTTCGCGCGCCGTGTCGGCGACCGCATCGAAATCACCGCATGCACGCAGACGCCCTACATGGATCGCGACGAATTGGCGCTGATCCTCGGACTCCGCCAGGATCAGGTGCGCGTCATCCCCACCGCCGTTGGCGGCGGTTTCGGCGGCAAGCTCGATCTCTCGATGCAGCCGCTCGCCTGCCTCGCCGCGTGGTTGACCGGGCTTCCGGCGCGGATCGTCTATACGCGTCCCGAGAGCATGGCGGCGACCACGAAGCGCCACCCGGCGCTGATCGAGGCCGAGGCGGCGGCGAACGCGCAAGGCCTGCTCACCGGATTCCGCTTCGATGGCTATTTCGATACGGGCGCCTATGCGAGCTGGGGACCGACCGTCGCCAACCGCGTGCCGGTCCATGCGATGGGACCGTATTTCGTGCCGAACGTGCTGTGCGAGACCGCGGCGATCCATACCAACGGTCCGCCCGCCGGCGCCTTTCGCGGCTTAGGCGTGCCACAGGCCGCGATCGCGGGCGAGGCGCTGATGGACATGCTGGCCGACCAGCTTGGGCTCGACCCGCTGGAGTTCCGCGCCCGCAACGCGTTGCGCGTGGGGAGCGTGACCGCGACGGGCCAGACGCTTGGCGCCGGCGCGGCACTCCCGGAATGCCTCGACGCGCTGCGGCCGCATTGGGAAAGTCTGAAGTCTCAAGCGGCCGACTTCAACGCCGATGCGCCGCTCCATCTGCGCCGTGGCGCCGGGATGGCGTGCATGTGGTACGGCATCGGCAACACCAGCATGTCGAACCCGTCCGCGATGGTGGTCGGCATCACGCCGGACGGACGTGCCGTGCTGCTGTCCGGCGCGGTCGATATCGGGCAGGGCAGCAATACGGTGATGACGCAGATCGTGGCCGAGGCGCTCGGCATTCCGCCAGCCGCGCTGGGCCTCGTCGCGGGCGACACCGACCGCACGCGCGACGCGGGAAAGACCAGCGCCAGCCGCCAGACCCTGATCAGTGGTAACGCGGCGCGATTGGCCGGCGCGGCGCTGCGGACCGAAATTCTGCGGCGCGCGAACGCCGGCCCCGGTGCCGGGATCGCCCTGGCGCAAGGGCGCATCGAGGTGACCCATGACGGCGTGACCACGGTGCTCGACCCCTCGCCAGGCGCCGTTGACGCCGACGGCTTCACCTGGCGCGGAGAAGGCACCTATGATCCGCCCACCACGGTGTTGGACGCGGACGGGCAGGGCATTCCCTATGCCAGCTACGCCTTCGCCGCCCAGGCGGCACTGGTGGAGGTGGACACGCTGCTCGGCACCGTGCGCTGCCTTCGTATCGCCGCCGCGCACGAGGTCGGCCGCGCGATCAACCCCACGCTGGTCGAAGGCCAGATCCATGGCGGCATCGCCCAGGGGCTCGGCCTCGCGCTGATGGAGGAATACATCCCCGGCAGCACCGACAACCTGCACGATTATTTGATCCCAACGATCGGCGACGTGCCGCCGATCGACGTCATGCTCATCGAGAAACCCGATCCGCACGGGCCGTTCGGTGCCAAGGGCGTCGGCGAACCGGCGCTGGTCGCGACCGCGCCCGCCATCCTGAGCGCGATCCATGCCGCCACCGGCGCGCGCCTCACCGAGGTTCCCGCCACCCCCGACCGCGTGCTGGCGGCACTGCGCCGATGAACGACATCGTCACCTGCGACGCCTGCCCCGTTCTGTGCCGCATTCGCCCAGGCAAGACCGGCGCCTGCGACCGTTATGGCAATGTCGGCGGCCGGCTCTGTCGCACGGAGCCGCTGACCGTGATCGCGCGGAACCCCGAGATGGTGCGCTTCGCGGGCGAGGACTGGACCGGCAACCCGATCGAGAGCCGCGACCTGTTCGTCAGCGGCATCGGTGCCGGCACCACCTACCCGGACTACAAGCCCGCCCCGTTCATCGTCGGCAGCCGGATCGACGGCATCGACATGGTCACCGTCGTCTCCGAGGGCATCTTCTCGTATTGCGGCGTGAAGGTGAAGATCGACACCGACCGCCATCTCGGCGCCGAGACGGCCGCCGTGCGCGCGGGCGGCGAACCGGTCGGCCATGTCACCACCGCCGAATATGGCAGCCAGATGCTGAGTCTCGGCGGCGTGCATCACCTCACCGGCGGCGGCAAGCGCGAGGGCGTCGCCACATGCGACGCGCTGCTGGCGCTGTGCAACAAGCATCCGGTCGAACTCACCATCGACGGCGGCGCCAGCGTCGTGGTGCAAGCGGGCCATGCGCCGGTGGTGGATGGCGTGGCGGAAACCCGTATGCGCGTGGGCTGCGGCTCGGCCACCATCGGCATCTTCGCCGGCCAGTGGCTCGGCCACGCGGACGAGGTGATCGTGGTGGACGACCACATCACCGGCGTGCTGACCGAACACCAGGCCGGCCGCTGCCTCGACATGCGCCCGGCCAGCATCCGCGTGCGCGGCAGGCGGTCCACGCCCGGCCGCTACTTTCAGGTGGCCGCCCCCGGCATGGGCTGGGGTGGCACCGACATTTCCGACCCACTCGACATCATCGAGCGGGTCGATGCGAAACTCGCCTGGCCCGGCCTGCGGCTGCTGATGGTCTCCACCACCGGCGAGCATGCCGCATGGTTCGTGCTGGATGCGGCCCTGCGCCCGCAACCGGAGGCCATGCCGGACGCCATCGCCGCGGCGGTCGCCCGCATCGGCGAGAATTGCGAGGCGGCGCTGTGCTCGGTGCTGTTCATGGCCGGCGCCGGCGGCAGCCTGCGCGCCGGCGCCACCGAGAACCCGGTGCTGCTGACGCGGGCGGTGCAATCGGGCCGCGCGCGCGTCACGTCCGGGGGGGCGCCGGTGTTCGTGTGGCCGGGTGGCGGGATCACCTACATGGCCGACGTGGCGGCGATGCCGGATGCCGCGTTCGGCTCGGTGCCGACGCCGGCGCTGGTGGCGCCGATCGAGTTCACGCTGCCACGGGCGGATTATCTGGCGCTGGGGGGACATGCGGGGCGGATACGGGCGCTGGCCGAAATACTGGCGGAGGCGCGGCCGAAGGTGGTGGTTTTGCCGGGGGGAGTGTTCCCTCAATTCCCACCTCTCCTGGAGGGAGGGGCCGGCCTCACACGTCTTCCCCCTCCCGCTTAGTGGGCGCCCTTAGGGTTCGATGGCAATTAATCGCTTCAAGATTTGCACAGTCTGGCGCCGCACGCGCAGCAAAATCCTCCATCGGCATGCAACCACCATGCGCCGCGAGCCCAGCGCCGGCGTGCTCCCTCGCATCGCCGCGCGGGCGCGCCCCTGATGCGCCTGCGCCACGGCCCCATCGACGTGTTGCTCGCGGCGACCGGCGCTCCGGATGAAGTCGCGCGCGCCCTGGAGCAGGCCCGCGCCGCGTTCCCCGGCATCCTCCCCGAACTCTGCGCCGAGTTGCCGGCGCTCCGCACCCCCCTTCCCTCGCTGCCGCCGCAAGGCCGCGTCGCGTCCCGGATGCACGAAGCGGTCGCGCGCCATGCGGACGCGTTCATCACGCCCATGGCCGCGGTGGCCGGCGCGGTGGCGGACGACCTGCTGGCATCGCTGCTGCGAGGCCGCGCCCTGCGCACCGCCAGCGTCAACAACGGCGGCGACATCGCCTTTCACCTCGCGCCCGGCGAAACCCTGTGCTGCGGGCTGGTGGCGGATCTCGCGGCGCCCGCTCTCGACGGCCGGTTCATCCTGCATGCCCACGAACCGACGCGCGGCATCGCCACCTCGGGCCGCGCCTGCAAGGGCCAGGGCGGGCGCAGCTTCTCGTTCGGCATCGCCGACGCCGTCACCATCCTGGCCGCGACCGCCGCCGAGGCCGATGCGGCGGCCAGCGTGGTGGCCAACGCGGTCGATCTGCCCGGCCACCCCGCCGTCACCCGCCGCCCCGCCACCGACATCGACCCGGCATCGGACCTCGGCCACCGTCGCGTCACCTGGCATCTCGGCCCGCTCACGCGCGCTGAAATCCACGCCGCCCTGGACGCGGGCGCCCGCGTCGCCCACTCTCTCATCGCGGCGGACCTGATCCACGGCGCAATCCTCGCCCTTCGCGGCGAGATGAAGGTATGCGGCATGACTATCCCGGCCCTGGAACGAACATGATCCGCAAGCTCATCACCGTCGTCGAAGAGACCTGGCACGAGGCGGGCCAGGAGATCGCGCCGCCCACCCGCAAGGCCGCCGCCATCGCCGTGGTGGCGAACCCGTTCGCAGGCCGCCATGCGGCCGACCTCGGCGAATTGGCGGCCCTGGGCGAGATGCTCGGCGCGCTGCTCGGCGAACGTGCCGTCCGCGCCCTCGGCATCGCGCCCGCCGACGCGCAGAGCTACGGCAAGGGCGCGATCGTGGGCGAGGACGGCGAGCTGGAACACGCCGCCGCCATCCTGCACCCCAAACTCGGCGCGCCCTTGCGCGCGGCCGTGGAAAAGGGCGCCGCCCTCGTGCCCAGTGCCAAGAAGCGCGGCGGAATGGGGTGCGCGATCGACGTGCCCCTCGGCCACAAGGACGCCGCCTTCGTCCGCAGCCATTTCGACGCCATGGAGATCCGCGTGGCCGACGCACCGCGTCGCGACGAGATCGTGGTGGCCATCGTCGTCACCGATAGCGGCCGCCCGCTGGCGCGCATCGGCGGACTCGCCATAACCGAAATCCTGGGCCAGGACGGCCTGCGTTGAACATTGGAGAAACCGCCATGCTCACCCGCCGCACCCTGCTCGCCGCCAGCGCCACGCTCGCGGCCCCGGCCATCCTGCGCGCCCAGACCAGCACGCCGATCCGCATCGGCGAGATAAACTCCTACACCGCCGCCGCCGCGTTCACGCTGCCCTACCGCAATGGCTGGCAGCTGGCGCTGGAGCAGGTGAACGCCGCGGGCGGCGTGCTCGGCCGCAAGCTCGAAGTGATCAGCCGCGACGACGCGGGCCAGCCGCAGAACGCGATCCGCCTGGCGGGCGAGTTGCTGAACGACCAGAAGGTCGATCTCCTGGCTGGCGGCTTCCTGTCGAACGTGGGGCTCGCGCTCACCGACTTCGCGCTCCAGAATAAAAAACTCTTTGTCGCCGGCGAGCCGCTGAGCGACGCGCTCGTGTGGGAGAAGGGCAACCGGTACACCTACCGCCTGCGCCCCAGCACCTACATGCAGGCAGCCATGCTGGTGCCGGATGCCGCCAAGCTGAAGGCCAAAAAATGGGCGACGGTCGCGCCGAACTACGAATACGGCACCTCGACGGTGAAGTGGTTCAAGCAGCTGCTCTCGGCCGCCCGGCCCGACGTGGAATGGGTGGGCGACCAGCTTCCGACGCTCGGCAAGATCGACGCCGGCGCCACGGTGGCCGCACTCGCGCAGGCCAGGCCGGACGCGATCCTCAACGTCACCTTCGGCGGCGACCTCACCAGCTTCGTGCGGCAGGGCAACACGCGGGGCCTGTTCGATGGCCGCGCGGTGGTGTCGGTGCTGACCGGCGAGCCGGAATATCTCGATCCGCTGGGCGCCGAGACGCCCGAGGGCTGGCTGGTGACCGGCTATCCCGTCAGCGCCGTGACCGATCCCGCCAACCAGGCGTTCATCGCGGCGTACCGCGCCAAATTCAACGAACTGCCCAAGATGGGCTCGGTGGTGGGGGCCGCGCTGATCGCGTCCATCGTCGCCGGCATCACCCAATCCGGCGGCACCGACACCGAGAAAATGGCCGACGGATTTGCCGGGGCCGCGTTCGCGACTCCGTTCGGCCGTGCGATGTGGCGCGCGCAGGATCATCAGTCGACTTTGGGCACATATGTCGGAAAAACCGCGTTGAAGGACGGTCACGGCACCATGGTGGATTGGCGCTACATCGACGGCGCCGATGCGCTCCCCGACGATGCCGCGGTGAAGAAGATGCGGGCCGGATGAGGCTGGGCGGCGCGTGCTTCCGGCGAACCCTGCTTGCGGTTCTGGTGGCATTCGCCGTCCCGGCTTCGGCTATCGCGCGCATTGCCGGCACCAACTCCACGCCCACCCATGTCACCGGCAACCGCGCGCCCCCGCCCGCCACCATCACACTCAGCCGCGTTTCGCACGAGACGTTCGGCTGCGTGGACCCGAAATCGGCGGTCGTCATCAACGACCCGCGCAATCCCCGCGCGCGCGACCCGGTGTGGATCGAATTCATGATGACGCGGGGGCAATGCGCGAAGGTCACGCCGTTCGAGGCGTGGCGCGTGGTCGGCCGTCAGACCGGCCTCGTGCGGCTGTCGCCCGCCAAGAACACCGCCGACACCGTGGCGCTGTTCGTGCCCGCCGCCGACATCGCGGCCGCGTTCATCGAGCTGCCGCCGGGCGCGCGTCCGGCGCCGCCGCCGCCGATCGCGCGGCCCGTGGCGCCCCCCATGCCGCCGGCCCGGCCGGCCGGTCCGGGCACGGTCTATATGCCCGAAGGCCGCTCCATGCCCGATCTCGGCGGCAGCGCGCCGAGGCGTCAGGGTCAGAGCGCGCTGGCGATCCCGGCGAACCCCGGCGAGGCCTACGCCGCCGCCATGCGCGCGCCGCCGCCGATCCCCTGGGTGCTGCTGATCAGCGGCGGCCTGGCACTGGCCGCGATGCTGACCGGCTACGCGCTGCTGCGGCGAAAATTCGAGCCGGACGAGTGAGCGGCGGCGCTGCCCGCACGATCCCGCGATTCGATTGTGCCGCACTTCCCCCTCCCCGACCCTCCCCACAAGGGGGAGGGGGAAGCAAACGATGGGTGGACCTGGGTGCTTTTCGGGAGCGGCCCGGGGAGGGGTTCCGCGGCCCATGAACTTCCTCCTCCTCCAGGCCCTCACCGGACTCGCCGCGGCCTCGTCCCTGTTCCTGGTCTCCGCCGGCCTCACGGTCATTTTCGGCGTCACCCGCGTGGTGAACTTCGCCCATGGCAGCCTGTATCTGCTCGGCGCCTATATCGGCTGGAGCATCCTCACCCGCCTGCCGACCGACCCCGGCTGGTTTGTGCTCGGCATCCTCCTGGCGGGGGCCGCCACCGCGCTGCTGGGGCTGGTGCTTGAAACCACGCTGCTGCGGCGCATCTACCGCGCGCCCGAATTGCTGCAGCTGCTCGCCACCTTCGGCGTGGTGCTGATGGTGCAGGACATCGCCCTGAAAATCTGGGGCGCGCAGGATCTGGCGCTGCCCCGCCCGCGCTGGCTGCGCGCCTCGGTCATCCTCCTGGGCGAGCGTTTTCCGCAATTCGACCTGGCCCTCATCGCCATCGGTCCGCTCGTGCTCCTGCTGCTGTGGCTGCTGTTCACCCGCACCCGCTGGGGCACGCTGGTGCGGGCGGCCACGCAGGACCGCGACATGGTGGCGGCCTTGGGCGTGGATCAGCGGATGCTGTTCACCTCGGTGTTCGCGCTGGGGGCCGCCCTGGCCGGCATCGGCGGCGCGCTCGCTTTGCCGGACGGCTCGGCCAACCTGCAGATGGATCTGTCGATCATCACCGACGCCTTCGTGGTGGTGGTGGTGGGCGGCCTCGGCAGCCTGCCCGGCGCGTTCCTCGCCAGCCTGCTGATCGGGCTGCTCCAGGCCTTCGGCATCGTGCTGATCCCAGGTGCGACGTCCATTCTCGTGTTCGCGGTGATGGCGGTCGTGCTGGTGTTGCGGCCGCATGGGCTGCTGGGGCGCGCGCAGCCGGTGTCGCGCGCCGAGGCGCCTCCTTCGGTGGTGCGCGCGGCACCCGCTTCTCTGCGCTGGGCTGGCGTTGCCGCCCTGGCGCTGGCGATCGCGGCCCCGCTCGTGGTCGGCCCGTTCGCGCTGTCGGTGCTGACCGAGATGGCGGTCGCGGTCCTGTTCGCCGCCTCGCTGCATTTCATGATGGGGCCGGGCGGCATGCCCAGTTTCGGCCACGCCGCCTGGTTCGGCATCGGCGCATACACCGCCGCCCTGGCCGCGAAATCCCTCGCCTTGCCGATGCCGGCAGGGATGCTGCTGGCACCGATCGTGGCCGGGACCGTGGCGCTGCTGTTCGGCTGGTTCGTGGTGCGGCTGTCCGGCGTGTACCTCGCGATGCTGACGCTGGCCTTCGCCCAGATCGTGTGGGCGGTGGCGTTCCAGTCGACCGGCCTCACCGGGGGCGACAACGGCGTGCTCGGCGTGTGGCCTGCGGCCTGGGCCGCCGATCCGCGCGTGTTCTACTGGCTGGCGCTTGCGGTGTGCCTGGGCGCCACACTGGCGTTGCGCCGCGTGCTCGGCTCCCCGTTCGGCTACGCGCTGCGGGCCACGCGGGATTCGCCGCTGCGGGCGGCAGCCATCGGGCTTGACGATGGCGCCATCCGCCTCGCCGCATTCGCCGTGGCCGGCGCCTGCGCCGGGCTCTCGGGCGGCATCGCCGCCTATTCCAAGGGCAGCGTGTTCCCCAGCTTCATCGCCATCGGCCATTCGGTGGATGCGTTGCTGATGGTACTGCTGGGCGGCGTCGGCACGCTAGCCGGCCCCGTCATCGGGGCGCTGGCCTATACCGGGCTGTATGACGCGTTGCTGCTGGCGACCGACCTCTGGCGCTTCGCGCTCGGCGCCATCATCGTCGTCCTCGTGCTGGCTTTTCCGGACGGCATCGCCGGCACCGCGCAACGCCTGTGGCTGCGCGGACGCGAGGCATGAACGCCCTCGTGGTGTCCGGCCTCCAGAAGCGATTCGGCGGCGTGATGGCGGTCGCCGGCATCTCGTTCGCCGTGGCGCCCGGCGAGATGCTGGCGCTCATCGGCCCCAACGGCGCCGGCAAATCCACCTGCTTCAACATGTTGAACGGCCAGCTTCGTCCAGATGGCGGGCGGGTGATGCTGGCCGGGCGCGACATCACCGGCCTCGCGCCGCGCCGCGTGTTCCGCCTGGGCGTCGGCCGCACCTTCCAGATCACCGCCACCTTCGCCAGCATGACGGTGCGCGAGAACGTCCAGATGGCCCTGTTGTCTCACGCGGGCGAAATCCGGCGCTTCTGGCGCCCCGCCGCCGCGATGCACGCGGCCGAGGCGCAGGCGCTGCTGGCGCGGGTGGGCATGGACGGCCAGGCGCACCGCGCCGCCGGGGTGCTGGCCTATGGCGACCTCAAGCGGCTGGAACTGGCGGTGGCGTTGGCGCACGCGCCCCGGCTGCTGCTGATGGACGAGCCCACCGCCGGCATGGCGCCCGCCGAGCGGGTGGCGCTGATGCGCCTGGCCCGCGACCTCGCCACCACCGGCGGCCTCGCCGTGCTGTTCACCGAGCACGACATGGACGTGGTGTTCGACGTCGCCGACCGCATCCTGGTGCTGGCGCGCGGCGAACTCATCGCCGAGGGAGACGCCGCCGCCATCCGCGCCGACACCCGCGTCCGCCAGGTCTATCTCGGCTCCGGCGTCACCACCGGCGGTCACTGACCATGCTGGAGGTCGAGGATCTGCACGCCCATTACGGCCGCGCGCATATTCTGCAAGGCGTGTCGTTCGCGATCGCGGCCGGCGAGGTGCTGGTGCTGATCGGGCGCAACGGCGCCGGCAAGACCACCACGATGAAGTCGCTGATCGGCCTCGTGCGCCCCACCAGCGGCGCGATCCGGTTCGCGGGCGCCGATATCGCGGGCGCCGAGACGTACCGCATCGCCCGCGCCGGACTCGGCTACGTGCCGGAGGAACGGCGCATCTTCACCGACCTCACCGTGATGCAGAACCTCGAAGTGGGAAAACGCCCCGCGCGAGCCGGACGCGATCCCTGGACCCCGCGACAACTGTTCACCCTGTTCCCCAACCTCGGCGAGATGCCCACCCGGCCCGGTGGCCGCATGAGCGGCGGCGAGCAGCAGATGCTGGCCATCGCCCGCACGCTCATGGGCAACCCCAGCCTCGTGCTGCTGGACGAACCCAGCGAGGGCCTGGCGCCGGTGATCGTGGAACAGATGGCCCGCGCCATCCTCGCCCTCAAGCGCGAGGGCGTGACGGTGCTGCTGGCCGAGCAGAATCTGCATTTCGCCGCCCGCGTGGCCGACCGCGCCGCCGTGATCGAGACCGGCCGCATCGTCTGGACCGGAGGCATCGCGCAACTCGCGAGTGAGGCCGGGCGCTATCTCGGGGTATGAACCTGCCATGACCGAACCCGGACCCGCGTGCCCCATCGCGCTCACCCGCGACAACCTCGCCGGCGGCGCGCTGCGCGACATGCTCGCCCGCGCCGCGCCGGAAATCCGCCTGCTCTCCGCCGACGAGATGCGCCAATCGCTCACCGACGCGCTGGACCAGCGGCCCCCCGGAGACGCGTGGCTGTTCGGCTACGGCTCGCTGATCTGGAACCCCACCATCCACTACCTCGAGCGCCGCGCCGCCAGCGTGCAAGGCTGGCACCGCCGCTTCTGCCTCTCCACCCCGGTCGGCCGCGGCACCCGCGACAACCCCGGCCTGCTGCTCGGCATGGACGAGGGAGGCACCTGCACTGGCGCCGCGTTCCGGGTGGCCGACGATGTGCTGGCGGACGAGCTGGCGCTGCTGTGGCGCCGCGAGATGCTGACCGGCGCCTACGTGCCGCGCTGGCTCGCGATGCACGGGATCGATGGCACGGCGTTCGGCCATGGGCTGACCTTCACCATCAACCGCCATGGCATGAGCTACGCGGGCGAGCTGCCGCCCGACGAGGTGATCCGCCGCATTGCCACCGCGCGCGGCGAGATGGGGAGTTCGGCGGAATATCTGTTCAACACCCGCGACGGGCTGCGCAGCCTGGGCATTCACGACCTGGAGGTGGAGGCGCTGGCGGTTGCGGTGGAACGGACGCGCGCGTCCCCGCTCCCCTTGTAGAGCGGCGGGATCGACAAATCGTCTTCGTCCCTCTCCCCCTGGCGGGGAGGGGCAAGACAAACTAAGCCGCGTTGGCGCTCGCCTCGCTGCGCGTGGCACCCACCCGCGCCGCCAGCGCCGCCGCCATGAACTCGTCCAGCCCGCCATCCAGCACCGCGTCGGGGTTGCCGGTCTCCACGCCCGTCCGCAGATCCTTCACCATCTGATACGGCGCCAGCACGTAGCTGCGTATCTGGTGGCCCCAGCCGATCTCGGTTTTCGCCGCCTCGGTCGCGTTCGACGCCGCCTCGCGCTTCTGCAACTCGGCCTCGTACATGCGCGCCTTCAACATCCCCATCGCGGTCGCGCGGTTGCGGTGCTGGCTGCGGTCGGTCTGGCACGCGACGACGATGCCGCTCGGCAGGTGGGTGATGCGGATGGCCGATTCCGTCTTGTTCACGTGCTGCCCGCCGGCGCCCGACGCGCGGAACGTGTCGACCTTGAGGTCGGCCGGATTGATCTCGATCTCGATCGTGTCGTCGACCACCGGGTAGGCATACACGCTGGCGAAACTGGTCTGGCGGCGGGCGGCGCTGTCGAACGGGCTGATGCGGACCAGGCGATGCACGCCGGTCTCGGTTTTCAGCCAGCCATAGGCGTCCGGCCCGCTGATCTGCAGCGTGGTGGATTTGATGCCGGCCTGCTCGCCTTCGCTCTCCTCGAGCAGCTGCACCTTGTAGCCATGCCGCTCGGACCAGCGGGTGTACATGCGCTTGAGCATCTCCGCCCAGTCCTGCGCCTCGGTGCCGCCGGCTCCCGCGTTGATCTCCACGAACGCGTCGTTGCCGTCGGCCTCGCCCGACAGGAGGCTTTCGATCTCCCGGCGCTTGGCCTCCGCCGATGCCGCCTTGAGGGAGGCGATGGCGTCGCCGACCATCGCGGCGTCGCCGTCGGCCTCGGCCAGCTCGATCAGCTCCATGGCGTCCGTCACGTCCGCCTCGAGCTTTCGGACGGAGTCCACGCCGGTGGCGATGCGGGTGCGTTCGCGCATGAGGATCTGGGCGGCCTTGGGGTCGCTCCAGAGCGTCGGGTCCTCGGCGCGGTGGTTCAGTTCCTCGAGGCGGGAGAGGGCGACATCCCAGTCAAAGATGCCTCCTCAGCAGGGTCACGGAATCCGTGATCTGCTTGCGGAGCGCGTCGGCTTCGGTGGACATTGCGGTCGGGCCTGACTGATGAGGGAACGGGTCAATACAGCCCGCCCAGTCCGCTGTCCACGCCCGGGGCCGACCTGCCGGCATTGGACGCGGTCGCTGTGCCTCCGCCGCCGCCGTTGCCGCCGCCCGTGGGACCTGAGGCACCCGGCTCCTGGCCCGGCTTGAACGCGTCGGTGATGGAGCCGTAGCCGCTGTCCCATGCCGCCATGGTGACGCCCGGGGGCGGGATGAATTTCAGCACCGGCCGGTTTTTCAGCGCGAATTCCATGAAGTCACGGAACACCGGGGCGGCGAGCACGCCGCCGGTCTCGTCCTTGCCGAGGCTGGTGGGCTTGTCGTAGCCGATCCACACGGCGGTCACGAGATCGGGCGTGAAGCCCACGAACCACGCGTCGTTGAAGTCCTGCGTGGTGCCGGTCTTGCCCGCGACCGGGCGGTTCAGGCCCTTGCCAGCCTCCACGCCGGTGCCGCGCTGCACCACGCCCTGCATCATGGTCACCACCTGGAACACGCTGGGCGGATCGGCGATCTGCTTGCGGCCGTCGATCATGATCGGCACGTGCAAGGGGTCGGCGCAGCCATCGCAGCCGCGGCCCTCGGGGCGGAACAGGATGTGCCCGTCGCGGTCCTGCACGGAGTCGATCAAAGAAGGGATCACCTCGCGGCCGCCCTCGTTCAGCGCGGCGTAGGCGCCGGCCTGGCGCAGCACCGTGGTCTCGACCGCGCCAAGGGCGGCCGGCAGTACCTTGGGCATGCTGTCCACCACATGAAACGCGATCGCATTGGCCGCCACGCTCGACATGCCGACCCGCTCGGCCAGTCGGACCGTCACGAGATTCAGCGACTTCTCCAGCGCGATGCGCAGCGGCACCGGGCCGCTGTAATCCATCTCGTAGTTGTTGGGTCGCCACTGGCCGGCGGCGCCCTGATCGAGGACGAACGGCGCATCGAGGAATTTCTGCGACGGCGAGATGTTCTGCTCCATGCCCGTGAGGTACACGATCGGCTTGAAGCTCGAGCCCGGCTGCCGGCTCGCCTGAGTCGCGCGGTTGAACTGGCTGCCTTCGAAGCTCCAGCCGCCCGACATCGCGAGCACGCGGCCCGTGGCGGGTTCGAGCGACACCAGCGCCCCCTCGATCAGCGGGATCTGACGCAGCAGCACCCGTTCCGGCCGCGCCGGGCCCTTGGCGGGCGGCGGCGACACGGTCGGCTCCACCATCACCACGTCCCCCACCACCGCCACGTCGGACAGGCGGCGCGGCTGGGAGCCGAGGATGTCGTCCTTCACCGGCCGCGCCCAGCCGAGATCGGACAGCATGAGGGGCAGAATGCGCGGCGCGGCGGCGCCGTCGGGCGCGCGGTCGAGCACGCCGATCTTGGCCTCCCCGTCGGTCTCCTCGATCACCACGCCCATGCGCCACTCGGGCAGCATGCCGGGCGGACGCGGCACGGTGCCGAGCGCCTGCGCCCAGCCGTTGCGCAAGGCCGGCGTGCCGCCATCGAGATGCGCCGCGCGGCCGCGCCAGCCGCCACGGGCGAGATCGTATTTCATCAGCGCCGCCCGCATCAGCTTGTCGGCACGGGCCTGGAGCACCGGATCGAGGCTGGTGCGCACCACGAAGCCACCCTGGGTGGTCTGGTCCGCGCCGAACCTATCGATCAACTGGCGGCGGACCTCCTCGGCGAAATATTCGGCCCCCGTGACGCTGTCGGGGCGGCGGAACGGCGAGGGCGTGATCGGCGTGGCCTTGGCGGAAACCGCCTGCTCGGCGGTGATGATCCGATCGTCCGCCATACGGTCGAGCACGTAATCGCGGCGTCCGCGCGCCGCGTCGGGGAAACGGAACGGATTGAGGTTGTTGGGCGCCTTGGGCAGCGCCGCCAGGAACGCCGCCTCGGGGACCGTCAGGTCGTCGAGCGATTTGTTGAAATAGGTCTGGGCCGCCGCCGCCACGCCGTAGGAGGACAGGCCGAGATAGATCTCGTTCAAATACAATTCGAGGATGCGGTCCTTGCTGAGGCTCTCCTCGATCTTCAGCGCCAGCAGCGCCTCGCGCACTTTGCGGGTGATGGATACCTCGTTGCCCAGCAGCATGTTCTTGGCGACCTGCTGGGTGATGGTCGAGGCGCCAACCGGGCGGCGGCCATGGCCGTATTGCTGCAGGTCGGTGATGGCCGCGCGCATGATCGCGATGGGGTCCACGCCGCGATGGTTGAAGAAATTCTGGTCCTCGGCCGAGACGAAGGCGCGCTTCACGAGGTCCGGCACGGCCGTGTATGGCACGAAGATACGCCGCTCGGTGGCAAGCTCGGACAGCAGGCGGCTATCGCCGGCATAGACCCGGCTCATCTGGCGCGGCTGGTAGTTTTGCAGGCCGGCAAGGTCGGGCAGACCGTCATTGAAATGCCGGTAGCCGGCATAAAGCGCGATACCGGCGACGATGCCGACCAGCACGCACAGCGCCGCCACGGCGCCCGCGATGCGGCCGATGACCGCAAGAACGCTGCGGCCGCGCCTGGGCGCACGCGGCGCCCGGCCGCGTTTGGGGGCTGTCGGCTCGGGCGCGGCGGGACGATTGGGGGGCGAAAGCGGCTCGCCAGCAGTGAAAGGCTCGGTCATGGCGGCATCCCTAACACTTCCCCGGCCGCCCGCGCAGCCTCAAGCTTTTCTAACCAGCCACGCGCAGCGTCGGCACCTGGGCGAAATAGGCGTCGATCGCGCGATGCATGGCGCCCGCGATCCGGCCCCGATGGTCTGCCTTGCGTAACGCCGCCTCATCGACCGGGTTCGACATAAATCCCATCTCGACCAGGATGCTGGGGATGTCGGCGGCCTTCAGCACCACGAATCCGGCATGGCGGGACGGGTTCTGCAACAGCCCCACGTCCCGCCCGAGTTCGCCGACCACGCTGCGCGCCATCCGCGCCGACCCGGCCCGCGTCTCCTGTCGCACCAGGCTGGCCAATATCCTCGCCACCTCGGGCGGCGTGTCGGCGAAGGCGGGGCCGCCGAACCGATCGGCACTGTTCTCCCGCCGTGCCAACGCCGCCGTCTGCGCGTCCGACGCGGTGGCGCCGAGGGTATAGACGCTTGCGCCGCGCACGGCGTGATCGGTCAACGCGTCGGCGTGCATCGACACGAACAATGCAGCCCCCCGCCGCTCGGCGTCGCCCACGCGGTCCTCCAGCGGGACGAACACGTCCCGCCCCCGCGTCAATTCCACCCGGTAGCGCCCGGCCCCGAGCAACTGGCGCTGAAGCTCCTGCGCGGCGGCGAACGCGATGTGCTTCTCAAAGGTGCCGGACACGCCGATGGCCCCCGGATCCTTGCCGCCATGCCCCGGATCGAGCAGCACGAGCGGCAGCTTCGCCCTCGCGGCACTTTTCGGCGCGCGGAGATTGGCCGCCTCCAATCGTGGCGGCGCGGCCTGCGCCGCAACGGGAGCCAGGGCGGCGGCGGCAAGCAATGAACGACGATGGATCACGGCATGGCCTCGTGACGATTGCGCTGGCCGCCAGTTACCACATCAGGTTCAGAAACACACCTTCAACGTTGAACTAATGACGGTTTGTGGCCCGCTCAGCTCGTCGAGCGAAAACACGTTTGACCTTCCGTCGGATGATCGGCATGCGCGTTGTTCGCGTCCTCTTCGTCCTCGTCGTCAGCTTCTCCATGCGGCATTTCGGCCGCTGATCCGCGCGTATCCTGCTTGAAACCATGCCTGCCCGCGCGTAACCCTCGTCCGATACGCAAGCAGGAGCAGTGGGATGGGCTACAAGGTCGCGGTTGTCGGCGCCACCGGGGCGGTCGGGCGCGAGATCATCAAAACGCTGGCCGAGCGGAATTTCCCGGTCAGGGAGGTCGTGGTCCTCGCCTCTCCCCGCTCCGCCGGCAAGGAAGTCTCGTTCGGCGGCAAGACCGTGCTCAAGGTGCAGAACCTCGAGACGTACGACTTCGCGGGCTGCGACATCGGCCTGTTCAGCCCCGGCGCCGCCGTCTCGGCCATCCACGCGCCCCGCGCCGCCGCGGCCGGCTGCATCGTGATCGACAACACGAGCCAGTTCCGCATGGAGCCGGACGTGCCGCTGGTGGTGCCCGAGGTGAACCCGCAGGCACTCGGCCGCATCCGCCGGGGCATCGTCGCCAACCCCAACTGCTCCACCATCCAACTGGTGCTGGCATTGAAGCCGCTGCACGACCGGGTGCGGATCAAGCGCGTGGTGGTCGCCACCTACCAATCCGTCTCGGGCGCCGGCAAGGACGGCATGGACGAGCTGTTCGCGCAAACCCGGTCGAGCCTCGTGCACGACCCGGTTCGCCCGCAGGAATTCACCAAGCAGATCGCCTTCAACTGCATCCCGCACATCGACAAGTTCATGGAGGACGGCTCGACCAAGGAGGAGTGGAAGATGGCGGTCGAGACCCGCAAGATCCTCGATCCCGACATCAAGCTGGTGGCCACCTGCGTGCGCGTGCCGGTGTTCATCGGCCATTCCGAGGCGGTGAACGTCGAGTTCGAGGGGCCGATCAACGTCACCGAGGCCCGCGCCGCGTTCCGCGCCATGCCGGGGCTGCGCGTGATGGATACCCGTGAGGATGGCGGCTACATGACTCCGCTCGAATGCCAGGGCGAGGACGACACCTATGTCAGCCGCATCCGGAGGGACCCCACGGTCGAACACGGGCTGTCGTTCTGGGTGGTCAGCGACAACCTCCGCAAGGGCGCCGCGCTGAACGCGGTGCAGATCGCCGAGACTTTGGTGGCCCAGGGCATCCTGGCGCGCAAGGCGGCTTAACGGCGCGATGGACAGGGCTCTCCCGCTTCCCGATACTGCCCTGAAACGGAAGCGGGAGACTGCCATGCGGACGAGTTTCAGAACGGCGCTGATGGCCGGCGCCATGTCGTTGGCCGCCTTCGCGGCCCATGCCCAGATGAAGATCGGCGTGGTCAACTCGGCCTCGGGGCCGGTCTCCTCGATCGGTATTCCGTATAACAAGGGCATCGCCGCCGCGATGGCGAATGGCGGCGTGCTCGACGGCCAGAAGCTCACCGTCATCACCCTGGATGACACCTCGGACCCCGCGGTCGCCGCCCGCGCCGCGCGCAAGCTCATCGAGGAGGACCATGTCGATGTCATCATGGGCTCCGCCGGCACGCCGGTCTCGCTCGCGATGTACGCCGTCGCCGCCGAGCTGAAGACGCCGATGGTGTTCCTCGCCAATGGCGGCGTTGCGGGCGAGAAGGGCGAGTGGGAGGTCACGGTCCCGCAGCCGCCGCCGCTGATGATCGACGCCGACATCGAGCTGATGAAGAAGGCCGGCATCAAGACGGTCGGCTATATCGGCTACAACGATGCCTGGGGCGACCTCGTCTACAACAGCCTGAAGGCCGCCGCCGACAAGGCCGGCATCGCCATCGTGGCCAATGAGCGCTTCGCCCGCGCCGACACCAGCGTGACGCCGCAGGTGCTCAAGATCATCGCGCTGAAGCCCGACGCGGTGCTCACCGGCGGCTCCGGCTCGCCCGGCGCCCTGCCGCACATCGCGTTGAGCGAACGGGGCTACAAGGGCGCCCAGTACAGCACTCATGCCATCATCAACAGCGAGTTCGTCCGCGTCGGCGGCGCTGCCGTGGAAGGTCTGGTCGCTCCCACCGGCCCTGTCGTGGTGGCCGAGCAGCTGCCGGATTCCAACCCGATCAAGAAGGTGGCGCTGCAATTCCGCACCGACTACCTCAAGGCCAACGGCGCGCCGAGCACCGACGCCTTCGCCGCGTACGCCTATGACGGCATGTTGATCGCCGCCGACGCGGCCAGGCGCGTGGCGGCCAAGGGCATCGCCCCCGGCACGCTGGAATACCGCATGGCCGTGCGCGAGGCGCTGGCCAGCACAAAGGAGCTGGTCGGCACCCATGCGGTGTACACCTTCACCCCGGCCAGCCGCTGGGGCACCGACGAGCGGTCCCGCGTGATGGTGAAGCTGGACCATGGCGCCTGGAAGCTGGTGCCGGGCTGATCCGCTGTCCTCCCCCTCGTTTGTAGGGGGAGGACAGCGCTTCGCGCTACTGAACCGCCTTCACGCTGCTCATGATCGCCTCGATCGCCTTGGTCTGGGTCGCGCGCTCCTTGTCCGAGGCCCAAACCGTGACCACCCCGATCGCGTCCTTCGGCAGTTCCACCAGCACGAACGTCACCTTGGTGGGCCCGTCCTTGTCCTTCGCGGCGTAGCTGATCTCGTGCGCCGCCATGCCGTTGAGGGTGAAGTCCCGATCGACCGAATTGGGCACCGGCACAATCTTGTTGTCCTTCATCCACTTGCCGTTCGCCGCCATCAGCGCCTGCAGATCCGCCTTGTAGTCCTTCGCGTATTCCACCGAGGCATAGACGTCCCCGCCCGGCGAGGTCGCTTCCATGCCGCGCTCGGTCTCGGTCGGCTTCCAGCTATCCGGCAGCACGGCGGAAATGGCCGGCTTGCCGTCAGGCAAAGACACGTTCTTGGCCGCAGCGGGTGCCGCGGCGATCGCGGCGAGCAAAGCGGAGACGAGCAATTTCCTCATGGCTTCTTCCTTGGTTGTGCCGTCACGCTAGCACGCCGTTGATGAACCGATCGAGCAGGCCGCCGATCACGTCGGTGTTGTAGCCGCCTTCCTGGATGAATGCCGTGGGACGCCGCGCCGCGCCGATCATCTCGCCCGCGCGGGCAAACCCGTCCCCGGTGACGGCCAGGAAGCTCAGCGGCTCGTCGACGGAGGCGTCGAAGCCAAGACTGACGACCAGCGCATCGACCGGGCCGAGGAGTCGCAACCCTGCCGCCACCGCTGCCAGCCACGTCCCGTCGCCACTGCCGCGCGCGAGGGGAAGATTATGGGTGTGACCAAGGCCTTGCCCGCCGCCGCGTTCATCCGCATGGCCGACATACCAAGGATAGTAGCCGTTCGGGTCGCCATGCACCGAGGCGAACGCCACGTCGTCGCGCTCCCAGAAGCAGCCTTGGGTGCCGTTGCCGTGATGGCTGTCGATGTCGAGCACGCCCACCCGCGCGGCCCCCAGCGACCGCAGCCGTTCGGCCGCGATCGCCGCGTTGTTCAGGTAGCAATGCCCGCCGGCACGGCCGGGATAGGCGTGATGGCCCGGCGGCCGGGCCAGCGCGTAGGCATGGCGCCCCGAAGCCGCCTCATCGGCCGCCGCCAACGCGCCCGAGGCCGCCGCCAGCGCGGACGGCCATGTCCGGGCGGAAATCGGACACGAGGTGTCGGCGGTGAACCAGCCGACCTGCCCCACGATGGTCCCGGACGGCCGCGCCCCGTTCGCAAGCATCTCCGGGCTCGGATGGATGTTCGCCACCATCTCCGGCCCATGCTCGGGCATCGCATCCCAGGCGGCCGGGCCGTCACGCAGAAAATCGAGGTAGTCCGCGCCATGCACTGCCGTCAGCGTGGCGCGGGGCGCCTCGGGCGGCGTGACGATGTCGAGGCGCATCGCGCGGCACGCCGCCAGCAATGCCTCGGCGCGGGCCGGCGTCTCGAAATTGGGTCGCACGACGCCGCGTTGCAGGAAGAAGCGCGGGGCATGGCCGAGTTGAACGGGGTTCCAGAATGCCTTCATGCCGATTGGGTCGCCGGGCAGGGAGCGGCACCGACAGCAACCACGACCTGATTGCGAACCGTCTGAAGCTGGTCGGGTGTGATGCGAGAATGCGTCCCCCGCAAGCGCGTCTTCGAAAGCGTCGTGACCAGGTACGACAGCGCCCAGCACCGCTTTGTGCACCCGTTTTCCGTTTCCGGCTCGATCGCCAGTGCCAAGCCAGGAATGACCATAAGCGCATCGCCGGACAGCGGCACGAGGATCGCGGTCGCGTGCCCATCGGAGAAGGCACGGCTGTTTTCGACGACGATGGCGGGGCGGAGTTTGTTCGGCTCGCCCAACCGCCCATCGCGGCGCCAGTCGACGAGCACGATCTCACCTGGTCCAAAACGAGTCATGGCGTTACTCGCCGAGGCCGCATCCAGGGGTTCCCCAAAAGTCGGAGAACTCCTTCGCCTCGGCGTTGCTGGCAATATGCCCGCCCACCCGGGCGCTCGCCTCCCGCATCCGTGCGAAGCGCAGGTCCAGCGCGGCCTGCGTCGCGATTTCGCGCAGCAGAGTGGCGAGACCGATCCCCCGCGTTTGCGCCTCGGACTCGAGTTCGCCGCGAATCTGCTCGTCAAGCCGTATTGAAATCGGCACACCCATGGGCATCCTCCTGACGAGGCAAACTACGCGCACGCACTACACTTACGCAATCTGCTCCGCGTTTAGAAACCCCGCGATCTCCCGCGCCGCCTCCGCCAGCCCCACGCGGCGCACCTCCACCCCCTCTGGGAACGCCGACAGCAGCCGCGTGGGAGTCTGCCGGTCCAGCAACACGAACACGCCCCGGTCCGTCCCCGCGCGGATCAGCCGGCCGAACGCCTGGCGCAGGCGCATCCGCACCGCGCGGTCGTCGAAGCCGGTCGGGTCGCCGGCCGACAGATGCACGCGGCGCTCGCGGTGCAGAATATCCGGCCGGGTCCAGGGCACGCGCTCGAACACCACCAGCCGCAGCGCCCGGCCCGGCACGTCCACGCCGTCGCGCATCGCGTCGGTGCCCAGCAGACAACTCTCCTCCTCGGTGCGGAACACGTCCACCAGCGTCGCGTTGCCCATCGCGTCCACATGCTGCGCCAGCAGCGGGATGCCGGCGGCCTCCAGCGCGGGCGCGATGCGGGCATGGACCGCGCGCAGCCGGCTGATCGCGGTGAACAGCCCCAACCCGCCGCCGCCGCTCGCCAGGAACAGGGTGCGGTAGGCCGCCGCCAGCGCGGCGATGTCGCGCGCGTTCACGTCCGAGATCACGAAGGCCCGCGTCTGCGCCGCGTAGTCGAACGGGCTCGCCACGGCCACGCGATGCGCGGGCGACGGCAGATGCGCCGCCCCCACCCGCGTCTCGGCGGTGGCCCAGGCGAGTTCCGCATCCCGTTCGCCCGCGTCGCGCAAGGTGGCCGAGGTCACCAGCAGTCCCTGCGCCGGCTGCGCCAAGGTGGCGATGAACGGCACGGTGGGGTCGAGCCAATGCCGGTGCAGCCCGACATCGAGGTCGCGCACCCGCCCCTCCTCGGCGCGCCGCTCCAGCCGCAGAAACTGGATGTGGTCCGGCCGCTGACCGATCTCGGGTGGCACCGCCGCCACCGCCGCCAGCATCGCCTGCCACGCCCGCACCGGGTCCAGCGCCCGGCGCTTCAGCGACCGGCACGCCGCCTCGATGCGGTTGCGGGTGGCCGCGTCCAACTCCTCCGCCTCGTCCTCCAGCCGCGCCGCCAGCCGCTCGATCAGCGTCCTCAGCGGCGCCTCCAGCCGGCTCAGCGCGCGGGCGAGGTCGCGCGCCGCATCCGGCAATTCGGGCGCCACCGGATACAGGTCGCACTCCACATTGCCGCGCGCCGCCGAGTCATCGCCGCCCTCGGTGCGCGCCAGCACCTGCCGCCGCGCGAGGCGCAGGAAGTTCTCGGTCGGGTTGGCCCGCCCCGGCTCCGCACCCTCGAGCCCCACGCGGCGCAGTTCCGCCATGTCGGCCGACAGCCGTCCCGACCAGCCCACCGAAGGCAAGGCGCGGGCCGCCTGCAACACCGCATCCAACGGCGCCTCCAGATGGGCGTGGCCCGCCACCAACTCCGCCACCCGCGCCCGCAATCCCCGCGCGCGCGAACGCCCCCCTTCCGCCCCCAGCAGCCAGCGGCGCAATTCCGCCGTCTCCACCCCCGAAAGCTCGGCGGCGAACGCGCTGTCGGCGGCGTCGAACACGTGATGCCCCTCGTCGAACACATAGCGCACCGGCACGCGGGCATCGTCGATGCCGCCCCACGCCGCCTGCGCCATCACCAGCGCGTGGTTCGCCACCACCAGGTCCGCCCCCTGCGCGCGGCGGATCGTGTGCTCCACGAAGCATTTCTTCCAATGCGGGCAGCCGGCATGGATGCATTCGCCGCGCCGGTCGGCCAGCGCGGACAGGGTCGCCTGCCCGAACAACTCCGCGAACCATCCCGGCAGGTCGCCGCCCTGCAAATCCCCGTCCGCCGTCGCCGCCGTCCAGCGCGCGATCAGGCCGAGCGGGATCGTGGTGGCGGCCAGCCCCGATTGCGAGGCGTTCACCGCATCCTCGAAATTCAGCAGGCAAAGATAGTTCTCCCGCCCCTTGCGGATCACCACCCGACGCCGGCGCTCGACGGGGTCCGGGAACAGCCGGGACAATTCCGCCTCGATCTGGCGTTGCAGATGGCGCGTATAGGTGGAGATCCACACCGCGCCCTTGTTGCGCTCCGCCCACAGGCTGGCCGGCGCGATGTAGCCCAGCGTCTTGCCGGTGCCGGTGCCCGCTTCCGCCAGCACCAGATGCGGGTCGCCGCGCTGCTCGCGGGGCGCGAAGGCGGCGGCGGCGGCGGCGGCGTAGTCCGACTGCCCCGGCCGCTGCTCCGCCCCCGGACCCAGAATTGCGGCGAGCCGCGCCCGCGCCTCGGCAGGCGGCACGGGATGCGCCGATGGCGGCGGAGGCGGCGCCTGCTCCTCCCATTCGGGCAGACGCTTCCACACCCGCATCCCCTCGATCGACGGCATCGCGGCGGGATCACCCAAAGCCGCCGCCACGAACGGCGCCCAACCCCAGCCCGCCTGTCCCATCCGGGCGGCCAGCCGCGCCGCCTCGCGGTTCGACGGCAGGTCGCGCCCGGCGGCCAGCCGCGCCAGCAGCGCCTGCGCCATGCCGGACAACGCGGACGCCGCCGCCTCGGCCCCGTGCGGCGGGTCCATGTCGAGCGCCAGCGCCAACCCGCGCGGCGTCGGCGCCAATGTGCGGGCGGGCAGCACGAACGCGAACAGCTCCAGCAGATCGAGCGACGGCCACGCCCGCGCGCCCAGCCGCCGCAACGTGGCCGGAGCATGGACCAGCAGGGGCGGCGGCATGCCGCGCAACGCGGCGGCCACATGCGTTGTCGGCACATCCAGCATCTCGCCATCGACCGTCAGAATCACGGCCCGGCCGACCCCCGCGACCAACGCAGGCGCGTCCGGCAACATCAGGACTCGGCCGACTCCGAAGGAGGGGGCCGGGGTTGCTGAAAAACTCATCCGTATCACTATACGGAGGTGGCCGGATTGACCAAGGCACCCCCCCTGCCTACCGTCGCGCAATGTCCGCAACACTTCGCAACGATGCCCCGCCGACGGCGGCGACCCCCCGTTCCTGGCCCTTCGAGGAAGCGCGGAAGGTCGTCGCGCGGCTGGCCGCGTCCGGCAAATCCGAGGCGCTGTTCGAGACCGGCTACGGCCCCTCCGGCCTGCCCCATATCGGCACGTTCGGCGAGGTAGCGCGAACATCCTGGGTGCGCCACGCCTACACGGCCCTCACCGGCCTGCCCTCCCGCCTGATCGCCTTCAGCGACGACATGGACGGCCTGCGCAAGGTTCCGGACAACGTGCCGAACAAGGAGATGCTGGCCCGGCATCTCGGCCGGCCGCTCACCCGCATCCCCGACCCGTTCGGCACCCATGCGAGCTTCGGCGAACACAACAACGCCCGCCTGCGGGCCTTCCTCGACAATTTCGGCTTTGATTACGAATTCGCCTCCGCCACCGAATACTACGCCACCGGCCGGTTCGATCCGGCGCTGCTGCGCGTGCTGGAACTGTTCGACCCGATCCTCGCCGTCGTGCTGCCCACCCTCGGGCCGGACCGCCGCGCCACCTATTCGCCGATCCTGCCGATCCACCCCAGCACCGGCATCGTCATGCAGGTGCCGATCGTGGCGCGCGATCTCGCCGCCGGCACAGTCTCGTGGCGCGATCCCGATGGCGGCGCCCTGATCGAAAGCCCCGTCACGGGCGGCGCCTGCAAGCTGCAATGGAAGGCGGACTGGGCGATGCGCTGGTTCGCGCTCGGCATCGACTACGAGATGTCCGGCAAGGACCTGATCGACAGCGTCCGCCTCTCGGGCAAAATCTGCCGCATCCTCGGCGCCACGCCGCCCGAGGGGTTCACCTATGAGTTGTTCCTCGACGAACAGGCGCAAAAGATCAGCAAGAGCCGCGGCAACGGCCTCTCGGTGGACGAGTGGCTGCGCTACGCCCCGCCCGAGAGTCTGTCGCAGTTCATGTTCAACCAGCCGCAGCGGGCCAAGCGCCTGTATTTCGACGCCATTCCGCGCGCGGTGGACGAATACCTCGCCAACGCCGCAAAGGCTCCCGTCCAATCCGCGATCGAGCGGCAGGACAACCCGGCCTGGCACATCCACGCCGCCGAGGTGCCGCAATCGGCCAGCAGCCCGATCTCGTTCGCCATGCTGCTGAACCTCGCCAGCGTGGTGAACGCCGACCGCGCCGAAATCCTGTGGGGCTTCATCCGCCGCTACATTCCGGAGGCCTCGCCCGAGGAGATGCCGCTGCTGGCCCGCCTGGCCGACCACGCGGTCGCCTATTACGGAGACTTCATCCGCCCCGCCAAGCAATTCCGCGCGCCGGACCTGGTCGAGCGCGCGGCGCTGATGGACCTCGCCGCCTCGCTCCGCGCCCTGCCGCAAGGCGCCTCGGCGGACGAGATCCAGACCCTGCTGTACGACATCGGCAAGCGGCACCCGTTCCCCGAGTTGCGGGCCTGGTTCGCCTGCCTCTATCAGGTATTGCTCGGCCAACCCGACGGCCCCCGCTTCGGGCCCTTCGCGGCGCTCTACGGAGTGGCCGAAACGATCGGCCTGATTGAAACCGCGCTCGCGCGAACGGAGAGCTGAAGCCGCACGATGGGAGGGTTCAAAAAATACGTGCGTCATCTGCCCGCTTTGCTGGGCGTGGCGCTGCTGGTCGGCGCAGTCTACGTCGTCCAGAAGGAGTTCCGCAGCCTCAAGATCGCCGACATCAAACTGGCGCTCTCGGCAATCCCGCAGCGCGCGCTGATCATCGCGTTCGGCTGGACCATCCTGTCCTACGGCATCCTGACCTTCTACGACCGGCTCGGCACCTACTACGCCGGCAAGCCGGTCAGCTATCGCCGCGTGGCCTTCGCCTCGTTCTGCGCCTACGCCCTGTCCCACAACCTCGGCTTCGCCGCCGTGTCGGGCGCCGCCGTCCGCTACCGCCTCTACGCCCATTGGGGCCTGACGCCTTTGCAGATCGGCAAGGTCGTGGCGTTCTGCAGCCTCACCTTCGGCCTCGGCGGCATGGTGCTCGGCGGCATCATCCTGTTCTTCGAGCCTACCGCCATCCCGTTCTTCGGCGCCAAGCTGCCGCTGGTGGCACTCTACGGCGTCGGCGCGCTGCTCTGGGCGATAGTGCTCGCCTACATCGTGCTGTCCCGCATCTTCGGCGTCATCAAGATCCGCGGGAACATCATCGAGCTGCCCGGCTGGCGCATGGCCATCGTCCAGGTGCTGCTGGCCACGCTCGATGTCGCGGTCACGGCGGCCATCTTCCATGCGTTGTTGCCGCAGGCTCCCGGCCTCACCTATCTGCGCTTCCTGGGCGTCTATGTGGCGTCCTACAGCGCGGGCTTGGCCGCCAACCTGCCAGGCGGCATCGGCGTGTTCGACACCGCCATGCTGCTCGGCATGGAGCCGTATCTGGCGCCCGAGCAGACCATCGGCGCGATCGTCGTGTTCCGGTTATACTATTATATCATCCCGTTGTTCATCGCCGGGGGGCTGTTCGCCGGCAACGAGATCCTGCTGCGCGGGCGTTCCTTGGTGAAACGCGGCGACAAGCAGGCTCCCGCCCGCCCGGCCGGTTGGCGCTGGAGCGAGCCCGATTTCGCCATTGCGGCCGCCACCGGAGCCGTGGCCCTGTGCGGCGCCCTGCTGCTGATTCTGGGCGCGCTCGACAACCGGCCCGATTTCTCCTGGATCGACCCCGATTTCGCCGAGGTCGCCAATTCCGCCGGCCAGTTCATCCCGTCGTTGATCGGCGCCGCGCTGATCGTGCTGGCGGTCGCCATGTCGCGCCGCGTCACGCTGGCCTGGGGCAGCACCATCGTGCTGCTGCTTGTGGGTGCCGCATTCACCGTGGCACAGGGCGCGCCGTCCTGGGTGCCGGCGGCGCTTCTGGTCGCGGCCGTCCTGATCGCCCCGTTCCGCTCCGCCTTCTACCGCCACGCCAAGCTGCTCACCGGCAATCTGGACACGGGCACCGCCGTCCCGCTGTTCGCACTGGTGGCCTGTGTCCTGGCGCTCGCGGCATTCGAGCCGCATGTGCGCTGGCTGTCGAACAATTCCTTCTGGGAGGTGATCCTCTCGCGCGACGTGCCCAACTCGCTGCGCTTCACGGTGGCGCTCACCGTCATCCTGGCGCTGGTCGCGATCTGGGGCCTGGTGCGCCCCAGCCGCGTGGGCTTCCTGCCCTGGAACGCCGAGGCCCGCCTCCGCTATGCCTCGTTCGGAGGCATTCCGCCCGCGGAAGCCGACGGCGTGGTCTGGGGCGAAACCGAACGTGCCGGCATCCCGTTCCGCCGCATCGGCCGCGTGCTGCTCGGCCTCGGCGACCCCGCCGGCATGGAGACCGACCGCGTGAGCGCCGTGTGGCGCCTGCGCGATCTCGCCCTGCAGGAGGGACTGGACCCCGCCGTGTGGCGCGCCGAGCGCGGATTGCTCAAGGTCTATGGCGACCTCGGCCTCGCCGCCCTGCCGCTTGACGAACACGGTCTGCCGCGCGGCGAGGACGAGGCACTCGATGCCAGCGCCCGCCACTTCCTGGTCTGCGTCGCCGAACGCGACCTGCCGGTGCTGCTGCCGCTCCTGCCGAAACTGGCCGGGCATACCGAACGGGTGACGGAGTAGCCTCGCGAACCGCTGGCACATCCCTTGCTCCGCCCTTAGTGTCGGTTGGTAAATAACTGAATCAGTTGGAATCGCTTACGAACTCCTCCACGTCATGGTCCGCGAAGGCGGACCCTCCACGACTTGCAGGGCGGGTCTCGGAAAGTCGTGATGGTCGGCCTCCGCCGACCATCACGGGATGATACGGCTGTGCGAATCTTGAAGCGATTAATTGCCATCAAACCCTTACCGGTACGCGCGCAGCCAAGGGGGCCACCATCCGTGACGGCTGAGACCAAGGGCGTCGAACTGGTCGCGGTATCGAAGCTGTTCGGCTTGATGGCGGCTGTCGATGGCATCGACCTCGCGATCCCCGCCGGCAGCTATTGCTGCCTGATCGGCCCGTCCGGCTGCGGCAAGACGTCCACCCTGCGCATGATCGCGGGCCACGAAACGCCGACCGCCGGCGACATCCTGATCGGCGGCCTGAACGTCACCGCCCTGCCGCCCTCCAGGCGCGGCACGGCCATGATGTTTCAGAGCTACGCCCTGTTCCCGCATCTCTCCTGCCTCGACAACGTCGCCTTCAGCCTCAAGATGCGCGGCATCGGGAAAGCCGAACGCCGGGCCCAGGCCCGCGCCATGCTGGAGCGCGTGCAATTGGCCGACCTTGCCGAGCGCCGACCGGCCCAGCTCTCCGGCGGCCAACAGCAGCGCATCGCCCTCGCCCGCGCGCTGATCACCAACCCAAGTGTGCTGCTGCTCGACGAGCCGCTTTCGGCGCTCGACCCCTTCCTGCGCGGCCAGATGCGCGAGGAGCTGAAGCGGCTGCAACGCGAAATCGGCATCACCTTCATCCACGTGACGCACGCGCAGGACGAGGCGATGGCGCTGGCTGACCTCGTCGTGGTGATGGAGCGCGGCCGCATCCTGCAAACCGGCAGCCCGCGCGAGGTGTTCGAGCGCCCCGCCACCACCTTCGTCGCCCGCTTCCTGGGCGGCCATGTGGTGCTGCAGGACGGTGCGAACCGCATTGCCATCCGCAGCGACCGCATGCGCCTGATGCCGCCCGCGAACCTGCCGCGCCGCCTGCCAGGCCGGATCACCGCCGTCGAATATCATGGTCCCTTCGTCCGCCTCGCGCTCCGCGACGACGACGGCGCCGCGCATAGCGTGCTGCTCAGCGAGGCCGAGTTCCACGCCCACCCCGTCGCCCTCGGAGATCGCGTGGTCGCGGGCTTCGCACCCGAGGATGCCCATATTCTCGCCAACTGACGGATTTGCGGGACGGTAACCCCCGTCAATGCGAGCCGCGCCTTCAGGCCGCCAGCCCCCAGAACCGCGCGATCGCCGCGGTCGCGTCGATGCCCACTGCCAGCACGAAGCGATCGGCAAACACCCCGGCCTTGACCGGGTAGCCATGCGCCATGCCCGGAATCGTCCATTCCTCCACAAACACCTGCCCCGCAGCACCGCGCAGGCGCGGTGCCGCGGGCCGTCGCGGGTTTCGTCCACCCTCGGTTCGGCGCCCAGCGCCGCGAGACCGCGCCACTGCGCGACGAGATTCCCCGCATTGGCCGGATCGACCGTGCGGTCCGCGTCGCCCTGCCACACGGACAGCCGCGGGTATTTCCCGGTATGCGCGGGCGCCGAGGCGCGCGCCATCGCCGCCCAGTGCTCAGGTCCGAGGTCCGAGCCCGCATGCGCCATTCGCCCCATTGCCGAGGCCAGATTGCTGGCTGCGGCGACCGGCAGCCCGGCCACCACGGCGCCGGCGGTGAACACCTCCGGATAGGCCGCAAGGCAGGCCGCCGCCATCGAGCCACCGGCCGAAAGGCCGACCACGAACACGCGCCTTCCGCCATTGCCCGCGAGGCGCCGCGCGGTCGCCACCATCTGCCGGATCGACAGAACCTCGCCCGAGCCCCGCGCGATGTCGCCCGGACGGTACCAGCTGAAGCAGCGCCCGTGATTATTCGCGGCCGACTGCTCGGGAAGCACGAGCACAAGGCCGAGCCTGTCGGCCATCGCCATCCAGCCGGTATCTTTTGCGAAATCGCGCGCCTGCTCGCCGCAGCCATGCAGCACCACCACGAGCGGCGCGAGGGGCTTCAGCCGTCGCGGCAGGTAGACATGCATCGCCAGCGCGCCCGGGTTGCTGCCGAAGGCTTCTACTGTCGAAAAGCCGGCTTGTGGCCGTGCGGCGACGCGCTTCGGCGCCGGCTTGCGGGCCAGCTTCAGCCCGGTGACGGGTGCCAGCCGAGACACGGTCTCGACCAACTTCATGGTGCTTTTCCAAACCCGACGCATCCCGCGCACGCGCATCAGCCCGCGCGCCGTGCTCAAGCGGGTCATGCCGCGTCCGGTTGCGCATCGGGCGCCGCCATCTTGAACGCATCCAGCGCGCCAGACGCCACGTCGGCCCGCAGCAGGCGGGGAAACGCGCCGAGCGGGCAATCGTATCGCCGCGCATTGGCCAGTTGCGGGACGAGGCAGATATCCGCGAGGCTCGGCGTGGCGCCGAAGCAGAACGGCCCCTCGCCACCTGATTGCACAAGCATCGCCTCCAGGGCGGGCAGGCCCTGCGCGATCCAGTGGCGATACCAGCCATCGATCGCTGCTTGTTCCTGCCCCATCTCGTGCTTGAGGTAGCGCAGCACCCGCAAATTATCGATCGGGTGAATGTCGCACGCGATCGCCAGCGCGAAGGCCCGCACGCGCGCGCGCTCCAGCGGCGTCTTCGGCAGCAACGCCGGCGACGGGTGCGTCTCCTCCAGATATTCGACGATCGCGAGCGACTGCGTGAGTTCCACGCCGTTCTCCAGCGTCAGCAGCGGCACCAGGCCCAGCGGATTGCGCGCGCGGAACCCCGCCATGTGCTGCCCGCCGCCGCCGCGGGTCAGATGGACAGGCTCCGGGTCGTAGGCGAGCCCCTTGAGGTTCATCGCGATGCGCACGCGATAAGCCGCCGAGGAGCGGAAATAGGTCACGAGCTTCATGGGTTTTTCCGGGGTTTGACGGCCTCGCGCGCGACGAGCACCGCCTCCCGGACGGTCTCGACGCTGCCGATATGGTTGGCCAGGAGCAGGATGATACGCGCGTCGAGCCTGCGGGATGCCTCGGCATCGAGATCACGATGCGCCTCGACCAACGTCTCGAACAGCAGGTCCGCGTCATCGAGGCGCGGCTCGGTGAGCAGGCTCACGCGCCGAGACCCAAGGCCCGGTCCCGCGCGGCCGCGATCGCCGCCGCGTCGACGCCGCGCCAGCGCGCGGCCACGTGCTGGTCCGGCCGGATCAACACCACGGTGCCGGAGTGTGCCGCGTAGCGCCGCACGGCGTCGATCGCGCCCATTCCAATCCGGACCGGACGCACGCCTTGGGGAACATCGCCCGCGTCGCCAAACACCAGCGCCGCGAAATCATGCCGCAACGCGCCCAGCAGCCACCCATCCGCCAACGGCGCGTCGATGGCCGGCGCCCCCGGAAGCACGCCGCCGTCCCAGGGTTCGGCGTCCGGCGTGTTGAGCACGCTGTCCCGCAGCACGGCGGGCCGCGACAGGCGCCCGGAATTGACCAGAGGCCGTGCGAAGGCATGGTGTTCGGCCAATTCCAGCACCGCGTCGCGGTACGCCCGCGCGGCGTCGCTTTTGGGCGTGATGAAATCCGTGCTGCGGGCGGAGTTCAGGATGTTCTCGTCGGCCGCCGGAACGCGCTCGGTATCGTAGCTGTCGAGCAGTGCCTCGGGTGCCGTGCCGTCCAGCACGGCCGCCAGCTTCCACGCCAGGTTGTCCGCGTCCTGCACCCCGCCATTGCCTCCCCGCGCGCCGAACGGGCTCACCTGATGCGCGGCATCGCCCAGGAACAGCGTCCGGCCATGGCGGAACTGCTCCATCCGGCGGCAGCGGAACGTGTACACGCTCACCCATTCCAGCTCGAACGGCCGATCCGGCCCCAGCATCTCCCGCACCCGCGCCGCCACGCGCCCCGGCTCCTTCTCCGCCTCGGGGTCGGCATCCCAGCCGAGTTGGAAGTCGATCCGGTACACGTCGTCGGCCTGCCGGTGCAGCAGCACCGAGCCGCCGCGATGAAATGGCGGGTCGAACCAGAACCAGCGTTCGGCCGGGAAATCCGCCTTCATCACCACATCCGCGATCAGGAAGCGGTCGCGGAACACTTTCCCCACGAAGGGCAGCCCGAGACTGTCTCGCACGAAGCTGCGGGCGCCATCGCAGGCCAGCAGCCAATCGGCATGCAGCATGTGCCGCCCGTCCGGCGTCTCCACCTCGATGGTGGCCCCCCCAGCGTGATTCAGGACCCCTACCACCCGGCTGCGCCAGCGAATATCCACGAACCCGGTCGCGACGCAGGCTTCGACCAGCCATTGCTCGATATAGTATTGCTGCAGATTCACGAACGCCGGGTATTCGTGTCCCATCTCCGGCAGCAGATCGAACTCGTAGATGGGCCGGTCCTGGAAGAACACCTTCCCGACGTGCCAAGTGACACCCTTGGCCAGCGCCTTCCGCCCGAGCCCCAGCCGGCCGTAGATTTCCAGCGTGCGCTTGGCAAAGCAGATGGCGCGGCTGCCGACCGAGACCGTGTCGTCATCGTCCAGCACCACCACGCGCTGGCCGCGCTGGGCGAGATCGAGCGCCACCGTCAGCCCCACCATACCGCCGCCCACCACGATCACCGCATGGTGCGCGCCGGCATCCCCCGCCGGGCGATACGCGTAGCGCGGCGCGGTATAGGTGGACTGCACCGCTACCCCCGGATTTCGCCGTCCTTCGCATGGCCTTCCAGCGCCCGCCACATCTCCACGTCCCGCGCCGCCGTCCAGATGCGCGGGCGGTCATGCCCGCTCGCCTCGTCGAAGGCGCGGCTGACGTTGAACGGCATGCAATGGTCGAAGATCACCCAATGGCCGAACTCCGGCCGCATCCGCGCCATCGCCTCCTCATAGATCGCGTGCAGCCCGCCGCCCTTGGCGACGCCCTCCTTCACGATCCCGAACAGCCGGCTGGTGAACGCCTCGGTGCCATCCAGCGCCTCGGCCACCTCCTTCGCGTTCAGCAGCGCGCGTCCGCGCCCCGGCACCATCTTTTCGGCGCCCAGATCCCGCAGCTTGCGGATGGTCGCGGGCCAGTCGGTGAAATGCGCGTCGCCGCAATAGGGCGTCGCGCCGAATTCCACCGTGTCGCCGGCGAACACCACACGCTCCTTCGGGAACCACAGAATGGTGTCTCCGGCGGTGTGCGCGCGGCCGATCTGGATCGCCTGGGCCTCGCGCTCGCCGTACCACAGCGTCATCCGCCCATGGAACGTCTCGGTCGGCCATGTCAAACCCGGAATGCCGTCGCGTCCCCGGAACAGGCGCGGGAAGCGGCCGATCTCGCTATCCATGTCCTGCTGGCCACGCTCGACGATCAGGTCGCGTGTCACGTCCGAGCAGATCACCGAATGCGCCGGATAGCCCGAGGCGCCGAGCACCCGCACGGCGTGGTAATGCGTCAGCAGAATACGATCGACCGGAAGCGTGGTGACCTCGGCGACCTTGGCCTGGACCTCGGCGGCCATGGCGGGCGTGGCCTGGGCATCGACCACGGTAACGCCCTTCGGTCCCACCACGATGCCGCTGTTGGGGTCGCCCTCGGCGGTGTAGGCGTAGAGGCCGGCGCCCAGTTCGTCGAACGAGACCTTCTTCTCCGCCATGTCGGTGGTGGAAGCGAAACCGGACATCGTGATGTCTCCTGCAAACCCGTCGGCCGCACACACGAGCGAAATCGTGCCAACATGGCAAGCGACAACCTCGGGAGGGAACCACATGCAAAGCCTGATGCCGAGCGCCGAACGCATCGCGTCCCGGCTGCGCGCGCGGGGAGAGACCCTCGCGGTCGCGGAAACCTCCACCGGTGGCCTGATCTCGGCCGCTCTCTTGGCCGTGCCCGGCGCCTCGGCCTATTTCCTCGGCGGCGGCGTCATCTACACCCGCGCCGCCCGCTACGGCCTGCTCGGCATCAGCGAGGACGCGATGGTTGGGCTGCGCGGCGCGACCGAACCCTACGCGCTCCTGCTGGCCCGTGCCGCGCAGATGCGCCTCGAAGCCACCTGGGGTCTCGGCGAGAGCGGCGCGGCCGGTCCCGCCGGCAACCGCTACGGCGATGCCGCCGGGCATGTGTGCCTCGCCGTGACGGGGCCTGACGAGGCGACCGAGACGGTGGAAACCGGCCATGACGTCCGCGCGGCCAACATGCGCGCCTTCGCCCAGGCGGCATTGTCGCTGCTGGAACGCCACCTCGCCTGACCGTCGATGGACCGTCCTGGCCTTGCCCTCGACCGCCTGCCACCGATCAGGCAAGATTCGGTCACGCCTCCAAGGAACCCAGCCGCATGTCCGACGCCACACCGACCGTGACCGCCGCCCTCGAAGCCCCCCGCCCGCCGCTGCCGCTGTTCTACAAGCGCGTCGTGGGCGTGAACCCTGGCCTGCATGGCGACATCCGGCTCGACCGCGGCGTGGGCTATGCCTTCAGCGCCGAGGCGCAGTCCGTCCCGCTGGGCCTGGGCGAGTTCGAGGCCGCCGCCCAGCATTTCCCGATCGTGTTCACCACGGGGCCCAATCCGATGCCGGTGGCGCTGCTCGGCTTGCGGCAGGGCCATAACTTGTTTGTCCAGCCGGACGGCACATGGCGGCCCAACAGCTACATCCCCGCCTATATCCGCGCCTTCCCGTTCATCTTCGTCGAGGACGCGGCCGCGAACACCACCTATGTCGGCATGGAGCCGGACGCGGCCTGCCTGCGCCACAACGTCGGCATGAAGTTGTTCGAGGACGGCAAGCCGAGCGCCACGCTGAACGAGGCGATCGGCTTCTGCTCCAGCTATCGCGACAACCTGACGGCCGCCGGCGTGTTCGCCCACGCGCTGGACGAGGCCGGGCTGCTGGCGGAGGAGGAGGCCAACATCAACTTCACCGCCGGCGGCAACACCCGCATCCGCGGCTTCAAGCTGCTGCTGGCGGACCGGCTGGACAAGCTGAGCGACGCGACGTTCCTCGAATGGCGCCACAAAGGCTGGCTTGCGGCCATTTTCGCGCACCTGCATTCGGCCGGGCGCTGGGGCCACCTGATCGAACTGGGTGCGCCGGAGATGACGAAGGCCGCCTAATGTCACTTGCAAAATGATACCGACCCGTCCTTGTGCGACCCCATCTTCCACAGCCTCGACCGGGTGGGCGAGTGGTGCAGCATCCTGATCCTGCGCGATGCCGCCGGCGGCCTCACGCGGTTCGATGAGTTCCGCGACGGCCTCGGCATCAATGCGCTGGCTGGCATGGCGCTGGTATTTCCCGGCGTCATCGTGGCGACCGGCGGCGGCTGGCCTTTCGGGCCACTGGCTCGATCACCGCGCTATTCATGGCCACCGCGCTATTCATGGCATTGGCGCTCGGACTTAGCATATACGGAACTGTCGTCGCCGCTTCGATCCTGTGCGGGAGCTGGTCCAGGGCGTGACACGCCTAAACTGTAGCGAAGGCGGCGCGTTTGCTGCATAAATCGCATGCGTTTGACGATACGAAGAGAAGGTTTTAGATGCGAAACTCGACGATCCGTGCAGGCTGCGTTTCGCGCCCGACTCGTTCGCGGGCCGCGTTGCTGGTGTCGGTCGCCATCGGAACGCTCATCGGCGGCTCGGCGTGGGCGCAGATCCCGACCACCGTGAAGCCGCTCGCGGAATTTGGCGCGACCTCGCGCAACACCTCCCAGCCTTCGGCTCGCACGCCCGCCGATCCAGCGACGGCACAGCGTGCCAGCGACAAATCCGACGCGGCGATCCGCATCCTGCTCGAGCAGGCATCCTACTGGCGGTCGCAGTACCAGTCCGACCGCGCCATGGAGAGCCTCTCGCGGGTTCTGCTCATCGACAAGTCCAACGCCGACGCGCTCGCGATGTTGGCGCCGATCCAGGCGGAACTGGGCCAGGCCCAAGCGGCGCAGGACAGCCTCGCCCGTCTGCGCGCGGCCCATCCCGCCGATCCGCGCATCGCCAGCGTCGACCAGAGTCTCAAATCGGGCGAACTCGACCAGAAACAGTTGGCGGAGGCCCGCCGGCTGGCGAGCGAGGGCCACGCGTCTGACGCGGTGCTCGCCTATCAGCGCGTGTTCAAGGGCGAGACGCCCCTTCCCGGACTCGCCATCGAATACTACCAGACCCTCGGCGGCAGCGAGGGCGGGTTCGATCAGGCCCGCGATGCACTCGCACGCCTGGTGACCCAGAACCCTCAGGACCTTCGCGCCCAGCTCGCCTTCGCCCAGATCCAGACCTTCCGGGAAAGCACGCGCCTCGAGGGCATCAAGCGCCTCGAATTGTTGGCCACCAGGCCCGCTGTGGGCGAGCAGGCCAACAAGGCGCTGAAGGAGGCCCTGACCTGGCTACCGAACGAGCCCAGCTCGGTCGATAGCCTGGACGCCTATCTGCGCCGCAATCCCAGCGACACCGATCTGAAAACCAAGCTGGAACTGGCGCGCAACCCGCCGGGAAGGGCGCGGCAGGACGCTTTCACCGCGTTGGAGAAAAACCGGCTCGGCGAGGCGGAAGTCGCGTTCCAGAACGCGCTGAGCATCGATCCCAACGATAAGGACGCGCTTGGCGGACTGGGACTCGTGCGGCAACGCCAGGGCCGTCTGCCCGAAGCACGCGACCTGCTTGGCCGCGCTTCGCAGATCGACCCGGCGTGGGAGGGCGCGCTGAAGGGCGCCAACTACGAGCCTTCCGGGAATAACGGCCGTGGCGGCGACAATGGCGCCGGGCGGGCCATCGCCGCGCAGTACGCGCGCGTCAACATCCTGTCGCGCAGCGGTCGTAACGCCGAGGCGGAGGCGCTTCTCCGCAAGCTGATGGGCCGCGACGGCAACTGGGGCAACTACCTCCAACTTGGCGCCTTGGAGGCCCAGCAGGGCAAGCTTGCCGAGGCCGAGGCCAGCCTTCGCCGATCGATGCGCCTGAACTCGCGCAACTCGGCCGCCGCCGTCAATCTTGCCGGCGTGCTGGAGCGCGAGAACCGGGGCGACGAGGCCAGGCAGTTGCTCGCAAAGGCGGGCGTTTCCGCCGGCGCCCCAGGCGCGCAGGGAATCGCCGAGAATCGCGCCGTGGCGCTGCGCAAGCAGGCGCAGGCCGAACCCGACCCGGCCCGCCGCGCCAGCCTGTTCCGCGAAGCCGTCGCGGCCGATCCGGCCTTTCCCTGGACCCGCCTCGAACTCGCCCGCGCGCTCGACGCACAGAACCAGCACGAGCAGGCACGCCAGGTGATGGACGGAGCCATCACTGGCGCGCGTCCCACCAAGGACCAGATCCAGGCCTCGATGATCTACGCGCAGGAGCAGGGCGACCTCGCTCGCGCGGCCCAGGTGATCGAGTACGTGCCCGCGAAGGACCGCACCCCCGAGATGCGTTCGCTCCAGCAGCAGGCGGCGTTGAAGGCCGACATCAACGGCGCCCTGGCGGGTGCGGATCGCGACACCGCCCGCGCCCGGCTGCTGCAGGTGGCTTCGCGCCCAGACCCGACGGGCGAGCGGGCGGCGGCGGTCTCCAAGCGTCTGCTCGCGGCCGGCGACGAGGCCGGCGCGCGCGAGGCGATCCGGCTGGGGCTGCTCAACACGCGGCCGCAGACCTCGGCGCAACGTCTCGCCTATGTCTCGCCGCTGCTCGACGCGGGCGACAAGCAGGGGGCCGCGTCGCTGGCAAACAACGTCGAGCCCGCCAGCCTCAATCCGCTGCAGCGCTCGGCGCTCGAGGGCCTGCGCAACGGCATCGCCATCCAGCAATCCGACACGCTGAACCAGGAGGGCAAGCGGGCTGCCGCGTATGAGGCGCTGGCGCCTCGCCTGGCCAGCAAGCCCGATGCACCGGACCTGAACATGGCGCTCAGCCGGCTCTATTCCTCGGACAAGAAACCGGATCAGGCGCTGCGGATCAACGAGGCGGTGCTGGAACGCGATCCAAGCGATCTCGACGTGCGGCACGCGGCCGTGGACTCGGCGATCCAGGCCGGCGATTACAGCCGCGCCAATTCCCTGATCGCCGAGGCCGAGCAGCAGGCACCCGACGATTACCGCACGCAGTTGATGATCGCCGACGTCGCCCGCGCCCGCGGCAACACCGGTCGCGCGCTCGCCGCCCTGCGGCGCGCACGCGAACTTCGGTTGCAGCAGGTTGGCGGAACGACCGGAGGCTGATACAGTCTTCTTTGTGAGGGTTGGCGGAGACGGCTCGCGGTGATCTTCGCCTCGTTCGAATTCCTGTTCCTGTTCCTGCCGCTGTTCTTCGCGGTCTATTTTCTCACGCCGTTCCGCCTGCGGAACTGGCCCATGTTGCTCTTCTCCTGGGCGTTCTATGCGTGGTGGCGGATCGACTTCCTGCTGCTGCTGATCGCGGTGACCGTATTCACCTGGCTGGTCGCCCGGGCGATGGACTCGGCAGACCCGCGCTCATCCGCTGGCTGGCGCTGGATGCTGTTCGGCGTGGTCGGCAACGTCGCCGTGCTCGCCTATTTCAAATACGCGAATTTCGGTGTCGCGACCTTCAACCAGCTGATCGGGGCAGCCGGGCACGCGCCCGTTGCCTGGGCCGAGATCGTGCTGCCGATCGGGCTCTCGTTCTATGTGCTCCAATCGGTCAGCTATCTCGTCGATGTCGCCCGCGGCGTGGTCCCGGTCAACCGGGATTTCCTGAACTACGCCACCTACAAGGCCATCTTCGCCCAGCTCATCGCTGGGCCGATCGTGCGCTACGCGGAAATCGAGCAGGAGCTGAAATACCGCCACCACTCCCTGGCGCAGTTCGGCGCCGGCGCCCGCATCTTCATGATCGGCTTTGCCATGAAGACCGCGCTGGCCGACACGCTCAGCCCGTTGGTGGATGCCGCTTTCACCCTGGCCACGCCCAACCTCGCCGATGCCTGGCTTGGCGCCACCGCCTACACGCTGCAGCTCTATTTCGACTTCGCCGGCTACTCGCTGATGGCAATCGGGCTCGCGCGGACCATCGGCTTCCACTTCCCGCAGAACTTCGACAACCCCTATCTGTCCGGCTCGATCCAGGATTTCTGGCAGCGCTGGCACATGACGCTGTCGCGCTTCCTGCGCGACTACCTGTATTTCCCGCTCGGTGGTAACCGGAAGGGGCCGGGGCGCACCTATGTCAATCTCATGACGATCATGGCGATCGGCGGGCTGTGGCATGGATCGAGCTGGAACTTCATCTTCTGGGGCATCCTGCATGGCGGAATGCTGGCGGCGCATCGCTGGTGGTCCCGCCGGCCGGGGGCCAGGCCGATGCCGTTCGCGCTCGGCAACGCGCTCACCATGCTCGGCGTGCTGATCGGCTGGGTGCTGTTCCGGGCCAAGGATATCGGAACGGCGCTGAGCATGTACGCAGGCATGCTGGGGCTGCACGGGACGGGCTCGCACGGGGCCGGCTCGCACGGGATCGGGCTCTCGGACGCGCTGGCATGGCAGGCGACACCGGACCGGCTTTGGTTCATCCCAATCGCGATCTTCTTCATCTACCTGCCGCTGTTGCAAGGCCGCCGGGCATCCGCCCCGGCGCTCCCGCGAACGGGTTGGACCGCCGCCCTGCCGGTGATCGCTCCCTTGGCAGGCTTCGTACTGGCCATCGTCCTGCTCTACAGCCGCGACGCCGTCCCCTTCCTGTATTTTCAATTCTGATGGCACCTTCCCCGACCCCCAGTACGCCGCCGGAGACCGTCGCCGACCGGGTTCTCGGTGCTGCGATGGCGCTGGCGCTGGCGGGCGGCTTCTGCCTTGCCATCGCCGCCATGCTCACGCCGGCCGCTCGACGCCGGCTCGACGGGACGCTCGATTTCCGCTCGATGGTGGCCGGCCGCACCGCCGCCGCCGTGAATTTCGTCACCGCGCATTATCTGCCCATCGACGAGGCATTGCGGGCAACGGGCGGCGCGCTGCGCTGGCGCCTGTTCGACTCCGGCGGCCCGCAGGTCTGGGTCGGCCGGCATGACTGGCTGTTCCTGACCGAGGAGTTGCGGCCGTTTCCCGACGCGGATGAGGCCGTGCGCGCGCGCATCGCCAGCCTCAAACACGTGCAGGATGCGCTGGCCTCACGCAACATCGGCTTGCTGGTCGCCCTGGTGCCGGACAAGGCGCGCGTGCTGCGTGCCGAGATGGACGGCCCGCGCTCGGCGCAGGCCGAAGCCCGGTATCCCGAATTGCTGCGCCGCCTCGCGGTGGCGCAAGTGCCGACCGTGAACCTGTTCGACGCCCTTTCCGGCGCGCGCGCCGCCACCGACCGCGACGCGGGACCGCTCTACTACCGTACCGACACCCACTGGAACCAGCCGGGCGCCGCCGCCGCCGCGCGCGCCATCGCCGCCGCGATCAAGACGCCGCTCGACCGCACTCATGCGTTCCGCACGACGGCCGATCCAGCCGAGACGGCGTGGGCCGGAGATCTGCTGCGGCTGATGAGTCTCGAGCACGTTCCGGACAACCTTCCGGTGAAACTGCGGCCGCCCGCCGATCGGCAGCATGTCGAACAGACCGCCCCGGTCGCGGCAGTCGCGGTAAAAAATATGCTAGATGACGGCCCCGCCATCGAGGTCGCGCTGCTCGGCAGTTCCTACTCGGTGAACGCGAACTTTGCCGGCCGGCTGGCGGAGGCGATACGCGCTCCCATCGGCAATTTCGCACAGGCCGGCGGCGGTTTCGCCAGCGCCGCCCGCGTTTATTTTGGCGGCGCCACGTTCCGCGAGTCGCCGCCCAAGCTGGTGATCTGGGAAATCCCGGAACGCGTGATGGGTCAGCCGCTGGGCGTCGATGACAAGTCTCTACAAACGTTGGATTTTAGCATGGACGGGGCGAAGAACACGCCTTAATTGTTCCTCGATAGGCTGCGATGATCGATCCCATTCTGGCTTTGACCGCCTATTCCGGAGATTGAGATGTCTAACCTGCTGCTAGGCCTGAGTTTTCTGGTGATCGGTGACAGCCATCTCGCCACTTCGCGATACCTGATCTCCACCCTCCACGATGCGCTGCTCTCCGAAGGGGCCAAGGTCGATTCGTTCGGCGCATGCGGCGTGCCGGCGGGTGCCTGGGTGTCGCCCCGTGAAGTCCCCTGCGGCTCCGCCCAGCGCATCGGGACCGGCCCGGTGCAGGAGAACAAGACGCCGAGCGCGCGCAGCTGGGGCGTCGATCAACTGATCCAGCAGGTGCATCCGAACGTCGTGCTGATCGAAATCGGCGACACGATGGCAGGCTACAACCAGAAAGACCTGCCGCGCGGCTGGATCAGCGAGAACGTCAACGCGCTGACAACCCGCATCCGCGCCAATAATCTGGCATGCGTATGGATCGGCCCAAGCTGGGGCACCGAGGGCGGGCCGTACTTCAAGACCTATGCACGGGTGAAGGAATTCAACGACTACATGAAATCGACACTGACCAACTGCACCTACATCGACAGCCTGGCCTTGTCCCAGCCCGGTCAATGGCCGACCTTCGATGGGCAGCACCACACCTATGCGGGCTACCAGCAATGGGGCCGGGCGATTACCGCCGCTCTCAACCGGGTCCCCGCCGTTCAGGCGCTGGTACGGCACTGACGATGCGACGCTGGGCGCTTGCCGCGGGCATGGTCGCTGCGATTGCCTTCGTCGCACCCGCAGGCGCGCAAATCGCGCTGTACGAGGGGCGGCTGCCCGAAGGGTTCGCCTTTGTCCGCTTCGCCAACACCACGACCGGGCCGCTCGACCTGGCGCCGGCCTTCACCGATCCGGTGAAACTCGGCACCGACGGCGCATCCCGCATCTCGCAATATCGCGTGGTCGAGGGTGCGGCGGGCAAGACGCTGACCGCCACCACGAAGGACGGTGGCACCGTCAGCTTCCAGCTCGCCGCCGGGAAGTTCCATACATTCCTGCTGACCGAAGGCGGCGCCAGGCTTGCCGGCAAACTTGTGACCGACGTGACCGAGTACAACCAGCTGCGGTCCAAGCTTTCGTTCTACAACGCGGCGTCCACCTGCCCGACCGCGTCGTTGCTGCTGGAGCCGGCCAACCAGGTTGTGTTCAGCGCCGTCGCGACTGCCACGATGAAGACCCGGAGTATCAGCCCGGTGGACGAGGCCCGCGTTCACGCCACGTGCGGCGCGGCGGCGGTGCCAAGCCTCGACCTTGGCGAGTTGAATGCTGGCGCGTTGTACAGCGTTTGGCTGATGGCGCCGGGTGGCACGCCTGTCACCTTCATGGCGCAGGACTTCATCGCCCCTTACCAGCGGTGAGCCGCATGCTTCGGGCCGCTCTGGTTCTTGGCGCCACCCTTCTCGGCGCCACCCTTCTCGGCACGGCCACGGCGCACGCTGCCGAGCTTTGCCCGGGCTTGCCCGCCCACGCGCCGCTGCCCCGCGAGGCCGTGCCGGCCGCACTCGACTATCCCGGCTGGAAAGAGGCCTCGGCCTACATCGACTCCGCGCTGGCGCGGGTGAACCGCGCCTCGTTCCAGGTGGTGTTCGTCGGCGACTCGATCACCGCGTCGTGGGACCCGCCGATCTTCTCGAAATTCTTCGGCCCCCTCACTCCCCTGCTGCTCGGCATCGGGGGCGATCGGACCGAGGGAATCCTGTACCGGCTCTCGCATAACGAACTCGCAGGCTTGCGGCCGAAGGTGGTGGTGCTGCTCGCCGGCACCAACAACACCGGCACCGGCAGCGCACCCGAGAACACGGCCCTGGGTATCGCCCAGATCGTCCGTCTGATTCACGCGCGCCTGCCCGCCACCAGGATATTGCTGCTTTCGCTGCTGCCGCGCGGCGTCGAGCCTTCCGACAGAATGCGCCTGGCCAATGACCAGGTGAACGCGCTGATCACTCGCTGCACCGACAACCAGGTCGTGTTCAGCTATGACGGCGCCTCCCGCGTGCTCGATCCGGCGGGCCGGCTGACCGACCAGATGTCATTCGACCATCTGCACCTGACCCCCAACGGCTACTACAAACTGGCCGAAGGGCTGGAGCCCGAGATCACCCGGCTGATGGGGCAGTAGGCTACGCCGCGCGGACCAGCCGATGCTGCTTGCGCCCAGCTGACAACTTGATCGCGTCGCCGCGCATGTCGTCCAGGCCCACGACACGCGCCTCGTCGCCCACGGCCATATCGTTGACCCGCGCGCCGCCGCCCTTGATGAGCCGACGCGCCTCGCCGTTGCTCGCCGCCAGGCCCGCGAGCACGAGCAGCCGCACCAGCGTGATCCCCTCGGACAGATCGGCGCGCGACACCGAGATGCTGGGCAGCGACTCTGCGGCCTCGCCGTGCTCGAAGGTCCGCCGCGCGGTCTCTGCCGCCGCCTCGGCCGCGGCATCGCCATGGGCGAGCCGCGTGGCTTCGGTGGCGAGGATCTTCTTGGCCTCGTTGATCTCCGAGCCGCCGAGCGCCTCCAGGCGCGCGATCTCGATTAGCGGAATATCGGTGAACATCCGCAGAAAACGGCCAACATCGCCGTCCTCGGTGTTGCGCCAGAACTGCCAGTACTCGTACGCGGGCAGCCGGTCGGCCACCAGCCACACCGCGCCCTTGGCGCTCTTGCCCATCTTGGCGCCCGAACTGGTCGCGATCAGCGGCGTGGTCAGCCCGAACACCGTGCGCGCATCCGTTCGGCGCACCAGATCGACCCCCGAGACGATGTTGCCCCATTGGTCCGAGCCGCCCATCTGCAGCGCCACGCCGTGGCGGCGGTGCAGTTCGCGGAAATCGTAGCTTTGGAGGATGGAGTAATTGAACTCCAGGAAGGTCAGCCCCTGCTCCCGCTCCAGCCGAGACCGCACGCTGTCGAAGCTCATCATGCGGTTGATGCTGAAATGGGCGCCGACCTCGCGCAGCAGCTCGATGTAGCCGAGCCGGTCGAGCCAGTCGGCGTTGTTGGGCATCAGGGCGTCCGAAGGGCCGTCGCCGAAGCGGATGAACGGGTCGAAGCAGCGGCGGATACCGGCCATGTTGGCCGCGATCTGCGCGTCGGTCAGCGGCAGCCGCACCTCGTCCCGGCCCGACGGGTCGCCGATGCGCGTGGTGCCGCCGCCCATCAGCACCACCGGGCGGTGGCCGTGGCGCTGCATCAGCCGCAGCAGCATGATCTGTACGAGGCTCCCGACATGGAGGCTGTCGGCGGTGCAGTCGAACCCGATATAGCCCGACACCTTACCCGCCAGCAGCGCCGAGTCGAGCGCGTCGGCATCGGTACACTGAAACACGAAGCCGCGTGCGACGGCTTCATGCAGGAAGGGGCTTGCGGGCATGGCGAACATCCGTGGACTCGGGCGCCTCCCTTCCCACGCCTCCCGCCATCGGGCAAGAACTCCCAATGGCATCCATCATCCACTGGCTTACCCGCCAGCCCAACGTGGCCGTCTTCGCCACGATCGTTTTCGTTTGCGTATCGGCCGTGGTCCTGGCCCCCTTCCTCGCCCGCCGCGCGGTGCACCGACTGGGGATCGAGGGGCAGTCCGGCGGCATCATCGACTCCTTCAAGACAGTGATCGCGTTCACCGGCGTGCTGCTGTCATTCTCGCTCGTGCAGGTGAACGGTAACCTGCGTTCGGCGGAAGAGCTGGTGGTCAAGGAAGCCAGCGCCATCGCCAACGTGGACCGCGCGATGCTGCGTTTCGCCGATCCGAAGATGGCCGCGATCCGGCCGGCGCTGCTCACCTACGCCCGCGCCATCGTGACCGACGAGTGGCCGAACATGACGACGGGGCGGGCGGAAAAAGTGGACACGCTCTACAACGACGTATCGCGCCCGGCGCGCGCGATCGACCCCGCCACGCCCCGCCAGCAGACCATTTTCGCCGAGATCGTGCGCGGCCTCGACGACATCTCCGACTTGCGCGAAACTCGCCTGTCGGCGGCCACGCTGGCGCTCCCCAGCCTGTTCTGGAACGTGATCGCGACCTTGTTCACGATGCTGGTGATCCTGTCCGGCCTGATCGCGCCCACGCTGGACCGCACGCTAACGCTGGGCGGCATGATCGCGGCGGTGGCGATGCTATGCGCCCTGGTGGTGATCCTCGACGTGCCATTCGAAGGCGACGCGGCCGTGAAGCCGGCGGCGCTGGAACGCTCGATCACGGTGATGGCGAAACGGGTCTGAACGAAAAAAGGCGCCGGCGGCTTTCGCCCCGGCGCCTCTTTTCGGGAGCCCGATCGCCCGCTCAGTCGGCGGCGAGCGCCATCGTCTTGCGGGCCATGGTCTTCTTCACATAGTCCTCGACCGCCTCGGACGTGGCATCCGCGTGGCTCGCGAACACGTGGTCGGCACCGGCGAAGATGCGGTAATCGACCTGCACGTTCTTCTGCGTGTTGAGCTTGTCCACCAACTTCTTCACCGCCGGCTCCGGCACCAGCTCGTCGCTGTCGCCGTGCAGCATCAGCCCGCCGCACGGGCAGGGGGCGAGGAAGCCGAAATCATAGTGGTTGGCCGGGGGTGCGACGCTGACCCAGCCGGAAATCTCCGGCCGGCGCATCAGCAGCTGCATCCCGATGAAAGCGCCGAACGAATAGCCGGCGATCCACAATCCGCCCGAACTCGGGTTCACCGCCTGCATCCAGTCGAGCGCGGCCGCCGCATCGCCGATCTCGCCGGTGCCGCCGTCGTAGCGGCCCTGGCTGCGGCCGACCCCACGGAAATTGAACCGCATCACCGAGAAGCCAAGCCGCTGGAAAGACTGATACATCGTGTAGGAGATGCGATTATTCATCGTCCCGCCATGCATCGGATGCGGGTGCAGGATGAGCGCGAGCGGGGCGCCCGTCTCCTTGGAGTGGTGATAGCGACCCTCCAACCGGCCGTCAGGGCCGGCGAACATGACTTCAGGCATGGTGTTCCGAATTCCGTTCCTGTTCGCGCGGGATCAAAGCACCCGCAGCTTCATGGCACTCGGCCGTGGGCCGACCGGACGTTTCCGGCACGGAAGGGGCAAGCCTTCAATGTTCGGACCGATGCGACTATAGTTGAGTGAAGTGCGTCATACATAATGGAATTGTCGCACGCCGTTCATGTTTTTCCGTAAACACCGCCATACGCGCACGTGATGACATATCTTGACGCCAACGCCACCGAACCGCTGCGCCCATCGGCCCGCGCGGCGGTGCTCGCCGCGCTGGACAGCGTCGGCAACCCCTCCTCGGTCCATGGCCCCGGCCGTGCCGCGCGACGGCTGCTGGAGGATGCGCGCGACCGCCTCGGCGCGCGGTTCGGCGCGGCGCCCGGCGACATCGTGTTCACGTCCGGCGGCACCGAGGCCAATGCGCTGGCGATCGCGGGGCTTGGCGGGGGCCGTCGCGTCATCGTCGGCGCCACCGAACACGACGCCGTCCGCGCGGCGGCGGGCGGGGCCGCGGTGACGATCGCGGTGGACCGCGACGGCGTCATCGACCTCGCCACCCTGGCGGATGCGTTGCGCGGGCCGCCCGCGCTGGTCTGCCTGATGCTGGCCAACAACGAGACCGGCACGATCCAGCCCGTCGTCCAGGCCGCCGCGCTCTGCCGCGCGGCCGGAGCCTTCCTGCATGTGGATGCGGTGCAGGCCGCCGGGCGGATCGCGGTGAATGTCGCGGAACTCGGCGCCGACAGCCTCGCCCTCTCCGGCCACAAGCTCGGCGGTCCGCTTGGCGCGGGCGCGCTGCTGCTGGCGCCCGGCCGGGCGCTGCCGCCGCTGATCGTGGGCGGCGGGCAGGAGCGCGGGCGGCGCGGCGGCACGCCCCCGCTTCCCGCCATCGCGGGCTTCGCCGCTGCCCTGGAGCCGCCGCGAGACCTCGCCGCTCTGCGCGACCGCGCGGAACGGGCCGCCATCGCCGCCGGTGGCACGGCGCTCGCCACGGGTGCCGCGCGGCTCGGCAACACCACCTGTCTCGCCTTGCCGGGGGTGCGCGCCGACACGCAGGTGATGGCACTCGACCTCGCCGGCATCGCCGTCTCGGCCGGGGCCGCGTGCAGTTCGGGCAAGGTCGCGCGCAGCCATGTGCTCGACGCCATGGGGCTGGGGGGACTCGCGGGCGAGGCAATTCGCGTCTCGCTGCCATGGAATGCCACCGAGGCCGACATCGACGCCTTCATCGCGGCCTACACGGCCATGGCCGCCCGTCTCGCACGCCGCGCCGCCTGACCCCATATGCCGGCCATGCAACGCATCTACCTCGACAACCAGGCCACCACGTCATGCGACCCGCGCGTGCTGGCCGTCATGCTGCCGTGGTTCACCGAACGCTTCGGCAACCCGCACAGCGCCGAGCACGCCATGGGCATCGAGGCGGAGGACGCCGTCGCGGCCGCCCGCGCCCACATCGCCGCCCTGATCGGGGCCGAGCCGCGCGAGATCGTGCTGACCTCGGGCGCCACCGAGAGCAACAACATCGCCATCAAAGGCGCCGCCCGGCACGCTTCTGCCACCAGCAACCCGCGCCGCCGCGTGGTCACGCTGGCCACCGAGCACAAATGCGTCTTGGAATCCGTGCGCGACCTTGCCGCCGAGGGGTTCGAGCCGGTCATTCTCCCGGTGTGCCCGGACGGCCATGTCGACCCCGCCTTGCTGGCGGCGGCTCTGGCCACGCCCACCCTGCTGGTCAGCATCATGGCGGTGAACAACGAGACCGGCCTGATCCACAACCTGGCCAGCCTCGCCGCGATGGCACGCGGCCACGGCGCGCTGTTCCACACCGACGCGGCCCAGGCGGTCGGCAAGATCCCGCTCGACGTCCAGGCGCTCGGCATCGACCTGCTCTCGATCAGCGGCCACAAGCTGTATGGCCCCAAAGGCGTCGGCGCCCTGTTCGTGCGCCGCCGTCCGCGCGTGCGCCTCGCCCCGCTCTTCTCCGGCGGCGGGCAGGAGCGCGGCCTGCGCTCGGGCACGCTCGCCCCGCCGCTGATCGTGGGGCTGGGCGAGGCCTGCCGCCTCGCCCGCGCCGAGATGGCGGCAGACGATCGCCGCATCGCCACCCTGCGCGATCGCCTGATGGACCGGTTGCGCCGCGCCATCCCCGGCATCGCGCTGAACGGCGACACGGCCGCGCGCATCTCCGGCAACCTCAACCTCATTTTCCCCGCCGCCACCGCCATCGACCTGATGCGCGCGACGCCCGATCTGTGCGTCTCCACCGGCTCCGCCTGCTCGTCCGCCGCCCTCGAGCCGTCCTACGTGCTGCGCGCGCTGGGCCTGTCGGACGCCCAGGCGGCCCGCAGCTTGCGTATCGGGATCGGACGCTTTACCTCCGCCGCCGACATCGATGCCGCCGCCGCCTTGTTGGCGGAGGCCCACGCGGAGGCCCATGCCGCCGCATTAGCCGAGGCCTGATCCGACCATGCCCAAGATGACCTTCATCGAGCGCAACGCCACGCCCCGCGAGGTCGACGCCCCGCTTGGCCTCTCCGTGCTCGAAATCGCCCACAAGCACGGCGTCGACATCGAGGGCGCCTGCGAGGGCTCGCTCGCCTGCTCCACCTGCCACGTGATCGTCGACCCGTCCTGGTTCGCCAGGCTTGCCGAGCCGACCGAGGACGAGGAGGACATGCTCGACCTCGCCTTCGGCCTGGAAAAGACCTCGCGCCTGGGCTGCCAGATCGTGATGACCGAGAAGCTGGACGGCCTCGTGGTCCGCCTGCCCGCCGGCACGCGCAACCTCCAGGCCGGATAGCAAGCCGCCGCCCATGCGTATCCTGGTCGCCATGTCCGGAGGTGTGGACAGCAGCACCGTGGCCGGCCTGCTCGCCGAGCAGGGTCACGAGGTGATCGGCGTCACGCTGCAGCTGTACGACCATGGCGCCGCGACCGGCCGCAAGGGGGCGTGCTGCGCCGGGCAGGACATCCACGACGCGCGCCGCGTGGCCGACCATCTCGGCATTCCGCATTACGTGATCGACGCGGAGGCGCGCTTCCGCTCCGCCGTGATCGCCGATTTCGCCGATGCCTATGCGGCGGGCGAGACGCCGGTGCCGTGCATCCGGTGCAACCAGACCGTCAAGTTCACCGACCTCATCGCCCTCGCGCACGACCTCGGGGCGGAGCGTCTGGCCACCGGCCACTACGTGCGCCGTATCGACGGCCCAGACGGCCCCGAGCTGCACCGCGCCACCGACCCGGCGCGCGACCAGAGCTGGTTCCTGTTCGCGACCACGCGCGACCAGCTCGCCCGCTCGATGTTCCCGCTGGGCGACCTTGTCGACAAGGCGACGGTCCGCGCCGAAGCCGAGCGCCTCGGCATCGCGGTCGCCGCCAAGCCCGACAGCCAGGACATCTGCTTCGTCCCCACCGGCAGCTACGCCGATTTGGTGGCGAGGATGCGCCCGGACGCCGCCGAGCCGGGCGACATCGTCAACGCGGCCGGCATCGTGCTGGGCCGCCATGACGGTCTCGCGCGCTACACCGTGGGCCAGGCCAGGCGACTCGGCACCGCTGCCACGGAACACGGCGAGCGCCGCGTGGTGGTGGCGCTGGACCCGGCCCGCCGCCGCGTGGTGGTCGGCCCCGCCAGCACCGGCACCTCCGGCGTGGCCTTGCGCGACGTGAACTGGCTGGTGCCCCCCACCCGCCTGCGCGCTACCGTGAAACTGCGCGCCCGCGAGGCGCCGCATGGGGCCTGGGTGGAGCCCGACGGCACTGGTGCGCGCGTCACGCTCGACGCGCCAGCACTGCCCGCGCCCGGTCAGGCCTGCGTGTTCTACGACAACGACCGCGTGCTCGGCGGCGGCTTCATCCGCGCGCGCCCCGCCAACGCGGCAGCCTGAACGGACATCCGTCGTCGCGGGAGGCGCGGGAACGCTCCAGGCGATTGCCGACGCCCCACCGCCAATGCCAGCCGCCGGTTGACGCCTCGCCGCCAGGGCGCTATCTCGCCGCCTCCGAAGGGCATGGCGGCGTAGCTCAGTGGTAGAGCAGGAGAATCATAATCTCTTGGTCGGTGGTTCAAATCCGCCCGCCGCTACCACCCCTCGGAGTCGGCACGGGCAAGCGCCCTCCCTCACCCTTTCCCGAACACCCGAGCGATAATTCCACCCGCCTTTGCCGGCCGCTCCACCTCGCGCACCCCCGGCCAATCCGCGAAGTTGATCCGCGCCGCCTCCTCCGCCGTCAATGGCGGCCGCGGCAGCTTGCGCCGGCGCGCCACCACGTTGGTGTGGTGATGCGGCAGCACGCCGTGCCTGGTCAGCATCTGTTCCAACAGCACGATCAGCCGCGCCACGGTCTGGTCCTTGGGGTCTTCCCAGTTGAAGTTCGGCAGGATGCCGGTGAAGAACGGGCGGATCACCGTGCAGCCGAAATCGCCGCGGTGGAGCACGTCGAAATACTGATAGGTCAGCGGCAATATGCGGGACGCATGCACCCCTTCGGACGGGTCGTGCTGCATCATGAATTCGAGGTTCGGCTCCGGGATCGCCTCGCGCGTCTCGTTGGTCAGCACGTTCCAGCGGTACTGCGGGGCGAGGCAGGCGTTGATGGCATTCAGCACGGCCATCACCTCGGGCTCGTACATATGGTGGTCGGGCCCGACATACTCGTCGTACATCAGCAGCCCGCCCGGCTTCAGCACACGGTGCATCAGCTGGAACATCTCCTCGATCCGGTCGAAGTGATGGATCGCGGCCTGCACGAATACCACGTCGTATTCCCCGGTCGGCAGGTTCTCCTCCAGCACATCGCCGGTGCGCAGATCCAGCCGGCTCGCGTATTCCTTGTCGCGCACCCGCTCGCGGGCCGCCTCGATGGCGGTGGTGGACATCTCGTAGGCGGTGATGTGGCGGGCGTGGCCGTGCGCCACCAGATGCTCCTCGACCCACGCCATGCCGACGCCGATCGCGAGAATCTTCTCCACCGGCGGCGTCATGAAATCGGCCGCCAGCTTGTCGATGATCCAGCCATCCTCCGATCCCGTGGTCGGCTTGGCGACCGCGTGCCGGTAGAGGAATTTGTGCTGGGTGAAATCGATCGGGTCGCCCTCGTTTATCATCGCCGTGCCGACATGCCCGCCGGACTCGTAGCGTCGATCCCAGATGGAATTCGCGTCCGCCGCCGATTTGTCCGTCATGGTCTCGCTCCAACCCAGGTAGCGGCTGTGTAGGGAGGCGGGCCAGGGGGGTGCAAGCCCGCGCGCGGGCAGGCTAGGGTTTCGGCTATGGAAAATCTTGCATCCCTGACCCTGTCGCGCCGTGTTGATCGCCTGCTGGAGCCCTGGCGGGACCGGCCGGGTCCAGGCGTCACCATCGGCGTGGCGCGCGAGGGCGCCCTGGTGCTCCATCGCAGCGCCGGCCTCGCCAGCATCGATCTCGGCGTCCCGATCGGACCCGCGACGACCTTCCGCATCGCCTCCGTCAGCAAGCAATTCACCTGCGCCGCCATCCTGCTGCTGGCCACCGAGGGCCGGCTGGGTGTGAACGACGACGTGCGGACGCATCTGGCGGGATTGCCGGACATCGGCCAACGCATCACCCTCGCTCACCTGATGCACAACAGCGCCGGCGTGCGGGACATGTTCGAGGTGCTGCGCCTCGGCGGCTCGGATCTCGGCCAGCCGGTCAGCGCCGCCCAGATGACCGCCGGCATCCACCGGCAGCGCGCGCTGAACTTCGCGCCGGGCAGCCGCTACCTCTACAGCAACAGCAATTTCTGGCTGCTCGGCCTGGTCGTGGAGAAGCTTGCCGGCGTCCCGCTCCCCGCCTTCCTGGAGGCCCGCATCCTCGCGCCTCTCGGCATGAGCATGACGCGCATGACGCCAAGCACGCTGGAGCCGGTTCCGGGCCTCGCCACCGGATATTTCCCGAACGGAGCGGGCTGGCAGCGCGCGCCACACGCCTACCCGCTCGGCGGCGAGGGCGGCCTGGTCTCGTCCGTGATTGACCTCGCGATCTGGGACCGCAACCTCGCCACCGGCAGCGTCGGCGGCCCCAGCTTGCACGCCGAAATGGCCAGGCAGCACGCCTTCCCCAACGGGGAGCCGAACGGCTACGCGCGCGGCCTGCAGATCGGCGCGCACCGGGGCGCGCGCATCGAGAGCCACGGCGGATTGTGGCCGGGCTTCAAGACGCAGTTCCTCAGGGCGCCCGAGCACGGCCTGCTCGTGGTCGCCATTTCCAACGACGCGACCGCCGATCCCTATCACCTGGGATTCGACGTGCTGGACATGCTGCTCGACGGCAGGCCCGGCGTCGTTGCGACCCCGGCGATGCCGGACCGCGGCGAGTTGGAGCGCTGGCCGGGCCGTTACCTCGACCGCGCCAGCAGCGCCACGGTCGATGTGGAACTGAACGCGGAAGGCCGCCTGATCGGCCGCACCCACGGCGTGCCGTTCCGCCTGGTCGCGCGCGGCGATGGCTGGATGCGGGCGAGCCGCGCCGCATCCGATTTCGCGGCCCGCTTGACGCCCACCGGGATGGAGGTGACAGCCGATGCCGGCCACACCGCGACCTATGCCCGGACCGCACCCGATGCGACCCTGCCGGCAGGGTTGCCGGGCCGCTACGTCAATGCCGAGATCGCGGCGACCTGGACCATCGCAGGGGCGCAAGTGCATGTCGCGGGGCCCATCGTCGGCGCCGAGGACTGGACGGTCGAGCCGATCGAGGGCGACTGTATCCGCCTCTGCCTGCCGCGTCTGCTGTTCGACAGCTGGCTCGACGTGCGCGTGCAGCGCGATGCCGCCGGCGCGGTCACCGGGTTGCTGGCCGACGGCGGCCGGGTGCGCGGGCTGCTGTTCCGTCGCGAGGGAGAACCCAAATGATCACTCCCGCCTACGCCCGCACCATGGCCGCCTACAACGCCGAGATGAACCGCCGGGTGTACGGCGCGGCCGCCCGGCTCACCGACGCCGAGCGGCGCGCCGAGCAGGGCGCCTTCTGGGGCTCGGTGCATGGCACGCTGTGCCATCTGCTGTGGGCCGATCAGATGTGGATGTCCCGCTTCGCCGGCTGGGACAAGCCCACCCACAACCAGAAGGACAGCGCCAAGCTGATCGACGACTTCGACACCCTCCGCCAAGCCCGCACCGACGCCGACGAACGCATCCAGGCCTGGGCGGACACCGTGGACGCGGCGTGGCTGGACAGCGACCTCGTATGGTTCAGCGGAGGGTCGCAGGCCGAGCGCCGCGCCAACCGCGCCTTGCTGCTCACTCACCTGTTAAACCACCAGACGCATCATCGCGGCCAGGTCCACGCCCTGCTCACACGCCACGGCCAGGACCCCGGCGGGACCGATCTGCCGTGGATCGTTACCGCCTCTATGTGATCGTCTGCACCAGCAGGATCGCATTCAGTCCAAGCACGACCAAGGTCACCAAAATCGCCAGCGCGAACACCGGCATGGACGTGCGAAACTCACCCATCACCGCGCGCCGGCGCCCGATCACCAGCAGCGCCGCCATTGGCACCGGCAGCACGACGCTCAGCACGACCTGGCTGATGATCAGCGACACGGTGGCGTTGTAGCCGAGCGCCACGACCACGAAGGCCGGCACCATCGTCACCAGCCGGCGGACCCAGACCGGGATGCGGAACCCCACGAACCCCTGCATGATGACCTGCCCGCCCATCGTGCCGACCACCGACGCGGAGATGCCCGACGCCATCAGCGCCATCAAAAACACCGACGCCGCCCCCACGCCCAGAAGAGGGATCAGCGTGTGATACGCGGTCTCGATCTCCGTCACGCCGCTGTGGCCATCATGGAACGCGGCGGCTGCCATGATCACCATGGCCATGTTGACGAGCCCGGCATAGGACAGCGCCACCAGCACCTCGCGATTGGAATAGCGGATCAGCTTGGCTTTTTCGCTCGGCGTCGCATTCGGGAAACGGTCTTGCGTCAGACTGGAATGCAGATAGATCGCGTGCGGCATGACCGTCGCGCCGACGATTGCCACCGCCAGCGTGACGGCACCGCCATCGGCCAATTGCGGCATCACGCTGTGGAACGCGGCGGCTCCCCAATCCGGCGGCGCGATCAGCAACTCGATGAGATAGCCGAGGCCGATCAATCCCACGAGCGCTGCGATCAGCAATTCCATCGGCCGGAAGCCGTTCCGGCCGAGGCTCAAGATGACGTAGGTCACGACCCCGGTCACGACCATGCCGAGCATCAGCGGCAGATGGAACAGCAGCGACAACCCGATGGCGGCGCCCAGGAATTCCGCGAGGTCGGTCGCCATGGCCGCGATTTCGCTCGCCCCCCACATCGGCCAGACCAGCCAGGGCGAAAACTGCTCGCGGCACAATTCCGGCAGGTTGCGCCCGGTCACGATACCGAGCTTGGCGCTCATTGCCTGGAACAGCATCGCGACAAGGTTGGCCAGCACGACAACCCATAGCAGGCCATACCCATACGCCGCGCCCGCGCCGATATTGGTCGCGAAATTACCCGGGTCCATATAGGCGACCGACGCGATAACCGCGGGCCCCGCGGTCGGCAGGAGCGCCCGCCACCCCCGCCTGCGTCCGTTCAATACCTCGGAGACCGCGACGCGCGTACGGTCGCTCATGGTCCGGCGCGCTTCGCGTGGAGTTGGGGGCGAGGTGATGCTCATACCTCGATATGTAACCGAGGCTACACTTCTGTCAATGCGGTGGAAGGTGGTGCCTTGTCACACAAAAGGTGAAAATGTTGCCATACCTACAAATTGATGTAGGGTCATGCAGACGACCGAACCAGCAAAACGCGGCCCGTCATGACGCTCAGAAAAGCCAAATTGGTTACCGCCGCGGCGATGCCGGCAGAGCCGACCCAGGCGCGCCGGTTCAGCAAGGCCCGAGCGGCGCAATCCACCGCATTGCTGGAGGATTACGCCGAATTGATCGCGGACCTGCACGATACGGCGGGCGAGGCACGGCCGACCGATATCGCACGCCGCCTCGGTGTTTCGCATGCCACCGCGATCAAGAACGTGGCGCGGCTGAAGCGCGAGGGGCTGGCGACGTCCAAGCCGTATCGCGGCATCTTTCTCACCAGCGAGGGCAACGCCCTGGCCCAGCGCGTACGCTCCCGCCACCGGCTCGTGGTCGAGGTTCTGCTGGCGCTCGGGATACCCGCCGAGACCGCCGAGCAGGACGCGGAAGGCATCGAGCATCATGTGTCGGCCGTCACCCTCGTCGCCTTCGACCGCTTTCTCAAACGGTCACGCTGACACATCGCCGACGAGAATGGGTGCGCCCGGTTCAGCGCGCCGAGTTCAGCGCGCCCGGTTCAGCGCGCCCGGTTCAGCGCGCCAAACTGGGCAGGGGGTTGACGGCGCCATCCGCGCCGATCGGTCCCAGCGTGGTGGACCCAATGCCGCTTTTCGGCAGCAGGCTGCTTGGCGCCGCGCTGAACGGCGTGGCGTTCGCGGGACCGGCCGCGGCCCCCGGCGAGGCCGCGATGCGGTCCGGCACCGACGACGGCGCGCCGTTCGATGGGATCGAAGGCATGACCGCTGGAACGGGGGCGTCGGCCACCTCGCCTGACCGCGCGGGCCCGGTCGCCGTGGTGCCGGCCTGGGGCATTTGCGCGCGCGATGCAACCGGCATTCCGGCGGCCAGAATGGCGGCGAGGACCATCGCCACGAGTGAGTGTCGCATGATTGCCTCCGAAGATAAGACCTGAACGCGGGCGTCGGGGCCGCGTTCCCGAGCGGCGGCGATGATGCGCCTCCGACCCACCCGGAACCCGCGACCGGCCGGTCCACGGATCACATCCCGAAATGACCGGCCACATCCTGCGCGCCGTCCCAAATCAGCCTGAGCGCCACATACAGCACGATCAGCAAACCGACCCAGGCGATCCAGCGGTGGCGCTCGAGCAGGCGGGCAATGAGGTTGGCAGCGAGGCCCATCAGGACCACCGAGACGGCGAGGCTGGTGACCAGCACCCAGAGGTGGCCCTGGGCCGCGCCAGCCACCGCCAGCACGTTGTCGAGGCTCATCGACAGGTCGGCCAGCACGATCTGGACCATCGCCTGGGTGAGGGATTTCGGCGCGGCCGCCTCGCCGGCATGGTCGGGGCGGCGAAGTTCGCGGAACATCTTCCAGCAAACCCAGAGCAGCAGGATGCCGCCCGCGAGCAGCAGGCCCACGATCTGCAGCAACTGAAGCGTGACGGCACCGAGCGCGATGCGCAGCACGCATGCCGCGCCGATGCCGACGATGATCGCGGCACGGCGCTGACGGGCTGGCAGACCGACGACGGCGAGGCCCACCACGACGGCGTTGTCGCCCGCGAGCGTGATGTCGATGAGAATGACCTGCGCGAACGCGGCCAGCGAATGCCAGAGGTCAGGGTTCATCGGTTGCCGCCTGGGTGGGCGACCCGTAAAGCAGGGGTGCCCCGCGCGATGGAGATAGCATGGTCCCCCGTTACACTCGTCCGGCCATGGCCGCCATCTGGGCGCCCGAGAACCGGTTTCGCATCTGGTTCGAAATCGAGGCGCTCGCCGCCGAGGCGATGGCCGCGGTGGGCGCGATCCCGGCCGAAGCCGCCCGCGTCATTCGCGAGAAGGGTGGGGCGAAGCTTGCCGGCATCGATGCCGGGGAGGTCGCGCGGATCGATGCCATCGAACGCGAAACGCGCCACGACGTGATCGCGTTCCTGACCTGGCTCGCCGAGGCAATCGGGCCGGACAGCCGGTTCGTACATCTGGGCATGACCAGCAGCGACGTGCTGGACACCTGCCTCTCGGTGCAGATGACGCAGGCGGCCGATATCCTGATCGCCGACGTGGACGCGGTGATGGCGGCGTTGAAGGCGCGGGCAATCGAGCACAAGCACACGCTGACCATCGGGCGCAGCCACGGCATCCATGCCGAGCCGACCAGCTTCGGCCTCAAGCTCGCCGGGCATTACGCCGAGTTCGCCCGCAACCGGCAGCGGCTGGTGGCGGCGCGGGCGGAGGTGGCGGTGTGCGCCATCTCGGGTGCCGTGGGCACGTTCGCCCATGTCGATCCGCGCGTGGAGGAATTCGTTGCGGCGCGGCTGGGGCTGGCGGTGGAGCCGGTTTCGACCCAGGTGATCCCGCGCGACCGCCATGCCGCGTATTTCTGCGCGCTTGCCGTGGTGGCGAGCGGGGTGGAGCGGTTGGCAACCGAGGTGCGACATTTGCAGCGCAGCGAGGTGCGGGAGGCGGAGGAGTTCTTCCATCCCGGCCAGAAGGGCTCGTCGGCCATGCCGCACAAGCGCAACCCGGTGCTGTCGGAAAATTTGACCGGGCTCGCGCGCGTGGTGCGGGCCGCCGTGGTGCCGGCGCTGGAGAACGTGGCATTGTGGCATGAGCGCGACATCAGCCATTCGAGCGTGGAGCGGGCGATCGGGCCGGATGCCACGGTCACGCTGGACTTCGCGCTGGCGCGCCTGGCGGACATGATGAGCAAGCTCACGGTGTATCCGGAGCGGATGCTGGCGAATCTCGATAGCCTCGGCGGCGTGGTGCATTCCGGCGAGGTGTTGCTGGCGCTGGCGCGCGCGGGGGTGCTGCGTGAGGACGCGTACCGCATCGTGCAGCGTGCGGCGATGGAGACGTGGAGCCGCCTGGGGCAACCGGGCGCGCGGGGGTTCCGCGAGAATCTGGAGGCGGACCCGGAGATCGCGGGGCGGATAGCAGCGGACGTGCTGGACGCGGCGATGGACCCGGCGCCGCATCTGCGAGAGCTGGATCGGGTGTTCGCGCGGGTGTTCGGCGACAGTTGAGCGATCCGGAAAATACTGAGGCGTGGTATCTCGGTGTCCCCGCTGCTATAGCCCGGCTTTATTCAGGGAGCCGACATGGCCCGTCGCCGCCAGCTTTACGAAGGTAAGGCGAAAATCCTGTTCGAGGGGCCGGAGCCCGGCACCCTCGTGCAATACTTCAAGGACGATGCAACCGCCCTCAACGGCGAGAAGAAGGGCATCATCACCGGCAAGGGCGTGCTGAACAACCGCATCAGCGAGTACCTGATGCTGCGCCTGGCCGAGATCGGCGTGCCGACGCATTTCGTGCGGCGGCTGAACATGCGCGAGCAGCTGATTCGGGAAGTGGAGATCATCCCGATCGAGGTGGTGGTTCGCAACGTGGCCGCCGGCAGCATCAGCAAGCGGCTGGGCATCGCCGAGGGCACGCGGCTGCCCAGGAGCATAATAGAATACTATTATAAGAACGACGCGCTGGGCGACCCGATGGTCGCCGAGGAGCACATCACCGCGTTCGGCTGGGCGGCACCGCCGGACATGGACGACATGGTGGCGTTAACCCTGCGGATAAACGATTTCCTCACCGGGCTGTTCCTGGGCGTCGGCATCACGCTGGTCGATTTCAAGATCGAGTTCGGCCGGCTGTGGGAGAACGAGGACATGCGGATCGTGCTGGCCGACGAGATCAGCCCGGATAATTGCCGGCTATGGGACAGCAAGACCAACGAGAAGATGGACAAGGACCGCTTCCGCCGGGACATGGGCCGCGTCGAGGAGGCCTACCAGGAGGTCGCCAAGCGCCTCGGCATCCTGCCCGAGGCGGGGATGCGGGACATGAAGGGTCCGGAGACCATTCAGTAGCGAGAGGCTGCCCTCCCCACGAGGGGGCCCACGAGGGGGAGGCGGATGCGTCCTGCTCCCTCCCTTTCGATGGGAGGGCGGGGCGGGGGGCAACGGCACGAACCAGGGTCAGAAATCGCCATGAAGGCAATCGTTACAGTCATGCTGAAATCCGGCGTGCTCGACCCGCAGGGCAAGGCGATTGGCCAGGCGCTGCACGGCCTGGGCTTCCCCGAGGTGGGCGAGGTGCGCGCGGGCAAGGTGATCGAGCTTGAGCTGAACGAGACCGACCCGGCACGGGCGAAGGCGCGGGCCGAGGAGATGGCGCGCAAGCTCCTGGCCAACATGGTGATCGAGAGCTTCCGGGTCGAGGTCGCCTGACGATGAAGGCGGGGATCGTGGTGTTTCCGGGGATCAACCGGGAGCGCGACATGGCGATCGCGCTGGAAGGCAGTTCGGGCCGCAAGCCGCGCATGATCTGGCATCGGGAGACCGATCTGTCGGGGCTTGACCTCATCGTGGTGCCGGGCGGATTCAGTTATGGCGATTATCTGCGCTGCGGGGCGATGGCGGCGCAGTCGCCGGTGATGGCGGAGATCCGGGCTCATGTGGCGCGGGGCGGGTATCTGATGGGGGTGTGCAACGGCTTCCAGATCCTCACGGAAGCCGGGCTGCTTCCGGGGGCGCTTTTGCGCAATGCCGGCCTGCGGTTTCTGTCGATGGACTGCCACCTGCGGGTGGAGCGCAACGACACCGTGTTTGCCGGGAAGTATGCGGCCAAGCAGGTGTTCCGGGCGCCGATGGCGCATGGCGACGGCAACTACTTCGCGGATGACGCGACGCTGGACCGGCTGGAGGGCGAGGGGCTGGTGGCGTTCCGCTATGTCACGCCTGAAGGCGACATGACAGCGGAAGCCAACCGCAACGGCAGCGCGCGCGGCATCGCCGGCATTTATGCTCCCGGCTTCCGCGTCATGGCGCTGATGCCGCATCCGGAGGATCTGGTCGATCCGCTGATGGGCGGCACCGATGGCAAACCCCTGTTCGACGGGCTCGCGGCATGATCGTCGGTGAAAAGCTGGCGCGCAGCTTCGGGCTGAGCGGCGAGGAATATGCCCGCGTGCTGGAGATCATGGGGCGGGTGCCGAGCCTGACCGAGCTGGGCGTGTTCAGCGTGATGTGGTCGGAGCATTGCTCCTACAAATCCTCGCGTGTGTGGCTGAAAACGCTGCCGACCACGGCACCCTGGGTGATCCACGGGCCGGGCGAGAATGCCGGCGTGGTCGATATCGGCGAGGGCCTCGCCGCCATCTTCAAGATGGAGAGCCACAACCATCCCAGCTTCATCGAGCCGTACCAGGGGGCCGCCACCGGCGTGGGCGGGATTCTGCGCGACGTGTTCACCATGGGCGCGCGCCCCATCGCCAACCTCAACGCGCTGCGGTTCGGCGACCCGTCGCTGGCGCGCACGAAGCGCGTGGTCGATGGCGTGGTGCGCGGCATCGGTGGCTACGGCAATTGCGTGGGCGTGCCGACGGTGGGCGGAGAAATAAACTTCCACCCGGCGTACAACGGCAACCCGCTGGTGAACGCCATGACGGTGGGGATCGCGCGGGCCGACCGCATTTTCCTCTCGGCGGCGGCGGGCGTGGGCAATCCGGTGGTGTATGTCGGCTCCAAGACCGGGCGCGACGGAATCCATGGCGCGACCATGGCGAGCACCGAGTTCGGCCAGAATTCCGAGGACAAGCGGCCGACCGTACAGGTGGGCGACCCGTTCGTGGAGAAGCTGCTGATCGAGGCGTGCCTCGAATTGATGGCGACCGACGCGATCGTGGCAATCCAGGACATGGGGGCGGCGGGGCTCACCAGCTCCAGCGTCGAGATGGCGGGCAAGGGCGGCGTGGGCTTGGCGCTCGACCTCGACGCGGTGCCGCAGCGCGAGACCGGCATGACGGCGTACGAGATGATGCTGTCGGAAAGCCAGGAGCGCATGCTGATCGTGCTGCGGCCGGACCGGCAGGAATTGGCACGGGCGATCTTCGAGAAATGGGAGCTGGATTTCGCCGTGATCGGGCATCTGACCGATACCGGGCGGATCGTGGTGTCGCATCGGGGCCGCGTGGAGGCGGACATCCCGCTGGCGCCGCTGGCCGACCAGGCGCCGCTCTATCATCGGCCGTATGTGGACACGCCGAAGCGGGCGGCGCTGGGCGAGGTTGCCGACCCAGTCGGCATCGCAGCCGCGCTGACCACGCTGATCGGCTGCCCCGATCTGTGCTCGCGCGCCTGGGTGTGGGACCAGTACGACAGCACCATCGGCGGCCAGACGGTGAAGCGGCCGGGGGCGGCGGATGCCGCGATCGTGCGGATCGACGGCAGCAACCGGGCGCTGGCGCTGACCACGGATTGCACGCCGCGCTATTGCCTGGCCGACCCCGAGGCGGGGGCGGCGCAGGCGGTGGCCGAGGCGTGGCGCAACATCACGGCCACGGGTGCCCGCCCATTGGCGATCACCGACAACATGAATTTCGGCAATCCGGAGAAGCCCGAGATCATGGGCCAGTTCGCGGCCTGCGTGCGCGGCATGGCGGCGGCCTGCGTGGCGCTGGATTTCCCGGTCGTGAGCGGCAATGTGAGCCTCTACAACGAGACCGAGGGCACCGGCATCCTGCCGACGCCCGCGATCGGCGGCCTGGGCGTGATCGAGGATGCCGGGGCCGCCGTGGGGCTGGCCTTGGCGCCGGGTCTCGACCTGGTGCTGATCGGGGCGACGCAAGGCTGGCTGGGGCAGTCGCTGTGGCTGCGCGAGATCGGCGGGCGCGAGGATGGCCCGCCGCCGCCGGTGGATCTGGCGGCCGAGCGGCGCAACGGGGATTTCGTGCGGGCGCGCATTCTGGCGGGCGAGGTGGCTGCCTGCCACGACGTGTCCGATGGCGGGGTGCTGATCGCGGTGGCGGAGATGGCGCTGGCCGGCGGGACCGGCGTGCAACTGAGCCACCTTCCGGCGGGGGCGCCGCACGAATTCTGGTTCGGCGAAGACCAGGGACGGTATGTGCTCGCGGTCATCGACGCGGCTGCGGTGATGGCGGCGGCCGCGGCCGCCGGCGTGCCGGCGGTCCTGCTCGGTGCGAGTGCCCTGGGGGATTTGACACTGCCGGATGGCGTGGCCATATCGCTGCAAGGTCTGCGCGCGGCACATGAGCGGTTTTTCCCCGCCTGGATGGCACCCGCGACATAGGAGTTTCGGCAATGGCGATGGCGGGTGCGGAGATCGAGGCCCTGATCAAGGCGGCGCTGCCGGATGCCGTGGTGTCCATCGAGGACCTCGCCGGCGACGGCGACCACTATGCCGCCAGCGTGGTCAGCGAGAGCTTCCGCGGCATTTCGCGCGTGCGCCAGCATCAGATTGTCTACGCGGCCCTGCGCGGCCGCATGGGGGGCGAGCTTCACGCCCTCGCGCTGCAGACATCCTTTCCCGCTTGAACGAGGTTTTCCCATGAGCCAGACCACGACGCCCGCGATCGCCAAAATCCAGTCCGACATCGCCGTCAACCCGGTGATGCTGTTCATGAAGGGCAACGCGCTGTTCCCGCAATGCGGCTTCTCCGCCCGGGTGGTGCAGATCCTCACGCATCTGGGCGTGAAGTTCCATACCGCGAACGTGCTGGAGGATGCGGAACTGCGCGACGGGATCAAGAGCTTCTCGCAGTGGCCGACCATTCCGCAGCTTTATGTGGGCGGCGAATTCGTCGGCGGCTGCGATATCGTGACCGAGATGTATCAGTCGGGCGAGCTGGAGACGCTGCTGGCCGAGAAGGGCATCGCGCACGCGCCGGCCGCCTGACCTCGTTATCTTCCCCCCTCCCCACGAGGGGGAGGGGGAAAAAAGTTGCGCCAGCGGTGCAGCGCCCCCTCGATGGCGCGCGCTAGGTCGCGCTTTTCCTCCTCGCCGAGGCTGCGGCCGATCTCCTGCCGGTCGCCGCGTGTGCCGACGAGCAGGGTTGGCACACGGCCAGGAGCTTCACGCAGCGTGACCTGAAGCCAGGCCACCGGCAGGCTGACGGCGATGCGTCTGCCCTCGGGCGTTGTGCGGCGGATATCAAGAGCGCTGGGTGAAATCGTCACGATCTCGCTGGCACGGGCGGCCAGGGCGTTGCGGCGCAACAGCCACGCGACGAGCGGGAGTTCGATGGCGGTGAAGCCCACCACCGGATAGGCGCCCAGCCAGAAGAACACCGATGCCGAAGCGCCGCACATGAGGCAGATCGCCGCCAGCAGGCGCCGCATGCCCGCACGCGACAAGCTCCGATGCGGCGTAATCACCGCCTCGAAGAACATCGCGTCGGGGAATGGGTCCATGGCGGGCATGTGGGCCGCGCGGCCGGAAACGCCAGATCCGGGATCTACCGGATATACTTTCCAGTCGGTTTGTCCATCATGGCGTCACCATGCCCGTCCCCGCCCGCCCGCCGCGCCGTGCCAAGCCCATGACCCGCAAGCGGGTGAAGCTGTTCCTCGCCGCCCTCGCGCGGGCCAATCCCGAGCCCCAGAGCGAATTGGCCTATGGCGACCCGTTCACCCTGCTGGTGGCGGTGGTGCTGTCGGCGCAGGCGACCGATGCCTCGGTGAACAAGGCGACACCCGGTCTGTTCGCGGCTGGCCCCACGCCGGCGGCGATGGCCGCACTCGGGGCGGAGGGAATCGGGCCGCATATCAAGAGCATCGGGCTGTGGCAGGGCAAGGCGCGCAACGTCGGCGAACTGTCGCGGCTGCTGGTGGAGCGCCATGGCGGCGCGGTCCCGGCCGATCGCGCGGCGCTGGAGGCGCTGCCGGGGGTCGGGCGCAAGACCGCCAACGTGGTGCTGAACGTGGCGTTCGGGCAGGCGACGATGGCGGTGGACACGCATGTGTTCCGCCTGGGCAACCGCACCGGCATCGCGCCAGGCAAGAACGAACGGGAGGTGGAGGACGGCTTGGTGAAGCGCATCCCGACCGACCTGCTGCGCGACGCGCATCACTGGCTTATCTTGCACGGACGCTACGTGTGCAAGGCGCGGACGCCGGAGTGCTGGCGCTGCGTGGCGGCGGAGTGGTGCAATTTCCCCGACAAGACGCCGGCGCCGCGGATGCGGCGTTCAGCATAGACCGCGCGGCATTGACGCCTCCGTTCTCCAGGCGCATCACCCGCCCGCCAGACGGCCGGACGGCCGCTGCCGGGGCGGCGACGCCACGGTGGAGGAAAGTCCGGGCTCCACGGGAATACGGTGCCGGCTAACGGCCGGCGAGGGCGACCTCAGGGAAAGTGCCACAGAAAACAAACCGCCCGCCGCCTCCGGTTCGCCGGGGATCAGCGGCAGGCAAGGGTGAAACGGTGCGTTAAGAGCGCACCGCGCCCCTGGTAACAGGGGCGGCAGGGCAAACCCCACCGGGAGCAAGACCGAATAGGGGCGGCCAGCGGCGGATGCTTGCATCCGTGACGCAGGGGCATTCCCGCCCGCCGTCCGGGTTGGTCGCACGAGGCGCGCGGCGACGCGCGTCGCAGATGAATGGTCGTCCCGCTGCCGAAAGGGGGCGGACAGAACCCGGCTTACAGGCCGTCTGGCACTCTTCCCCCAAGAACGAACCATGAATACTGCGCGCGACCGCGTAACGCGGCGTGGCTATTCGGCGACAACCAGCAACTACCTGATGCCAGCCCGCAAATGCGGGACAATCCCTTTGACGCCCATATTTGCCCATGATATCCCAAATCTTCCCACGCAAAGGCCCTTCGCCGCCCGCGCGCACCCACCAGGAGGAGGCAATCCGGCCGGATGACCCAATTCCTGGGCACGCATGTGAACAAGCTGGATGCGAAGGGCCGTATCTCCATCCCGGCCCCGTTCCGCGCCAGCCTGCGCGCCGCGCCCGGCGAGGCGGCCAGTCTTGTGCTTCGCCCGTCACATAATCTGCAATGCATCGAGGCGTGGCCGATTGCTGCGTTTCAGGCGCTTGCGACTCCGCTGGAACGGTTAGACGTGTTCAGCGAGGAGCATGACGATCTCGCGGCCACTCTGTACGCGGACGCTTATCCGCTCGAAGCCGACAAGGAGGGCAGGATCGTACTGCCGGAAAGCCTCGTCGCCCATGCCGGCCTTTCGGACACCGCCGTGTTCATGGGCCTTGGGCGCATCTTTCAGATCTGGGAACCCGCCGCCGCCGACCGGCGCCGCGCGGAAGCCCGCGAACGCGCGCGCTCGCGCGGCCTGACCATTGCGGGCGCGTCCGCATGATGCCGGTCCGCATGGCCCAGGAAGGCCACGTCCCCGTCATGCTGCGCGAGGTGCTGGCGATGCTCGCCCCCGCTCCCGGCGAAACCTATCTCGACGGCACCTTCGGCGGCGGCGGCTACGCCTCGGCCATCCTGGACAAGGCCGCCTGCACGCTCTGGGCGATCGACCGCGACCCCGACGCCATCGCGCGCGGCGCCCGCCTGGCCGCCGACCACCCCGGCCGCCTGCACCTCATCGAAGGCCGTTTCGGCGACATGCTGGGCTTGCTCGGCACGGCCGGCGTGACCGCGCTCGACGGCATCGTACTCGACCTCGGCGTCTCCTCGTTCCAGCTGAACGAGGCCGAACGCGGCTTCAGCTTCCGCAACGACGGCCCGCTCGACATGCGCATGGGGCGCGACGGGTCCACCGCCGCCGACCTCGTGAACACGCTCGACGAGACGGCGCTCGCCGACGTGCTGTTCCGTTTGGGCGAGGAGCGTCTGTCCCGCCGCATCGCGCGGGCCATCGTCGCCGCCCGCGCCGAGGAGCCGATCGCCACCACCGCGCGCCTCGCGGCCATCATCCGTCGCGTGGTGCCGCCCGAGCGCCCCGGCATCCACCCGGCCACCCGCAGCTTCCAGGCGCTCCGCATCCGCGTGAACGACGAGCTCGGCGAGATCGAAAAGGCGCTCGGCCAAGCCGCAAGCCTGCTCGGCCCCGGCGGCCGCCTCGTCGTGGTGTCGTTCCATTCGCTGGAGGACCGGCTGGTCAAGCGCTTCATGCTGGCCGCCGCCGGCCGCGAGGGCGGTTTTTCCCGCCACGACCCGCGTGGCATGACAGAGGCCGCCGCCCCCGCATTCCGCCTGCTCACCACCAGGGCGCTTCGTCCGGCGGATGACGAGGTGAACGCCAATCCCCGCTCGCGCAGCGCGCGCCTGCGGGCTCTCCAACGTCTCGCATCCCCGACCGGAGCCGCGGCATGACCAAACCGCTCACTTGGCTGTGCCTGTTCCTGGCCCTCGGCTCGGGCCTGTTCCTGTACCAGACCAAGCACCGCGCCCAGTTGCTCGACCGCGAGATCACCCAGGTGATGAAGTCGGCCGACGCGGCGCGCTCGCGCACCGGCGTGCTGCAGGCCGAATACCAGTTGCTCAGCGACCCGCAGCGCCTGGGCGACCTCGCGGCCTCCCATCTCAGCCTGCGTCCGACCGCACCTGGGCAGTTCAGCACTTGGGCCGATCTCGAACGCCGCCTGCCGCCGGTGGGCCTGCCGGCCGAGACCGACACGCTGCCGCTGGAGACCCAGCTCGGCTCGGCCGACGACCTGCCCTTGCCCCCAATCCCGCCGACCATGGCCCCCGTTGCAATCGCCCAGGCCGCGCCCGCGGTGCCGGCGCCGAAGCCCGCGCAACCGCAGGGGCAAACGCAGGCGCCCGGGGTCATGGCCGCCCGCGCCGTGGCCCCCGCCCCGCGCGGCGTCCCCGCGCCAGGCACGGCCCCAGGCACGGCCCCAGGCACGGCGCGGATCGCGGCGCTGCCCAACCCGGTCGTGACCCCTGTGGTGTCATCGGTGCTGGCCTCAGCTCCCCGGCAATACAGCTACGCCAATCCCGCCTATGACACTGCCAGCTACGCACCCGCCCGCTCGAATCAGGCGGCGCCCATGCAAACCGGGTCGGCACTCGGCATGGCGCGGTCCTACCGGCTGCCTTCGGCCATCGGCACCGCCTACGCGGCCCCCGCTTTCGGCGGAAATCAATGACGCGGAGGCCCACCCCGGCCGCCGCTTCGTCAGGCCCGCCGCCCTCCAGCCCCGCCCGCCGCTTCGGCGCGCCGCGCGACGCTTCGGTGCCGCGCATGGAGCATGTGCGGGTCACGGCGCCGGACCTGCTGCGCCGCGCCGCGCTCGACAAGACCCGCTCCCGCCTGGTCATCGCCGCCGGCGGCTTTGCGCTGCTGTTCGCGGGCGTGGTCGTCAAGCTGGCCGACGCCACCGTGATCCAGCCGGTGAAGCCCCGCGTGGCCGAAATCGAGCGCCGGCCCGAGCCGCCGAAGCCGGACGGCACGCCGGCGACGCCCGCACCCACGCCCCACATCCACGCCCAACGCGCCAACATCACCGACCGCAACGGCCAGGTGCTGGCACTCTCGCTCGCCACCGCCGGCCTCTACGCCAACCCGCGCGAGATGATCGACCTCAACGAAACGACCGAGAGGCTCAAGAAGGTGCTTCCGCGCCTCGACGTGGAGACCGTCCGGGCCAAGCTCGGCAGCGGCAAGCAGTTCATCTACCTCGCCCGCCAGATCACCCCCGCCGAGCAGGTCGCCATCAACGCGCTCGGCATCCCCGGCATCTATTTCGAGCCGACCGAACGCCGCCGCTACCCGCTTGGACGCGCCGCCGCCCAGGTGCTGGGCGAAGTGGACGTGGACGGGAAGGGCGTGGGTGGCGTTGAACGCGCCTTCGACACGCGGCTGCGCGAGGACAGCTCTCCACTCCGCCTGTCCATCGACGTGCGCGTTCAGGCCGTGGTCCACGACGAGTTGCTCTCGGCCATGACCCAGTTCAGCGCCATCGCCGCCTGCGGCATCGTGATGGACGTCAACACCGGCGAGGTCATCGCCATGGTGAGCCTGCCCGACTACGACAACAACGAGGCGGGAAAGGCCGACGAGGACGCCCGCCACAATCGCGGCGTCAATGCCATGTACGAGCCCGGCAGCACCTTCAAGCTGCAAACCGCCGGCATGGCGCTCGACAGCGGCGCGGCCCAGATCTGGAGCATCTTCGACGCCTCGGCGCCGATCCATATCGGCCGCTTCACCATCACCGATTTCGAGGGCAAGCACCGCCCGCTCTATCTGCCCGAGGTGCTGGCCTACTCGTCCAACCTCGGTGCCGCCCGCATGGCGATGGCGGTCGGCACCGAGCGGCAGCGCGCCTGGCTCGGCCGCATGGGCATGTTCTCCCGCATCGGCATCGAGCTTCCCGAGGCCGGCCTGCCGATCGTGCCGCCCGCGTCCAACTGGAAGGACGTGGCCACCATGACGGTGGGTTTCGGCCACGGCATCGCGGTCTCGCCGCTGCACGTGGTTCGCGGTACGGCCGCCCTGGCCAATGGCGGCATCGTGCTGCGCCCGACCATTCTGGCCCTGCCGCCCGACGTGAAGCCCCAGGGCGAGCGGATCATGCAGCAATCCACGTCCGACACGGTCCGCAAGCTGATGCGCCTCGTGGTCACCGCCGGCTACGGCAAGCCGGCCGAGGTGCCGGGCTACTATGTTGGCGGCAAGACTGGCACGGCGGAAAAGGTCGGCGCGCACGGCTACAAGAAGCACACCAACGTCAGCGCCTTCATGAGCGTATTCCCGATGAACGCGCCCCGCTACGCCGTGTATATGATGCTGGACGAGCCCAAGGCCACGTCCGCCACCCATGGCTACTCCACCGCCGGTTACGTGAGCGCCCCGGCCGCCGGCAAGGTCATCGCCCGCATCGGCCCGATGCTCGGCCTGCTGCCGCAACTCGACAACGTGGCTGCCATCGAGGCCTCCATCGCCATTCCGCTGGAGCCCGGCCGCGGTTCCGTTCCGATGGCGCGCGCCACCCCCAAGCCGCTGGTGCGGCCCGCCCAGACCCAACAGCCCGCCGCCCCGGCGGTCCCGGCCGCCCGCGACATCCGGCACGAGGCGAGTTTTGTCGCGCCCGCCGTCACAGGCCGCTGAGGTCATGCGCGGCCTGCCTCCCGTCACCGGCATCACCGCCGACAGCCGCGCGGTCACGCCCGGCTTCCTGTTCGCGGCCCTCCCCGGCGCGCACACGGACGGCCGCGCCTTCATCGCCGACGCGGTGGCCAACGGTGCCGCCGCCGTGCTGGCCCCCGAGGGCACCATCTGGCCCCCCGGCGTGCCCCCCCGCCCATTGATCCACGATCGCGAACCCCGCCGGCGCCTGGCCGAGATCGCCGCCGTGCTGGCCGGCCCGCAGCCCGCCACCTTGGTCGCCGTCACCGGCACCAACGGGAAGACCAGCACCGTCGATTTCCTCCGCCAGATCTGGAGCGAGGCCGCCCCCGCCGCCAGCCTCGGCACCCTCGGCGTGATCGCCCCCGGCTTCCCGCCCGGCCCCGGCCTGACCACGCCCGACCCGGTGGCGCTGGCCGCCACCTTGGCGGCCCTCGCCCGCGCCGGCATCGGCCGCGCCGCGCTGGAGGCTTCCTCGCACGGCCTCGACCAGTTCCGCCTCGACGGATTGCGCCTCGCCGCCGCCGGCTTCACCAATCTCACCCGCGACCATCTGGACTATCACGGCACCATCGAGGCCTATCGCGCGGCCAAATTGCGCCTGTTCGCCGAATTGCTCCCCCAGGGCGCCCCCGCCATCGCCAGCACCGAGCTCGACGCGGACAGCCTCGCCGCCCTGCGCGACGTGGCGAGCGCCCGCCGGCTCGACCTTCGCACCGTGGGTGCGGACGGCAACGCCATCCGGCTGATCGAGGCGATCCCGCTTCCCGACGGCCAGATGCTCCGCCTGCTGATCGGCGGCGCCCGGCGTGACGTGAAGCTCGCACTCCCCGGCCGCTTCCAGGCCGACAACGCCCTCATGGCCGCCGCCATTGCCGAAGCCACCGGCACCCGGAATGCGATCGACGCCCTCCCCCGCCTCCTCGGCGTGCGCGGCCGCATGGAACTCGCCGCCCGGCTGCCCAACGGCGCCGCCGCCTATGTGGACTACGCCCACACACCGGACGCCATCGCCCGGCTGCTGACCGCCTTGCGCGCCCACACCAAAGGCCGCCTCGCGATCGTGTTCGGCGCGGGCGGCGACCGCGATCGCGGCAAGCGCCCGCTCATGGCTCAGGCCGCCGCCGCCCACGCCGACGGCATCATCGTCACCGACGACAACCCCCGCCGCGAGAACGCCGCCGCCATCCGGGCCGAAATCCTGCAAGGCTGCCCGCGCGCCATCGAGATCGGCGACCGCCGCGCCGCCATCGCCGCCGGCCTCGCCGGCCTCGGCCCCGGCGATGTGCTGGTGGTCGCGGGCAAGGGCCACGAGCAGGGCCAGATCGTCGGCGCCGAAATCCTGCCGTTCGACGACGCGGACACCATCCGGGCGCTCGCATGAGCGCGCTCTGGACCGCCCAAGCTCTCCGGGATGCCACCAGCGGCGCGTTGCGCGTGCCGTTCACGGCCAGCGGCGTCTCCATCGACAGCCGCACGTTGCGTCCCGGCGACCTGTTCGTGGCGCTGGTCGGCGAGAATGGCGACGGCCATGCCCATGTCGCCGCCGCCCTGGCGCGCGGTGCCGCGGGCGCCATGGTCCACGCCTTTCCCGAGGGCGTGGCCGACGACGCGCCGCTGCTCCAGGTGGCCGACACCATGGCGGGCCTCCGCGCCCTGGGCCGCTTCGGCCGCGCCCGCTTCGCCGGCAGGCTCGCCGCCATCACCGGCAGCGTCGGCAAGACCACCACCAAGGAGATGCTGCGGACCATCCTCTCCGCCCAGGGCAAGACCTGGGCCGCCGAGGCGTCGCACAACAACCATTGGGGCGTGCCCCTCACGCTCGCGCGCCTGCCCGCCCGCGCCGCTTGGTGCGTGGCCGAGATCGGCATGAACCACGCGGGCGAGATCGGCCCCCTGGCCGCCATGGCGGCACCGCATGTCGCAATCGTCACCAATATCGAGGCCACCCATATCGGCCATCTCGGCAGCCTCGCCGCCATCGCCGAGGAAAAGGCTGCCATCCTCTCCGGCCTGGTGCCCGGCGGCATCGCCATCCTGCCCGCCGACAGCCCCTCCCTCCCCCTCCTGCTCCCTTATGCCGTCAGCGCCGTCACCTTCGGCCGCGCCGCCAACGCCGACGCAAGGCTCGTCTCGGCCATCTCCACCGCCGCGGGCTGCACCGTCGAAGCCGTCATCCACGGCGCCGCGCTCACCTTCACCATCGGCGCCCCCGGCACCCACATGGCGATGAACGCCATGGCAGCCCTGGCCGCCGCCCACGCGCTCGGCGCCGAGATCAAACGCGGCGCCGCGTCGCTCGCCGCCTTCTCCCCCGTCATCGGGCGCGGCGCCCGGCGCGACATCGCCGTCGCGGGCGGCACCGCGCTGCTGCTCGACGAAAGCTACAACGCCTCCGCCCCCTCGGTCGCCGCGGCATTGGCCGTGCTCGCCCTGCAACCCGCCACCCGCCGCATCGCCGTCCTGGGCGACATGCTGGAGATGGGCGACCACGGCCCCGCCGAACACGCCGGCCTCGCCTCGCACGTCCAGGCCCACGCCGACCTGCTGTTCACCTGCGGCCCCCTGATGCGGGGTCTGTTCGACTCGGTGCCGTCGGGCATACGCGCGGCGCACGCCGAGGACGCCCAGTCGCTCGCCCCGCTCGTCGCGGCGGCGTTGCGTCCGGGCGACGCGGTGCTGGTCAAGGGAAGCCTCGGCAGCCGCATGCGGCTGGTGGTGCGGGCGATGGAAAGCGAGGCGGCCTGATGCTGTTCAACCTGCTCGGCCATCCGCTCGGCGAACCAACCGCCGCGCTGAACCTGTTCCGCTACGTCACCTTCCGTGCGGGGGCCGCCTGCCTCACCTCGCTGGCACTGAGCCTGTTATTCGGCCCCATGGTCATCCGCTGGCTGAAAGCCATGCAGGGCACCGGTCAGCCGATCCGCCCCGATGGCCCCGCGCGCCACCTGATCGAGAAGAAGGGCACGCCCACCATGGGCGGCGTGTTGATCCTGGCCACACTGACCATCTCCACCCTGCTCTGGGTGGATTTGCGCAACGGCTACGTCTGGGCGGTGCTGGCGCTCACGCTCGGCTACGGCGCGCTCGGCTTCTGGGACGACTACCTGAAGCTGGTGAAGAAGAACCATCGCGGCGTCTCCCCGCGCGGCAAGCTGATCGTGCAGGTCGTGCTCGGCCTCGCCGCCTCGTTCTGGATTTCCTACCTCACCCGCGGCCCGCTCGGCACCGGCGTCACGATCCCGGTGTTCAAGGACGTGCTGATCCCGCTCGGCATCTTCTTTCCGATCTTCGGCATGATCGTGATGATGGGCTTCTCCAACGCGGTGAACCTCACCGATGGGCTCGACGGCCTCGCCATCGTGCCCACCATTATCGCCGCCGGCGTGTTCGCGCTGATCGCCTACCTGGTCGGCAACCGCCTGTTCGCCGACTACCTGCAACTGAACGGCGTGCCGGGCGCCAGCGAACTCTGCGTCTTTCTATCGGCCCTCGTCGGCGCCGGCATCGGCTTCCTCTGGTTCAACGCGCCGCCCGCCGCCGTTTTCATGGGCGATATCGGTGCCCTCTCGCTCGGCGGCGCGCTGGGTGCCGTGGCCGTCGTGGTCAAGCACGAGATCGTGCTGGGCATCGTCGGCGGGCTGTTCGTGGTCGAGCTCGCGTCCTCGCTGATCCAGGTGTTCTGGTACAAGCGCACCGGCCGCCGCGTGTTCCTGATGGCGCCGCTCCACCACCATTTCGAGAAGAAGGGCTGGCAGGAGCCCACCATTGTCATCCGCTTCTGGATCATCTCCATGATCCTGGCGTTGGCCGGCCTCGCCACGTTGAAGATCCGATGATTTTCAAAGGCCGGAAATTCGCGATCGTCGGTCTCGGCCGCAACGGCCTGCCCGCCGCACGGCGCCTGCGCGAACTGGGCGCCGAAGTGACCGCCTGGGACGATTCCGAGGCCGCGCGCGAAGCCGCCGCCGCCGAGGGCATCGTCGTCGCCGACCCCGACATGGCCGGCCTCGACGCGCTGGTGCTCTCCCCCGGCATCCCGCATCTGCCCCCCCGCGCCCACCCGATCGCCGTGCGCGCGCAACAGGCTGGCGTGCCGATCCTGTCGGACGCCGAGTTGCTGTTCCGCGCCGTGCGCGCCGCCGGCTCGCGCGCCAAATTCGCCGGCATCACCGGGACCAACGGCAAATCCACCACCACGGCCCTGCTCGCCCACATACTCGGATACGCCGGCATCCCCGTCGCCGCCGGCGGCAATCTCGGCAAAGCTGCGCTCGCTTTGCCACACCTGCCGGATAACGGCGTGTACGTGCTCGAGATGTCGTCCTACATGTTGGAACGACTCGCCACTCTCCGCTTCGATGTCGCCTCCATGCTCAACATCAGCGCCGACCACATCGACCGCCATGGCGACATGGAAGGCTACGTCGCCGCCAAACGCGCCATCTTCGACCGCCAGGAAGCGGGCGACATTGCTGTCGTCGGCGTGGACGACGAAGCCTCGCGCGACATGGCCGCATGGCTGCGCGAAAAACCCGCGCGCGTGGTCACCGTCTCGTCGGCGACCAAAGTGCCCGGCTGCGCCGCCGCCGCCACATTGCAAGGCGCCCACAACGCGCAAAACGCCGCCGCCGCCACCGAGATGGCGCTGGCCCTCGGCGTGGCTGGCGCCACCATCGCGGCCTCGCTCGCCAGCTACCCCGGCCTACCCCACCGGCAGGAACTCGTGGCCGAAGCGCGCGGCGTGCGTTTCATCAACGACAGCAAGGCCACCAACGCCGACAGCACCGCCTGGGCGCTCGCCTGCCACCAGCGCGTCGTCTGGATCGCCGGCGGCACCGCCAAGGCAGGCGGCATCGAGAGCCTCGCGCCGTTCTTTCCCCGCATCGCCGAAGCCCTCCTGATCGGCCGCGATGCGCCGATACTCGCCGCCACCCTGGCCGCCCACGGCGTGCCGCATCGCGAGGTCGGCACGCTCGACGCCGCCGTGCGCGTCGCATGGGACATCGCCCGAGAGGCGGAAATCCCGGTCCTGCTTTCCCCCGCCTGCGCGAGCTGGGACCAGTTCACCGGCTTCGACCAGCGCGGCGACCGCTTCCGCACCCTCGCCCGCGCCATCGCGGCGGGCGCCGCCTGATGCCCGCCCTTTCCCGCGCCGACAACTCGCTGATCGGCCGCTGGTGGTGGACCGTCGATCGCTGGACGCTGGTGGCCATCGCGACCCTGATCGGCGCCGGCTACGTGATGATGCTGGCCGCGAGCCCGGCGGTCGCCGAGCGCATCCACCAGGCGCGCGACGTGTTCATCTTCAAGCAGGTGTTCTTCCTGGCGCTGGCCGGCTGCACCGTCGTGGTCGTCAGCCTGCTCTCGCCCAAGGGCGTCCGCCGCGTGGCGCTGGCCGGCTGCCTGGTCGCCCTCGTGCTCACCGCCGCGACTCTCGTGATCGGCGTCGAGATCAAGGGTGCCCGGCGCTGGATCGCGCTGCCCGGCCTCGGCCTCCAGCCCAGCGAATTCCTCAAGCCCTGCTTCGCCGTGGTCGCCGCCTGGCTGATCGCCGAAGGCAAGCGCCCCGGCCGCTTCCCCGGCCTGCTGATCGCGTTCGGCGTCTACGGCCTAATCGCGCTGCTGCTGAAATCCCAGCCCGATATCGGGATGCTCGCGGTCGTCACCGCCGTGTTCTTCGCCCAGCTTTTCGTCAACGGCCTCAACCTCGTGCTGGTCGGCATCGGCGCGGGCGGCATCGCGGCGGCCTCGGTCGGCGCCTATTTCATGTTCCCCCACGTCCAAAGCCGCGTCACCCGCTTCCTCGACCCGGCGGCGGGCGACAACTACCAGGTGAATCGCGCGCTGGAAGCCTTCGGCGCCGGCGGCCTGTTCGGGCGCGGACCCGGCGAGGGCCATGTCAAAGACGTGCTGCCCGATGCCCACGCCGATTTCGTGTTCGCCGTCGCGGGCGAGGAATTCGGCCTGATCATCTGCGTGCTCCTGCTCGCCGTGTTCGCCTTCATCGTGCTGCGCGGGCTGCTGCTGCTGGTGAAGGAGCACGACCTGTTCGTGGTCCTGGCGGCCACCGGCCTCGTCTCCAGCTTCGGCCTGCAGGCCTTCGTCAACATGGCCTCCACGCTGAAGCTGATACCGACCAAGGGCATGACGCTCCCCTTCGTCTCCTATGGCGGCTCCTCCGTCATGGCAATCGCGCTGGCGATGGGCATGTTGCTGGCGCTGACGCGGCGACGCCATCAGGGGGAGTTGCTGTGAGCGCCGTGGTCATCGCGGCCGGCGGCACGGGTGGGCATTTCTTCCCTGCCGAGGCGCTGGCCACCGAACTCGCGTCGCGCGGGCATCGCGTGGCGCTGATGACCGACGCGCGCACCCAACCCAGCGCCGCCTTCACCGAACGCCACGTCCTTTCCGGCGCGGGCATCGCCGGCCGTGGCGCGTGGCGTGGCGCCAAGGCGATAGGCGCGCTGGCGATGGGCACCGTCCAGGCGCGCCGCCTGCTGGCCCGCATCCGCCCCGCAGCCATCGTGGGCTTCGGCGGCTACCCCTGCGTCGCCCCGATTGCCGCCACAAGGCTGATGCGCCGCCGCCCCGCCATCGTGCTGCACGAACAGAACGCCGTCCTCGGCCGCGCCAACCGCGCGCTGTCCGGCATGGCCGACGTGCTCGCCACCAGCTTCGCCGACACCGCGCGCATTCCGGCCCGCCGCCGCGTGGAACTCACCGGCAATCCCGTGCGTCCCACCCTGGTCGCCTCCCCATACCAGCCCGACGGCCCCCTGCTCATTCTCGGCGGCTCGCTCGGCGCCCGCGTGTTCAGCGATATCGTGCCCGCCGCCATCGCCCTGCTGCCCCACGCCATGCGCCGCCGGATCGTCCAGCAATGCCGCGCCGAAGACCTCGCGCGCGTGCAAGCCGCCTACGCGGAACTCGGCGTCGTGGCGACGCTCGCCCCGTTCTTCCCCGACGTGGCGCAGCTTCTGGCCGAAGCCGGCCTCGTCATCGCCCGCGCCGGCGCCTCCACCGTCGCCGAACTCGCCATCGTCGGCCGCCCCGCCATCCTCGTGCCCCTCCCCGGCGCCATCGACGATCACCAGAGCGCCAATGCCCGCGCCCTCGATGGCGCGGTGGTGATCGCCCAGCGCGACTTCACGCCCGATCGCCTCGCTGCCGAATTGCTGGCGCTCCTGTCCAACCCGCGCCATCGCATCGAAGCCGCCGCAAAAGCCGCTGCCTGCGGCCGCGCCGACGCCGCCTCGCGCCTGGCCGATCTCGTCGAGCAGGAAATCGCGGCATGAGGGCGCTTCCGCTCGACATCGGCGCCATCCATTTCGTCGGCATCGGCGGCATCGGCATGTCGGGCATCGCCGAGGTGCTGCACACGCTCGGCTACGCCGTGCAGGGCAGCGACATCGCCGACAGCGCCAACGTCAAGCGTCTGCGCGAAGCGGGCATCGCGGTCGCGATCGGCCATGCGGCGGAAAATCTCGGCGCCGCCCGCGTCGTCGTCACCTCCACCGCCGTCAAATCCGACAACCCCGAGGTTCGCGCGGCGCGTTCGCGCCTGATCCCCGTGGTGCGCCGCGCCGAGATGCTGGCCGAACTCATGCGGCTGCGCTGGTCCATCGCGGTCGGCGGCACGCACGGCAAGACCACCACCACCAGCCTCATCGCGTGCGTGATGGAGACCGCGAAACTCGACCCCACCGTCATCAATGGCGGCATCATCAACGCCTATGGCAGCAACACCCGCATGGGCGGCGGCGACTGGATGGTGGTGGAAGCCGACGAGAGCGACGGCAGCTTCCTCCGCCTGCCGGCCACCATCGCGGTGGTCACCAACATGGACCCCGAGCATCTCGACCACTGGGGAACGCCCGAGGCCATGACGGCGGGTTACGACCAGTTCGTGCAGAACATCCCGTTCTACGGTTTCGCCGTGCTGTGCATCGACCATCCCGCCGTGCAGCAGATGATCCCGCGCCTCTCGGATCGCCGCGTCATCACCTACGGCTTCTCGCCGCAGGCCGATATCCGTGCGGAACGCCTCATCATGGACCGCATGGGCGCCACCTTCGAGGTGACCATCGCCGACCGCGCCCGCAGTGGGCGCAGCCGCACCACGGCGCCGTTCCGGCTACCGATGCTGGGCCAGCACAATGTATCCAACGCGCTCGCGGCCATCGCCATCGGCGTCGAGATGGAGGTGGACGACGCGACGCTCCGCAGCGCCTTCGCCTCGTTCCGCGGCGTCAAGCGCCGCTTTACCAAAACCGGCGAGGCAGGCGGCATCACGGTGATCGACGATTACGGCCACCACCCGGTCGAGATCGCCGCCGTGCTGAAGGCCGCGCGGCAGGCCGGTGCCCGCGACGTGGTGGCCATCGTGCAGCCGCACCGCTACACGCGCCTCGCCTCGCTGTTCGAGGAATTCTGCACCTGCATGAACGACGCGGGCACCGTGATCGTCGCCGACGTCTATGCGGCCGGCGAACAGCCGATCCCTGGCATCACTCGCGACGCGCTGGTGGAAGGCCTGCGCGCGCGCGGCCATCGCAGCGTGGTGCCGCTGAGCGACCCGGCGCATCTGGCCGAGATGGTCCATGCCATCGCGCGGAGCGGCGATTTCGTGGTGTGCCTCGGCGCCGGCAACATCACGCAAATGGCGGCTTCGCTCCCCGATCAGCTGGCGGAGTTGCAGGCCGGCTCTCAACGCCGTGCGGGAGGCAGCGAATGATGGCGATGCTCGCCGATGCGCTCCCCGCCTTGCGTGGCCGCGTCCAGGCCCGCGCGATGCTCGGCCCCGTCACGTGGTTCCGCGTCGGCGGCCCGGCGGAGGCTCTGGTGCGCCCGGCCGATCCGCGCGATCTCGCCGGGTTCCTTGCCGCGTTGCCCGACGAAATCCCGGTCGTGGCCATCGGCGCCGCCTCAAACCTGATCGTGCGCGATGGCGGCGTGCATGGCGTGGTGGTGAAACTGGCACGCGGCTTCAACGGTATTTCCGTCGATAGCGACAGCATCGTCGCGGGCGCCGCATCGCTCGACCTGACCGTGGCCGAACACGCCGCCGCCGCCGGGATCGCGGGCCTCGAATTTCTCTCCGGCATCCCAGGCACCATCGGCGGCGCGGTCGCGATGAATGCGGGCGCCTATGGCGGCGGTGTGGCGGGCTGCCTGGAATGGGCCGAGATCGTGACGCGCGCGGGCGATATCGTGCGGCTGCACGCGGCGCAGTTGGCGTTTGCCTACCGCCACTCGGCACTTCCCCCCGGCAGCGTCGTGGTGCGTGCGAAATTGCGCGGGCGCCTCGGCGACACGGCCGCCATCGCAAGCCGCATGGCCGAGATCCGATCGAGCCGCGACGCCACGCAGCCTGTCCGCGCCCGCACCGGCGGCTCCACCTTCCGCAACCCCGAGAACA
>JANXTF010000121.1 GCA_025352565.1 Rhodospirillales bacterium | reverse complement strand
CGCCATCCGCGCCCCTGGGATGTCCGTCCGGTGCGCGTCCGCGCGGGCGCGTTCGGCCCCGGTGCGCCCGCGCGCGACGTGCTGCTATCTCCCGACCACGCTATTTACGCGAACGGCGTACTCATCCCGGTGCGCTATCTGTTGAACGGCGTGACCGTGACGCAGGAGGCCATGGACGCGATCACCTACTGGCACGTCGAACTGGCCTCGCATGACATCCTGCTTGCCGACGGCTTGCCTGCGGAAAGCTATCTCGACACCGGCAACCGCGCGGCCTTCGCCAATGGCGGTGACGTCATTCAAGCCCATCCCGATTTCGCCCGCGCCATGTGGGACGCCCAAGGCTGCGCGCCGCTCGTCATGGCGGGCGGGGAGGTGGCCAAGACGCGGCGCTTGCTGCGAGGCCGCGCCGGCGTGCTGGGCTGGCGCATCACGCGCGATCCGGATCTCGCGATGCAGGTCGATGGCGCACGCTTGCTGCCGCGCGACCTGGGGCGGGGGGCCTATCGCTTCATCCTCCCCGATGGCGCCCGCGGTGCCGGCCACCTCACGTCGCGCCGGTGGGTTCCCGCCGAAATGCTGGACGGCAGCGACGACACCCGCGCCCTCGGCGTTGCGGTGGCCGCCTTGCGTGGCCACGGCACCGATCTCGACGTGATGACGCTGGCCTGCGATGGCTGGCGGCAGGCGGAACAGGATCTGCGATGGACGACGGGGGCGGCTGAAATCCCGATCGGGGGATGCCGGGCATTGACGGTGGTGCTGGCGGATGCCGGGGCATCCTACTGGGCGCGCAAGGACACGGGAAAGGCACGGACCCGCATACGAACAGCGGTCGCCGCCCTTGCCAGTGATTAGTATTACTTGCCAATCCGATCGCCACATCTCAACGAATGCGCGCGTCGGCATTTCGCGGCGAGCGGGTTGACGGGGCAATTGTTGAGTGAATTCGTAGGTCCGGCTGGCTGCTCGGGGATGTCACTTCAGCGTCGTCAGATATGCGATCAGATCCGCCCGCTGCGTATCGTCTTTCAAGCCCACATACGTCATCGAGGTGCCGGGAACGACCTGTTTCGGTGCTTGCAGGTAGCGGTCGAGCGTCGTTGCATCCCAGGTGAGACCGGAGTTCTTGTTGGCATCGGTGAAGTGAAAGTCGGGAACCGCGCCCGCGGAACGGCCGACGACGCCGAACAGGTTCGGACCGATGCCCTTCCTGCCAGGCACCGCGGAGTGGCAGGCCGTGCATTGGATCTTGAAAACCTTTTCCCCGGCTGCGGCATCCTGCGCGGAGGCCGGAGAGGGTACCGCCACGGACAAGACGGCAAGAGTCGCGAGGCCAGACAATTTCAAATTAGACATGGACACTTCCCTGTTTCGCGATTGTCTCGATCCGCTGCGTACGAATCGCTGCTCGGCGCAACTCACTGCGGTGTCTTGGTCGCATCGCCGGCCGCAAGCGTCTCCGCCTCGATTTCGAGGAAGACACGGTACGCATTGCCCCGGTTGCTTGCCCCAAAGGCAGGCATTTCCTTGTAGGGACCCCAGTCTGTCGACTTATAGGCCGCGTCGAACTCGGTCCACTGCGCCACCGCTTCGCCCATCGCGCGCCGGACGAAGCGGATGTAGGTGTTGGTGAACGAGATGGCCTCCGCGGCACCTGTCGCGGTTTTGCCGTGCCCGGGAATGATGAAAGCCGGTTGGAGCGACGCGACTTCCTGAAGTCCCGCCAGCCAGTTAAGCGTGTTGACCGCAGCGCTCGCCATAAATGGAATCCGCCCGTTCTGGACGATGTCGCCCGCGAACAGAACCCGTTCGGGCAGCACGAACATCATCAGATCGCTCATGGAATGGGCAGGACCGGCATAGACGAGTTGGAACTGGTGCGCGCCCATCCGGATCTCCGCCGCCACACGGAACACGATGCCGGGCAGCACGATCCGCGTGTCGGCGTTGACCCAGGGTGCCAGTGCCTCGCGGCGCTGCGCGAGACGCGGCTCGCCAGCTTCGTCATCCGTGTTTCCGGCGGCCGTGTAGTCCAGCGCCTTCGCGTGGGCGACGATGTTCGCATCGGTCTCGTCGCGGAACGCCTGGAGACCGTAGATATGGTCGGCATGGTAGTGGCTGAGCACGACATGCTTTACGGGCTTATCCGTGATCGCCCGGATCTTCCGAAGCAACGCAAGGCCGAGACTGGGCGTGCCCAGCGTGTCGAATACCACGACGCCCGCGTCGGTCACGACGAAACCCGCGTTGGACGTATGACCGCCGTTCGCGGCACTCGGCACGCCGGGATGACCGAGCGCGAAATAGATCGGTGCTCCCGGAACTTGCTGAATGACAAGATCCTCGACCAGCGGCGAATATGCCTGTGCCCGTGCATTCCAGGGCCACGCGGCAGCGGCCAACGGTGCTACGGCGGCACACGCCATGAAGCCGCGGCGTCCGGCGGCCTTTTTCGTGACCAGCCAAGGCCGCGACGGCTTGGCGTATCCACCGCAGCAGCCGTCGTCGGGGCTGGGTTCGTTACTGGGCAAGGTGCTGGAAACCGAACGGTGAAAGGGCGGCGAAGGCGGCGTCGGACTGGATAAATGTCAGCCAGGCTTTCGCCGCCTCGTCATGAGGGGCACCCGAGACGCTCGCAGCGCTGTAGACGGCACGTGTGTTCTGTGCGGCCGGGATCGCCACATGGGCGATGGGATGCCCCTGCTGTTCCTGGAAGATCGCCTCGGAGGTCCAGGTGACGCCGGCCTGTGCCAGCCCCTGCATCAGGAACAGCGGAGTCTGGCGGTGATGAATGCGGGTGAGCACCGTCGATCCGTCAGCGACCTTGGTGTCATAGACCGCCTTTGCCAGCGCCTCGCCGCCGACCCTGACCAGCGAAGCCCGGATCTGCGCGGCAACGCCCTCGAAAGCCGGGTTGGGCATTACGACCGCAAGCTCGGCTCGTCCCAGATCCGCCAGGCCGGCGATGTGCGCCGGATTGCCTTTCGGCACCATGATCGTCAGGTCGTTGGTCGCGAACGAGACCACCGGTGTCGTGAGCCGTCCGTCCTTCACCCAGGCGTCGCTCGCACCCCGCTCGGCCATTATAACGTCCGGCCGCACGGTGAAGGTCAGGTTGCCGGAGGTGACGGTGCCGCCTTCGGCCAGTTGCTTCATGAGCAGGCCGGGCGGCAGCGTTTCGTAGAAAACCCGTCCCTTGTAGGCCGGGTGGGCGTCACCGAACGCCTGCACAAGGCCCGCCATGGCGAAGAAGTAGTTTCCCGAGGCGTAGAGAACCAGGAGTGGGTTATCGAGGCTGCCGTGAAAGTCGGACATCACATCCGCCAGCGGTACCGTGAACACGAGACCCTGCTTTGCGGCATCGTTGTTCTTGCCGTTCTGCCACGGTGGATATTGAGCCTCCGCCGCCTCCAGTCGGGCGGCGGGCGACCCGGGCGGAGCCGCCAGGGCGGCCAACCTGCCGCATATCATGGCCGCGACGAGCGCCAGCGAGGTTCGGGCCAGGGAGACCGGGATCGGTCTCATCGCGCGTAGGAAAAGCCGTTGCCGGCCAGTTCGACCAGGGTGCCGACGGCACCCGGCGTCAAGACGACGCCGGGGATAAGGTGGTTGCTGAGTTCGGCCGACATGGTTTCTGCGGTCAGATGGTCTGGGTTCGAGCCGCTGGCGATCAGCCTTTCGCTCAGCTCCCAGATCGCATTGTGGCAGGCCAGAAATATCGTACCGCGGCGTTGCAGACCCTGGATGCTGTTCGCGGCGGGCGAGAAGGGCCCCTTGCCATTTTGGTAGTCTTTCGGATCCATTGCCGATGCAGTCTTGGCTTCGACGAAGGTGTTCTTTGTGGCGCCGCCTCCCACCACTTTGGCCAGCCCGTATTTCTCCCACATCGCGTCGTCGTAAAGGGCCAGTTGCGCGCTCCCGTGAGTGGCGGAAACGCAGAGGAAATCCGGATGGCCGAAGGACCAGATCTGAGCGTTCATCGAATTCCGCATCACATTGAGCCAGGGGCCGCCGATGTCTGTATTGTTCCAGCTCTGCTTGGGTCCTCCAGCATAATGCAGGACCGCATCCAAGGCATCGGCGTCCCACTGGCCCCGATTGTCCAGGATCATCGGCACGGTCTTGAAGTCACGCTTCGGGGTCAGCGACGCGAGTTTGACGGTGAGCGCGTCGAGCGTCTTCGCTCCGGCAGGTACGAGAGGCGCCGAGGGGGATGCGGCTGCGGCTCGGGCGAATCCCGCAGCGGCCAGAGCGATGCCGAAAGCCTTGAGGCCGGCGCGACGGGGGATCATGCTGCTGAGTGCTCCATTTGTGTCCACTGGCTGTGATTCCTTGGGCCAAATTCCCCGACGCTCGGGTTGCGAGCGTCGGGTCTGGGCCACTAGGGACGCACGGTCGTGTAGCCGTGTTCGGCCAACGTCATGATCTGCACGACGCCGGTTTCTACTTTCCGGGCGTCCGGACTGAGTGGATACGGTTTCCCGGTCTCCCGCTCGATCGTCGCCACGGTGTTCATGCAGGCATCGAAGCGGACACCCTGCGCCGCCAGGCTGCGGATCCTCGCAGCGTTCGGGTTTCCGTCGCGCAGCAGGTCGATCCCGGGTCCAAAGGCCACCACGTCAATCGCCACCTTGTCCGGTCCGTAGGATTTCAGAACATTGAAAGCGACATTCAGGACGAGCGACTGCTTCGCCTCTCCCCCATCCGAAAGCTGCAATGTCAGTCTGTGCTCGACGAAGGCAGCCTCGTCGGGCATTCCGCTGTCGCGCGCCGGAGATTGCGCGTGGACATTGAGCGGAAGCAGAAGACCCAGCACGATCAGGGCGGCGCGGGCGGAAATCATGCGGCATATCCCGGATTGCCGGCGATGCCGACGAGCTTCACGCGGCTCGGTCGCCCCGGCTTCACTTCACCCTGTTGTCGTAGGTAACTGGCGACCACATCCCAGACCGGCCGGCCTCCCTGCGGGAGGTTCACCGACGCCCAGCCAGCCATCTTGTAGGTTTTCGCGGCATCGAGCGAGGTTCCGTCGGCCAGCGTCAGGTCCGAGATGCGCTTTCCCATGGTGGCTCCGGGTGTACAGACGTAGTCGAGGCCGCCCAGGCGGACCATGTCGCCGCCCTGCTGCACGTAGGGATCGGGGTTGAACAGGTTGTCGCAGACGTCTTCCAGCACCGTCTTGATCGCGTCGCCGGTCATCTCCTGGACGTAGACGTCCGGATAGGTGATCGCGGTGTGGGCATAGACCATTTCCATGGTGACCGCGTCGCCCGGCAGGACGCTCGGTCCCCACCGGAAGCCCGGAGTCAGCGCGATCGGCACGTCCATCTCGTGCAGGAGCGCGTCGCAGACCACCTGGTCCATCGTGCCAGCGACATTGCCGCGGCGGTACAGAAGCGCACCGGCGGAGGCAAGCTTCTCGCCGAGCATCGTCGCGTCAGGCTTGCGCAGGGCATCGACGCTTGCCGCCATCGCAGGGTCGGCCGGCAGCAGGTTGGAGAAAATCGGCACCAGGTTGTACTGCACGCCGTTGACGCGGCCCTGACCGACGTCGAGATCGATGACACCCAGGAATTTGCCGTTCGAGCCACCGTTGCTCACCAACGTCTTGCCGCCCGGATTGGCGACCAGCATCGGCTGCGGGAGCGCATCATGCGTATGCCCGCCGAGAACGAGGTCGATGCCGCGGATACGGCTCGCGAGCTTGAGATCGACGTCCATGCCGTTATGCGACAGCAGGACCACGGCGTCGGCACGCTCGGTCCCCCGGACGGTATCGACGACTTTCTGGAGTTCCGACTCGCGGATACCGAACGTCCAGTCTGCGACAAAGCGACGGGGATGGGCGATCGGCTGATAGGGGAAGCACTGGCCGATGACTGCGATGCGGCGGCCGCCTGCCTCACGGATGATGTATGGCCTGAAGACCCGGCCGCTGTCGGAGTCGAACGCCTCCGCGCCATTGAACGCCGCCTCGTCGGTCAGAAACACGTTCTGCGCGATGAACGTGCCCTTGAACTCCTTGAGGTTGCTCCGGAGCTTCTCCTCGCCGTAGGTCATCTCGAAATGCGACGTCATCGCGTCGACGCCGAGTTGGTACGCCAGGCCAACCATGCCCAGACCCTGGGTGCTGTGCGCCGTCCAGGAGCCCTGCCAGGCGTCGCCGCCTTCGAGCAGGAGTGTGTTTCCCGGCCCCGCGTCCGCCCGCAGCCTGGCCACGAGGGTCGCGAGATGGGCATAGCCGCCCATCTTGCCGTATTTGTGGGCCGCCTCCTCGAAGTCCAAGAAGGTCGTCGCGTGCGCCTGGGCGGTGCCGGGCGCGATGCCGAAATGTTCGAGGAATGCGCGGCCGACGAGGTGAGGCGGCCGTCCGGCAGCCTCACCTATGCCGATGTTCACGCTCGGCTCGCGGAAATGCACGGGCATCGTCTGGCCATGCGTGTCCGTCAGGTGCAGCAGGCGGACGTTGCCGCTGCGACCGATATCATAGATGTCGGCGCGGGCCTGTGCCTGGGACGGACGCGGCAGTATCCCGGCCGCGGCGCTCGCGCCGAGCAGTCTCATAAGGTCGCGCCGGTTGGGCTGCATTGTTTGGTCCTCGGAGGCTGGGGCGGCGTTAGCGGATGACCGCTTCGCGCCAGACTTTTTCCTGCTCGTGCGACTGCTCGACCGCACGTTCGGCAAGCGAGCGGGCCTTGGAGGCCTCCGCCACGGCCGTATTCCAGGTTCCGGCGGCCAAGGCGGCCTGTGCCGCCTTCAACGAAGCCTCTGCGGGGACCCACCTGTTGCCGAGCTTTGCAGCCGCATTCTCGGCCTGGACGGCGCCCGCGACGGCCGCCATGGCATCGGCCCGGCCCGCGGCGCGCACGTCGAACGGGATGGCGGCGAGCAGGACGACGACGGCGAATTTCTTCATGGCCGCGTCCCCGGACCGGAGATGGGAATGCCGTTGCTCATATAGGACAGGAAGTATTCGAGGTTGCGGTAGGATATGTCCTGCGGCGGCAGCGGCTCCGAGCGCATCTGGGAGCTACAACTCGTGAACCGGCGGTCGATCGTGCCCATGCTGCCCCAGTCCGACCTGTAGATCGGGAACGCCGCCAGAATTCCAATCGCGGGCGCGAGGATATCGCCCCGGAGACGCTGACCAGCGGACCCAACGTGGCAGCTGGCGCATGAGAAGTTCAGCTGGCCGCGGCGGGTGTAGAAATACTTCTTGCCGCTCTCGTACGCCGCGAGCGCGCGCGGATCGTCCGGGATTTTGATGTCGAACGGCTTGTCCCGCGACGTCTCCGCCATGTACGCGGTGATCGACGCCATCAGCCCCGTCTGATACGCCAGCGGCTTCTCACCGTTGGTCTGACGGCAGCGGTTGACGGCCAAATCCAGCGTAACGACCTCGCCCGCCTTCGTGTCGAAATACGGAAAGTTCTGGCGGACGCTCAAGCCGCCGTTGGCGAAGCAGTCGGCGTACGACTTTCCGTTTGCGAAGGCGGTCTCG
>JANXTF010000066.1 GCA_025352565.1 Rhodospirillales bacterium | reverse complement strand
GCGCTCGACCTCGCCTGGGTGGCGGCCGGGCGGTACGACGGCTTCTGGGAATTGGGCCTCAAGCCGTGGGACATCTCGGCCGGTCTGCTGATCGTGCGCGAGGCCGGCGGCTACGCCACCGACCCCCGCAACGGCGACCCGCGCGAGACCGGCGACGTGGTCGCGGCCAACCCGCACCTGCATGCCGGCCTCATGGCAGCGGTGGCCGAGGGCCTGGCTTAGCGGCCCTCATCCCCCCGCCACGCCCTGCGTGTTCACGTACAACGAGTACAGCCCATGGCTCGCGGCCATGAACAGGCGGTTGCGCCAGCGGCCTCCGAAACACAGATTGGCCGCGCGCTCCGGCAGCCTGATCTGCCCGATCGGGGCGCCCGCCGCGTTGAACACCCGTACCCCGTCAAGCTCCGCGCGGCCCATTCCCCAGCCGCACCATAAATTGCCGTCGATATCGACGCGAAACCCGTCCGGCGTGCCATGCTCGCCCGCGTCGATGAAAGGGCGCCCGCCCGCCAACCGAGTGCCGTCGATCACGTCGTACACCACGATTTCGCGCGGCTCGGCGCGTGACGCCACCACGTAGAGCAGGCGCTCGTCGGGCGAGAACGCCAGCCCGTTCGGCCCCGGAATATCATCGGCCACCACGCTTGTCTCGCCCGTGGATGGATCCCAGCGATACACCGCCGGCGCGCGCTCGGACGTGTCCAGATGCCCCTCGTAGTAGCCCAATATCCCGAACATCGGGTCGGTGAACCACACGCTGCCATCGGACTTCACCACCAGATCGTTCGGCGAGTTCAGCCGCTTGCCGTCCACCTGGTCGCACAGCACGGTGATCGCGCCGTCATACTCGGTTCGTGTCACCCGCCTGGCATCGTGCTCGCACGTCACCAGCCGCCCCTGCCGGTCGCGCGTGTTGCCGTTGGCGTTGTTGGACGGGCGGCGGAACACCGAGACCCCGCCGGTCTCCTCGTCCCAGCGCAAAATCCGGTTGTTCGGGATGTCGCTCCACAGGACGCACCGCGCGTCGCCGAAATACACCGGCCCCTCGGACCAGCGGCAACCATCGGCCAGCCGCTCCACCGAAGCCAGCGCGAGACGGTACTTGTCGAAACTTCGGTCGAGGCTCTCGACGCTCGGGTCGGGATACCGCCTGCTCTGCTCCCACATGGGCGCGTCCTCCGCTATTGTTGCGCCGATCGTGGCGCATGACCCGCGCCGAGGAAAGCCGCCACATGCCGTATGACGCGACCGCGCTCACCGACTTCGCCGCCGCCCTGTTCCGCCGTGCCGGGATGGAGGACGACAAGGCCCATGCCTGCGCCCAGATCCTGGTGGAAGGCGACCTGCTCGGCCACACCACCCACGGCTTGGCTTTGCTGCCGCAATATCTCGACGCGATCGAGGCGGGGGACATGCGCGGCACCGGGGAGCCCGCCATCGTGGCCGAGGCTCCGGCGGCCCAGACCTGGGACGGCAAGCGCATCGCCGGTCCCTGGCTCACGTTGCGCGCAACGCGCCTCGCGGCGGATCGGGCGCGCGAGACCGGCATCTACTGCATCACCATCGCCCGCAGCGCCCATATCGGCTGCCTCGCGGCCTACCTGCCTGCCATCGTGGCAGGCGGGCAGATGCTTATCCTCACCTGCTCGGACCCATCGGTTGCCAGCGTGGCCCCGTTCGGCGGCACGCGGCGCCTGTTCACCCCCAACCCGCTTGCGGCAGGGTGGCCGACGCCGGACGGCGGCGCGATCCTGGACGTGTCCATGTCGATCACCACCAACGGCATGACCGCCCGCAAGCGCGCCGAGGGGGCGCGCTTCGACCAAAAGGCGCTGCTCGACGCCTCCGGCGCGCCGACCGACGACCCGAATGCGCTCTTCACCGAACCGCCGGGAAGCCTCCTGCCGCTGGGCGGCGCCGATTCCGGCCACAAGGGCTATGCGCTGGCGCTCATGGTCGAGGCGCTCACGTCCGCACTGGCCGGGCACGGCCGGGCCGACGCGCCGAAGGAATGGGGCGCCTCGGTCACCGTGATCGCGCTCGACCCGGCCCGTTTCGCGGGCCTCGACGCCTTCACGCGCGAGACCGGCTGGATCGAGCAGGCGGTCCACGAAAACCCGCCCATCGGGGGTGGCGCCCCGCCGCGCCTGCCGGGCGCCCGCGCGCTGGCTCTGCGTGCCCGCCAAATCGCCGAGGGCGTCACGCTGCACCCCTCCATCCCGCCATTGCTCACGCAACGCGGCGACCGCGTGGGCATCGCGCTGCCGCTGGCGCACGGCTGAGGTGTTGATCCGGCTGGCCGTTCATGCCGATGTTCCCGACATCGCCCGTGTCGTGGCGTGCGCGTACACCAAATACATCGCGCGCATCGGCCGCGAGCCTGCGCCGATGGGCGACGACCACGCCGCGCGTGTCGAAGCCGGCACCGCCTGGGTGGCCGAACACGATGGCCAGGTGATCGGGCTCGTCGTGCTGCTGCCGAAGAAGGACCATCTGCTGCTCGACAACATCGCCGTCGATCCGCGGCGCGCGGGGCAAGGCCATGGTCGTGCCTTGCTCGCCTTCGCCGAAGCCCATGCGCGCAAATTGGGTTTCGCCGAATTGCGCCTGTACACCAACGCCGCGATGCACGAGAACGTCGCGCATTACACCAAATCCGGCTGGCAGGAGACCGGGCGCGCCGGGCAGGACGGCTTTTCGCGCGTGTTCTTCCGCAAGCCGGTGTCCGCATGACAATCGACCTCGTGATCGTCGGCGCGGGATGCGCCGGCCTCGGTGCGGCCGCCGCCGCGCGTGACGCGGGCCTGCACGCCCTGGTCCTCGAAGCCGGCCCCCGCATCGGCGGCCGCGCCCACACCACCATGCTCGGCGACGCCGCGTTCGACCGCGGCGCCGCCTGGCTGCACGCGGCCGCGCGCAATCCGCTGGTGCCGATCGCCCGCGCCGCCGGCGAGCCGCTCACCGATTCCGACCAGTACCGCGCCCGCCGAGTTTATATCGGCGACCGTCTCGTCACCGCCGCCGAGCGCGCCGCCTACGATGCAAGCTGGGAGCGCTTTGAGCGTCTCACCGCCGCCGCCCCGTCCGACACCAGCGTCGCCGACGCGCTCGCCCCCCTGCGCGGCGATCCCTGGACCGCCACCGTCGAGAGCTGGGAAGCCGCCCAGATCGCCGCCGCGGACCCGCGTTTGCTCAGCGTGCGCGACCTCCATTGCAACCAGCTCGAGGACGGCAATCTGGAGTTCGAGAGCGGCCTGGGCAACTTCGTCGAACGCCATCTCGGCCCGCGCGACATCCGCCTGAACACGCCGGTCACCCGGATTGCCTGGGACCGCCCCGGCGGCGGCGTCGCGGTCGCGACGCCGTCCGGCACTGTCGCCGCGCGCGCCTGCATCGTCACCGTATCGACCGGCGTGCTGGCCAGCGGGGCCATCGCCTTCGATCCGCCTTTGCCCGCCCATACACGCGACGCCATCGCCAACCTGCCCATGGGCCTGCTGACAAAAATCGCCTTGCGCGCGACCACGGCCGACCGCTTCGGCCTGCCCGATTATTGCAGCCTGTCCCGCCGCGTGGAGCAGCCCTTCGCCGCCAACGCCTCGTTCATCGCCTGGCCAATGGCCCGCGACCACATCGTGGGCTTCCTCGGCGGCCACACCGCCTGGTCGTTCGCCCACGATCCAGGCGCGGCCGGAGCTTTCGCGCGCGAACAACTCCGTCTCCTGGTCGGCGCCGAAGCCGAACGCAGCCTTTCCACCGCCGCTGTTACCGATTGGGGGACGAACCCGCTTTTCCTCGGCGCCTACGCGTATGCAAGCCCCGGCCATGCGGACGCGCGCGCCACGCTGGCCAAACCGCTCGGCCGTATCGTCTTCGCAGGCGAAGCCGCCTGCACCGACGGCCTCGCCGGCACGGCGGGCGGCGCGTGGAACAGCGGCCTGGCGGCGATCGGCCTAATCGACAGGTAGCGCCTCGCTCACGCCAACGGCTCCAGAATCGACACGTAGTTCGCCACCGCCGCCCCGCCCATGTTGAACACGCCGGCCCGGTCCGCGCGCGGCAACTGCATGTCGCCCGCCTGCCCGGTCAGCTGCATCGCGGCGATCACGTGCATCGAGACGCCGGTGGCGCCGATCGGGTGGCCCTTGGCCTTGAGCCCGCCAGAACGGTTCACCGGCAGAAACCCGCCCTTCGAGGTCCAGCCCTCCAGGATGGCGCGGCTCCCCTGCCCCGCGGGGGTCAGGCCCATCGCCTCGTACGCCAGCAATTCGGCGATGGTGAAACAGTCATGTACCTCGACGAATGAAAGGTCCTGGAGCTTCAGCCCGGCCTCCGACAGCGCCTGGTTCCACGCCCGCGCCGCTCCCTCGAAACGGGTCGGGTCGCGGCGCGACAGCGGCAGAAAGTCGTTGACCTGGACAGCGGCCCGGAACCGCACGGCCTTGCCCATGGTGCGCGCGGTCTCCTCGTCGCACATCACGAGGGCGGCCGCCCCGTCGGACACCAGCGAGCAATCCGTCCGTTTCAGCGGCGCGGCCACATAGGGGTTCTTGTCGCTCAACTGGCGGCAAAAATCGAAACCGAGATCCTTGCGCATCTGCGCATAGGGGTTGTCGACGCCGTTGCGGTGGTTTTTCGCAGCGATCGCCGCCAGCGCGTCCGACTGGTCGCCGAAGCGCTGGAAATAGTTTTCCGCGATCCGGCCGAACACGCCGGCGAAGCCACCCGCGATATCGCCTTCCTCGCGCCGGTAGCTGGCGTTGAGCAGAATGTCGCCGACCTCCGCCGTCGGCTTGGCCGTCATCTTCTCGGCACCCACCACCAGCGCGAACCGCCCGCGTCCGGCGGCGAGCCAGTCGCGCGCGCCATGGATCGCGGCGGAGCCGGTGGCGCAGGCATTTTCGTAGCGCGTGGCAGGCTTGAACCGCAGCTCCGGCTGGCTCTGGAACACCAGCGACGACGGGAAATCCTGCTTGGAGAAGCCCGCGTTGAACACGCCGACGAACACCCCGTCGATATCACGCGCCTCAATCCCGGCATCCTCGATCGCGGCCCCGGTCACGCGGCCCATCAGGCTCTCGACGTCGGGGTCTTCCAGTTTGCCGAACGGGCTATGCGCCCAGCCGACGATGCAGGCCTCGGTCATGGCGTGTCTCCTGATTTCCGCTGAGGATATTTCGCCTTTGTCCGTGCTCCGGACAAGTGAAGAATGCTTAAACGCCGCTATGCGTGACGGCGCCGAGATAGGCGGGGCCGACCTGCGCCGCGTATTTCTCCAATACACCGCCCAACCGGCCGCGCGTGAACGGCATCCAAGAGGCCCGCCGAGCGGCCAGTTCGGCCTCGTCAACCGCCAGCGTGATGGTTTCGGCCGCCGCGTCGATGCGGATCATGTCGCCGTCGCGCACCAACGCCAGCGGCCCGCCGAGAGCGGCCTCCGGCCCGGCATAGCCGATGCACATGCCCCGCGTGGCCCCCGAGAACCGGCCATCGGTCAGCAGGGCGACCTTCTCGCCCATGCCTTGCCCGTAGATCAGCGCCGTCACGCCCAGCATCTCCCGCATCCCTGGCCCGCCGCGCGGTCCCTCGTTGCGGATGACGAGTACCTCGCCCTCCCGATAGGCGCGGCGGCGGACGATTTCCGCGCAGGCCTCCTCGCCATCGAACACCCGCGCCGGTCCCTCGAACACGAGCCGCTTGAGCCCCGCCACCTTCAGCAGCGCGCCATCGGGGCACAGATTGCCGCGCAGCACGACCACGCCGCCGGTCGGGCTCAACGCGTCCTCGATCCGGACCACGATCTGGCCGTCCGGCGACGGCGCGTCCGCGACCTCCTCGCCGAGCGTGCGTCCGGTCACCGTCGGGCACGACCCGTCCATGAAGCCGCCCAGAATCAGTTCCTTCATGATGACCGGGCAGCCGCCGATATCGTGCAGGTCCTTCGCATGGAAGCGCCCGCCCGGCCGCAGGCTCGCGATGACCGGCGTGCGGTGAAACACCTCCGCCACATCGGCCAGGGTGAAGCGCACGCCCGCCTCGTGCGCGATCGCCGGAATGTGGAGCGCGGCGTTGGTCGAGCCGCCGGTGGCGGCCACCAGCGCGCAGGCATTGGCGAGGCTCGCGCGCGTCACGAGGTCGCGCGGCAGCGGCCCGCCACGCCGCAGAATCTCCAGCACCAGCCGCCCCGCCCGCTCCGCGATCGGCCCGCGTGCGGCGTAAACCGCCGGCACCATGCCCGATCCCGCCGGTGACAATCCCAGCGCCTCGCCCACCATCGCCATGGTGTTGGCGGTGAACTGGCCGGGGCAGGCGCCGATGGTCGGCAGACAGGCAAGCTCCAGCCGCGCCAGATCGGCCTCGGACATGGTGCCGGCCATCACGCCGCCGACGCCCTCGTAGACGTCGAGCGCGCTGACATCCCGCCCATCGAGCCATCCGGGCAACGTGCTGCCGCCGTACAGGAACACGCTGGGCAGGTTGCAGCGCACCAGCGCCATCATCATGCCCGGCAGCGTCTTGTCGCAGCCGCCGAACGCGACCAGCCCGTCATAAAGGTGCCCCGACGCCACCGCCTCGACGCTGTCGGCGATGATCTCGCGGCTGACCAGGCTGAACCGCATCCCTGCGTGGTTCATGCTGAGGCCGTCCGAGACGGCGATGGTGGTGAACTCGAACGGCGTCCCGCCCGCGACCGAAATGCCGCGCTTGGCGTGCTGCGCCTGCGCGCCCAGGCCCATGGTGCAGGGCATGGTCTCGGCCTGCGTGGTCACCACGCCGATGAAGGGCTGGGCGATCTGGGCGTCCGACAGGCCCGTGGCGCGCAGGAAGGCGCGATGGGCGGCGCGATCGAGGCCATCGACGGTCTCGCGGGAGCGGTGAGGTGGCGCCGGGTCAGACATTGGAATCTCCTGTCCGACGGAATACCACGGTTGCCTTACGCGCGAAAAGTTGGCGGGTCCGACTTGCCCTTCGCAACCCTAGCCAGAAGATACCGCAGCGGAGCATTGTGGCCGTGCGGTTCCATGGAGGCGACATGCAGGACGAGCCTGACGGCCTGGTGCTTCGGATGCCGCGTCGCATGGATGAGAAGCTTGACCGCGCGCTGGCGGAGTTAGCCGACATCAAGCCGCGCCTGACGTCGGTGGAACGTCAGGTCGGTCAGTTCCGTGGTGACGAGCAGGGGCATTACGCGGCGGTGGTGGGCCGCCTGGACCTGGTGGAAACCCGACTGGACCGAATAGAGCGTCGGCTCGATCTGGCGGATGCCGGCTGAGCGGACCCAGCCGTCGAGGCCATCGGCGGTCTCGCGGGAGCGGAAGGGGTGTTCATCGGCCAGACTTTCCGCATGGATCTGGCCTGCCGGCCCGTTAGGGTTTGATGACAATTACTCGCTTCAGGATTCGTACAGTCGTATCATCCCGTCCTGTTCGGCGGAGGCCGACCATCCACGACTTTCCGAGACCCGCATTGCACGTCGTGGATGGTCCGCCTTCGCGGACCATGACGTGGAGGAGTTCGTACGCAATTCCAACTGATTCAGTTATCTACCAACCGGCCCGTCAGATGGCCAGTTTGCCGCCCAGGGCGGCCTGGTAACGCTCGGTGATCGCGGGCCAGTTCACCACGTTCCACCACGCGGCGAGGTAGTCGGCGCGGCGGTTCTGGTAGCGGAGATAGTAGGCGTGCTCCCACACGTCGTTGCCGAACAGGGCGCGCTTGGCGTCCATCAGAGGCGAATCCTGGTTTGGCCGCGCCACCAGCGACAACTTGCCGGTCGCGTCCGCCAGCACCATCACCCAACCCGAGCCGAATTGTCCCACTCCGGCGCGGTTGAAGCCGTCCTTCAACTGCGCGAACGAGCCGAAGTCGCGCGCGATCGCGGTCCCCAGCTCGCCCCCCGGCTCCCCGCCCGACCCGCCCATCACAGGCCAGAACATGCTGTGGTTCGCGTGGCTGCCGCCGTTGTTCCGCACCGCGTTGCGGATCGCCTCGGGCAGTTCCGGCAGCTTCGCCAGCATGGCCGAGAGCGGCATCGCCGCCACCTGGGGCACATCCTTCACCGCCGCGTTCAGGTTCGCGACATAGGCGGCATGATGCTTGTCGTGATGCAGCTCCATCGTCGCCACATCGATGGCGGCCTCGTTGGCACCGGCCGCATAGGGCAGCGGCGGGAGCACGAACGGGTACACGGGGTCCGCCAACACGGCGCTGGCCCGAGCCGCCTGGGCGGATGCCCTGCCCGCTAGCAAGGCCGCGCCGCCGGCCAAAACCAAGGCACGACGCCGCATGATCAGCATGAGTTTCTCCCACATCTTGCCAGCCCCCCGGTTGTGGAAGCCGCGGGAGAAACGGTCAAGCGGCGGACCGGTGACGTGGCAACGGCGCCGGCGGTCTCCCGCCGGCGCCGTTGATCGGCACGTCCTTGGCGCGGGGGCGGTTAGGCCGACTTCGCCATGATCTCGTCCGCGATGTTGCGCGGCACGGGGTCGTAGTGGTGGAACTGCATCGTGAAGCTGGCACGGCCCTTGGTCATGCTGCGCAGATCGCTGATGTAGCCGAACATCTCCTTCAGCGGCACGTGCGCGCGCACCATCACGGTGGAGCCCGAGCTGTCCTGGCTCTGGATCTGGCCGCGGCGGCGGTTGAGGTCTCCCACGCAGTCGCCGACATGGTCGTTCGGGGTGGTCACTTCCACGTCCATGATCGGCTCGAGGATGATCGGGCCGGCCTTCTTCATGCCCTCGCGGAAGCAGGCCTTGGCCGCGATCTCGAACGCCAGCGCGCTCGAGTCCACGTCATGGTACTTGCCGTCCACCAGCGTGTACTTGAAGTCCACGGTCTGGAACCCGGCCAGCACGCCGGTATCGGCCTGCACCCGGATGCCCTTCTCGACGGCTGGGATGTATTCCTTCGGCACCGAACCGCCGACCACCTTGTTCTCGAACAGCACGCCCGCGTTGCGCTCCTGCGGCGCGAAGATGATCTTCACCTCGGCGTACTGGCCTGAGCCGCCGGTCTGCTTCTTGTGGGTGTAGATCTCGGTGTGCGCCTTGCTGATGGTCTCGCGATAGGCCACCTGCGGCGCGCCGACATTGGCCTCCACGCCGTATTCACGGCGCAGGCGGTCGATGATGATCTCCAGGTGAAGCTCGCCCATGCCGGACAGGATGGTCTGGCCGGTCTCCTGGTCGGTCTTGAGGCGCAGGCTGGGGTCTTCGCCGGCCAGCTTCTGCAGGCCGAGGGTCATTTTCTCAACCGCATCCTTGGTTTTCGGCTCCACCGACACGTCGATCACCGGCACCGGGAACGCCATGCGCTCCAGCACCACCGGATCTTTCTCGGAAGCCAGCGTGTCGCCGGTGCCGGTGTCCTTCAGCCCGACGAAGGCCGCGATGTCGCCGGCATGGACTTCCTTGATTTCCGCACGCTTGTCGGCGTGCATCTGGAACATCCGGCCGACGCGCTCCTTCTCGTCCTTGGTGGTGTTCATCACCGTATCGCCGCTGCGCAGCGTGCCGGCATACACACGCACGAAGGTCAACGCGCCGTATTTGTCGTTGATGATCTTGAACGCAAGGCCGGCGAACGGCGCGTTCGGATCGGCCTTGATCCGGCGGCGGTTGCTGTGCTCGCCGTCCTCCTCGCCCTCCTCGGCCGCGATCGAGATGCCGGGCACGTCGATCGGCGACGGCAGGAAGTCGAGCACCGCGTCGAGCAGCGGCTGCACGCCCTTGTTCTTGAACGCCGTGCCGCACAGAACGGGGCGGAAATCGCCCTTGATGGTGCCGGTCTTGATGGCGCGCTTCAGCGTGGCAACGGACACGTCGCCCTTGTCGAAATACTCCTCCATGCCGGCGTCATCCACCGACAAAGCAGTGTCGAGCAGGAGCTTGCGGTATTCGGCGGCCTTTTCCCTCAGGTCGGCCGGGATTTCCTCGTCGTGGAACTTGGCGCCCAATTCGCCGCCTTCCCAGATGATCGCCTTCATCTCGACCAGATCGACCACGCCGATGAACTGGTCCTCGATCCCGATCGGCAGCTGCAGCGGCAGCGCGATGATGTCGAGCTTCTCCTTCAGCGTGTCGAACGCGCGGTAGAAATCGGCCCCGGTGCGGTCGAGCTTGTTGATGAAGATGATGCGCGGCACATTGTAGCGGTCGGCCAGGCGCCAATTGGTCTCGGACTGGGGCTGCACGCCGGCCACCCCCTCGATGATGAACACGGCGCCATCGAGCACGCGCAGGCTGCGGTTCACTTCGATATTGAAGTCGATGTGGCCGGGCGTGTCGATGATGTTGATGCGGTGGTCTTTCCACTCGCATGTGACCGCAGCCGACGTGATCGTGATGCCGCGCTCGCGCTCCTGCTCCATGTAGTCGGTCGTGGTGTTGCCATCGTGCACCTCGCCGATGCGGTGCGACACGCCTGTGTAATACAGAATGCGCTCCGTCGTGGTGGTTTTGCCCGCGTCGATATGCGCGGTGATGCCGATGTTGCGGAGCTTGTCCAACGATGTCGATGCAGCCACGGTAGCCTCCAATGCGCCCGCTCGGGGCACCCAACCTTTGGGCAAACGAGAACGGACGCAGCGGAGCCGTCTGCCCCGCGCGCCCGCGAGCGCCGCGACGAGCACCCCCGTCCGGCGGCGCCGAATAAGGCGTGATGTGCTCCCGCCGGGCGATTTTTGCAAGCTTGGCGTGCCGCCCGTCGCGACAGGGGTGGCTCACCCTTCGTCACACACAGATACGTGGTTGACGCTATGATGACGCTCATGGACATGCGCACCGCTCAAGCCCTCGTTCGCTTCGGCCTCGGCCGTCGCGGCAGCCAGGATCTCCCCGCCGACCCGGCGGCCTGGCTTGCCCGCCAACTGGACGGGCCGGACCCGGCATTGGCTATGGGTGGCCACAGCGCCGCCGACGGTCTGGTGGCGTTCCGTGAGGATCGCCGGGACCGCCAGGCCCGCAAAAATGAGGTGGATCTCCCGGCCCCCACCCGCGTCCGGGACTTGGTCAGGCCCGATTTCGGCAGGCTGGCCGACTACATGCTGACCACCGACGCCCCGTTCCGCGAGCGCCTGGTGTGGTTCTGGGCCAACCATTTCACCGTCAGCCTGCGACGCCCGGAGGTGGCCGCCGTGCTGATGCCGTTCGTGCGTGAAGCGATCCGCCCGCATGTGAACGGCCGCTTCGTCGACATGCTGTTCGCGGTCATGCGCCATCCGGCCATGCTCGTCTATCTGGACAACGCCGCGTCCTTCGGTCCCACCAGCCCGGCAGGCCTGAAGACCCATCGCGGCCTGAACGAGAATCTGGCCCGCGAATGCCTCGAACTTCACACGGTCAGTCCCGCCGCCGGCTACACCCAGCAGGATGTGACCGAGTTCGCCAAGGTGCTCACCGGCTGGTCGTTCGCGATCGAGTACAATCCCCCGCAATACCTGTTTCGGCTGAACGCGCACGAGCCTGGGCCAAAATACGTCATGGGCCAGACCTTTCCGCATGGCGGCGAGGGCGGCATTGCGGCACTCACCTGGCTCGGCGACCATGCGGCCACGCACCGCCATCTCGCCACCAAGCTGGTGCGCCATTTCGTCGCCGACGACCCGCCGCCCGCTTCGGTCGCGCGGATCGAGGCGGTGCTGCGCAACACCCATGGCGACCTCAAGGCCGCCTCGCTGGAACTGATCCGCCTGCCCGAAGCCTGGCAGCCGCTGACCAAACTGCGCACGCCCGCCGAGTTCATCTTCGCCATTATGCGCGCGCTCGATCTGCCGGCGGAGCAGCGGCCGAGCCTGGACGGCATGTTCGCGGCCCTCGGCCAGCCGCTGTTCAACGCGCCGGAGCCCAATGGATGGCCCGATCGGGCGGCCGATTGGGCCGGGCCGGAGGCGATGCTGCGCCGGGTGGACTGGGCCTATGGCATCGCGGGCCATGCCGCGTCGGTCGATCCCGAACAGGTCGCCAGCGCGGCACTCGGCCCGTTGTTGCGCCCCGCGACGCTCCAGCAAATGCAGCACGCCGGGTCGCGGCGCGATGCGTTGACGCTGCTGCTGACGTCCCCCGAATTCCAGCGGAGATAGTCATGTCTCGTACCTATCCGGTCGTGACGCGGCGTTCGGCACTGCTCGGCCTCACCGCCGCGTTCAGTCTCGGAGGCATTTCGGTTGCGCTTGCGTCGGCCGCTACCGACCGGCGCTTCGTGGTGGTGATCCTGCGCGGAGCCCTCGACGGCTTGGCCGCCGTGACGCCCTATGGCGATCGCGATCTCGCCACGTGGCGGTCCGACATCGTGCTGCCCCAGCCGGGCGCGCCCGGCGGCCTGCTCGATCTCGGCGGCTTCTTCGGACTGCATCCGGCCTTGTCCGGGATGCATGGCCTGTACGCCGCCAATGAGTTGCTGCCGGTCCATGCCGTCGCCGGCCCGTATCGCAGCCGCAGCCATTTCGAGGCGCAGGACTACATGGAATACGGCTCGGACCATCGCATGACCAGCGGATGGCTGAACCGGGTCGCCGGCGTGCTGCCCGCCGGAACCGCCAAGGCCGACCTCGCCCTCTCGGTCGGCACCTCGCTGCCGCTGCTGCTGCGTGGGCCGGCCTCGGTCGGCAGCTGGCTGCCGCAGAATTTCGGCCGGCCGGAGCCCGATTTGTACGCCCGCATCAATGCCCTCGCCAGTACTGATCCGATCCTCGGACGGGCGATCGCCGAAGGCCTGCGCGAGCGCGGCTTCTCCACCGCCGTGCTCGCGAACGCCACCCCGTCGGGCGACAAGGTGGTCAACAAAAACGCCTTTGCCTCGCTCGCCACCGCCGCCGGCCGCCTGCTCGCGGCCCCGGACGGCCCGCGCATCGCGGCACTTGAAATCGGCGGATGGGACACGCACGCGGCGCAAGCGGCCCGGCTGAACGGCCCCTTGCAGCAGCTCGATACCGGCCTGATGGGTCTCAAGGCCGGCCTGGGCGATGCCTGGAGCAAGACCGTGGTGCTGGTCATGACCGAGTTCGGCCGCACCGTGCGCTCCAACGGCACCAAGGGCACCGATCACGGCACCGGCACCGTCGCCTTCGTGCTCGGCGGCGGCGTGGCGGGCGGCAAGGTTCGCGCGGATTGGCCCGGCCTCGCGCAAAACCGCCTGTTCGAGAACCGCGACCTGCAACCCACGACGGACCTTCGCTCGGTCGCGAAGGGCATTCTCGCCCAGCACCTGCGCCTGGATGCCACAGCCTTGGACCGCGTGTTCCCCGCCAGCCAGGCCGCCTCGGCGATGCCGGGCCTGCTGCGCGCGTGACGGCTTGACCGGCCGGGCGGTTTGACTGGCGGGGCGGTTTGACTGGCGGGGCGGCGCGTTATGGTGCCGCATGAAAATTCGCCGCTTCCTCATTGTCGCGCCCCTGCTTGGCGCCGCCGCGCAAGCCACGGCCGAAACGAAGCTGCCCTCGCCCGTCACCCCTGCCTGCATTTCCAGCCCGTTCGGCCCCCGCCGCGCCGTCGGTCCGCGCGCGGCGCTGTTCCACAACGGGATCGACTTCCCGGCCCCCGTCGGCGCGTATGTGCGCAGCGTGGCGCCGGGCGAGGTTATTTCCATCCGCCGGCTCGGCGCGGAGGGACTGGAGGTGGACGTGCTGACCCGTCGCGCGGAAGGCGGCGACATGCTCGCCCGCTATGCCCATCTCGGCACCGTCACGCCGGCGCTGGCCAGCGGCGCCCGTGCGGTCGGCCCCGGCGCGCCGCTTGGACGCGTCGGCCGCACCGGCATCACCTACGGCACCCATGTCCATTTCGAACTGCGCCTCGGCGGCATTCTGGTCGATCCGGAACCCTACTTCGCGGCCACGCGGTGCGGAAGCTGACGCATCAGCTTCGCGCGATCATGTCCTGCACCCGGTTGGCGAACGTCTTGAGGCCGAAGGGCTTGGTCAGCACCTCCATCCCCGGCTCCAGCGTGCCGTTGCCCAGCACGGCATTCTCCGCGTAGCCGGTGATGAACAGCACCTTCAGGGCCGGGCGCAAGGCCCGCGCCGCATCTGCCACCTGCCGGCCGTTGATGCCGCCGGAGAGGCCCACATCGGTGACCAGCAGGTCGAGCCGGGCGTCGGATTCCAGCACGCGGATCGCGCCAGCGCCGTCGGACGCCTCGATGACGGTATAGCCGAGGTCGATCAGCACCTCAGCCACCAGCATCCGTATCGTCGCCTCGTCATCGACCACCAGCACCGTCTCGCCCTGCTCGGCGGGCGGCACCTCCGCCTGCTGGGAGGATGCCTCCGCCACGGCTGGCCCGGCGAGGGATCGGGGCAAATAGAGGCACATCGTCGTGCCGAGACCGAGTTCGGAATAGATACGCGCCTGGCCGCCGGACTGGCGCGCGAAGCCATACACCATCGACAGCCCGAGCCCGGTGCCGTCGCCCAAGGGTTTGGTGGTGAAGAACGGGTCGAAGGCGCGTTTGACGACCTCCGAGGTCATGCCGGTGCCGGTATCGGTCACGCAGAGCGAGAGGTACTGTCCCGCTGGCAGTTCCCGCTCCAGGGCTGCTTCCTCGTCCAGCCACCTGTTGGTGGTCTCGATGGTGAGCCGGCCGCCCACCTGCATCGCGTCGCGGGCATTGATGCACAGGTTCAACAGCGCGTTCTCGAGCTGCCCAGGATCGACCAACGTGGTCCACAACCCGACGGCGGTGACCACCTCGGTCGTGATGGCCGGCCCCATGGTGCGGCGGATCAGCTCCTCCATGCCGGCGACCAACTGGTTTACGTCGGTCGGCCGGGGGTCGAGCGTCTGGCGCCGCGAGAAGGCCAGCAGGCGGTGGGTCAACGCCGCCGCCCGCTTAGCGGCACCTTGAGCGGCGGAGATGTAGCGATCGACTTCGCCGATCCTGCCCTGCTGCATGCGGGTCCGCATGAGTTCGAGGCTACCCGTCATCCCGGTCAGCAGATTGTTGAAATCATGCGCCAGACCGCCGGTCAGCTGGCCCACCGCCTCCATCTTTTGCGATTGCCGCAACGCCTCCTCCGCGCGCCGCCGCTCGGTGGTTTCCATCCCTTCCGGCACGATCGCCACGACCTTGCCCGATGGATCTCGCACCGGGCGCATGGAGAAATCGAACGAGCGCCGGCCATCGGGCAGATTTATCGTGATTTCCTCGCGCACCACCTGGCCTGACCTGGCGGCCGCGATGCCGGCTTTCACCTTGCGCGCCATGCCCGGCGTCGCGGTGAACCACGGCGTGTTCCATAAAGGCTTGCCCGCCACATCGGCGAGCGAACATCCGATCGCGCCCAGCGAGGCCGGGTTCGCATCGAGCATGATGCCGTCGGCGTCGAGGAAACCCTGGAACTGGAAGGTGGTCTCGAACACCGAGCGGATGCGTGACTGCGCCAGGTGCAGCGCCTCGGCCGCCGCGCGTTCCTCCGTCACATGGCGGCCGGACGCATAGATGAGGGTCTCCGCCGGAGCCGCGACCCAGGAGAACCAACGATAAGTCCCGTCCTTGTGCCGACAGCGATTCTCGACCGTCGGCATTTCGGCCAACGCGGCCATCTCCAAGGAATCGCGGGTGCGCGCATGATCGTCAGGATGCACGAAGCCGATCAACTGGCACCCGACGACCTCCTCCGCCCGCCAGCCGAGGATCGCGGTCCAAGCCTCGTTAACCGCGCGGATCACGCCTGAGAATTCCAGCACCAGTTGCAGGTCCTGCGCGTTTTTCCAGGCTTGATCGCGCTCGCGGGTTCGGGCGGTTACCAGCGCCTCCAGCCCCTCGTTCATGCGGCGCAGTTCGGCCTCGGCGTCAGCCTGCGCCATCGCCGCCCAGACACGGTCCGCCACGGTCAGCGCGAAATCGGTCTCTTCGTCGGTCCATCTTCGGCTGGCGGTATCATGGGCGAACAGGATGGCGACCAACACGCCCTGCCGCATCAGAGGCACGATCAGCAGGGCGGTGATTTGCAACGCGAGAAGACGATCGACGCCTGGCCGCGTGCGGGCATCCTGACGGGTGTCGCCGATCCTCAAGGTGTCGCCGCGCAGCAAATCGAGCAGGAAAGTGCCGTAATCATTGAAATCGTGCAGACCGGCGACGCTGGCGACGGAGGCGCACCAATCCCGCTCGATGAACACGGTGCGCCCGGTCGCATCGACCCGGCCATAGCCGGCTCGGGCCACGTTCAGGGCGCGACCGAGGATCTCCGCCGCGCCCGCCACGATGTCGGCGGTCTCGCGCCGGTCGCGCAGCATGTCGCCGAGTTCGAGCAGGGCAGCCTGACGCAGTTCCCACCGCTTGCGCGCCGTCACGTCGCGGGCGATGCCGAGCAGGCGAGGCGGATGGCCTTCGTCGCCCGCCACGAAATCCGCCTGCCGCTCGATCCAGCGCACCTCCCCCGTGTCCGCACGCCGTATCCGGTAGTCACTTGACGCCAGCGTCATACCGGCGCGCCTGATGGCCGCCGTGGACAAGGTGTTCCGGTCCTCCGGAAGCACAAGGTCGGTGATGATCGAGGTCGGAGCGCGCCCGGCCGGCACGAGGCCGTAGATTCGGAAAAACTGATCCGAGGCGACGAAATCGTCGGTTTCGACGAACGTCTCGAAGGTGCCGATGCCGGCGATCTCCTGCGCCAGACGAAGACGCGCCTCGGCGTCGTGCAGGGCATCGGTCACGTGCTTCTGTTCGGTGAAATCCCGCCCGATGGCGACCAGGCGCTCCGGAGCGCCATCGGGCCCTGGCAACGCGGAAATCACCACGTCCCACCATTTCGGCGTGCCCTTGTGGGTCGGGCAAAAACCCTGAAAGCGCCCGATGCCGCCGCTCCCCGCCTGGGCGACCGCCGCGCGGGCCGCGTGGTTGTCAGCGTCTTTCCACACCCGCAGCCAGGACAGCCCGATGATCGCCGAGACGTCGGAGATTTCCATGGCCTCGATGCCGCCGGGGCTCACGAACAAGGTGGTCCCCTCCAGGTCGAGCACCACGATGCAGTCGCGACTGGACGACAGGATCAGCGTGTTCAGCCTCTGCGCGTCGCGCAGCAAAATGTCCGCGTGGTGGATGGCGCTGATGTCGCGCGAGATCGACAGCAATTTTTCCGGGCGCCCGTCCGCGCCCAAAATCGGGGTGACGGTAACGTCCCACCATCTCGGGGTGCCCGCCAGCGTCGTCGCGAAGCCCTGGAATCGCGCGGAGCCGCCACCGCGAGCGGTGGCGATGGCAGCCGTGGCGTCGGTATTGCCTTGACCGTGCCAGAAACCCGGCCACGGACAGCCCCGAATGGCGCCGAAATCCGGGACTTCCATCACGCGCTGGCCCCGCGCGCTCATGAAGACGAGATTGCCGTCGAGATCGAGCACCTTGACGCAGTCGTCCGAAGACGCGAGGAGGCCGCGCAAAAATGCGGACTCCCCGCCCTCAGGCAGCAGATCGGCGATCGAGTCCTCGGTCACGCGGCAAATCCCATCGAGGTTCGCGGTGCTACCTCTCGACGCACATGGCCACACCCATGCCGCCGCCGATGCACAACGTCGCCAGGCCCTTATGAGCGTCGCGCCTGGCCATCTCGAACAGCAACGTGATGAGCACGCGGGCGCCCGAGGCGCCGATCGGGTGGCCGATGGCGATCGCGCCGCCGTTCACGTTCACCCGCGCAGGGTCCCAGCCCATATCCTTGTTCACCGCGCAGGCCTGGGCGGCGAAGGCCTCGTTGGCCTCGATCAGGTCGAGATCGCCCGGCTTCCAGCCCGCCCGCTCCAGCGCCTTGCGGCTCGACGGGATCGGCCCCGTGCCCATCACCGCCGGATCGACGCCCACGGTCGCGAACGAGGCGATCCGGGCGAGCGGCGTGAGCCCCCGGCGCGCCGCCTCCGACCCCGACATCACCACCAGCGCGCACGCCCCGTCGTTCAGGCCCGAGGCGTTGCCCGCCGTCACCGTGCCATCCTTGCTGAAGGCCGGGCGCAGCCGCGCCATGGTTTCGGCCGAGGAATCGTGGCGGATATATTCGTCGTCGGCCACCACGACATCCGCCTTGCGGCCCTTGATGGTCACCGCGACGATCTCGTCCTTGAAGCGGCCGGCCTTCTGTGCCGCGCTCGCCTTCTGCTGCGAGCCGAGCGCCAGAGCGTCCTGCTGTTCGCGGGTGATCTGGAATGCCTTGGCCACGTTCTCGGCCGTGGTGCCCATGTGGTAGCCATTGAAGGCATCCCACAGCCCGTCCTTTATCATGGTGTCGATCAGGCCGAGGTCGCCCATCTTGGTGCCCTGGCGCAGATAGGCCGCGTGCTGCGACTGGCTCATGCTCTCCTGGCCGCCCGCGATCACCACACCGCACTCGCCGCCCCGGATCTGCAATGCCGCCAGCGCCACCGCGCGCAGGCCCGAGCCGCAGACCTGATTGATGCCGAACGCGGTCTTGCTGTCCGGCACGCCCGCCGCCCGTGCCGCCTGGCGTGCCGGGTTCTGACCTTGGCCCGCCGTCAGAACCTGGCCGAGAATGACCTCATCGACGTCGCCCGCCTCCATCTTGGCGCGCGAGATCGCCTCCTGGATCGCGGCGGCCCCCAGCACATGGGCGGGCACGCTTGCGAACGCGCCGTTGAAGCTGCCCACCGGCGTACGCGCGGCGGCAACGATGACGATATCTTCCATCTGGCTCTCCATGCGGGTCGATCGCCCGCTGCTCATCGCAGTTTGCTGCATCGACGGAGCGATTCCAAGACTGCCTGTTCAGGCTTGCCCGTTCAGGCTTGCCCGTTCAGGCTTGCCCGCTCAGGGGAGCGCCCGCCACATGCGCCCGAACGCCGCGAGGTCGGCCGCGTCGAGGTCCGACACCGCACGGAACACCATGCCGCCCTCGGTCCAGCCCTCCACATTGTAGCCCTGCCGCACGCGGGCACCCGGCCCGGGCTCGGTGCCTGGCCAGACGAACAGGTCGATCGGGTGCCGGTCGCGGCGATACACCAAAGCCGCGACCGCCCGGTTGCCGATATAATCGAGCCGCCCGCCCACCAGCGGGAAGCCTTGCGCGGCCAGATCCTTGACCGGCGGCGCGAAATCGAGCCTGCCATCGAACCACGGTTTCACCGTGTGCTGGTCGGTCGAGAGCACGTCCGTCAGGTGCCCCGGCTGCAACGCGCGCACATGGCCCGCGACCAACTCATCCATCGGCGCCTCGCGCCCCGGCATCAGTACAAGCACCAGGCTGGCTGCCAGCAGGGCGCCGACACCGAACGAGGCGATCGGGCGCGCCAAGCGCCGCGTGTCGTTCGCCGGCCGCCCCACCGCCGCCGCCGCCGTCAGCCTGCGGCGCAACGTCTCGGGTGCCGGTTCGGCCACGACCTCCGCGCGCAACCGCCGTGACAGCACGGCGAGTTCGGCCTGCAACGCGGCACACCCAGGGCATTCCGCGACATGGGCCATCAGGGCCGCCGACGCCGCGGCGTCCAACTCACCGTCGTGATGCGCCTGGATCAAAAGGCGCTTGTCGGGACAGCATTGCGTCATGCCAGGGTCTTTCCATGCCGCAAAAGCGCCTCGCGCGCCCGGAACAGGCGGGACATCACGGTGCCGATCGGCACTTCGGTCACGCGCGCGATGTCGCGATAGGACATCTCCTCCAGTTCCCGCAGCACGAGGCATTCGCGAAGCTCGGTCGGCAGCGCCGCCAGCGCGGTCGCCAGCACGGCCTCCCCTTCCACGCGCTGAAGAACGACCTCCGGCGTGTCGGCCGGGTCCGCCAGCTCCGCCGCCGGATCGAACGCCGCCTCGCGCGCGTCGCGCACGCCCGCGAGGCGCGAATACGCCGTGGTCCGCACGATTTGCAGCAGCCACGCGCGCGGATTCTCTCCACGGAACCCGGAGAAGAACCGCATCGCGCGCAGCATCGCGTCCTGTACCACGTCCTCCGCCGCCACGGGGTCGCGCATCAACCAGCGTGCGAGGTTGAATGCGGCGTCCAGATGCGGCAGGGCCACGCGGGCGAAATCCGCATCGGGCGCTCCCGCAGGCTTCATTTCACCACGATCACTCCCTGCATGTGCGGGTGGAGCGAACAGAAATAGGGGTACGAGCCGGACTTGTCGAACACGCGCGCGAAACTGTCATGTGTGTCGAGTACCTCGGACTTGAAGAGCGGCGGCGAGGTCGAGCCGACGACCAGATGGGGGATATCGTCATGGTTGACGAAATTGACACGCGTGCCTTTATCGACCGTCAACCGCGCCGGCTTGAAGGTGAAGTTGTCGATCGACACCATCGCCGTCTTCTCCTCGACGGCGAAGGCCGCCGGCGCGAACAGGCTGACCAGGAGCCCCGCGGCCCCTCGCCGCGTCACTGGGCGCATTCTCATGCCCCCAGCGGTGTGTCGATGATGGCAAGCGTTGTCCCGGTCGGCACCATGCTCACGCTTGCCGTCCCGAGCATGGCGCGCAGCCGGCCCGGCTCCACCTTCATCGGCCCGGCACTTGGCGCCGTGCCCGGCGCCGGCTGCGGGAACGCGGTGGAACGCGCGGTGTGGAACGCGACGTGCCCCTCCACTTTCTGCATCACCTGATGGATGTGCCCGTTCAGCACCGTCACGGACCCGAACCGCTTCAGCGCGGTCAGCGCGCGCACGGCGTCCTCGGTGCCCCAGCCCCATTCGGCGTACACCGTCCACAACGGGATATGGGCGAACACCACGATCGGCTGGCTGGCCGCGAGGCCCTTGAGGTCCTTTTCCAGCCAGACGAGCTGCGCCTCGCCCAGCCGGCCCATCCCGCCGGCCGCGAGATTGCCCACGTTGTTCAGACCGACGAAATGCACGCCGCCCTGATCGAAGCTGTAGAAGGCGCCGCCCGGCGCACCCTGCTTCACGCCCTTCTGGAACCGCTCGATGAAGCCGCGCCCCTCCTCAACCAGCACATCGTGCTCGCCCGGCACGTAATGCACATCGAGCCCGCCGCTCGCGTTGATCTTCTCCGCCGTATCGAACTCGGAGGGCTTCGACAGATGGCTCACATCTCCGGTGTGCAGGATCATCGCGGGCCGCAGCGGCGATGCCCGCACCTGATCGATGGCCGCCTGCAAGGTGCCCGGCGTGTCCATGTTGGGGTCGCGCGCGAACCCGATATGACTGTCGCTGATCTGCGCGAAGTTGAACCCTGCGGCGGTCGCCGCCTCGGCCTGGTTCAGCATCCGCCCACGCGGGATGCCCCCGGACACGGTCCAGATGACGGCGCTGCCGGCCCAGAGCATGCACGACAGCGCGTGGCGGCGGCTCGGATCGTGCTCGGTATCGGACATGTGGACCACTCCAGGAGGTTGTTCGGAGTGGTGACCGGGGCGGGCGCGGATTTATTCCCGGCGAGTCGCTATATATTTGCCGTCCACGCCCGGAACGGCTCCCACAGCACCCGTTCCCCAGTCGAGCCCGCCACCATCCCGATATGCCCGGCCGCGGGCTCATGCAGTACCGCGCCCGCGATCCGTGCCGCCAGCGGCCGGGCACTTTCCGGCGGCACGATGCGGTCGCGCGCCGGGACCGCGACGAAACACGGCATGTCGAGGCGCTCCGGCTCCACCGGCCAGCCCGCGATCCGCCATGCTCCCCGGCCCGGCGTATTCTCGCCGTACCACCCGGCGAGGCACTCGCGCGCCACCGGGGCGGCGAGCGGCACGCCGTCGTTCAGCCAATCCTCCAACGCCACGAACATCCGCGCCCGCTCGCTCGCCTGATCCAGCTTGCCGAACGCACGGTATTTCGACGCCACGCCATCCGACTCCAATGCGGCGAACAGCGATTGCATCACGTCGATCGGCAGGCTGTGCGTGGTCGCCATCGTGGGTTCGAGCGCGGGCAGCAAGGCCGCCAACCGGCGCGGCTGTTCGGCACCCTGGGCGTGGAAATCCCACGGCGTCGCCAGCAGCGCCAGCGCCCGCACCCGCTCAGGCCGCCGCAGCGCCCCCGCCAGCGTGAGCAAGCCGCCCATGCAATAACCCGCCAGAATCACCGGGCCGGGGGCGGCGAGCAGCGCCCGCTCCAGCCGCCCGGCGACGTAGTCGGTGAGCGTGAAGCCGCGCTCCACCTCGCCCGGCCAGCCCCAATCCAGCAGCAGAACCCGCATCCCGTGCGCGGCCAGCCAGCGCAGCATGGAGCGTTCGGCGGCGAGGTCGAGCACATGGGCGCGGTTCACCAGGCTCGGCACGAACAGCACCGCCGGGCCGTCGCCGCCGTAATCGAGCATTCGGCTGCCGCCCTCGGTCCAGATCGCCGGAGGGTCCGCCAAGGCGCGTCGCCACGGATGCCGCCGATAGGCCGCGATGCCGGCCAGGAGCGCCCGGTCAGCCTCGTTCCAGGCCGGCAAGCCGGCGTTCGAGCTCGGCGATCCGTCCGGCGAGGCGTGCGAGCTCAGCATCGCGCGCGTCAGGTGGAGCAGCAGCGGCCGCGGGCCGCGCCGGCGCAGCGGGCCGGGGTAACCGGTCACCGGCCGGTGCCGCCGAGATGGCGGCGATCATCGCCTCGGCCATCCGCGCCCAGCCATCCACCGCGCCTTGCCACGTCTCCAGCATTTCGCGGTCCTCGGCCAATGCGGCCAACTCGCTCTGCCAGATCGTGATCCAGTCGCGCGCCGCGTCCCGCCAATCGCCGTCCTGCAAGGGGCGAATCATCGCTCATTCATCCCCCGGTCAACTTTCCCGATTTGTTTTGTTGCAATGCGGCATGCTAGGCTTTCGTCTCAATCTGGCTAGAGGACGCGTGGCATGTCGCAACCCGATCAGCCTGACGAGCCACCCCCGGGCGCCCCCGCGCCCCCCGCCAAGCCGCCGGTGGTGGTGAAGAAATACGCCAATCGACGCCTCTATAACACTGAGAGTTCCAGTTACATCACCCTCGACACGCTGGCGGAGATGGTGCGCATCGGACGCGACTTCGTGGTGTACGACGCAAAGACCGGCGACGACATCACGCGGGGCGTACTGACGCAGATCATCGTCGAGGAGGAAAGCAAGGGCCGCGCGATGCTGCCCACCGCCTTCCTCCGCCAGCTGATCGGCTTCTATGGCGACAATTTGCAAACCCTCGTCCCCCGCTACCTGGAACAGGCGATGTCCAACTTCGCCCAGCAGCAGCAGCAGATGCGCTCCACCATGGAAAAGACCATGGGCGGCTTATTCCCCTTTGGCATGGAGGAGGTCAGCCGACAGAACATGGCGATGATGGAGCGGGCCATGAGCCTGTTCTCGCCGTTCTACCGCGACGCACTCCCCGGGACCGAACCATCCGACACCCCCGGTTCGCCTGCGCCCGAGCCATCGGCGGCTGAACTGGCGGTGCTCCGGGAGGAGGTCGAGACGCTCCGTCGCGAACTGGCTGCGGCGCGCGCTCCGACGCAGGCGGTCACCACGGCGCAGGTGCCGGCGGCGGACCCGGCCGTGCCGCTGATGCCGCGCCGGGTGAAGGCGAAAGGCTAGCCCACCCGCAGCAGCAACGGCCCGCTGTCCCGCAGCCAAACCCGCGCCGCGTCCCGATGCGGCGTCAGTTCCGCCACCAGCGCCCAGAAATGCGCCCCATGGTTCATGTGCCGCAGATGCGCGACCTCATGGGCGGCCACGTAATCCTGCACATAGGGCGGCGCCATCACCAGACGCCAGCTGAACGCCAGGTTGCCGTTCGCGGCACAGCTGCCCCAGCGCGTGCGCGTGTCCTTAACTGTAATCCGCGCCGGCCGCACCCCCGCCTGCCCCGCTTTAACGGCCACGATCTCGCCCAGGCTCCGACGCGCCTCGCGGCGCAGCAGGTCGGTCACGCGGCGCGCGCGGAACTCGGCCTCGCCCGAAACCCGGATCTCACCCTCGGCCACCCACGCGCCGCCCCGACCGCCCGGAACATGGGCGATCCGATGCGGCACGCCGTGCAGCGGCAGGATCTCGCCATCGGCCAGCTTCACCGCCCCCGGCAACGCCTCGATCCGGGCGCTCACCCAGTCCGCGTGGCTGGTCAACAGCGACAGGCCCGCGCGACGACTGGCCCGCATCGGCAAGGTCACGATCACGGCACCGTCGCGCGGATCGATCCGCAGACTGACCCTCCGCGCCCTGGCACTTCGGCGCCAGGCCACGCGCGCCGGACCGCCCGGCAGGGCGACGATCTCCGAATCGGGCAATTCCATCTCGCCAGAATGCCGCCTGCCTGTCCGCCGCGCCACGAAAAAGCAAAAGGCCCGTCCGCTTGCGTGGACGAGCCTCCTGCCAAACCATCGAAAGCGAAGTTTACTTCTTCGCGTGCTTGGCGCTCTCGCCATGCGCCTTGGTCGAGGTCTCGTGCGCGTCCTTGGAGTGCATCTGCGCCTTCTCGGACTGTGCGTGCGCGCCGCTGTGGTCGCCCTTGCCATGCTGCTCGGCAGCGGTTCGATGGGCCTTGGCCGCCGTCTCGTGATGCTCGGCGGCCTTGGTATGATGCGTGTTCGGCATTTCCACTTTTCCTTCTCAGAGGCTCCCGCGCTGAATGCGGGTCGCCGTTCGGGCAAACGTCCCGCCCGCACCATCCAACGGCGCCCTGAAGCGTTGGTTCCCGGCCGCCTGTCGCCGTGAAATAACTTACAATGCACCGCCAGCCGTCCTATCTGGCGAAGACACGAGTAGAAGGATTTGACGCATGAATGCCTCGGCGGAGCCCCAGCAGCAGCCTCTCTCGGCGCCCCGCGGCGACATCGACACGGTCTGCATCAACACCATCCGTACCCTGTCGATGGACGCGGTGCAGAAGGCAAGGTCCGGCCACCCCGGCACGCCGATGGGCCTCGCCCCCGCCGCCTACACGCTGTGGAACCAGGTGCTGCGCTACGACCCGGCCACGCCCGGCTGGCCCAACCGCGACCGCTTCGTCCTGTCGGCCGGCCATGCGTCCATGCTGCTCTATTCGCTGATCCACCTTGCGGGCGTGAAGCAGGCCGACGGCCAGCCCGAGGCGGCGCTCACGATCGACGACCTCAAGCAGTTCCGCCAAATCTCCAGCAAAACCCCCGGCCACCCCGAATACCGGATGACCACGGGCGTCGAGACGACCACCGGTCCGCTCGGACAAGGTTGCGGCAACTCGGTCGGCATGGCGATGGCCGAACGCTACCTCGCCGATCGCTACAACAAGCCCGGCTACACCCTGTTCAACTTCCACGTTTGGGTCATGGCGGGCGATGGCGACATGAACGAGGGCGTTTCCAGCGAGGCCGCGTCGCTCGCGGGGCATCTCGCGCTCTCCAACCTCACCTGGATCTATGACAGCAACCAGATCACCATCGAGGGCAGCACCGAGCTCGCCTTCACCGAGGATGTCTCGGCCCGTTTCGCCGCCTATGGCTGGCACACGATCGATGTTGCGAACGTGAACGATACGGCTGCCGTCCGCCGCGCGCTGGACGAGGCCAAGGCCACCACCGACCGCCCCACCTTCATCCGCGTCCATAGCCATATCGGCTTCGGTGCGCCCAAGAAGGAGGGCACCAAGGAGGCCCATGGCGAACCCCTCGGCGACGAGGAGATCAAGGGCGCCAAGCGCAATTACGGCTGGCCGGAAGACGCGCAATTCCTGGTGCCGGACGGCGTGTACCAGCGTTTCGCCGACGGCATCGGCGCGCGCGGCGCCACGTCCAGCGCCGAATGGAAGGCGCTGCTCGAAGGCTACCGCCGCGCGTATCCCGACCTCGCCCGCGAACTCGACCTCATCGACCGCCACGACCTGCCCGAGGGGTGGGACGCGGACATCCCCAGTTGGCCAGCCGACGCAAAGGGCCTCGCCAGCCGCGATGCTTCACAGAAGGTGCTGAACGCCATCGCCCCGCATGTGCCATGGCTCATCGGCGGTGCGGCGGACCTGGCACCCTCCACCAAGTCGAACCTCACCTTCCCAGGCGCCGGCAGCTTCGAGCCCGGCAGCTATGGCGGCCGCAACCTGCATTTCGGCATTCGCGAACACGCCATGGGTGCCGTCTGCAACGGCATGGCCGTCACCGGCCTGCGGGCCTATGGTTCCGGCTTCCTGATCTTCAGCGACTACATGAAGCCGCCGATCCGGCTTTCCGCCATCATGGAACTGCCGGTCATCTACATCTTCACCCATGACAGCATCGGCGTGGGCGAGGACGGGCCGACCCACCAGCCAGTCGAGCAGCTCGCCTCCCTGCGCGCCATTCCCGGCATGGTCACGCTGCGCCCGTGCGACGCGAACGAGGTGGCGGAGGCCTGGCGCGTGGCGATGAAGCTGCGGGAGCACCCCGTCGCCCTCATCCTCAGCCGCCAGCCGCTGCCCACCCTCGACCGCGCCAAATACGCCGCAGCATCGGGCGTGGAGCGCGGCGCCTACGTGCTGGCCGACTCGCCCGGCGGGCCACCCGAAGTGATCCTCATGGCCACCGGCAGCGAGGTCTCGCTCATCGTCGGCGCGCAAGAGGCGCTGGAAAAGGAAGGCATCCGCAGCCGCACCGTGTCGATGCCATCCTGGGACCTGTTCGAGCAGCAGCCGAAAGGCTACCGCGACAGCGTGCTGCCGCCCGACATCGAGGCCCGCGTGGGCGTGGAGCAGGCGGCCGCCATGGGGTGGGACCGCTATGTCGGCTTCAAGGGCACCACCATCGCCATGCACAGCTTCGGCGCATCCGCGCCGCTCGCCGCTCTGCTGACCAAGTTCGGCTTCACTTCCGAGAAAGTTCTCGACGCGGCCCGGGCCCAGGCCCGCGGCACGCAGCAATAAGGGACGGCGCACCATGAACGACCAGCCGATCGCCAAGACGAGCACGCTCAAGCAGATGGAGCAGTTCGGCCAGTCGCCCTGGCTCGACTTCATCGAACGCAACTTCCTCTCGGATGGCAGCCTGAGGAAGCTGCTCGAGGAAGATGGCCTGAAAGGCATGACCTCCAATCCCGCCATCTTCGAGAAGGCGATGGGCAGCGGCACACACTACGATGCAGGGTTCAAGCAACTCGCCGCCAAGGGCGACCACGACGCGCTCGGCATGTACGAGACGCTGGCCATCGAGGACATCCAGGAAGCGGCCGACGCGCTGCGGCCGGTGTACGACGCGACCAGCAAGGTCGATGGCTACGTGAGCCTCGAAGTCTCGCCGTATCTCGCACTCCGCACCGAGGAGACCATCGTCGAGGCGCGGCGCCTGTGGAAAGCCGTGGGGCGTGACAATCTGATGGTCAAGGTGCCCGGCACCGATGCCGGCACGCCCGCGATCCGCACGCTGATCTCCGAGGGCATCAACGTCAACGTGACCTTGCTGTTCGGGCTCGACGCCTACAAGGCGGTGGCCGATGCGTTCATCGAGGGCCTCACCGCGTGGCACGCCAAGGGCGGCGATGTGAGCCGCGTCGCCAGCGTCGCCAGCTTCTTCGTCAGCCGCATCGACAGCGCGATCGACAAGAAGATCGACGTCCGGCTGGCCGCAAACGATCCCGCGAGCGCCGAGCTCACGCGCCTGCGGGGCAAGATCGCCATCGCCAACGCCAAAATGGCGTACCAGCATTACCTCGGCCTGCTCCAGACACCCGCATGGAAGACGCTGGCCGATGCCGGCGCCATGCCGCAGCGCCTGCTCTGGGCCAGCACCGGTACCAAGGACAAGGCGTATAGCGACGTGCTGTATGTCGAGGAACTGGTCGGTCCCGACACGGTCAACACCATTCCGCCCGCCACCATGGACGCCTTCCGCGCGCACGGCCATCTGCGCGCCTCGCTGACCGAAGACGTGGAAGGCGCGCGCAACGTGATGGCCGCCGCCGAACGCATCGGGCTCGATCTCGCGGGCGTCACGAAGCAACTGGTCAAGGAGGGGGTCGACTCGTTCGCCGACGCCGCCGATAAGCTGCTCGGCGCGGTCGCGAAAAAGCGCAACGCGATCCTTGGCAGCAGCATCGCCGCCGTGACCGCGAAACTGCCCGACGATCTTGGCCGCGCCGTCGCGGCCGAGATGGAGGCGTGGCGTGCGGAGGGGCGCGTGCGAAAGCTGTGGGCGCGCGACGCCTCGCTCTGGACCGGCAAGGACGAGGGAAAGTGGCTCGCATGGCTCGACGCGGTCGATGCCGGGATGAAGTCGCTGCCGGACCTCAAGGCGTTCCAGGAGGAAGTCCGCATTGGCGGCTTCAAGCACGTTTTGCTGCTCGGCATGGGCGGATCGAGCCTTGGGCCGGAAGTGCTGGCCGCGACCTTTGGCCATCGCGGTGGATTTCCTGAACTTCTTGTGCTGGACAGCACCGATCCGCAACAGATCGCGTCGTTCGAGAAGCGCGTCGATCTCGCGTCGACGCTGGTGATCGTTTCCAGCAAATCCGGCGGCACGCTGGAGCCGAATATCCTGAGGGCGTATTTCTTCGATCGCATGTGCCGTGCGGTCGGGGCCGACAAGGCGGGCCAGCATTTCGTCGCCGTCACCGATCCCGGCTCGCACATGCAAAAAGTCGCCGAGGCCGGCCATTTCCGCCACATCTTCTTCGGCGACCCCGGCATCGGCGGCCGCTATTCCGTGCTGTCGAATTTCGGCCTCGTGGCCGCCGCCGCCGCCGGCATCGACCTCGACCAGTTCCTGCATTCGGCGGCCCTCATGGTGCGCGCCTGTGCCGCCGGCACGCCGCCGGACGCCAATCCCGGCGTGCAGCTCGGCGTGATCCTCGGCGTCGCCGCGAAACACGGCCGCGACAAGGTCACCATTGTGGCCCCGCCGGTGATCGACGATTTCGGCGCCTGGCTCGAACAGTTGCTGGCCGAGAGCACCGGCAAGCAGGGCCACGGCATCGTGCCGGTCGACAACGAGCCGCTCGCGGGCGCCGACCGTTATGGCTCCGACCGCGTGTTCGCCTATCTGCGCTTGGCCGATCAGATCGACCCCGCGCAGGAAGCCGCCATCGCGGCGCTGGAAGCTGCCGGACAGCCCGTCGTGCGCGTCACCACCAACGGCCATATGGAGATCGCGCAGTCCTTCTTTCTGTGGGAATTCGCCACCGCCGTCGCCGGGAGCGTGATCGGCATCGACGCGTTCGATCAGCCCGATGTCGAGGCCAGCAAGATCAAGACGAAGGAGCTGACCGAGGCGTACAGCAAATCCGGCACGCTGCCGGACGAGAAGCCGTTCCTGGAAGCGGACGGCGTCAAGCTGTTCACCGACGCCAGGAACGCCCAGGCGCTGACCGGCAAGTCGCTCGACGAGGTGGTGAAGCAGCAGCTTTCCCGTCTTGGCGCGGGCGACTACGCGGCGGTGCTGGCCTATGTCGAGCGCACCCAGGCGAACCGGGACTCCTTACAGCACATCCGCACCATCATCCGCGATGCCAGGCACGTCGCCACGGTCGCGGAATTCGGCCCGCGCTTCCTGCACTCCACCGGCCAAGCCTACAAGGGCGGCCCCAACAGCGGCGTGTTCCTGCAGATCACCGCCGACGACGCGGCCGATCTCGCGGTGCCCGGCGAGCGATATACGTTCAGCGTGGTCAAGGCCGCCCAGGCGCGCGGCGATTTCGACGTTCTGGCGGAACGGGGGCGCCGTGTGCTGCGTATCCATCTCGGCGCGGATGTCGGCGCCGGGTTGGCGCGCGTGACGCAGGCAGTCGAACGCGCTCTGTCCTAACCGCACCGGGAGACCAGACCATGCAGATCGGCGTCATTGGCCTCGGGCGGATGGGTGGCAACATCAGCCTGCGCCTGATGCGGGCCCAGCATCAGGTTGTGGTCTATGACCGCAGCCCGGAGGCGGTCACGCGCATCGCCAGCCAGGGCGGCACCGGCGCCAGCAGCCTCGCGGATTTGGTCAAGCAGCTCGCCAGACCGCGCGCGGTCTGGGTCATGCTGCCGTCGGGCAAGGTCACCGAGGATACCATCGGGGCACTCGCCGACTCGATGGAAGCCGGTGACACCATCATCGACGGCGGCAACAGCTTCTACAAGGACGACATCCGCCGCGCCGCCGATCTGGCCAAAAAGTCGATCACCTATATTGATGTCGGCACATCCGGCGGCGTGTGGGGGCTGGAGCGCGGCTACTGCATGATGGTCGGCGGCGACAAGGCGGCGGTCGCGCGCCTCGACCCGATCCTGAGCGCGCTGGCACCGGGAGGCGGCACCATCAGCAAGACCGAACACCGCGAGGGGCGCGATCCGCGCGTGGAGAACGGCTACATGCATTGCGGCCCAGCGGGCGCCGGGCATTTCGTCAAAATGGTGCATAACGGCATCGAATACGGGATGATGCAGGCCTATGCCGAGGGCATGGACATCATCAAGCACAAGGATTCCACGGAGCTTCCGGAGAACGAACGGTTCACCATCGACATGGCGGACGTGGCGGAGGTATGGCGCCGGGGCAGCGTCATCTCGAGTTGGCTGCTCGATCTCACCGCGTCGGCGTTGGCCGAAAATCCGATGCTGGAGAACTTCAAGGGCGACGTCTCCGATTCCGGCGAAGGCCGCTGGACGGTGGAAGCCGCGATCGAGGAGGGGGTGCCGGCGGACGTGCTCTCCGCCGCCCTGTTCGCCCGGTTCCGCAGCCGGGGCAATGCGCTGTTCGCCAACAAGCTGCTCTCGGCCATGCGCTTCAAGTTCGGCGGCCATGTCGAGCCCAAGGCCTGAGTGCCATGAACTCGATTTCCGACACGCTGACGCGGGACCCGAGGCTGCTGGCACGCGCCGACCCCGCGCCGCCATGCACGCTGGTGATTTTCGGCGCGGGCGGCGATCTCACCAAGCGGCTGCTGATGCCGTCGTTGTACAACATGACGGTCGCGGGCCTTTTCGCTGACGAATTCAGCGTCATCGGCGTCGATGCCGTCGAGGGCACCGACGACACGTTCCGTGCCAGGCAGACCGACACGATGCAGGGCTTCGTCACCCACAAGGGCGGCGAGTTTCACGCCGATAGCCTCGACCAGGGGGCCTGGGGCTGGCTGCGCGACCGCCTGCATTACCAGCAGGGCGATTTCGGCCAGGACGACACCTTCACCAAACTCAAGCAGCGGATCGACGAACAGCACGCCCAAAGCCATCACGCCAACTGCGTTTTCTACCTCGCGGTCGCCGACCGTTTCTTTGGCCCTATCGTCGATCACCTCGCATCCGCAGGCCTGCTCCATCAGCCGGATGGCGCGTTTCGCCGGATCGTCGTCGAGAAGCCTTTCGGGCACGATCTGCAATCCGCATGCGACCTGAATGCCCGCATTCTGAAGGTGGCCGACGAGGCGCAAGTGTTCCGCATCGACCATTTTCTCGGCAAGGAGACGGTGCAGAACATCATGGCGCTGCGCTTCTCCAACGCCATTTTCGAGCCGCTATGGAACCGCGACCATATCGACCATGTGCAGATCACCGCGTCCGAAACGGTTGGCGTCGAGATGCGCGGGAAATTTTACGAAGTCACCGGCGCGCTGCGCGACATGGTGCCGAACCACATGTTCCAACTTCTCGCGATGGTCGCGATGGAGCCGCCGAACTCGTTCGACGCGGATGCGGTGCGTTCGGAAAAAGCAAAGGTGATCGGTGCGATCCACAAGCTGACGGCGGATGCCGCCCTGGTGGACGCGGTGCGCGGCCAGTACGGCGCCGGCACAATCGACGGCAAGGCTGTCGCCGGCTACCGGGCCGAGCCGAACGTCGATCCGAATTCGCAAACTGAAACCTACGTCGCGATGAAGTTCGCCATCGAAAACTGGCGCTGGGCCGGCGTGCCCTTCTATATCCGCACCGGCAAACGCATGGCCACGCGCGACACGCAAATCTCCATCCACTTCAAGCAGCCTCCCTTCGCGCTGTTCCGCGACACGCCGGTCGAGCGCCTCACGTCCAATGTCATCACCATCCACGTGCAACCCGAGGAGGGCGTCAGTCTGCAATTCGGTGCGAAAATTCCTGGTCCCGTCGTGCATCTCGGCCCGGTCCACATGGATTTCCGCTACGCGGACTATTTCGGCGCGGACAACAGCACCGGCTACGAGACGCTGCTGTATGACGTGCTGATCGGAGATTCCACCTTGTTCCAGCGCGCCGACAACGTGGAAGCCGGCTGGGCCGCGGTGCAGCCGCTGCTGGATGCCTGGGCCGGCCATCGCGGCGACGTGCAGGATTACGCCGCCGGCAGCATCGGTCCGGAAGACGCCGATCAACTCCTGGCCCGGGACGGGCGCCGCTGGATGAAGCTCGCATGACCGACATCGCATTTCTGCTTGCCGACGTGGATGGAACACTCGTCACCCATGACAAGGTGCTGACGGAACGCGCCATCGCGGCCGTTCGTAAGCTGCGCGCGCGTGGCATCAAGTTCGCCATCACCAGCGGCCGGCCGCCGAAGGGCATGAAGATGCTGTTCGAGCCGCTCGGCATCGACACGCCCGTCGCCGGGTTCAACGGCGGCCTGTTCACCGACACGGCCCTCAGGACCATCGAGGAACACAGCCTCCCTGGCGACGTCGCCAAGAAGGCCGCCGGGATCATCCGTGACCACGAACTGGACCTTTGGGTCTATCGCGGCGAGGACTGGCTGGTGACAGACCCGAAAGCGCCGCATGTGGATCGTGAGAGCTGGACGGTGAAATACGCGCCGAAGGTGGTCGCCTCGTTCGATGGCCTGATGGATGGCGCCGTCAAGCTGGTCGGCGTGAGCGACGATGCGGAACGCATGAAGAAGGCCGAGGCGGACATGCGATCCGCCCTCGGCACGACCGCGTCCGCGGCGCGCTCGCAGCCCTACTACCTCGACGTCACGCATCCGGACGCGAACAAGGGCGGCGTGGTCGCCTATCTCGCGAATAAATACGGCATCTCGCCGAGCCAGATCGCCACGATCGGCGACATGCCCAATGACACGCTGATGTTCAAGCCGAGCGGTCTTTCCATCGCCATGGGCCAGGCCAGCGACGAGGTGAAAGCGTCCGCGAAGGAGGTCACCACCTCATCGGAGGAGGAGGGCTTCGCGAACGCCGTCGAAAGATTGTTGCTGGCCTAACCGACGCCCGCCACGATCCGCACATCGCGTTCGGCGGCCTTGGTCACGATGTCCAGCGCCACCTTGTAGGCCGCGCTCTCGTACGTCGCGACGGCCTGCTCGACGCTGTCGAACTCGATCACCACGGTGCGCTGCGCCTGCCCCGCCTCGTAGCACTTCTCCACCCCGCCGCGCGCGATGAAACGCCCGCCGCCAGCGGCGATCGCGGGGCCTGCGAGCTTGGCGTATTCCGCCAATGCCGCCTGGTCCGAGACCGAACGATAGCAACTGATCCAATAAGCCTTCGCCATGTGAGCCTTCTCCGAATTTTCGTTGGCTGGATGCTACAAAGAGACCACGCGCTTGTCACATCGGAGCCGCGCTCGCATACCTTACGGCGGCAAACACAGCGGAGGCCGGACATGGCCGATCTTGCGACCCACCCAGGTCTGGCGGCCAACCCCGGTCTGGCGGCCTATCTTTCGCGCGGCATCACGCGCGTGGATGGCTGGTTCACGCCGCTCGACGCCCAGATGGTCGCGGCCCTGGCCCTCGGCCAGATCGCATCCGGCGTCACTGGCGCCGTCGGCGAGATCGGCGTTCATCACGGCCGTATGTTCCTGCTGATGGCGCTGACCCTCGCGCCGGGCGAGCGCGCCTTTGCCATCGACCTGTTCGCCGACCAGGACAACAACATCGACCGATCCGGGCACGGAGACGAGGCGATCTTCCGCGCCAACCTCGCCCGCCACGCCATCGCGCCCGACCGCGTCGCCATCTTCGCGCGCAGCTCGCTCGAAATCACTTGGCCCGAGGTCGCGGCCGTGGTCGGCCCGCGCACCCGCCTGTTCAGCGTCGATGGCGGCCATACCGCCGAGATCGTGGCGAACGACATGGCCATCGCCGCCAACAGCCTCGCCGAGGGCGGCATCATCGTGGCCGACGACTATTTCAATCGCGACTTCCCCGGCGTGTCGGAAGGCATTTCCCGATTTCTCATCGCGCATCGCGGTGAAATCGTACCGTTCGCGCTGGGCGATGGCCGGCTGTTTCTGTGCCATCCGGACTGGGCCGCACGCTACCGCGACATACTTGCCCAATCCCCCGCCGCCAGATTGTTCCACCGTGTCGCGGCGATGTTCGGCGGCGAGGTCGCCATTCACGGCACGCCGCGCAGCCTGTTCGAGCACGTGCGCCGCCTCAAATGGGTGCAGGCCATGCGCGACCATCCCACCGCCATCCGCCTAAAGCCGCTGGTCCGCCGCATCCTCACGCGCGGTGGCCGCAGCCTGGGCTAATGCCCCCGCGCCGCTGCCAGCAATTCACGCGTGTATTCGTGGCGCGGATTGGCGAACACCTCCGCGACCGCGCCCTGTTCCACGATCTCGCCGCTTCGCATCACCAGCACGCGATCGCACAAATGGCGCACCACCGCGAGATCGTGGCTGATGAACAGCAGGGCGAACCGATGCTCGCGCCGCAGCCGCGCCAGCAGCAGCAGCAACTGCGCCTGCACGGAAACATCGAGCCCCGATACGATCTCGTCCGCCACCAGCAAACGCGGCAGGCTGCACAAGGCGCGCGCGATATTCACCCGCTGCTTCTGGCCGCCGGAAAGCTGGTGCGGCATGCGCCCGGCGGCATCCGGCGGCAGACCCATCTCGGCCAATAGCGCGCGCCCGCGCTCCCTTCGCGCGGACCGTCCGACGCCCCTGGCCTCGAGCGTCTGCGTCACCAGATCGATGACCCGGCGACGGGGATTGAGCGCGGATTGCGGGTCCTGGAACACCATCCGCACCGTGGCGACCCGATGACGCCTTGCCGCTTCGCCGCCGCGCGTCACGTCCCGCCCATCCAGCACGATGCGGCCACCGCTGGCCGTCTCCAGCCCGACGACGAGGCGCCCAAGCGTGCTCTTTCCGCTGCCGCTCTCGCCCACCACGGCCACGAACTCTCCGTCGCGCACGATGAAATCCGCACCCCGCACCGCGAGCGTCCCGCCACGCCGAAACAGCCCGCCCGTGGCGAAGCGTTTGCGCAACCCAATGGCCTCCAACACATTGTCCATGCCCACGCCATGTTGCTGGGTTTGCAAACTGGGCGCGGCAATTCCACCCGTCAGCTCCGTGCGGAAGCAGGCGGCGCGCGGCCCCATCGGTGGGGAACCGCGCGTGCACTCATCGCCTGCCACCGGACAGCGCGGCGCGAAGCGGCAGCCCTTCATCCGCATCGCATCGCGCAAGCCCGGCATGGTTTCAGGCAACGCATACAACGCGCGCGGCGGCCCGGTCAGCGGCGGGTCAGCCAATTGCAGGCAGCGCGTGTAGGGATGCGCCGGCTGGGCCAGCACGTCCCGGCCACGCCCACGCTCCACGACCGCGCCCGAATACAGCACCGCGATGTCGTCGCAGATACGCGCGGCAAGGCGGAGGTTGTGCGTGATGAACAGAACCGCCGTGCCATGCCCGCGCTGAAGCTCCGCCATCAGCCGCACGATGTTGGCCTCGATGGTCACGTCGAGCGCCGTGGTCGGCTCGTCGGCAACCACCAGCTTCGGCCGCCCCGCGAACGCCATGGCGATCAGCACGCGCTGACACATGCCGCCGGAAAGCTGATGGGGGTAACGGCCCAGCAGCCCGGCGGGATCGCGCAGATGCACCGCCTCGAACGCGGCGATCGCGGCATCCCGCGCGCGCGGGATGCCGAGCCGTTTCAGATGCTCGCCGAACTGCCGCCCGATGGTCAGCACCGGGTTGAGCGCCGTCAGCGGCTCCTGCGGAACGAAGGCGATCTCGCGCCCGAGCAGCGCGCGGTGACGCGCCGCCGGCATGGCCAGCAGATCGGCGCCATCGAACGCCAGCGCGCCGCCCACCACGCCGAACCCGGCCGGCAGCATCCGCGCGATCGCCCGCCCGAGCATCGACTTGCCGGCCCCGGACTCGCCCACCAGCCCCAGCACCTGGCCCGCCTCCAGCGACAGGCCGATGTCGCGCAGCACGGGCACGTCGCCCATGGCAACCGTCAGGCCCTCGGCGCGAAGCACGGTCACTCCCGGCCCTCGACCATCCGCACGTCCAACGTGCGCCGCAGCCCGTCGCCCAGCAGGTTGAAGCCCGCGACCGTCACGAAAATCGCCAGCACGGGCGCGAACAGCGCCCACGGCGCCTGATAGATCGCCTGCCGCCCATCGGCGATCATCTGGCCCCACGCCACCTGGTCGGCCCGCGCTCCCAGCCCGACGAAGGACAGCACCGCCTCGACCACCACCGCGATCCCCATCTCCAGGCTCAGCAGCGTCACCAGCAGCGGCACGGTGGCGGGCACCACCTCGCGGGTCACGGTGCGCCAGTGGCCGAAGCCCGAAAGCCGCGCGGCGGACACGTAGTCGCGCCGCGCCACCACTATGACCTCGCTGCGCAGCACGCGGCAGAAACGGGTCCAGTCCACCAGCACGATCGCGAAGATCACGTTCCGCACGCCGGTGCCCAGCCCGGTCATCAGGATCAACGAGAGAATGACCGGCGGGAACGACATCCAGACATCCACCGCGCGGCCGATCAGCCAATCCGCCCAGCCGCCCAGATACCCCGCGACATAGGCGAGCAAGCTGCCGACCAGGGCCGCACCCAGGGAGGCGATCAGCGCGACCTCCATCGCCACCCGCGCCCCGAACAGCAGCCGCGAGAGCACGCAGCGGCCGAGCCCGTCGGTGCCCAGGGGATAATCCGCGTCGCCGCCCACCTGCCACGCGGGCGGCAGCAATTGCGCGATCAAATTCTGGTCGTCCGGATCATGCGGCGCCAGATGCGGCGCCAGCAGCGCGCACATCAGCACGGCGGCCACGATCACGGCGCCCGCGATGACGCGGCCGGAGCGGAGCGGCCTCATCGCCGACGCAGTTTCGGGTTCAGCACGACATACAACCCGTCCACCAGCGTGTTGATCGCCAGCACCAGCACGCAATAGGTGAGCCCGACCATCTGGATGATCGGCAGGTCGGCGTTCCGCACGGCGTCCACCATGAGGTTGCCGAGACCGGGGTAGGAGTAGATCACCTCCACCAGCAGCGAGCCGCCGAACAGGAAGCCGAACTGCACGCCCATCAGCGTCAGCATCGGCAGCGCCGCGTTTTTCAGCGCGTGGCGGCACAATATGCGCCCCTCCGAAAGCCCGCGCAGCCGTGCCTGGCGGATGTAGTCGTCGTGATACACGTCGAGCAGCGAGGACCGCAGCACCCGCACGATCGGCGGAGCGAACGCGAGGCCGAGCGCCGCCGCCGGCAATACCAGATGCGCCAGCGCACTCCACAGCACATCGACGCGTCCGACGAGCACCGCGTCGAGCAGCAGAAACCCGGTGATGTCCGGGCGCGGCAGGCTGGCATCGAGCCGGCCGGTGAAGGGCAGCGCCTGCAACAGCACGCCGAACACGAAGATGAACAGCAGCGCCCAGAGGAATTCCGGCACCGACATCAGCACCGTCGTCGCACTTTCCGCCGCAAGCTCCGCCCGGCGGCCCCGCAGCGCGAACAGCGCCAACCCCCCGCCCACGCCCAGCGCGGACGCCACCAGCATGGCGGCCACCGCGAGTTCGATGGTCGCGGGCAGCGTGTCCGCCACCAGCCGCAGCACGGGGCGGCGCAAATGCAGGGATTGGCCGAAATCCCCATGCGCCGCCTGGTTGAGCCAGATGCCGTACTGCTCCAGCAACGGCCGATCCAGCCCCATCTGGCTCCGCATGGCGTCGATCTCGGCCAAGGTCGCCGATGGCGGCATCGACATCGCCGCCGGATCGACCGGCAGCACCCGCAGCGCCACGAACAGCATCAGCGAGACGACGAACAGGATCGGCACCGCCGTCAGCGCGCGGCGGGCGAGGATCAGGAGCAAGCTACGATGCTGTCATCACCAAGCAGCGATCAGCTCCATTCCATGTCCTGGGGCAGCACCCAGCCATTGCCGAAGGCGGTGTACGACAGGTCCTTCTTGCGCACCGAGGTCTGCACGCTTTGCAGCAGCGGGATGGAGGCGCCCGTCTCCACCGCTTCCTTCGCCAGGTCGCGATACCCGGCGATGCGTTTGGCGTTGTCAGCCACCGTGAACAGGTCGATCACCTTCTGCCCGATATCCATGCCTTTCCACGCCGAAAACGGCAGCTTCGGGTTGAGCAGGTAGCCGGAGTAGATCTCCGGGTCCCCGGTCGCATTGTCGAAAGTGTACAGGGTGACTTCGGGCAGCTTGGCGCCGCGGTTCAATTCGAAATACTTGGCGTATTCGACCACCTCCAACTCGGCGTCGATCCCCACCTTCTTCCACATCTGCACGATGGCGCGTGCGATGTCGTAGTCACTCGGGAACTGGCCGTTGAACGTCGCCATCTTCAGTTTTGCCGGCTTGTCGAGGCTGAAGCCGGATTTGGCCAGCAATTGCTTCGACAATTCAGGGTCATAGGCGAAAGTGTAATCGGCCACGAAGCCAGGGCTCCCCGGCGTCGCCGGCACCGAGAGCGGCACCGCCGCCCCGGCGTAGAACGCCTTCGACAAGGCGACCTTGTCGATCGCGTGGCTCGCGGCCAGCCGCACGTTCTCGTCGGCAAAGCCCAGATCGTTGCGGCATTGCAGCAGGATGACGCGGGTGATGGGGGTAAGCTGGCCGGTGAGCCCTGGAATCGCTCCCAGCCGCGTGACCTCGCGCACCGGCACGTTCACCACCAGGTCCACGGCACCGGACTGGATCGCGGCCACCCGCGCGGACGGGTCCTTGATGATCTCGATCACGACGCGCCTGAGCCTCGGCTTCGGTCCCCAATAGGCCTCGTTCCGCTCCAGCACGACGCGGGTGTTCAACTGGTAGTCCACGATCTTGAACGGACCGCTGCCGATCGGCTTGGCGAGGAACCCGTCCACACCGACCTTCTCCATGTAGTCCTTTGGCACCACGTAGCTGCCGAGGAAGCCGAGCCAGTTCGGAGACGTCGCGAACGGGCTGTCGAAATGCATGACGAAGCTGGCGGGCGTCGGCGTGTCGAACGTGGTGACACGCTTCCACACATTGGCGGTGTCGACCTTGTGACCGGCCTTGATGCGGTCGAAGAACGTCCATTTCAGGTCGGCGGACGTCATCTTGCTGCCGTCATGGAACGTCACATCGTCGCGCATCTCGCCCGACAGGGTGCGCCCATCCGCCGCAAGCTCCCATTTGGTGATAAGCTTCGGGACCAGTTTCAGCTGCGCGTCCTGATCGAGCGGCTGGTCGTAGACCATCTTGAACAGCGACTGCGCGTCCGGGGTGAAGCGCTCGTTCGGGTCCCATGAGGGCACGTCGCTGGGCCAGCCGATGGTCACGCTGTCACGTGTGTCCGCCCGGACCGCAGAGGTCAGACCGGGCCACGGAGCTACAATCGCCGCCGCCCCGCCCAGCATGCCGCGCCGCGAAATACCGCCCATGGTCATCCCCCGAGGATTGCCTGCCAGTACGTTAATCTCAAATGATCGGCGCGGGAAACCCTCGGGGTCGCGCGCCGGCAGCGCGGATCACAATAACGGCATCAGGCGAGAGTGCATCCATCCGCGCTTCCCCGGCGTTCACACTCCGATTGGCATCTCGCATCTCACCCAAGGAGCTCACCATGAATAAGATCGTCCTTGCCTCCGCGCTCGCCGTGGCCTTTGGCAGCGCCCTCGCCGCTTCGCCCTCGATCGCGGCGAACGCCCGCCATCCCTACCAGAACGTCAATCGCAGCAATGACAAGGGCAACGACACCGGCGACGCGCAGGTCGAGCGTCTGAACAGCATGCAGTTGAACGAGAATTACGGCCGGCCGGGCATGACGATGCCGGGTCAGTCGACGATCGGAGGCCGTTCGTACTCCCCCGATTTGGGCAGCCAAGGCAACCAGGGCAACCAGCGCGGCAACATGTCCGGCACCGACCGCTGAATCCTGCCCCCTCCCCGGTAACGGGGAGGGGTGCCTGCCATCGGCACGCGTTGACTTAAAAAAGCTTGAGGCTTCACATATCTCCTGACCCTTTGGGCACAGGTGCATGGCTGAACGTTCTTTCGCCCGTGAAGTCCAGGATTTGAAACTTGCCGTCGGCGAGGAGTTCCGTGGCGAAGGGATTCTGGCCGTTACCAAGGCGCTGCTTCAGTCGGGCGTGGGCTATGTCGCCGGTTATCAGGGCGCGCCGATCTCGCACCTGATGGACGTGCTTTCCGATGCCCAGGGGATCATGTCCGATCTGGGCGTGCATTTCGAGTTCAGTGCCAGCGAAGCGGCCGCCGCGTCCACGTTGGCGGCTTCTGTGATGTACCCGATCCGCGGCGCCGTCACCTGGAAGTCCACTGCCGGCACCAACGTCGCGTCCGACGCGCTCTCCAACCTCTCCTCCGGCGGCGTTACGGGTGGCGCGCTGATCGTGATCGGCGAGGATTACGGCGAGGGCAGCTCCATCATGCAGGAGCGCACCCACGCCTTCGCCATGAAATCGCAAATCTGGCTGCTGGACCCGCGCCCGAATCTGCCGAGCATCGTGGCTGCGGTGGAGCATGGTTTCGCCTTGTCGGAGGCCAGCAACACCCCGGTGATGCTGGAGCTCCGCATCCGGGCCTGCCACGTCCATGGCAGTTTCATCTGCAAGGACAATCAGAAGCCGACATACACGCTTGCCGAGGCGCTGGAGAATCCAGTGACCGACGTCAACCGCATCGTGCTGCCGCCCGCCTCGTTCATGCACGAGCAGGACAAGATCAAGCGCCGCTGGCCCGCCGCGGTCGAGTACATCCGGCGAAACGGCTTGAACGAGACTTTCGACGGCGACATCGCCGACCTGGGCATCATCCTGCAAGGCGGCATGTACAACGGCGTTCTGCGCGCGCTGAAGCTGTTCGGTCTGGCCGATATCTGGGGCAACACGCGCGTGCCGCTGCACGTGCTGAACGTCACCTATCCGTTGATCGACGAGGACCTGGCCGCGTTCTGCCGCGGCAAGCGGGCGGTGCTGATGGTGGAGGAAGGCCAACCCGACTTCATCGAGCAGGCGCTCAACGCCATCCTGCGCCGCGCCGGGGTCGATACCGCCCTGTGCGGCAAGGATGTCCTGCCGATGGCGGGCGAATACACCGCCGACGCCCTCATCGACGGCCTGGGCAAGTTCCTCGACAGGCACGCGCCAGAGCTAGACCGCGCGCGGCCGCCAAGTGCCGCCCCCGTGCTGTCGGACCCGCGGGTCCAGGCGCTCGCCAGAACCGTACCCGCGCGCCCGCCCAGCTTCTGCACCGGCTGCCCCGAGCGGCCGATATTCTCGGCGATGACACTGGTGCAGAAGGAACTGGGGGCGCATCACATCGCGTGCGACATCGGCTGCCACCTGTTCGCGATCAACCCGCCATTCAATCTCGGCGCGACCACCATGGGCTACGGTCTCGGTCCCTCCTCCGCATCGGCCTTCAACGTGCCCGCCAGGAAGCGCGCGATCTCGGTGATGGGCGACGGTGGATTTTGGCACAACGGGCTGGTGACCGGCATCGGCAATGCCGTGTTCAACAAGAGCGACGCCGTGACGGTGATCGTGGACAACCATTATTCGGCCGCCACCGGCGGGCAGGACATCCTGTCGTCGCGCGCCACGAGCCCAGACCGCAGCACCCAGCACCCGATCGAGGACGCCGTGCGCGGCATCGGCGCCACCTGGGTGAAACGCATCGACCGCACCTATGACGTGGCCAAAATGCGCGACACGCTGCGGCTGGCGCTCACCACCGCCGTGCGTGGGCCGAAAATCGTGATCGCGTCTTCCGAGTGTATGCTGAACAAGCAGCGCCGGGAGCGGCCGCTGTTCAACGCGGCGGTGAAGCGCGGCGAACGGCGGGTCAAGCCAAAATTCGGCATCGACGAGGATGTCTGCACCGGCGACCACGCCTGCATCCGCCTATCGGGTTGCCCCTCGTTGTCCGTCAAGCGATCCGACGATCCATTGAAGCTCGATCCGGTTGCCGTCATCGACGAGACCTGCGTGGGCTGCGGCAATTGCGGCGAGGTGGCCGAGGCCGCCGTATTGTGTCCGTCGTTCTATCGCGCCGACGTCGTTCACAATCCCAACGCGATGGATCGTCTGCTGGACCGTGTCCGCACCCGCGTGATCGGCTGGCTGCAACGCCGGCGCGAGGCCGGGCGCGTGGCGCTCGCCTGACATGGCCTCCCCGGCGATCGCCACCGACCGCCCGCTCGCGGTCGCCATCCTCGCGATGGGCGGACAAGGCGGCGGCGTGTTGGCGGATTGGATCGTGGCGATGGCTGAAGGCGCCGGGTGGGTCGCGCAAAGCACGTCGGTTCCCGGCGTGGCCCAGCGCACCGGCGCCACGATCTATTATGTCGAACTGATCCGCGCGCGGGATGGCGCGCACCCGATATTGTCGCTGCTGCCGGTGCCGGGCGATGTGGATGTGGTGATCGCGGCGGAGTTGATGGAGGCGGGGCGCGCGATCCAGCGCGGCCTCGTGTCGCCGGACCGCACCACGCTGATTGCCTCTTCGCACAGAGCCCTCGCCGTGCCGGAAAAGGCAGCGCCAGGGGACGGCATCACCGATCCCACCGATGTGCTGACCGCGGCCAACGGCCTGTCGGCGCGCTTCCTGTGTGCCGACATGCAATATCTGGCCGAACGCGCGGGCAGCGTGATCTCGGCTTCGCTGTTCGGCGCCCTGGCCGGTTCCGCCGCGTTGCCGTTCCCGCGCGCGGCGTTCGAGGACACGATCCGCGCGAGCGGCATCGCGGTCGCGGCCAGCCTTCGCGCGTTCGCCGCCGGGTTCGACGCCATCGAAGCGCCGGAGATCGTGCCCCCGAAGCCGACGCCGCCACCGGCGCCGATCTTCGGCCGCGAACAGGACCGCGCGGCGCTTGATCGCGCCCTCGAACGGATCGCCACCTTCCCCGCCGAAGCCCGCGCCATGCTCCGCACCGGGCTCGCCCGCGTGATCGACTATCAGGATGTCGCCTACGGTCACGAATATCTCGATCGGCTCGACACGTTGCGCCCGTTGCCCGACGCCGCTTTGAGCGAGGCGGCGCGGTTCGTCGCTGTTGCGCTCGCCTATGACGACGTGATCCGCGTGGCCGATCTCAAGACACGCGCGAGCCGGTTCGATCGCGTGCGCCGCGAGGTGGCGGCGCGGCCCGATCAGCTGGTGAGCACCGTCGAGTTCATGCACCCGCGCGTGGACGAGGTCTGCGGCACGCTGCCGCGCCGGCTGGGGGCATTCATCGAGGGCTCGCCCATGCTCGTGCGCGCGCTGCGTTCCGTGGTGGACCACGGACGGCGGATGCGGACCACGTCGGTCGCCGGCTTCCTGCCGCTTTGGCTGATCGCGGGCTTGCGCCGCTGGCGCCGCGCATTGCTGCGCCATGAGCGCGAGATGGCCCATGTCGAGGCGTGGCTGACGGTTGTGCGGCACCACATGAACCATGATCCCGCATTGGCGCTGGAGGTGCTTAAATGCCGCCGGCTGGTGAAGGGATATTCGGACACTCACATGCGCGGGCAGAGCAAGTTCGACCGCGTGATCGGCGCAATTCCGTTGCTGGCGGGCCGTGCGGACACCGCCGATTGGGTTCGCCGCCTGCGCGACGCGGCGCTGGTGGATGAGGCGGGCGTGGCGTTGGAAGGCGCGTTGGCGACAGTGAGGACGCTCGATGCCTGATTATCGCACCGATGCCGGCGCCCTTCGCGCCCTGGTTCGCGAGACCGAGGTTCATCGCGACGTTTATACCGACCCCGGCGTGTTCGCACTCGAGATGGAGCGGCTGTTCGCCAACACCTGGGTGTATGTCGGCCACGCGAGCCAGGTGGCGAATGCGGGCGACTACGCCACCACCACCATCGGCGCGCAGCCCGTTGTGATGGTACGCGACCACACCGGCGTGGTGCGGGTGCTGCATAATCGCTGCCCCCACAAGGGCACCAAGGTGGCCAGCGAGGTGTGCGGCAACACCGGGCGGCTGTTCCGTTGCCCGTATCACGGCTGGGCGTTTCGCACCGACGGCAAGCTGCACTCGATTCCGCTCAAGGAGGGCTACGATAACACCGGCATCGAGGCGACGGCCGCCGCGCAGGGCATGGCGCCGGTGCGGCATGTGCGGGAATACCGGGAATTTGTGTTTGCCAAAATCAATGATGGCGGCCCGGATTTCGAGACGTATTTCGGCGACGCGCTCAGCAGCATCGACAACATGGTGGATCGCTCGCCGGTCGGCCGCCTGGAAGTCGCCGGCGCCGTGCTGCGCTACATGCATCGTTGCAACTGGAAGATGCTGGTCGAGAACCTGACCGACACCTGCCATCCGATGATCGCGCATGAAAGCTCGGCCGGCACCGCCACGCGCCTGTGGAAGCAGCAGCCCGAGGGCACGCCGCGCCATCCGGCGGTCGAGATCTACGCGCCGTTCATGTCGCCGTACAGCTTTTACGAAGCCATGGGCATCCGCATCTGGCCGAACGGCCACGGCCATACCGGCGTCGCGGGCTCGATCCATTCCAACTATTCCGCCGTGCCAGGCTATTTCGACGCGATGGTGGCGGCGTATGGCGAGGACCGCGCCAAGGCCATCCTGGACATCAACCGGCACAACACGGTGTATTTCCCGAACATGACGCTGAAGGGGCCGATCCAGACTCTGCGCGTGTTCAAGCCGCTGGCCGCCCACAGGACGCTGGTGGAGAGTTGGACCTTTCGGCTGGTGGGAGCGCCCGACCAGTTGCTCGAACGCACCCTCATGTACAGCCGCCTGGTGAACGCGCCGACGTCGGTGGTGGGCCATGACGATCTGGAGATGTACGAGCGCGCGCAGGAGAGCCTGCATTCGGACGCAAACCCGTGGGTGAACATGCAGCGTTTGTATGACCCGGCCGAGCGGGATCAGGAAACGGCGGTCACCAACGGCACGACCGAGTGGCAGATGCGCAACCAGTTCCGCGCCTGGGCGAAGTTCATGGCGCCGGCATGAACGCGGCGGATCTGATCGGCTTCGTGGTGCATGAGGCACGCCTGATCGACGAGCAGCGTTTCGAGGAATGGCTCGATCTGTTCACCGAGGATGGCCGCTACTGGATGCCGCTGGAAATGGGCCAGACCGATCCTGTATTGCAGCAATCGCTGTTCTACGACGACAAATTGCTGCTCCGCATCCGGGTGGAGCGCCTGCTTGGCGCCCGCACTTTCAGCCAGAAACCGAAAAGCCGCTGCCATCACGTGCTGCAGACGCCCGTGGTGGACGAGTCCGATGCGGCGGCGAACCGCTACGTCACCTACACACCCTTCCACTACGTCGAGTCGCGACTGGACGAACAGACGTTGTACGCGGGATGGAGCCGCCATCACCTCACGATGATCGACGGTGCGTTGCGGATGAAACTGAAGCGGGTCGATCTGGTGAACCCGGATAGCGCGTTCGGCAACATCCAGTTGTTCATGTGACGAAACCCACGCGGCGGGGTTATGACGGCATCGTGGTGGCGGCGCCGACCACCATCCCGTACGAACGCTACTCCATCCACGGCGCGCAACGCTGGATCGGCCAGGCCCTCGCGGCCGCGCTCAAGCGCGCCGGGTTGCGGCCCGCCGACCTCGATGGGTTCTGCTGCTCCAGTTTCTCGCTCGGCCTCGACACCGCCATTGGCCTTACGCAGCATTTCGGCATTTCGCCCCGCTGGCTCGACCACATTCCCATGGGCGGCGCCAGCGCCATCGTGGCCCTGCGGCGCGCGGCGCGCGCGGTGCAGGCCGGGGACGCCGATATCGTCGCGTGCGTGGCCGGCGACACCAATCATCCGGACAGTTTCCGCCAGCAGCTGACCGGCTTCAGCCGCTTCTCGACCGACGCCGTGTATCCCTACGGCGCCGGCGGCCCGAACATGAGTTTCGCGCTGCTGACGGACGCGTATATGCGAACCTACGGCGCCACGCGCGAGGATTTCGGGCGCATCTGCGTTTCGCAGCGAACGAACGCCCTCAGCACGCCGCACGCCTTGATGAAGCGCCCGCTCACCATGGCGCAATACCTCGCGGCACGACCGATCGCCGATCCGGTGGCGTTGTTCGATTGCGTCATGCCGTGCGCCGGCGCCGAGGCGTTCCTGGTGATGCGCGACGACACCGCGCGTGCGCTGAACCTGCCATCGGCCCGCCTGCTCTCCACCATCGAGCGGCACAACGCCTTCGCCGCCGACCCGATCCAGTTGCGCGGCGGCTGGGCGGTGGATCGCGACGAGCTGTACGGCATGGCAGGGGTCGCCCCCGCCGACATCGACCTGCTGGAAACCTACGACGATTATCCGGTGATCGTGATGATGCAGTTCGAGGATCTCGGCTTCTGCGCGAAAGGCGAAGGCCCCGCCTTCGTCCGCGCGCATGACCTCACCGCGCGGGGAGACTTCCCGCACAACACCTCGGGCGGCCAACTTTCGGTGGGCCAGGCAGGCGCGGCGGGCGGGCATCTTGGGCTGGTGGAGGCAATCCGCCAGCTCACCGGCGAGACGCTGGGGGCCAAGGTGGCCGATGCGAAGGTCGCGATGGCATCGGGCTTTGGAATGATCAACTATGACCGCGGGCTGTGCAGCGGGGCCGCGATCCTGGGGGTCGACGGTTGATCCCGCCGAAACGCAAAAATCCGCTGCTCCGTACCCGCGCGGCCTTGCAGCCGCCGGCGGCGCGCAGCCGCACGGCGCTCGGCATCACGGCGGCGGCCGCGCGCGGCGGGTTCGCGCTTCAGGTCTGCGCCGCGTGCCAGGCCGTGCAGTACCCGCCTCGCGAAATCTGCGGCACATGCCTGCACGACGGGCTTGCCTGGCGTGCGGTCCCGCCCGAGGGCACGCTGATCGCCGCCACGACCATCCGCGTCACCGCCGACCCGTATTTCCGTGAGCGCACGCCCTGGCGCACCGGCATGGTCGCGATGGATGCCGGACCCGCCGTCATCGCGCACCTGCCGGCCGGCGTGGCGCAAGGCGACCGGGTGCGCCTGGCGCAGAAACTCGACCGCGCGGGACAGGGCGCGATGGTGGCGCTGCCCCTCGCGCAACCGGGCGATCTGCTGGATGATCCGATGATGCGCGAGATGACCTGCGACCCCAAGGACCGGCGCGTGCTGGTGACGGATGGCCGCCATGCGGTGGGCCAGGACGTGGCCCGCGCCATGCTGGCGGCCGGCGCGCGGGTATGGCTGGGAGTGGCCGAGACATGGCGGCCGTTCGCGGCTGTCGAGGGCGCCGAGACCATCGAACTCGACCTCACCGATGCCGACAGCGTGCACCGCTGCGCCGCGTCCCATGGCGGGCGGCTGGAGATCGTGGTGAACACCGGCCTGCACACGCGCCCCGGCGGCATTCTGGAACGCGGCGACCTCACGACGGCCCGCGTGGAGATGGAGGCGGCGTATTTCGGGCCGATGCGGCTGGCGCAGGCAATCGGGCCGGCGTTGCGCGCGCGGGCGGCCGATGGCACGCATCCGGCCTGCGCGTGGGTGAATGTGCTGTCGGTGTATGCACTCGCCAATCTGCCGAGTTGGGGGGCGTATTCCGCCTCCCAATCCGCCGCCCTGTCGCTTTCGCAGGCCTTGCGGGCCGATCTGCGGCCGATCCGGGTGGTGAACGCGCTGATCGGGCCGCTGGACGACGAATGGCACCAAGCCGTGCCGCCGCCGAAACTCGCTCCCGCCGCCCTGGCCAGCGCCATCGTCAAGGCGTTGCGCGACGGGGTGGAGGAAGTGGCGGTTGGCGATGTCGCGCAGGATATCCTGGCCCGCTTTCGTGACGACCCGAAAATTCTGGAACGCGAACTCGCCTCTTGAAAGGAACGTATTCATGAGCAGCCCCACACCCACAAGCAGTTTGGCCGATTTCGCCGCCGACCTCGTCAGCGGCCGCATCACCGTGATCGACCTCACGCAGACGTTGTCAGCGGATTTCCCGACCATCGCGCTGCCACCGGAGTTCGGCCAATGCGCGCCGTTCCGCCTGGAGGAGATCTCGCGCTACGACGCGCGGGGGCCTGCCTGGTACTGGAACAACTTCTCCTGCGGCGAACACACCGGCACGCATTACGACGCGCCGATCCATTGGGTCTCGGGCAAGGATTTCCCGAACAACACGGTGGACACCATCCCGGCCGACAAGTTCATCGCGCCCGCCGTGGTGATCGATTGCTCGAGGGAGACGGCGGCGAACCATGATTTCGTGCTGACGCGCTCGGTGCTGGAAGCGTGGGAGGCGGCGCATGGACCCATCCCGGCCGGGTGCTGGGTGCTGCTGCGGACCGACTGGTCGAAACGCTCGGGGGCCGCCTACGCGAACATGAAGGAGGACGGCGCGCACACGCCGGGACCGGACCCCGAAGCCGTGCGCTTCCTGGTGGAGGAGCGCGACGTGCTGGGCTTCGGCACCGAGACCATCGGCACCGATGCCGGGCAGGCGCATCATTTCACACCGCCCTACCCCGCGCATTTCTACATGCACGGCAAGGGCCGCTACGGCCTGCAATGCCTGTCCAACCTTGACAAGCTGCCGGCGACCGGGGCGGTGATCGTGAGCCCGCCGCTGAAAATCCAGGGCGGCAGCGGCAGCCCGCTGCGGGTGCTGGCGCTGGTCGCCTCTTGAGCGTCGCGATCGTCACCGGCGGATCGGGCGGCATCGGGAGCGCGATCTGCCGGGCGATGATCGCGGAGGGCTACGAGGTTATTTCCGTGGCACACGAGGCGCCCGACTGGGAGCATGAGCGGCTGCGCGTGGTGGTGGTCGATTTGATGGACCCGGACTCGACCGCGCAAATGGCGGCCGACCTCGCCGCGCGGTTCGAGGTGAGCCACCTCATCCACAACGCGGGGGTGATCCGGCCCGACCTGCTGGCGGATGTGAAGCTGGAGGATCTCCAGGCGCTGACGCAACTGCATCTCGGGGCGCCGTTGCAGATATTGCAGGCGGTGCTGCCGGGAATGAAGCGGCGTGGGTTCGGGCGCGTGGTGCTGCTGTCCTCGCGCGCCGCACTGGGGGCGGAGACGCGGACCGCCTATTCGGCGACGAAGGCGGGCATGATCGGGATGGCGCGGACCTGGGCGCTGGAACTGGCGGCCAATGGGATCACGGTGAATTTGGTGGCGCCGGGGCCGATCGGGGGGACGCGGATGTTCCACGAGGTGGTGCCGGCGGGGAGCGAGCGCGAGACGCGGCTGGCGGCGGGCATTCCGGTGAAGCGGCTGGGGCGGCCGGGAGATGTGGCGCGGGCGGTGATGTTCTTTGCCGACGCGGGGGCGGGGTTCGTGACGGGGCAGACCTTGTTCGTGTGCGGCGGGGCCAGTTTGGGGAGTTTGGCGGTTTAGCCGGCGATTACCAGGGATGTCGCCGCCGTTTGATTGTCTCCCCCCTCCCCGTTGTGGCCCCGTTGGGGGGGGGGGAAGGAAGCTACAGGATCGCGGTCGCCTCGATTTCGACCAGGGCCGCCCGCTCGACCAGCGCGGTCACGCCGATCACCGCCATGGCGGGGAAGTTGCGGCCCATCACCTCGCGCCATGCGGCCCCCATGTCGCGCCCCGCGTTGCGATAGGCTTCGATGTCGGTCACGTACCAGGTGAGGCGCGCGATATGCTCCGGCCCGGCGCCGGCTTCGGCTAGGACGGCAAGGATGTTGAGCAGCGTCTGGCGCACCTGCGCCACCAGCCCGTCGGCGAACACGCCCTCCGCGTCCCAGCCGATCTGTCCGCCGGTCAGCACGATGCGGCCCTCGCCCGCCATGCCGTTGGCGTAGCCTTTCGGGCGCGGCCAGCCGGGCGGCTGCAACGTCACCAGCATCACATCACCTCTCCGCCGGCGACCGCGATGGCCTGGCCGGTGATCGCGTCCGAGCCGGGGCCGACCAGGAACATCACGGCGGCCGCCACTTCCCCAGGCGTCACCAGGCGGCCCTGCGGGTTGCTTTTGGCGTAGGCGGCGCGCGCCTCGGCCTCGCTGCGTCCGGTTTTCGCCATCAGCCCGCGCATGCTCTCCGCCATCAATTCGGTCTCGGTATAGCCCGGACACACGGCGTTGACGGTGATGCCGGCGCGGGCGGTTTCAAGCGCCAGCGCCCGCGTCAGCCCGATCACGCCGTGCTTGGCCGCGACATAGGCCGCCACATAGGGGTAGCCGACGAGGCCGGCGGTGGAGGCGACGTTGACCACGCGGCCGTAGCCGCGCGCCAGCATTCCCGGGAGTGCGGCATGGGTCAGGGTGAAGACGCTGGTGAGGTTGACGGCGATGGCGCGGTCCCACATGGCGCGGTCCAGCTTGGCGAAGGGTGCAGGCTCCACGGCGCCGGCGTTGTTCACCAGGATGTCGGTCTCGCCGATCTCGGGCGAAGCGGTCACGTCGGCCACGATAAAAGCTGCGGCATGGCCTGCCGCCACCATTTCCGCCAGCGGCTCCCGCCGGCGGCCCAGCACCGTGACCTCGGCGCCGGCCAGCGTGAGCGCGCGCGCGATGGCCGCCCCGATGCCCTGGCCGCCGCCGGTGACCAGTGCGCGCCGTCCCGCCGGCTCCATGCTTCCCCCGTCAAAACCCGGGCTTGATCTCTACATTGCGAGCCCGATCTTTCAACCCTAAACTATTTTCCGGGGCTTGGACCCTGAGGAACAGGACGACCGAATGAAGATCTCGATCCTCGGCGGCGGCCCGGCGGGCCTGTATTTCGCCATCCTGATGAAGAAGGCCTGGCCGCAATCCGACATCGCGGTGGTCGAGCGCAACCGCGCCGACGACACGTTCGGCTTCGGCGTGGTGTTCTCGGATGCGACGCTCGATACGTTCGCGAAATACGATCCCGAGAGCTACCGCATGATCACCGGCAGCTTCGCCTATTGGGACGACATCGAGGTACGCTTCAAGGGCACCACGCACCGGATCGGCGGCAACGGTTTTTGCGGCTGCGCGCGGCGCACGCTGCTGATGCTGTTGCAGGAGCGGGCGCGGGGCCTGGGCGTGACGTTGCGATTCGAGACGGATATCTCCGACCTCTCGGCGTTCGCCGACAGCGATCTGATCGTGGCCGCCGACGGGATCAACTCGGGGGTGCGCGAGGCGCATCGCGACCACTTCAAGCCGAGCGTGGATTTGCGGCCCAACCGCTTCGCCTGGATGGGCTCCACCCGCCCGCTCGACGCCTTCCTGTTCAGCTTCCGCGAGACCGCGTTCGGCGTGTTTATCGCCCACGCCTACCAGTACGAGCAGGGCCAATCGACCTGGGTGATGGAGACCAGCGCCGAGACCTATGCCAAGGCCGGGCTGGAGGCGATGACGGAGGCGGAGTCGGCGCATTTCCTCGAAGGCGTGTTTGCCGAAGACCTCGACGGTCATCCGCTCATCACCAACCGCTCGCTGTGGCGCCGCTTCCCGATGATCCGCAACGCCACCGCGGTGATGGGCAACGTGGTGCTGCTGGGGGACGCGAAATCGACCGCGCATTTCTCCATCGGCTCGGGCACCAAGCTCGCGATGGAGGATGCCATCGCGCTGTACGAGGCGTTCCAGGCGAGCAGCAGCGTGTCCGCGGCACTCACCCGCTTCGAGACCTCGCGGCGCGAGGTGGTGGAGCGCACGCAGCACGCGGCCGACGTGTCGCTGGTGTGGTTCGAGCATATCGGGCGGTTCTGGAACATGGACCCGACGCAGTTCGTGTTCGGGCTGATGACGCGGTCGAAGTCGATCACCTACGACAACCTCAAGTTGCGCGCTCCGGAGTTCATCGACGAGACCGACCTGATGTTCGCGCAGCAGGTCAAGGCGAGCGGCTTCGATGTCGGCAACAACCACCCCCTGCCGCCGATGTTCCAGCCTTTCGCGTTGCGCGGGATGGTGGTGCCGAACCGCGTCGTGGTGTCGCCGATGTGCATGTATTCGGCCGAGGACGGCGTGCCGGGCGACTGGCACATGGTGCATTACGGCTCACGGGCCATCGGCGGCGCGGGCTTGATCTTCACCGAGATGACGGACGTTTCCGCCGAGGCGCGCATCAGCCCCGGCTGCGCGGGGCTCTACACCGACGTACAGGAAGCGGCGTGGAAACGCATCGTCGGCTTCGTCCACGCGCGCGGCACGTCGCGCATCTGCCTGCAACTCGGCCATGCCGGGCGCAAGGGCGCGACGAAGCTGATGTGGGACGGCATGGACCGGCCGCTCGACAGCGGCGCGTGGCCGATCCTGGCGCCCTCGCCCATCCCGTACTATGCCGACAGCCAGGTTCCGCGTGAGATGGACCGGGCCGACATGGACCGGGTGCGCGACGATTTCGTGGCGGCGACGACGCGGGCCGATCGCGCCGGGTTCGACATGATCGAGATGCATTGCGCGCACGGCTACCTGCTGGCGTCGTTCGTCTCGCCACTGACCAATCACCGCGATGACGAATACGGCGGCACGCTGGAGAACCGGCTGCGTTTCCCGCAGGAGGTGTTCGCCGCCATGCGCGCGGCGTGGCCGGCGGCCAAGCCGATGTCGGTGCGGATTTCGGCCACCGACTGGATGGAGGGCGGCATCACCGGCGATGACGCGCTTGAAATCTCCCGCGCCTTCGCGCGCGCGGGCTGCGACCTGATCGACGTGTCATCGGGCCAGACGGTGCCCGAGGCGCGGCCGATCTATGGCCGGATGTTCCAGACCCCGTTCTCCGACCAGATCCGCAACGATGGCGGCATGGCGACAATGTGCGTCGGCAACATCACCAACGCGGATCAGGTGAATTCGATCCTGGCCGCCGGCCGCGCCGATCTGGTGGCACTCGGCCGGCCGCATCTGGCGGACCCGTATTTCACGCTGCACGCAGCCGCGCAGTATGGCGTGGCGCTGCTGCCCTGCCCGCCGCAATACGAGCCGGGACGCGCGCAGTTGTTCCGGGTGGCGGAGCAGGATCAGGCGGAATTGCGCGAGTTGAAGCTGAAGGCCAAGCCGAAGCAGCATGCCCCGGTCAGGGAGGCTGGCGAACTGGGCGCTGCCTGACCCGCCCGATGCTGCCGCGCTGACGCGAGATCAGGCCGCGACCGTCCGGCTCAGGCCGTCCGGTCCCGTCCGCTGCAGCAAGTCGCCGTGCGCGATCATGAAATTCACATGCGCCACCACCTCGCCGAACGCGAAGCCGGTCTGGTGGGCGTCGAGCGGGCGCGTGAACAGCACCGGCACCAATTCGCCCGCGCTGTGCGGCGCCTCGCGGCACGCCTTGGCGATGACCGCGCAGCGGTCGCGGTGATGCGCGATCAAATCGCCGATGCGGGCGTGCAGGCCGTGGAACGGTAAATTATGCGCCGACAGCACGAACGCATCGTCCGCGATGGCTTCGCGCAAGGCGGCCAGGCTCGCCAGGTACTCGCCCAACGGGTCCGATGCCGGCTCCCATGGCCAGACGCTTACATTGGGGGAGATTTTCGCGATCACCTGATCGGCGGCGAAAAACAGCCGGTCGGCGGCGCAGTACAGCATGACCTGCTCGGGCGCATGCCCGCCGCCGGTATGGATCATGAACTCCCGCCCGCCGATCCGCAGAGTGTTCCCAGCGACGAGCCGCGTGTAGGTGGTGGGCAGGCCGGTGACCATGCCGAGATAGGACAGGCCGTGGCCCCGCAAAGCCGTGACCACCTCGGGTGCCAGGCCGCGATCGGCGTAGAACGCCAGATGCGCCGGCGAGCGCAGGGCGTCGGCATGGGTGCGCAGGGTTTGCGCGAAGAAATACTCGGTGCGGCTCATGGCCAGCGGCAGCCCGAACCGCTCCACCAGCCAGCCCACGAGGCCGATATGGTCGGGGTGGAAATGCGTGCCGATCACCCGTGTGAGGCGGGTGCCGGCGAGCGGCCCGGCCAACGCCGCCTCCCACGCGTCGCGCGTCACATCGTCGGCGATGCCAGTGTCGAGCACCGCCCAGCCGCCATCGTCCTCGATCAGATAGACGTTGATGTGGTTGAGCGCGAACGGCAGCGCCAGGCGGAACCATCGCACGCCCGGCGCCACCTCGACGATGGCGCCGTTCGGCGGCGCCTCGGGGTGGGGGAAATGGAGGATCGATTGTTGGTGCTGGGCCATGGCCGAACGCTACGGGCCGCGATACGCTCGGGCAACCGCCGGGGACGCGCATGAGCCTTGTCTTGTTCCTGACCTTCTCGCATCCGACCGCCACGGCGGCTGCAAGCCACCTGGCGGCGGCCGAACGGCTTGTGGCCGCGCTGCCTGGGCTGACGGAGGGTCTGGCGATGACTCCGGCCACGACGAGCGACCCGTATCTCGACGACGGCCGCCCGCCCCCGCTGGTGCTGCAACTGGGCTTTGCCGCCATCGAGGCGCTGGAGGCGGCCCTGCAAGGCCCCGCCCAGGCCATCGCGGCGGCAATTCCCAGCCTCGCGGGGGCCATGATCGGCGCGCAGGCCATGCTGGCGCGGCGTTTCCCGGTGCCGGACCCCGCCGGCTCCGCGCATCCATGCGCCTACCTGGTGTCCTACGAGGGCGAGGCGGAGGACGCCAATGCGTGGCTGTCGTACTATATCGCCCACCACCCGCCGATCATGGCCCGCTTCCCCGCCATCCGCGCGATCGAGATCTACACGCGGATCGATTGGTGCGGGCCGGGCGGCTGGCGCCGCGAGAACGCGCTCCAGCGCAACAAGGTCGTGTTCGACGACCCGGCCGCGCTGACCGAGGCGCTGAACTCGCCGGTGCGCCACCAGATGCGCGACGACTTCGCGCGCTTCCCCCCGTTCCACGGGCGCACCACGCATTACCCAATGCACACCGCCATCTGCCCACGGGCCGTCCGCGCACGGTAGCGGTGGGATGCCAGGCGCATCGCACGGCTACCGCCGCACCACCACGCCCGCCGCGTCGCGGTCCCACGTCGCCGGCGCCACGCCGCGCGCGATCAATGCGAATTTCCGCACCTTGCCGTTCTCGGTCATCGGCAGCGTATCGACGAAGTCGATGAAGCGCGGCACCGCGAAATAGGCCAGCTTGCCCTCGCAGAACCGGACCAGTTCCACTGGGTCCAGCACCATCCCCGCGCGCGGCACGATGGCCGCCATCACCTCGTCCTCGGCCAGTTCCGAGCGCGCCGGGAACACCGCGACGCCCGCGACACCAGGGTGGGATTGCAGAACCTGCTCCACCTCGAAGCTGGAGATGTTCTCGCCTCGGCGGCGGATGGCGTCCTTCAGCCGATCGACGAAGCGGAAATACCCGTCCGCCTCGCGCACCACCCGGTCGCCGGTGTGGAACCACAGGTTGCGCCACGCCTCCACGGTCTTCTCCGGCATCGCCCAGTAGCCGGACGCGAAGGCGAACGGCTCGTCCGCCCGCAGCGCCAGTTCGCCCGCGACGCCGTCGGCCACCTCGGTGTCGTCATCGTCGAGCACGCGGGCAGCGAAGCCGGGCACGACGGGGCCCATGCAGCCGGGGCGCTGGGCCGCGACCGCGCAGCCGAGCACGAAATTGGTTTCGGTCGAGCCGTACCCGTCGAGCAGCGCGATGCCGGTGCGTTGCGTGAAGGCCGCGTGCAGATGGGCCGGCACGCCGGGTGCCAGCGCCACGCGCACGGTGTGCGCGCGTTCCTCCGGGCCGGGCGGACGCGCCAGCAGAATGGGCACCATGGCGCCCAGCACGTAGGTGACGGTGGCGCGGCTCTCCACCAGCAGCCGCCAGAAGCCCGACGCGGTGAAGCGCGGCGCCACATCCAGCGTCGCGCCATGCAGCAGGGCCTGGAAAAAGGCGTTCAGCGCATTGGTGTGGAACAGCGGCAGGCTGGTGGCGAGCACGTCGCCCGCGCCGATGCCCAGCAGAGCGCCGGCATGGGTGCCCCACCAATGAAACTGCGCGTGCGGGCAGATCACGCCCTTGGACGGGCCGGTGGTGCCCGAGGTGTAGAGGATCGCCAGCGGATCGCCGGGCCGGATGTCGGCCGCCGGCAGCGCCTCGCCCGGCGGCGGCAGCGCATCGGCGTGCCAGATCGCCGCCGCGCCGGTGGGCAGGAACGGGCGCAGTTCCGGCTCCACGATCACCAGCCGCGCGCCGGCGTTGGACAGCACATGCGCGAGCGACGGCCCGCGCGACGCGGTGTTGATCGGCACCGCGATGGCGCCGAGCCAGCCGCAGCCGAGCACCGTCTCGATCAGCGCCGCCCGGTTGCCGCACATCAGCGCCACCCGGTCGCCCCGGCCGACGCCGGCGGCGGCAAGCCGCCCCGCCGACCGCGCGGCCACGTCGCCGATCTCGTCGAAGCGCCAGGCCGTGCCATCCATCCGCGCCAGCACGCGCGCGCCATGGCGTGCGCCGGCACGCACCATCCCCGGCACCGTCCGTTCCCTTGGTTCCAGCATCGTCACACCGCCCGCCTGTGAATCACGCCATTCCGCCATTGACCGAGATCACCTGCCCGGAGATGTAGCCGGCCCGGTCCGAGGCCAGGAATTCCACCAATTCCGCCACCTCCTCAGGCGCACCGGCCCGCTTCATCGGCACCAGCCGGGCGATTTCGGCTGCTGGGAAGGCCTCCGCCGTCATCGGGGAGGCGATGATGCCGGGAGCGACGGCGTTGACGGTGATGCCCCGGCTGGCGAGTTCCAGCGCCAGCGCGCGCGTGGCGCCGTGCAGGCCCGCCTTGGCGGCGGCGTAATTGACCTGGCCGCGATTGCCCATGAGGGCCGCGACCGATGACACCGAGACGATGCGGCCCCAGCGGGTGCGGATCATCGGGAGCAGCAAGGGCTGGGTCACGTTGAAGAAGCCGTTGAGCGAGACGTCGATGACGCGCGACCATTGGGCGTGGCCCATGCCGGGCATCACCGCGTCGTCATGGATGCCCGCGTTGTTGACGAGGATCTGGATGGGGCCTGCCTCGAGCAGCCGCGCGAGTGCCGTGGCGGTCTCGGCGGGGTCCGTGATGTCGAACCGCACGGCCTGGGCGGCGCCCCCTTGCGCCGTGATTTCGGCCGCTAGCGCCTCGGCGGACGCGAGGCCGCGATGGGCGTGGATGACGATGTGGTGGCCGGCCTGGGCGAGCCGGCGGGCGATGGCGGCGCCCAACGTGCCGCTGCCGCCGGTGACCAACGCCCGCTTCATGCCGCCACCGTGGCTGCCAGTACCACGGCGGCGCGGCCTTCGAGCAGCATTTGGCCGTCGTGGCGGAGCGCGAAGGCGTAAATCACCCGGCCGGCCTCGCCGTGCAGGCGTTTCGCGGACACCGCGAGGGTGCCCGGCAGCATGTCCAGCCGGTCGGTGTGGCACGCCAGATCGCGCAGGCTGGCGAGGAAGCCGCCGCGCGGCTGGCTTTCCCCGCCGCCGAGCGCGCCGTGCAGCGCCATCGCCTGGGCGGCGTATTCGATGCCGCAGAGGATGCCGAGGATTGCGCCGCGGCGCAGCGGGTTGGCCGGCTGGCGATGGCTTTCGGCGACGCAGTCGATGCCGGCCGCGTCCCAATGCAACACGCCATCGAGCAGCACCATGTCGCCGGAATGAGGGATCAGGCGGGCGATGCCGGACCTGTCGATCAGCATGGGGCGACACCGATCTCCAGCGCGGCGGCGGCGAAATCCAGGTGGATGGCGGCGGTGGCGCGGGCGGCGATGGCGGCCAGGAGCGGCAAAGCGCGGGCGGCGGGATTGCCGCGCCGTATCTGTTCGAGGCCGGCATCGGCGCAGGAAGTGGCCGGGCGGGCCGACGCCATATCGAGCCGCAAATCCGCGATCGCGCGGTCCGTCCGTGCCGGGTTCAGCACCAGCGCCACGCCGAAGCACGCGCCGATCGGCCGGACCGCGTGGAGCGGTTCCGGATAGGGCAGGTCATACGCCACCAGCAGCACCGGGAAGCCGCCGCACATCGCCTGAACGCCGGCTTCCAGCAGGCCGGCGGCGAAGCTCGCATCGTAGGCGCTGAGGCTGGCGGCCGGCGCGCGGCAGCCCGCCGCGAGGCTCCAATAGCCCGAGGCCGCGTTGTGAACGGAGTTGTGGAAGCGCGTGGGCGACACCTCGCGGCTCGGCAGCGTCAAGGCCGCCAGGACCGCGCCGATCGTCTCGCCATCGGCGCCGGAGGCCGCGAACACCGCTGGCAGGCTGGCGGGGTCATGCCCGGATTTCGCGACGGCGCCTTCCGCGACCGCCAGCGCCAACCGGACGGAGGGAATGGCACGGCGGCGTTCGGCCGGGGAAAGCCGCAGCGGCACGGGGAGTTCGACCGGCGCCGGCGCATAAGGCTGGTTGCCGGCGAGTACCGCACACGCCGCTTCCCAGTCCGGCAGGCCAGGGCCGAGCAGTTCGATCGCCTCCACCCAGACGCGCGCGCTCACGCGGCCCGCCCAAGGATGAGGCTGGCGTTGCTGCCGCCGAAGCCGAAGGAGTTGGACAGCACATGGTCGAGCCGCGCCGGGCACGCGCTGGTGACGTAATGGCAGCCGAAGGCCGCGTCCGGCGCGCCGGTGTGCGGGCTGCCGGGACGAAACTGCCCGAGGATGGCCAGTTCCGCGATCACCGCCTCGACGATACCGGAGGCGCCCAGCGTGTGGCCGGTGTGGCCCTTGGTGGAGTTGCAGGGCGTCCGCGTGCCGAACAGCGACACGACGGCGCGATCCTCCGCCGAGTCGCCGGCCAGGGTCGCGGTGCCGTGCAGGTTGATGTAGTCGATATCCCGCGCGCGCAGCCCGGCGGCATCGAGCGCGCGGGACATCGCAAGCGCCGCGCCGAGACCTTCGGGGTGCGGCGCGGACATGTGGTGCGCGTCGCTGCTTTCCCCCACGCCGAGGAGCTGCACCGCGGCCGCGCCGGGCCGCTCAAGCAGGGCGAAGCCGGCGGCCTCGCCGATGGAAATGCCGGCGCGGCCGGCCGCGAACGGGCGGCACGGGTCCACGGCCAGCAATTGCAGCGCGTTGAAGCCGTACAGCGTGGTGAGGCACAAGCTGTCCGCGCCGCCGACGATGGCCGCGTCGCATATCCCGCTCTCGATCATCCGCGCGGCGGTGGCGAACACCTTGGTGGTGGAGGCGCAGGCGGAGGACACCACCAGGGCCGGGCCAGAGAGGCCGAACACGCGCATGACGTAGTCGGCCACCGAGAATGTGCTTTGCGTGCCGGCGTAGTTGTGGAACGCCGGCAGCGCGCCGGTGACAGGGTCGCGCAACCGGTAGGCCTGCTCGGTCGCGAGGATGCCCGAGGTGCTGGTGCCGAGGAACACGCCGATGCGGGAGGCGCCGTGGCGGGTGATTGCCGCCTCGACCGCGGCGGCGAACCCGTCCTGCGCGAGGGCCATGCGGGCCAGGCGGTTGTTGCGGCTGTCGAAGCGGGCGAGGTCTCCCTCGATGCGCCATGCGTCCAGATCGGGCACCTCGCCGACATGGGTGGGCAGGTCCACCGTCTCGAAGCGGCAGGGGGCGAGGCCACTCGTGCCGGCACGCAGGGCGGCGAGGGTCGCGCGCTTGCCGGCGCCGAGGCTGCTGACGAGGCACGAGGCGGTGAGGCCGAGGGGCCGCATTACGGCAACTCGCCCATGCTGGCCGGTGAGCGGTGTTGCCGGGCGATTGCGGGAGGGACGGGAGGGGGAGGGACTGGATGAGGGGGAACGACCGCATCGGCGTAGCGTGCGTGGAACGCCGGGAAATCGGGACTCGCGGCGATGGCGGGGTGGTTGTCGCGCCACCACTCCAGCGTCTGGTGCGCGGCCTGCGCGCCGGCATACAGCGCCGCGAAATGGGCGCGGTTGGCGGCGAGGTCGGAATAGCGGGGCTCGGCCATGATGGCGCGATACCAGGGTTCGTAGGAGCCGAACATCCGCTCGTCATAGAAAATCAGCTGCAGATCGGCCACGTTATAGAGCGCGTTGTCTTGCGTGGCGGGCTCCAGCACCGCGAGCGCGCCGGGGCGCGTCGGCAGCCCGTCTCCGGCGATCACCGCCGCCCGTGCGGAGCGGTCGCGCCAAACCGAAAGCAGGTCGGTCGGGCCGTCATTGGCGCGGCGAAGAATGTTGACGAACTCGTTTTTCGGCACCGGGAAATCGAATGCGGCGAACAGCACGAACTGATGGGTCGGCCATTCCGGCCAGAAACCGATGGACGTCAGCGCGTTGTGCGCGAGATGGATGCAGTTGTCGGTCAGCACGCTCCAGACATAGGAGGCGAGGCCGTCGCGATAGGGGCGGTTGAGGCTGTTCAGATAGGCCGCGACGCGGCCCATCTGCGACCGGCTCATCGGCACACGGGCGCAATAGCGGTCCCGCGCGTAGCCGATGGCGTAGTCGGTGCCGATGGAGATTTCGTATTTGAACGCCTCGCGGCCCGCCGCGGTGGCGTCGTAGCCGGGCGGCAATTTCGCGAACACCACGTCATGAAAGCGGATGGCATCGTACAGGCCGAGGCGCCGGGCGTGCGCCTTGGTCGCGTCGTAGCCCGCGCGCGTGAGGGGCTGACCGGGCTTGAGGTCGCCATGATAGAAGAAGTCGCGGCCGGGGATGCCGACCCAGTTGGCGTTGGCGAAATGCTCGTTGACGCTGAGGCCGACGCCGTCCCGGCCTGGGTTGGGGCCGTCGCAGATCCGGAGTTCCGGATAGCCGGGCCCCGCGAGACAGGCGCCGTTGAGGTAGACGGTGGAATGGCCGCCCACGCCGCCGTGGATGTCCGCCCCGTAGCCGGGCTTCTTCTGGATTTCCGACAGGCCGCAGAACTCGAGATAATAGGGGTAGAGCGCGGTGTACGCGGCCTCGGCGTCGAGCGGCCCACGCGGCGCGATCGGCAGCGTGCCGCACGCGGCGAGGCCGAGCATCAGCAGGGCGGCGAGCAGCGCGCGCATCAGGCGAACGGTCCCAGGTCGAGAACCAGGCGCCAGAGCGCGCGCCAGCTGGTCCAGTCATGGCCGCCGGGCACGCTGACGATGTCGGATTGCGGCAGCAACGGGGCCAGCAAGGCGGCGGTGGCGGCGAAGCGGTCGGCGCGAGCGTGGCCGAGCAGAATGCGCGGCAGAGGCGCCTTGGCGATCCACGCCATCAGGTCGCGTTCGGGGCTTGGGGCGGACGGCGTCCAGCGCCGCAGCCCGCCGGCCCGGGCGATCTCGCCCACGAGGCCGGTGCTGGCGAGATACGGGGTCAGCAGGATCGCGCCCTCCGCGAGGCCAGGGCGCGCGCGCATGCACCGCAGGATGCCCTGGCAGCCGAGGCTGATGCCCGCGAGCCAGAGCCGGGTGGCCCCGTGACGCCCCGATTCGTGACGCCCGGCTTCGTGAAGCGCGGCGTCGATGCCGGCAAGCAGGCGGCGTTCCAGCGTGCCGTCGAGATAGGAGTCCATGCCGGGATCGATCGCAACGACGGTGCCAGGCACGCCATGGAACATGCCCTGGGCGGCGAAATCCGGCGCCGCGATGCCCGCGCCGGGGACCATGACGAGAAGCATCCCTTCATGCGGCATGAGCGGACGGGGGCGGGGACAGCATGAGGGTGGCGAATACCAGGCTGAGGCAGGTGCCGATGGCCACCGGCAGCCCCAGATCATGCAGCACCGGGGTGGCGGAGATCGCCAGCACCCCGAAGCCGGCCACGGTGCAGATGTTGGCGAGCAGGAGGGAGGCGCGCACGCGCGGCAGGCCGGCCGGGTCGGTGCGGTGGCGTTCGAGGAACAGGCAGTAGTTCGAGCCGATGGCCACCACCAGCAGCAGCCCGAACAGGTTGAAGATCGAGAGCGCGTGGCCGCCCAGGCGCAGGATCGCCAGCGTCACCGCCACCGACGCGGCCAGCGGCGTCACGATGGCGGCGAGGCGGGCGAGCGAGCGCAGGCTGGCCAGCAACAGCAGGCATATGGCGGCGGCACCCAGGGCGGCCAGGCTCACGCCCTCGCGCAGATAGACTCGCAACAGGCTGTCGGACTCGGCCTTGAGGTCGATCAGCACCGCGCCGGGAATGTCGGCGATCGCATGGGCCACCACGGCGGGCGCGGTGAGCCCGCGCAACGGGAGGGAGGCGGTCCAGCCCTCCGCTTGGTGCAGCAGCAGCGAATCGAGGCGCAACGACAGCGAGGTGCCATCGAGATCGGCGCGGGTGATCGGCGGACGGGCGCGAGCGTCGGCGATGGCGGCCAGGAACGGGGCGAACACATCGGGTTGAAAAGGCAGGGTTTCCAAGGCAGCGTCGAGGGCGGCGAGCAGCGCGGCGGGTGCCGGCAGGCTGGCTTGGCGGGCGCGCTGGGTGGCGCGGCTGGGCAGATAGAAGGCCGGGGAGTCGAGGCCGGCGAGGGCGTGGGCCTGGATCGCCGGGTCGAGTTTTCCCGCCAGCGCTTCAGCCGCCTGGAGCGCGGTTTCGGCATCCGCGCGCCGCACCACGACAAGATGGCCCGCATCCGGCGCGCGCATGTCGGCGCGCAGGGATCGGTCCAGCGTTTGCATCTCGGGCGGGACCGGGCTGAGGCTCGACAGGTCGCCGGCCCAGAAGGCGTTCCGCCCCATCGCCAGCACGGCCAAAGCCAGCAATGCGAGCAGCGGCACCGCCAAGCGAATGCGGGGCGCCTGCGAGACGAACGCCGGAAGCCGCCATTCGCGCACGCCGGCGAACCCGGGCGCGATCAGGCAAGGCAGCACGAACCGGGTGACGCACACGGCCGCCGTCAAACCCGCGATGGTGAACAAACCGAGCTGCGCGAAGCCGTCGAAACGCGACAAAAGCATCGCCGAAAAGCCGCAAATCGACGTCAAAACGCCCAATTTCAGCGTCGGCCAGATGCGTTTCAGCGTGCCGTCCGGGCTGCCGCCGGGCGGCGTCTGCGAAAACAGGTATACCGCATAATCGACCGCCTCGCCGATCAGCGTGGCGCCGAAGCCCAATGTTATGCCGTGTACCTTTTGGAACACGAGGCCCACGGCGGCCACCCCGGCCAGCGCCCCGCTCACCACCGGCACGAAGGACAGCACCAGCACGCGCGGCGAGCGGTAGGCCGCCAGCAACGCCGCCGCCACAAGCAGGCTGGCCAGCGCCGAAAGCCGCGTGGCATCGGATTTGATCCGCGCGCGCGCCGCCACCGCGAACACCGGCGGCCCGGTGACGATCAGCCGCGCGGCCGATCCGCCGGGCGCGAACGCCGCCTGGATCTTGCCCAACGCCCGCTCGGCGCCATCGAGGTCCGATCCGGCCGCAAGCAGCCGAACCAGCATCAAAGCTCGCCCGTTTTCCGACATCCACACGCCTTCGCCACGCGCCGGGCCAGACTCGCCGAGCTGGCGCCCCAGCAGGTGCTGCATGGCCCCGGTCGGGTCGGCGTCCAGGGTCTGCTTCACCAGAAAGCCGGCGGCCGAGCCGAGTGCCGCCAGGTCGCGTTGCAGCGCGGCGTGCAATCCGGCGCGGGTGAAATCCCCGTCGGTCAGCGCATAACGGTTCGCCCACAGGAAATCCCGGTCGCGCGCGAAGCCGCTTTCCTCCCCGTTCTCGACCGTCACGAAATCCGCGTCGCCGCGCAGCGATTCCGCCAGTTTCCGGTCGATCGCCGCCGCTTCGGCCGCTGGCACCCCCTCGATCGCCACCAGCACCAGGCGCGACACCACGCCCTCGCGCAACTGGTCCACCAGCACGCGCTGCGCGGGCGCCGGATCGCGCGGCAGGAAGGCCGACATGTCGGTGTCGATGCCGAGCCGCGCCACGATCGCGGCCGCCGCCGCCATCCCGCACAGCCACACCGCGATCACGAAAAGACGTGATCTCACCGCGCATCCTCGCCGATCGTCAGCTCCGCGCGGTCGCCGTCATTCTCCTGCGTCTCGATCCGCGTGAGCCGCGCGGCCGCGCCATCCACCCGCAGCCACCGGACCAAACCCTTCACCCGCGGCGTCAGCACCACCTGCCAGCCGGTGAGGTCGCCCGCCAGATCGACGGCGAAGTCCCGCCGCAGCGCCCCGCCATCCCCGGCCAGCATCGCCCGTACGCTTTCCACCAGCACGCCGATCTCGGGATGCTCGCGCAACGCCAGCACCACCGGCGGACCGGCGCCGCGCTCCAGCGTCAGCACGCCGGCGGCCACGACGATGCGCTCGCCCGCCCCGTCCGCCGCCAGGTCGCTGGCCTTCTCCAGCCGGTCCGGCGCGTCGAACCGCAGCACCCCTCGCGTCTCCAGCGGCACCCGCAACACGCGCAGGAACCGCCGCTCCACATACCGCGCCTCCACGTGCCGCACTTGCCCGAGCCCCGTCAGGATCGCGTCGAGCGCGGTGGCATCGGCAGCCTGCGCCCCTGAGATTGCCAAAAGCATAACGAGGCAGGCGAGGATGAACCTCATGCCCAGAAATCGAAGAAGTTAAACCAGTTGTAGGGCGCCATCCGGCAATAATGCTCCAGCCGCGCCGCATAGCGTTCGACCAGCCCGGTCACATCGGCCGGCCGCAAGCCCGGTTCGGCCAATCGCTCGAAGAAAATCTCGTAGCGGTTGCCGCCCCGGTACAGTCCCACCATCAGCACCACCGGCGGCCCCAGCAACGCCGCCAGGCGCGCGGGCCCGGTCGGAAAGGCGGCCGGGGCACCGAGAAACCCGACCCGCATGGCCGGATCGCGCGGCAGCGTCCGATCCGCCAGCATCCCCACGAAGCCGCCCTGCTCGAGGCAATCCCGCATCTCGATCATCGCCCCCGGCGTGCCCAGGCCGATCAGATGCGGCGTCAGATGCGGGTTGATGGCATTGAGCGCGGCGCCGATGCGGCGCCCGGTCGCTTCGTACATCGCGAGGCTCACCCGCAGATCGGGCTGGCTGCGCCCGGCCAGCCGCAGCACCTCGAAGCTGCCGTGATGCGCCCCCAGCAACAGGCAGCCCTGCCCGCGCGCCAAAATCTCGGTCACCACCGCCTCGCCATGGATCGCGATATCGAACCGCCTTGCCTCGTCGTTCAGAAAATACACCCGGTCCAGCACCGTGGTGGCGAAAACCATGAAATGCCGCAGCACATCGCGCCGGCCGGCCGGCCGGCCCAGCACCCGCGCCAGATACCGGCGCGACGCCGCCCGCGCCGACGGGGAGAACAGCGCGAACCCCAGGCATACCGGCCACAACGCCACAAGGCTGAGCCGCCGCCCCAGCCGCCGCACCAGCCAGACCGCCACGCGCAGCGTCACGGCCGAGCCGATCTCGCGCCGCTCCGTCCAGCCGGCTGCCCGGGTCACGGAGATGGCGGACTCGTCATGCCCGAGAACACCACGCGGCCGCCACCCGCCAGCCGGCCCTCGAACCGCGCACCGCTTACATCGACCTCGACAAAGTCGCCAGGGCGCACCGGCCAAAGGAACTTCACCGACGAGATGCGCCCCAGGCCAGGGCTCGCCTCCACCAGCGCGTCCAGCAGCACGGCACCGGGGATGATCGCATTGCCCGGAAAATGCCCGGCACATGCCGGGTGGTCCGCCGCGAACCGCAGCACGACCGGTGCCTCCAGCAGCCGCAGCAGCGCCGCCCGCGCCAGCTTGCCCAACCCATCGCGCGGCAGCGCGGGCACCACCCGCAACGGCCGAGGCAGAAACGCCGCGTCGATCCGGCCCCGCAACGCCGCCACGATGGCCGCCGCATCGAGGTCCGGCGCCACCGCGAACGCCGCCAGCCGCGTGACGCCTTCGCCGCCGCCTTCGCCGCCGCCTTCTGGCGCCACGAACACCGCGTCGCGCACGCCCGCGACCGCGCATAGTTCCGCCGTCAGATGCGCGAGCGACGCCCGCTTGCCCGCGACGTTCACTTGGTCAGCCCCACGTCCCCGCAGCACGAAGCCGCCCGCGACATCCTCGATCCGATCGGCCAGCAGCACGTCGTCCTCGGCAGGACCGCTCACCCAACACCCGGCATCGTCATGCCGCAGGGAAAACCCGTCGAGGCAGCGCCACACCGGCCCCTCGACGGTCCGCCGCGCCGCCACCTGCCCCGCCTCGGAGCAGCCATAGATTTCGAACACCGGCGCGGCGAACGCCGTCTCCGCGCGGGCCGCCAGTTGGGCGGACAAAACCGCGGTCGCCGACAGCACGAAGCCGGCCGGCGCGGTCTCGTCCACCAAGGCGCGCAGATGCACCGGCGTGGTCACCAGCACGCCGCCGCCGCCGTCGTCCAAGGCCCGCGCGACGTCGGCCGGAAAGAATGGCCGTTCCGCATCGAGCAGCAGCCCGTGCAGCAGCGGCAGCATCACCGCTGATTCCAGCCCGTAGCTGTGGGCGTGCGGCACGGTCGCCACCACCGCCGCCCCGCGATGCCGCGCGATCTCCAGCGCGGCCCCGGCCGCCGCGACGCCCGCCACCAGCCGCCCCCAGCGCCGCACGCTCGGCACCGGGCGGCCCGTCGTGCCGGACGTGAACAGCACCGCCGCCACCTGGCCCGCCGGAAACGCCGGGGCCATCCGGCTCTCGGCCGCATCGATGTCCGGCACGCCGACGCACGGGCATGCCAACCCGGCCATCTCGGTGTCGGTCAGCACGTACAGCCCCGGATAATCCGCCACCAGCTCCGCCACCGCCCGCGCGTTGCCCTCGCCCGGCAGCAGCGTCACCTGCCCGCGCAGCATCGCCGCGGCCAGCCCGGTCGCGAACCGCACCCGGTCGGCGCAGAAATTCACCACGAACGGGCGGTCCGGCAGATGCTCCGCCATCGCCAGTATCCCGCCCAGGAACCGTGCGCGTGAAATCGCCTCGCCGCCCCGCCGGGCAACCGGCGCGTCGCCGCGCATCAGAAAAGGCAGCGCCGGCAAAGGCGCGCCGACCATGGTTCAGGCCCGGTGAAGCTGAATGTGGTCGTTCAGCGTGGCCAGCGAGGTGAAAATCCGGTCGTTGTCCTTGTCGTCGGATTTCAACTTCACGCCGTAGGTCTGCGACACCGCCAGCGCGATCTCGAGCATGTCGATCGAATCGAGGCTCAGGCCCTCGCCATACAGCGGCGCATCGGCGTCGATCGTCGCCGGGTCCATCTGCAGGTTCAGCGTGGTCACGATCAACCGTGCCAGGGCAAGCTGCTGTTCGCGCGGCGTCGGGTGCATGTCGTGGCCTGCGTCGTTCATCCGGGCATCTCGATCCAGTCGGCGTAAGTCGTTGACGGTCGGCGAACATAGGGAACGCCCCGGCGCTGGGGAAGATGCCGCCTTCCCTGCCCTGACGTGGCGTGGGATTATGGCCCGCTGATGGCCGCCCTGCCCTCCCCCGGCCTGTTCGGCCAGACCCACCTTGTGCTCATGCCCAGCTTCGACAGCGGCCGGCTGCTCGCCCGCACCCTGGCTGCCGCCCGCGCCGCATGGGCGCCGGTCTGGGTGGTCATCGACGGCAGCACCGACCATTCGCCCGCCGAGGCCGAAGCCATGGCGCGGCACGACCCCGCGATCCGCGTGCTTCGTTTGCCCCGCAACCAGGGCAAGGGGGCGGCCATCCGCCATGGCCTGCGCGCCGCCCAGGCCGGCGGCTTCACCCACGCGCTCGTGATGGACGCCGATGGCCAGCATCCCGCCGACCGCATCGCCGCCTTCATGGCCGCCTCGGCCGCGTCGCCCGACGCCCTCGTGATGGGAAGCCCCGTGTTCGGCGCCGAGGCCCCATGGGCGCGCGTCGCCGGTCGCCGCATCAGCAACTGGCTCGGGGCGATCGAAGCCGGCCGTCCGGTGGGCGACACGCTGTTCGGTTTCCGCGTCTATCCCATCGCGCCGCTGCTCGCGGTGATGGCCGCAGGCAGCGGGATGCGGCGGTTCGATTTCGACCCCGAGGCCGTGGTGCGCCTCGCCTGGCGCGGCACGCCCCTCATCCACCTCCCGGCCCCGGTCCGCTATCTCGGCCCGGCCGAGGGCGGGGTGTCGCATTTTAACTATCTGCGCGACAACCTGCTGCTCGCGGCCATGCATCTGCGCATCGCCGGCGCCGCCCTGGGGCATCTCGTGCGTCCCCCGCCTTAAAGATCCCGGCACCTGACATGTAAAATCGATATCGAAATAGTCTTTGTAAGTGTCGGTTGGTAAATAACTGAATCGGTTGGAATCGCGTACGAAT
>JANXTF010000053.1 GCA_025352565.1 Rhodospirillales bacterium | reverse complement strand
GCGGTGCCGAAGCTGATCGCGCGGGACCGGGGGGCGGGGCCGCTCATCATCCTGATCTTTGCGCGGCTGCGGCGGTTGCAGGCGCGGTTCGTGGCGCTGGCGGCGCGGGCGCGGGCCGGCAGGCTGCCGGCGCCGCGCAGGCGTCGTGCCGCCAGGGCCGCGCGGTTGCGGGCGCCCCGGACGATGCCGGGCGGGTTTGCCTGGTTGCTGCGTCTGGTGCCGGAGGCGGCGGCTTTCGGGACGCGGCTCGAATATCTGTTGCGGACCGACCCCACGCTGGCGGCGCTGCTGAAGGCGGCACCGCAGGCGGGGCGCCTGCTGCGGCCGGTGTTGTGGATGACGGGCATCCGGCCGGTCCCGGACATCGTGAAGCCCAAGGCCGTGCGCCGGCGGAAGAAGCGGGCAGGGCGGGCGCGGCCCGAGTGTCCCCAACCTGGGCGTCCCCAACCTGGGCGTCCCCGACCTGGGCGTCCCCGACCTGGGCGTCGCCGACCTGGGCGTCGCCGACCTGGGCGTCGCCGATTTGGGCAGTCGGTTTCGCACCACCCCAAGCGCGCGCCCGTGCGCCGCGGCCGGGCCTCCGGGGCTGGCCCGCCCTGGCTGCCCTAGGTTGCCGGGCCGCCGGGCGCGGGCACGACGCATCCCGCCGTGGCGATCGGCCGCGAGGCGCGTTGCCGGACTGCTCCAAAATGCAGTCCTTATGGGCACGAGGTCGGGACGGGGCGCGGCGCCACCGCTTGGGATGGCCGCTCACATCTTGAACAACCGCCCCCAATCGACGACCCGCGACGTGTCCACGCCGCCGATCTTGAGCGCTTTCCAGACCGCAACCGAGACCGTGTCATAGATCGGGATGCCGAACTCGCGTTCCAGCTCCGCCACCAGGGGCGCCGCCCGCAAATTGGTGCAGAAGGTGCTGATGCATGCCGGCCGGGCGGCGGCGACCTCGCCCACCATGGCGCGGATCACATCGGCCCCGACCTCGGAGAACGAAAAATTGCCGGGATCGCCCAGGTGCCGTTCCGCAACGCAGTCGAATCCCGCTGCCGCGTAGTTGGCGAGAATCCGGGCCTGGACATCGTGCAGGTACGGCGTCACCAAACCGAAGCGATCGGCACTGGTCGCCCGCATCACTTCGTTCAGCGCGAGGACCGAGGTGGTGGCGGGAATGCCGGTTGCCTGTGCGATCTCCGCGCAAAGCGCCTCGTCCGTATCGAACCCGAGCCAGCCCGCGGACGTGCCGTTCCAGGCGATCACATCCACGCGGGCATCGGCGAGCAGGCGAGCCGCGTCGAGCAGCGGCGCGCGGTCGAACTGGCCGAGCGCGGGCTCGCGAAGCGAAATCTCCACGACGGGGAAGCGCGCGAAATGCGCGCTTACCTCCGGCAGGTTGGCGAGCATAGCGGCCGTGACCGGCTCCAGCACGGTGTTGGACGACGGGGTCAGCATCCCAAGGCGGACGCGGCGGATCACGGGCGGTCCGCGACGGCGACGCGGGTGGCGTCGGTGGCCAGACGCCATGCGGTGGCCACCGCTTCCTCCGGGGTCGCGGCGAAGCAGATCTCCACCGTTTCGCGTTCGTCGAGGTAGCGGCCGGCATGAAGCACCGGCCGGATCTTGTCCGCCCAACCGCCGGAACCCTCGAGGATGACCACGGGCCGCGCCTCCGCATAGGCGATGGTCAGCTCGTTCAGCGTGCCGGTGCTTCCGCCGACCATGATGAGCGCGTCGCAAGACCGCGCCGTCAGCAGGTTGCGGGCGCGCCCGAGGCCGGTCGGGAACACGATGTCGACGTACGGGTTGGCGCCCGACTTCTCCATCCCCGGAAGGAAGCCCACGGTCAGCCCGCCCGCCTGCCGCGCACCCTTGGAGGCGGCCTCCATCACGCCGGCCCGGCCGCCCGTGACGATGACTCCGCCCCGCTCCGCGACCATGCGGCCAATCGCCTCCGCAGCCGCCATGGTGTGCGCGGCGACGCTGTCGTTGGGATGCTGCTCGTTCTTCCCGATCACGCCGATGGTCACTTTCATCGCCTGCCCTCCCGTATGTCGATCCTGTGCCGCAGCGCCGCGCGCCGCGTCTCCGCTTCCGCCGGCGTCGCCGCCAGTAGTCCGGCCAGTCCGGCCGCCTGCACCGCGAACGACGAGGACACCGTACCCCAGACCAGCGCTTCCCGCGGATCGTGGCCGGCGGCCACCGCCGCAAGCACGCCGCCGCAGAATGCGTCACCCGCGCCGGTCGGGTCGATGGCATCGACGGCGCAGGCGGGAACGGCGAACATGCCCCCACCGGTGTCGATCAGCACGCTGCCGGCTGCCCCGCGCTTGACCACGAGCGGGCACGCATGGACACGGGCCAGCATCGCGGCCGTCTCCAGAGGGTCGGCATCGCGCCAGACGATCAGGTCCGCCTCGCTCGGCAACAGCAGGTCGATCCCGTGGAAAAGCGCGCTGTGGAAATCAACCGCGGGGGTGCGGCGATCGTGCCACGGTGAATCGACCTGGACATGCATGGCCGCGGCGAAGGCGCGTGCGAGCGGGACGTGCCGCTGAACCGGCATCGACGCACAGTGGACCGCGCGCGCCGACGCCCACGCGGCGGGCACGTCGCCGGCATCGGGGGAGAACGCGAGCCAGTTGGCGTAGTGCGCTTCCGGCTCGCGCGTGCTGTGGTCCGTGAAGCGCGCACGCTGGCCGGGCGGGATCGTGGCCATGATCTCCGGCGGGAATACGCGCACGCGGCTGCCATCGGCCGCGTAGGCGAAGGCGACGTTCAGGCCGTGCGGAGCGTCGATTGCGGCGACGCCGTCGAGGTCCAATCCGATGTCCGCAAGGCTGTCGAGGAAGGCCCGCGGAAAATCCGTCCCCGCCCTGGACACGAGGCCGACGGACGCCGACCAGACCCGCGCGCCGAGCGCCGCATAGACGACGTTGCCGCCGCATGTCTGCGCCAGCAGCGTGCCGTCCGCCAGGCGCACGTTGTCGAGCGTGAGGCTGCCGCACACCACGAGGTCGGGCGCGCTCACTTGAACGCGCCCGGCGCCATGCCGCTCAGCAGCCAGCGCTGCCCGAGCGCCGCGAGGCCCAGCGCAGGCACGAGCCCGATCACGGTCGCCGCGGCCAGCTCTCCCCAGCTGACATAGACGTCGCCCGCGAAGCCGGCCACGGCCACCGGGATCGTCTGCGTCCGCGGACTGGACAAGGTGGCGGCGAACAGGAACTCGTTCCACGAGGTCAGCAGCGCGAAGATGGCCGAGGCCGCGATCGGGGCGCGGGTGATCGGGATGGCGATCAGCAGGAACACCCGCAGCGGCGACGCGCCATCGATGCGCGCGGCCTCTTCGATCTCACCCGGCACCGCCTCGAATCCGGCGCGGGTCATCCAGGTCACGATCGCAATGCTGAACGCGAAATGCGCGACCGACACGGCGGCGAGGCTGCCGAGCAGGCCGGCTGTGCGGAACAGCAGATAGTAAGGCAGCAGCAACGCGATCGGCGGGATCATGCGGAACAGCAGCACGCCCGAGCGCACCAAGCCGCCCGCGCGAAGGCGCCGTCCGACCAACGCGTACGCCGCCGGCAAGCCGATTGCGAGCGCCAACGCCGTGGACGCCATCGCCGCGACGAGGCTGTTCCCGATGAACACCGGGAAGCGCCCGGTCAACAGCGAACGGTAGTTGTCCAGCGTGGGATCGAACCCGAGGAATGTTGACGGGTCGGCATAGATCTGGGCACGCGTCTTGAGCGAGATCACCGCCAGCCACACCAATGGAGCCACGAACGCCAGCAGCACCGTTAGCGCGACGGCATAGATTGCCACGCGTTTCATGCCGCCGACCGTTCGGTCCCGCCGCGCAGCAACGGTGCCGTGAGGACCGCGACCATGCCGAGCATCACAAGTGCCAACGTCGCGGCATAGCCGAGGTCGAAGAACGCGAGTCCCTGCTGATAGACGAAATAGGACAGCGTTGTCGTCGCATCGCCCGGGCCGCCCGCCGTCATGGCGAAGATGATGTCGAACAGCTTGAACCCGTCGATCACGCGAAACAACGCGACGGCCAGCAGCGTGGGGCGGAGCAATGGCCATGTCATGTGGCGGAACCGCTGCCATGCGCCGCATCCGTCGAGGCTGGCGGCCTCCATGACATCGCCAGGGATCGCCTGCAGCCCAGCGATCACGAACAGCATCGCGAACGCCGTCCACTCCCACACCGAAACGAACACGACCGTCTGCAACGCCCAGTCGGGATCGTCGAGCCAGAGCGGCGGTTCGGACACGCCGGCGAGCGAGAACAGGTAGCGGACCACGCCGAAATCGTCCGATAGCATCAGGCGCCAGATCATGCCGACGAACAGCGGCGCAATCATCATCGGGGCGAGGAACAACGTGCGGATCGCACCCATGCCGGGCCAGTTCCGGTTGAACAGCAAGGCGACGCCCAGGCCGGCCGCGACCTGCAACGCCGAGCTTTCGATGGTGAGCAGCAGCGTGCGCCGCAACGCGCCCCAGAAGGCGGCGTCGTGCAGCAGGCGCGTGTAGTTCGCCCAACCGGCGAAGCGGGGCAGCGGGGACGCGGAGAGCTTCCAGTCTGCCAGGCTGAGCCCGGCGACCCCGATCAGCGGCAGGACGACCAGGAGGATGGTCGCGACCGCCGCGGGTGCCGCGAAGGCGGGATAGGCCGACCGGCTACTCGGCGGGATACCCTGCTCCCTTGACTATGGCCGTGATGGCCGACTGCGCCTCGGCCAGCGCCTGCTCCGGCGTCGTCTGCCCAAGGGCCGCCTTGTTCAGCTGCAGGCCGAGCACGTCCTCGATCTGCGGGTAGAATGCGTAGCGTGGCCGGTAGTCGGGGTGGATCGCGCCGGCCTTCTCGGCCGCGGCGATAAACGGAAGCCACGGATACAGTTTCTGCAGCTCCGGGTCGTTCAGCGCCGAGTAGAGTACGGGCGTGCCGCTCAGTTTCCCGAGATCACGCTGCGCCTCCGGACTGAGGATGAATTTCAAGAATGTCCAGGCTGCTTCCGTCTTGGCGGAATGCGCGTTGATCGCCGCTGCCCAGCCGCCGAAGGGGATCACCGGCTTCTGCGCGGCATCGGCTCGCGGCATGTAGGTGAAGCCGACCTTGTCGGATACCACCGAGTTCTCCTTCTTCACGAACTCGGCGCCGTTGACCGAGAAGGTCGGCGCCATCGCCAGCCGCCCGGTTTGCATCGCCACGGTCTGGTCGTTCCAATGATAGCCGATGGCCCCGCGCGGCGCAGATTTCAGCCACCCGACATAGTGCGTGAGCACCGAAAGCGCGAGCTTGCTGTCCAGCGTCGGCCGGAAGTTGCGCGGCGGGTCGGTCAGCAGCGTGCCGCCAGCCCCGGCATAGGTGGCCAGAAACCACGACGCGATCGGGCCGCCGCGCTGGTAGGCCATTGCGATACCAAAGCGATTTTGTGCGGGATCGGTCAGCGCCGCGGCGGCACGATCCACGTCGTCGAGCGTGACCGGCGGGGCAAGGCCGCGCTCGGCGAACAGATCGGTGCGATAGTAGTCGATGAAGTAGAAGGCGCCGACCGGAACGCTCCAGATCTTGCCGTCCCAGCGCGACAGGGCGTTGAACGCGCCGGGCAGGATGTCGTCCATCTTGACCTCGGCCGCATCGCGGGCGAACAGGTCGTCGAGCGGGCGCACATAGCCGCCTTTAGCCCACTCGCCGAGCCAGATGATGTCTTGCAGGTAGATGTCGCTGTTGGCGGTGCCCCCGACGAGGTCGGCCATGGCACGGGCGCGCAGTTGCGGATAGGGCAGGATTTGCAGGTTCACCTTGATCCCGCTGCGCTCGGTGAACTTCGGCAGCAGGGTCTCGACGAGCTTGAAGCTGGAAATGCCTGTCACGGTGATCGTGTGCGCATCGTCCTGCGAGCGGGCCGGGCCGATTGCAGCGAAGGCGATGCAGAGGGCGAAAAGGACTGTGCGCATGGGATGCCCTGGACCGTGTTACGCAATCGAAGCAGCAATCCCGCAGGTCCGCAAGCACGCGGCCCGCGCGATTTGGGGGGTGACGGGAGCTGCCGTTCGCATTCGGTCATTCACCCTGGATTGTTTGTCTGGCGAGCGTATGTTTTAAGGGCAAACGCGCCCAGGGCTGGGCGATAGTCGGAGAATCGTTCGATGAGCGCCGTCCTGCACCGCAACCTCCATGAAACGCCGCGCATGGCCGCGGCCGGTGAGGGGGTCTGGCTGATCGATGCGGCGGGCAAACGCTATCTGGACGCATCCGGCGGCGCCGCCGTGTCGTGCCTGGGCCATTCCCATCCCGCGGTCATCGCGGCCGTGCAGCGCCAGGTCGCCACGCTGCCCTATGCCCATAACGGGTTCTTCACCAGCGAACCGGCCGAACAATTGGCCGCCCTTCTGATCGCCCGCGCGCCCGTTGGGTTCGGGGCCGGCCGCGTCGCCTTCGTGGGCAGCGGCTCCGAGGCGATGGAGGTGGCGCTGAAGCTGGCGCGGCAATACTGGATCGAACGGGGCGAGCCCACGCGCAGCCGCTTTATCGCGCGGCGCATGAGCTATCACGGCAACACGCTGGGGGCGCTGGCGATCAGTGGCAACATGCAGCGGCGCGCCCCCTATGCGCCGATGCTGATGGAGGTGAGCCACATCCCGCCTTGCCACGCCTATCGCGGCCAGCGGGCGGATGAGACGGAAACCGCGTACGGGTGGCGTGTGGCGGACGCGCTGGAGGCGGAGATCCTGCGCATCGGTCCAGAAACGGTGGCGGCCTTCGTGGCCGAGACGGTCGCCGGCGCCACGCTGGGCTGCGTGCCGGCGGTGGCAGGATATTTCGCCCGCATCCGCGAGATTTGCGACCGCTACGGCGTGCTGTTCATCGCCGACGAGGTGATGTGCGGCATGGGCCGCACCGGCACATTGTTCGCCCTGGAGCCGGATGGTGTTTGCCCCGATATCATCACCGTCGCCAAGGGCCTGGGTGCCGGCTACCAGCCCATCGGCGCGACGCTCGCGTCACAGCGCATCGTGAGCACGATCGCCGCGGGGTCGGGCATGCTTGCCAACGGGCATACCTATATGAGCCATGCGGTGGCCTGTGCCGCCTCCCTCGCCGTGCTGCGCACGATCGAGGAGGAAAATCTTCTCGATGCCGTGCAGGCACGTGGGGCCGAGCTGCGCGAGGCGTTGAATGCGCGCTTCGGCCAGCATCCGAATGTCGGCGATATCCGTGGAGTCGGGCTGTTCCAGGCGGTCGAACTGGTGGCCGACCGGCAAACCAAGGCGCCTTTCCCACGCAGCCTGCGCCTGGCCGAGACGATCAAGGCCATCGCGTTGGAGGACGGCATGCTGTGCTACCCCTCGGCCGGGGCGGCGGACGGGTTCAGTGGCGATCACGTGCTGCTGGCGCCGCCCTATATCGTCACCAGCGCCGAGATCGCCGAGATCGTCGATCGCCTGGATCGTGCCGTCGCACGCGCCATCGTTCACGCCAGCTGAAACAGGAGAGCCATATGGCTGCGACCATTCTGACGTGCGCCGTCACGGGGAACCAGACCACACGCGCGCAGCATTCGGGATTGCCGATCACGCCGCGCGAGATCGCCGTGGCGGCCATCGATGCGGCGAAGGCGGGGGCGGCCATCGTGCATTTGCACGCGCGGGATCCGCAGACGCAGCGCGGCACCATGGAACCGGCGACCTTCAAGGAAATCGTCGACCGCATTCGTGACTCGGGCACCGACGTGATTCTGAACCTCTCGACCGGCGAGGGTGGCCGGTTTGTGCCTTCGCTCGACGAACCGAGGCGGGCCGGACCGGGCACCACCCTGACGCAGCCGGAAAAGCGTGTGGCGCATGTCACCGCCTTGCGGCCGGAGATCTGCACGCTCGATTTCAACACCATGTTTTCCGGCACCGCCGTGGTGATCAACACGCCGGGCAACCTGGAAGTGATGGCGCAGCACATTTACGCCGCCGGTGTGGTGCCGGAGATCGAGATTTTCGATACCGGGGATTTGCAGCTCGCGAACAGTTTTATCGAACGCGGCATCCTCAAGCAGCCGGTGATGATGCAGATCGTGCTCGGCGTGCGCTACGGGGCAGTGGCGGATCCGCAGACATTGCTGTATTACGCAGCACGATTGCCAAAGGACTGCATCTGGGCGGCGTTCGGAATTGGGCGCATGGAATTCCCGATGCTGGCGCAGTCCTTCCTGCTCGGGGGGCATGTCCGCGTGGGGCTGGAGGACAATGTCTATATCCGCCGCGGCGTGTTGGCCCGCGACAATGCGGAGCTCGTCGAGAAAGGCGTCGATATCGTGGAGAAGCTCGGGGGCACTATCGCGACCGTGGCCGAGGCGCGCGGCATTCTCGGTCTCGCCTGACCTTACGGCACTACTCGATGCCGGCGAGCTTGCGTGCCGGGGTGTGCAGCGGTGCGTAGCCGAGGCGCATGGAGATGCGTATCGCCGCACTGCGGACTTCGTCGCGATAGCGTCCCTCTATCTGCGTCAGGTCGAAGGCGCTGTCAGGCCCGGAGATGTCGATGGCGGCGGCCACGAGGCCGTTCTTGTCGAAGACGGGTGCGGAGATCGAGCTGCCGCCGCTTTCGATGATGCCGCGGCTGATCACGAAGCCATCGCTCACACTTTGGGCGACACGCTGGGAAAGGTCTTGCATGTCACGCGGGGTCAGGCCGGTCAGGGCAGCAAAAATCTGGCCGGCGAACAGGGTCGCGAGTTCGCGGCTCGACAGGTCCGACAGCAGCAGCCAGCCCATCGGCACGGCATAGGACGGCAGGCGCGTGCCCACGTTCATGTTGCTGAGAAAACCGGACCGGCTTTGCACGCAGCTGAGGTAGAGCACCTCGCGATGGTCGCGGATGGCGAGATGGGCGGAGACGTTGGTGTTGTTGCGCAGGATTTCGAGGTCGGGGCGTGCCAGTTCGATCAGGTCCTGGGAGGCGAGATAGGCGAAGCCGATATTGAGTACGCGCGGACCGAGGCGAAAGATCTTGGAGCCCTCGGCGGTTTCGATGAAGCCGAGCTGGCTCAGCGTGTAGGTCAGGCGGAAGGTGGAGGAGCGGCTCAGGCCGAGCCTGCGGCCGAGTTCGGTGACGGTCAAAGGGCGGCGCTCCTCGGCCAGAACTTCGAGGATGCGCAGGCCGCGTTCCAGCCCGGGGACAAAATAGCTGTCGTGATTCTTGTGCAGCGGTCGCTGGCGGATGTCGTGCGTCAATGAAATCCTCCGCCCAGGGGTCTTTGTGGGGTCTCGCCCGGATTTCAGCCGGTTCTGGCGAAGTGCGACGGCCCTGTCCAGCCATGGTTGTTTCGTGATTGACAGGGCAGGCGGTATTGTTTGACATATAAACACAGGTTTGGCCACCCAACTCGTATCCGTTTGGCGTTATATCAGGGGGAACAGCATGACCAATCGATCCGGATATCGGAGGCAAGCAGCCCTTGACCGCCGCGCGCTGCTCGCCGGAACCGGGGCCGTGTTCGTCACGCTTGCCACTCCACAGATCGTCCGCGCCCAGGCCAAGACGACTTTGCGTTTCTGGACCAGCCAGGGCGCGCCGGCGCAGATGGCTGCCTGGAAGGACATCTTCGCGCGGTTCGAGCAGGCCAATCCGCGCTTCACCGTGGCGATCGAATTGTTCTCCGACGACGACATCTGGCCGAAGCTCACCGCGGGGTTCGCCGCCAAGAACCTGCCCGACCTCGTCTCCTTCGTGCAGGCCTATACGGTGGCGACACTCGCCGCCAACGATTTGCTGGAGCCGATCGACGAGGTGGTGAAGGCGGTTGGCGAGGACGATTTCTTCCCCGCGATGCGCGACATCTACAAGATAGATGGCCGCTACCTCGCGGCCACGCTGAACAACGCCACCAGCTCCAATCTTTGGTATCGCAAGGATTTGCTGGGCGAGGCCGGGCTGAAACCGCCGGTGACGTGGGACGAGCAGCTCGCGGCCGCGAAGGCGATGACCAAGGCGGGGGTTTATGGCAACAGCCTTCCCTATGGGCGCACCTCGTTCGCCAGCACGATGATGGTGAACTTCATCCACCAGGCCGGCGGCATGATAGTCAATCCCGACGGCTCGGTGGGGTTGAACGCGCCATCCACGGTTGCAGCGCTGGAATTTCTCAACGAGATCGCGGCCTACGCGCCTCCCGGCGCGACCAGTTACTCCTGGGGTGAGGTGCTCAATTCCTTCGTCACCGGGCGGGCCGCGATGGCGCCGTATACGGGGCGTCCGATCGCCATTGTCGCGGATCAAAATCCGAAGATCCTCGATAGCGTATCGGTCATTCCGTATCCCTACGCCAGGAGCGGGCATGCCGCGTTCGATTGTCCGTTCAATTCGGTGTTCATTCCGAAAGGCTCGGCCAACGTCACCGGCGCAAAATTGCTGGCCACCGCGTTATTCGAAAAACGGAACTATATCCAGTTCCTGCACACCACGCCGGGCCATATCCTGCCGTCGCTGAAATCGATCAGCACGGCCCCGGAATTGTTCGAACAGCCCCTGATGAAGCGGTTCAAGCCGGAAATCGACCTGATGATGCAATCCACCGCGAAGGCCCGCAACCTGGTGAAGGAAGCCGACGCCTCCCCGTACAATCTGAAGGCCGGAGACATCTTCAACAGCGCGGCACTTTCGGAAATGCTGCAGAACGTGGTGGTGAACAAGATGCCGGCGAAGCAGGCGGCGGCGAAGGCGGCCGACAAGGTGGCCGAAGTCCTCAAGGGTTGATGCTCTCGCCACAACGCAGGGACCAGCTGACCGGGCTGGCCCTGCTGGCGCCGACCGTTCTGCTGTTCGCGGGGCTGATTTTCTATCCGATGGCGCAGAGCCTGTTCCTGAGCCTGCACAAGGTGAGTACGCTGACGCAGCGGACGCAGTATGTGGGTCTGGCGAATTTCCAGGCGTTGTTCGCCGACCCCGCGTTCCTGACCACGTTCTTCAACACGATTGTCTGGACTGTGGGCGCCGTTCTGCTCCAACTGGTGTTGGGCGTGGCCGGGGCGTTGGTGTTGAACGGGCGGCTGGTGGGGCGCTCCCTGGCGCGCGGGCTGTTGCTGTTTCCGTATCTGCTGCCGACGGCCGTCGCCGTGCTGGTGTGGCGGTGGCTGTTCAACGATCTCTATGGGCTGATCAACCACGTATTGATGTCGGTGGGGCTGATCGCCGCACCGATCGCCTGGCTGTCCCAATCGCCGAACGCCATGATCACGGTGATCCTCGTCGGGTCCTGGAAATTCTTCCCGTTCGTGATCATCGCGGTGTTGGCGCGGCTGCAATCCATCCCCGAGAGTCTGTACGAGGCGGCGCAAGTGGATGGCGCGAGCCGATGGGCGCAGTTCTGGGACATCACCCTGCCGCAACTGGCCAGCGTGCTGTCGGTGGTAATTCTTCTCCGCGGCATCTGGGACTTCAAGGAATTCGATTTGATCTACCTGATGACCGGCGGCGGCCCGGGCATCAGCACGCAGACGCTGCCCATCCTCGTCTATCGCGAGGCGTTTCAATTATTGAACTTCGGCCGGGGTGCCGCCGTGGCCGTCACGATGTTCGGCTTTATGCTGTTATTCTTCGCCGTCCATATCTGGGCGACGCGCCATCACGAGACGGAGGGGCGGTGATGCGCGGCAGGATCGGCTTCGCGTTGTATAACCTGCTGGTGTGGTGCCTGGTAGTCGCCGTGGCCTTCCCGCTGCTGTGGATGATCGGCACTGCGCTGAAGCCCAACGACGAAACCTTCGCGATCCCCCCCACGCTGATCCCCGCACATCCCACGCTGGCGCAGTTCCATCGCCTGTTAACCGACACACCGTTTCTCACCTATTTCACCAACAGCGTGCTGGTGGCTGCCGGCACCACCATCCTGGTGATCGTGATTGCCGTCGCCGGCGCGTATGGGCTGGTACGGTTCCGCTTTCCCGGCCGTAGCCTGATCGCTCATATGGTCCTGTTCACCTACATGCTGCCGGCCGTTGTGCTGCTGTTGCCGCTGTATCTCATCATCTCTGCGATCGGCCTCGCCAACAGCCTGTTCGGCCTGGTGATCGCCTACACCACTTTCGCCCTGCCCTTCGCATTGTGGCTGCTGCGCTCCTTCATCGCCGGGATTCCGCTGGCGCTGGAACAGGCGGCGATGGTCGATGGCGCCGGGCGGCTGCGGGCCTTCGTGGATGTCGTGCTGCCACAGGCGGTACCGGGCATCATCTCCACGGCGATGTTCTCGTTCATCCTTTCCTGGAACGAATATCTTTATGCGCTGGTCTTCATCAATGTCGACGAACGCAAGACATTGCCGCCGGGCGTACTGACGATGCTCAACCAGAACCAGAATGTGGAATGGGCGCTATTGATGGCGGCATCCGTGCTGATGTCCGTGCCGGTGCTGCTGTGCTTCGTGTTCCTGCAAAAGCATCTCACACGCGGCTTCGGCGCCAGCAGCGTGAAGGGCTAGGTCATGTCGTCGGTTCACCTCAAACAGCTCCGCATGGCCTTCCCGGATGGCACGGTCGGGCTGCACGGCCTTTCACTCGATATCGCCGATGGCGAGTTCCTGACCTTTCTCGGCCCGTCGGGCTCCGGCAAGACGACGACGCTGCGCATGATCGCCGGGCTGGAACACCCGAGCGCCGGTGAGATCTGGTTCGGCACGCGCCGGGTCGACCTTTTGTCGCCTGCGGACCGCAACGTCGCCATGGTTTTTCAGAACTACGCGCTCTACCCGCACATGACCGTGCGGCGGAACCTGGAATACCCACTGAGGAAGCGCGGCGTGCCGAGAGGCGACCGGGCTTCCCGCATCGCTGAAGTGACGGCTCTGCTGAAGATCGACGGCCTGCTGGACCGTCGCCCGCGCCAGCTTTCCGGCGGCCAGCAGCAGCGCGTGGCACTCGGCCGCGCGATGGTGCGTCCCAGCGAGGTATTCCTGCTTGACGAGCCACTGAGCAATCTCGACGCCGAGCTGCGGGCGCATATGCGGGCGGAGTTGATCCAGCTGCATCGAAGCTTGGGCCGCACGATGATCTACGTGACGCACGACCAGATGGAAGCAATGACGATGTCCACGCGCATCGCCGTGCTCAGCCAGGGGAGATTGCAGCAATTGGCGACACCGCACGAGGTCTATCACGCGCCAGCCAACAAATTCGTCGCCACTTTCGTCGGCTCGCCCGCGATGAACATGTTGGTGGGGCGGCTGGAGCTGGCGGGCGACGTCCTGCGCTTCGTCTCGGAACACCTCACCGTGGCACTGCCGGATTGTCGCCGTGCCGAACTCCACGGCGCCCCGGCGCAGGTCGCTGCCGGTATCCGCCCGGAAGACCTGCGCCTGACGCCCGGCGAGGGCGACGGACGCGTCACGGTCGTGGAGCGCGCCGGCCACGAGGCCGTTGTCTGGCTCACGCTTGGACGTCAGCGCCTCGTCGCTCGCGCCGCGGCGGGAACGCCGGCGGAGGCCGGGACCGCTGTGGCTGTGTCCGTCGACGGGGGTCGCCTGCACCTGTTCGCTGAAGAAGGCGGCCAGCGCCTGATCGGCGCCTGCCCGGCCTGATGCTCAGAACTGCAGCGAAGGCGGCAGCCTCGCCGCGTCCAGGCCGGAATGCCGCATCGCGTCCAGGATCGCCTGCTTCGCCTGGCCAGAGGCGCGGTACGGCTTCGCCCAGCTTTCGCAAAAGGCCGCAAACTTGCCGTCCCCGTCACGGCGCGTGCCCCCCATCGATGGCTGGGACAGCAGCGGCTGCAGCACCACAGGCTCGCTCAGGTTCGGCGTCTCCTTGCGCGCCATCATGCCGGACAGCACCGTGTTGATCATCGCCTTCGAATTGCCGGACTGGACATCCAAGATCGCCTCCGCCGTCGATTTCAACGCCCGGATATCGGCGTGTGGCAGCATCTTGCGCGCCGCCTGCTCGTCGGTACTGCCGAGCACGACCGCCACGGAGATGGATGGCTTGTCGTACGCAGCCCAGGTGTCGCCAGGATCGAAACCGCGGCCGTTGATGGCGCATTCCGGCAGCGCATAGATCGGCCCGAACAAGTTGACCGCCCGCTGCCGCTGTTCCGACGCGGTCAAACCGAAATAGAGGTCGATCTTGTCCGCCTGGAGGTCGAGGATGACATTCGCGAGCGTCGTCTCGACGTAAGCCGGGCGCAGCGGCTTCTGCATCGCCTCGCTCACCGCCTGCATGCAGTCGAGCCCCATCTGTATCGCGAAGCCGGTCCACTTGCCGCTTTCCAGGTTGTGGTAGGGCTGGTGGCTCTGCAGCACGCCGAACCGCACGACCCCGCTCGCGGCGATCGCGTCCCAGGTGGAGTTCGCCGCCAGCGCCGGCTTCGCGGCGAGCAACCCAGCCGCCGCACCCAGCAGGGCGCGACGGGTGGAAGGGGCAAGGTGGGTAATGGACATCGCCGGAGCCTCCTTTGTTGGGGTCATCGGTCGTAGCGTGCTTCCAGGTGCTTCGCCGCGAGGGTCGCCGGGAACAGCACCGCGAAGTAGATCAGCGCGACCACAGTGTAGGTTTCGAGCGGCCGATAGGTGCGGGACGTGAGCGTGTAGCTCGTGTACATCAGGTCCGGGACCGCGACGACGTAGAGCAGCGACGTGTTTTTGAGTTGCAGCACGGACTGGTTGACGAAGGGCGGCACCATGCGCCGGGCGGCCTGCGGCAGGATGACGAACCGCATCATGTGCCAGTGGCGGAGCCCCAGCGCACGCGCGGCGTCCCACTGGCCACGCTCGATGGAGATGACCCCGGCCCGTACGATCTCCGAACAGAACGCGCCCATGTAAAGCGTCAGCGCCAAGCCGCCGGCCAACGCGGCCGGGACGGAGAAGCCGCTGAGGATCGGCAGCGCGTAGTAAAACCAGACCAGCTGCACCATCAGCGGCGTGCAACGGAAGAACTGCACGAATGCGCCGGCCAGGCGGCGCGGCGCGGCGTGGCGCGACAGCAGCATCGTTCCACCGAAAACGCCCAGCGCCAGCCCTGCCAAGGTCGAGCCCACCCCGTAGCCGAGCGTAACCCCCACGGCGCGGAGCCAGAGCAGCGGGTCGAGCGCGCCGCTCCAATCGAACTCATATCGCATTCGGGCCGGGGGCGCGCAATTCGATCTGAAATCCTGTTTGGCTGGCAAAATTTAGATCGCAGCCGGCTGGGCTGTCAACGATACGACAGGGCTGTCAGCGATACGATCGCATTCGGGCTGGACAAATGTTTATCCTGCCAAACATACTGCTCGGGTCACATCCAGGCGGAGCGAGATCCATGTCCGTGAACTTCCTTGTGCGCGGCAATGTCCCCGCGGTCGTGACCCCGTTCACGGCCGCCGGCGACCTCATGCCGGACGCCTGGGAGGCGCTCGTCCGCTGGCATATCGAGCAGCGCGCCGACGGCCTTTGTGTCGCCGGCGACAACGGCGAGATCTGGTCGCTCTCCGCCGACGAGCGCCGTCAGCTTGCGGCCACCGCCGTCAAGATCGCCGGTGGCCGCATTCCGGTGATCATGGGCGTCAGCACCACCACCGCGAAGCAGACCATCGCCTACGCCGAGGCCGCCGCCGCCGCCGGCGTGGACGCGCTGATGATCGGGCCGCAGAGCTACGTGATGAAGGCGACGACGAAGGAATTGGTGCAGCGGATGGAGGCCATCCACCGCGCCGTACCGCTCCCGATCGTGCTCTACAACTCGCCACGCCGCACCAATATCAGCCTGACCATCGAGTCCATGCGCGCCATCACCGAGGCCGTGAATGTCATCGCGCTCAAGGAAGCCTCGCGGGATTTCTTCTATCTCTCGCATATCATCCACCATTTCGCGGCCAAGCTCGCGGTGATGGTCGGCCCCGCGCCCTACATTCTGCCGGGGCTTGCTTTGGGCGCCGCGGGCTTCATCTCCAGCGGCCCCGAACTGCTTGGCGGCATTGCGTCGAAACTGATCGATCAAGCCAAGCTTGCACCCACGCCCGCGCTGGCCGAAACCCAGCACAAACTCACGCGTGTTTACGAAACGCTGATGAGCCTCGGCACCTGGCCCTCCGCGCTCAAGGCCGGGCACCGATTGATCGGGCGTGAAGCGGGCTGCCCACGCGAGCCGGTGTTGCCGCTCGACGCGGACGGTGTCGCGGTGCTGAAGCAGGTGTTGCTGGAATGCGGCGCCCCCGTCATGACGCAGAGTCTGGCCGCCGAGTAGTTTTCCCAGCGGCACTCGGACTCGGCACGATCGCGCGCGTCGGGTCGAAGATCGGCATTTCCGGCTGCTGGCCGAGAATGTGCTGGGCCAGCAGCATTCCCATGAACGGGCCGATGGTGAAGCCGCCGCGCACGCCGCCGATGACGAAGGCATTGGGTGCGCCGGGGAGTTCGCCCACGATCGGCATGGCGTCCTCAGTGTTGCCTTCCAGCCCCAGCCAGGTCCGTACCACCCGCGCCTTGCGTAGCGCGGGCACGGCGTAGCTGGCGAGCCGGAGATTGCCGATCAGGTTTTCCGGGATGACCTCGTAGCCGCCCCGCTCCGGATCGCCCTTGCCCTGCCAGCCGCCGCCGATGATCACTGTGCCGTTCTGCGATTGTTTGAGCGTGAGCTGGCCGGTGGCGACGCCGACCACGCGACGCATGATGGGCGGCATTCGCTCGGTGACAGAGACTTGATTTACCCGGCAGATCAGCGGGATATGGATGCCGAAATCGCGCTTGAGCAGCGCTTCGAGCCACATGCCGCCGGCGAGCACCACCCGACTTGCCGACACCGGGCCGGCCAGGGTGCGCGCCGTGTAGCCGCCGCTCAGGCGGTCGATCGCGTCGACCGAGGCGAATTCCCGCACCTCGACGTCCGCGTTCGCCAGCGCCGCGCGAAACAGCATGCCGAGTTCGTTGCTGCTGGCGTATCCGTCGAGCGCGCACCAGCTCGCCAGCACCGGCTTGTCGGACAGGCCCGGCTCCAATTCCCGCGCGCGGTTGGAACCGACCATCTCGATGGGCGCGCCATTGCGACGACGCGCCTCCATGCGTTCGGCCAGCATCTCCGCTTCCTCCTGGGTGAAGGCCAGCGTCACCCCGCCCACCTGGTGGAAGCCGGCATCCGATCCCAGCCATTGCCGCGCGTCGCTCCACATCTCCCAGCCGCGCAGCGCGTAGGGGATCAGGGCGGCGCGCTTGATCTGGATGGCCAGCGTGCCCGCGTTCACGCCTGAGGCCTGCATGCACAGGCCGCCTTTCTCCAGCAGCACCACGCGCTGCCCGGCACGCGCCAGATGCAGCGCCACCGCGCATCCCATCACACCGCCGCCGACCACCAGCGTGTCATGCATCGACGATGCCTCCTCAGGCCGGCAGCATCGGTGGCCAGGGAATATCGGCGTACGTGAAATCGCCCAACGCGATTTCCAGGGGGATCGGGCGCAGCGGCACCCGCGGCGTCCATATGCCGACGGCCTCGCGCGATAATCCGGTATTCGCCGCCACGATCTCAGCCGCCGCGTCGGCACAGCTGCGCCCCTGGCACGGGCCCATGCCGCAGCGCGTGGTGGATTTCAGCTGGTTCACATGCCGCACGCCGCCCGCGACCGCATTGTCGATCGCCTGGCGGGAAATGTCCTCGCAACGGCACACGATGGTCTTCGGCGCAATGCCGCAGGCCAGACCCGGACGCAGCGCCATCATCGCGCTGATCGTCCAGCCAAATCGCTGCGCGCGGCGCAGGCTTGGGCGCAGCCTCGCGGTCAATTTTTCATAGGTGTCGTCCGAGATGCGGCCGAGGTCGCGTGCGACGCCCAACCCCGCCAATGAACCCGCCAGCTCCGCTGCCGCGGCACCCGAGACCCCGGCGCAATCGCCGGCGATGTAGAGATTTTCGCCCGCGCGGCCATCTTCCGAAACCTCCGGCACCCAGCCGCCGCGCGCGGCGTCATAGCGATGCGCCACCCCCATCAGCCGGGCGAATTCCGTCGCGGGCACCAGGCCGTGCCCAACGGCGACGCTGGCCGCGGCAATCCGCGATTGTGGACCGCCGGGGATCATCGACCAATCCGCGGCGACCGGGGCGATCTCGACCGCCTCCACGCCGCGCCCGCCGTGTATGGCGGCAAGTGTGGCGCGGTGATGGATCGGCACGCCGGCACGCCGCAGCCCCGCCATCCACCCGGCGCCACGGGCCAGCAGATCCGGACGGCTGATCAGCCCCAGCAAGGCACCCGCCCATTCGGACGGCGCCAGCAGATCCACCACGGCGGCGACCCGTCCGCCGGCTTTGCCGATGCCCGCGGCCACGGCGTAGAGCAGCGGGCCCACCCCGGCCACCACGGTCGGCCCGCCGGGCACCACGGCATGCGCCTTCAGCAGGATGGTCGCCGCCGCCAGGCCGATGACGCCCGGCAGGGTCAGGCCCGGCATCGGGATCACGCGCTCGATGGTGCCGGTCGCCAGGATCAGGGCGTCCGCTTCCAGGGAAATCGGCCCGTCCGGCGCGATGCAGTCCACGCGAATGCCGGGCGCCGCCGCCCAGGCGCGATGGCGGGTGAGCAGATGCGCCCCGCTTTCGGCCACCGCCGCGCGCAGCCGCTCGCCTTGCGCGAGATCGGTGGCGCCGGCCCGCTCGTGCGGCTGGAGGTCGCGGCTGGGGGCGCGATAGATTTGTCCGCCGGGACGCTGGCCTTCGTCGATCACGGCCACATCCAGCCCGTGCTGCCGGGCCGTGATCGCCGCGCGCATGCCGGCCGGCCCGCCACCCAGGATGATGACGTCGTAGCGGCTCACGCACTGGCCCCATCGCGCGCGCGATGCAGCAGGTCGCGCTCGACCGACATGCCCGCGCGCACCGGTTCCAGGCAGGACAGCACCGCGTTGCCATCGACATGCACGAGGCATTCCTGGCAACTCCCCATCAGGCAGAACATGCCACGCGGCGTTCCGGCCGTCGGGCTCCGCCGCAATTCCAACTGGCCGGCCATGGCGAGGGCCACGGCGAGCGACTGTCCTTCGGGCAAATGCAGGGTTTGCCCGTCGAGCGTCACCGCAACGCAAGGGACGGCCGGGTGGGCGGGATCGGCGCGCCATCCCGCCGCGTCCTGCGTCATGTCTATACCGTCGCGATCGGCGTGAGCGGCGACCCGACGGCGCCCGGCAGGCGCAGCGGCGGGGCGGTGAGCAGGAAACGCGTACGGCCATGCGCCTTCAGCCAGGCGCTCAGCTCGGTGAGATACCACAGCTCCCCCAATGGCAGCCCCAGTTTGAACAGGCATAATTCGTGGATCGGCTCATAGGCCGCGCCACAGACGGCCTGCCTTGGCGGCACGGCTTCCACCGCGAAATTATCGGCGGCAAGGGCCGCGATGCCGCTATCGTCGATCCAGCGCAGCAGCCGCGCATCGGTGCCGTCGAGATGGCAGAACGCATCCTCGAGCGTCTCGCGATCGGGATCGCGCCGCAGCGCCAGGATCGCGGCGGCCTGGCCGGTATGGAGGCACAGAATGTCGCCGGGTTCGACCTCCACGCCATCGGCGGCACAGGCGCGCATCAGATCGTCATAGCCGACCACGCGGCGCGTGCGGCCGAAGGCGGCGAACAGGTCGATCATCACGCCCCGACCCTGCACGCCCGCTTCGGCCATGGTCTCGATGCCGAGTGCCCGGGCCGCGGGTGGATCGCCGCCGATATCGGTGTGGCCGCGATAGCCGTTGTAATAGCGCGGCTCGGCGATGCCGTCGCCATCGGCATCGAACATCGCTCCCACATGGGCGAGCGCGTCCCAATGGGTGGAGTAATGCGTGTGGAGTTCCACGCAATCGTCACAATAGATGTCGCTGTGCTGCGCCTGGGACTGCAGATTGTATTTGGTGCGGCCGTTACGCACGACCGGACGCAATTTCGGTGGCTGGCGTTGCAGGTCGTGATAATTCCCGCCGGGAAAATCGAGCGGCAGGCTCAGGCAGAAAACCAGCCCCTCCCGCACTTCGGCAACACCCTGGAGCACCTTTTCGCGGGTCAGCAGGTTCAGTCGGCCGCGCTGGTCGTCGGCCCCGAACGCGCCCCAGTTGGAACCATCGGGCCTGGTGGTCCATCGCGGAGCGTCCATCGTTTCTCCTGTGCGGCCGTCCCGATGTCGCGGCCGGTGGCAGTGCGATCCATGCTTGCATATCTTAAACAGCGTTTGATATAAAAAACAAATGCCTGCTTGAGCCGGCCCAGCGCACCCCGCCAGGCCTCATAAAGGAGCTGACGATGCCCGCCATGACACGCACCCTTCTTCTCGCCGTCGCCGCATTGCTGCTGGGCCCGCTGAGTTCGCAGGCACGCACGCTGGACGAGATTCTGAAGTCGCAGAAGCTGATCGTCGGCGTAAACCCCTCGGTGCCCCCCACCGCTATGTTCAACGACAAGAACGAGCTCGATGGGTTCGACGTGCAGTTCTCCCGCAAGATCGCGGCGATGCTGGGTGTGCCTGTCGAGTTCGTGCAGGTTGGCGCCAATGACCGCGTGCCGTTCGTCGCCAGCGGCAAGGTGGATTACGTTATGGGCGCGATGACGCGCACATCGGCCCGCGCCAAGGTGATCGACTTCACGGTTCCCGTCACCACCGAAGCCAACGCGGTGTTGACCACCGAGGGCAAGCCGTTCCAGCGCTGGCAGGATTTGAACGACGCCAAGGTCACGGTCGCCGAAGTGCGCGGGACGACCTCGGCCGAATTCGCCAGGGCGAACCTGCCCGCTGCGAAACTGCTGCTGCTGGACGATCACCCGAGCCTGGTGACCGCCCTGGCGCAAGGCCGTGCGGACGCCTCCATCAATGTGGTGGAACTCGAGGTGAAATACATGGCGCTGCATCCCGAGACGAAGTGGAAGACGCTGCCCACGCCGGTGAAGCTCTATTACAACGGCCTCGGCGTTGCGAAGGGCAACGACACGCTGCGGCGCTGGCTGAACGTCGCCATCTTCGAGATGCAGCAGGATGGCACGGTCGACGCGCTGTGGAAGGAGTGGTTCAAGACCGACAACATCTTCGCGGTGGCGCCGAACCCGTATTTTTGATCCCGCGCATTCCCGATCATGGGCTACACGCTGCAATACGGACAGGTCTATCACTATATCCCGTACTTGCTCGGCGGCGCCTGGATCAGTCTGCAGATCGCGTTTCTGTGCTTTTGCGGCGGGATTGCCATTGGCATGCTCAATGCGGTGGCACTGGCGTTCGGCAACCGGCTGGCGGCCGGTGTCGCCCGCGCCTACGTGACGTTCTTCACCAATACGCCGGGTCTGGTGCAGATCTATTTCATCTATTATGCGCTGCCCGATCTCCACATCGTGCTCGACTCCGTTCATGCCGTCGTGCTGGGCATCACATTGAACGCGGGCGGCTATCTCGCGCTCATTCTGCGATCCGGTTTTCTCTCTGTGCCGGTCAATGAGATCGATGCCGGCGTGACCCTCGGCATGACGCGCCTGATGTTGCTTCGCTATGTGATCGTGCCGCACATGATCGGCGTGCTGTATCCGGCGATCGGCAACAAGTTCATCCTGATGGTTCTTGGCACCGCCGTGGCTGGCGTGTTCGGCGTCGAGGACCTGATGGGGCGGACGATCAACGCCAACGCGGAATCCTTCCGTTCGATCGAACTGCTGAGCATCACGGCGGCCATCTATGTCGCGATGACGATCTGCGCGACCATTGCCTTGTCCGGCGTCGGCATGGCGTTGCTGCGCCGCCGCGTCAGGTTCGCAGGCTGATGGCCGGGATATGGCAGGAGCTGCCGCGCTTCCTTACCTGGTACAACGGCATCTTTCTGTTGAACGCATTGCTCAACACGCTGCTGCTCTCGATCATCGGCTGTCTGGCTGGCGGAACGATCGGGTTGTCGCTCGCCATAATCCGCTGTGCGCGCGGTCGCGCGATGGCAGTGCCGCGCGCGTTTGCCTGGGCCTTCACGGAGTTTTTCCGCCGCCTGCCGCCGCTGGTCGTGCTGATGCTTGCATTCTTCGGCGCGTCGGTCGCCCGGGTCGATCTGACCCTGTTTCAGGTGGCCCTGATCGGACTATGTCTGATTGCGACAGCATCGCTTGCCGAGATCGTGCGCGGCGGCATCGTTTCCGTGCATCCCAATCAGTGGGATTCCGCGGCCGCACTCAATTTCGGCTATCTACGCTGCGTGCTGACCGTCATCCTGCCGCAAGCCTGGCGCGTGATCATCCCGCCCGCCATCAGTTTCATGCTGCTGTTCATCAAGGACACGGCCTTCGCCTCGCAGTTGGGCACGCTGGAATTGACCTATGCCGGTAAGGTGCTGACCACCAAGGGGTTCTCCGCGGCGCTCTCGTACGGGACTGTCCTGCTGTTGTATTTCGCCCTGTCCTACGCACTCGCCGGGCTCGGCCGGCGTTTGGAGACAAGCATTGGCATTCCTGCAGATCGCTGACCTCAGCGCCACCTATGGCCGCAGCCCCGTGCTATCGGGGGTTTCGCTGGCGGTGGAGAAAGGCGAAGTCCTAAGCTTGATCGGCCCCTCGGGTTCCGGCAAAAGTACGTTGCTGCGGGTGCTGATCGGATTGCTGCCACCACAGGCCGGCAGCGTCACGCTGGCAGGGCAGAGAGTGGACTACGCTGTCCCAGCCGCGCTGCGCGCGTTGCGCGGTCGTTGTGCGATCGTCTTCCAGCAATATAATCTCTTTCAAAACATGACGGTGCTCAACAACGTCATGGTGGCCCCGCTCAAGATCAAGCGCCGCCCGCGCCCGGAAGTCGAGGAGGAGGCGCGGGCGCTGCTGGGCAAGGTCGGCCTGTCCGCCAAACTCCATGCCCACCCTTCCGAACTCTCGGGCGGTCAGCAACAGCGCGTGGCCATTGCCCGCGCCCTCGCCGTCAAGCCCGAGCTCCTCCTGCTCGATGAGGTGACGTCGGCGCTGGATCCTGAGTTGGTGCAGGAAGTGCTGGATATCATTCGCCTGCTGGCCCAAGAGCACATGACGATGATCGCGGTGTCGCACGAAATGGGCTTCGTGCGCGAGATCGCGACCAAGGTCGCGCTGATGAGCGAGGGCACGGTCGTGGAAATTGGCACGCCCGCCGAAATATTCGACGCCCCGCGCAGCGAGCGCGCACGCGCCTTCATTTCCAAAATCATTCGAGCCCATTGATGGACGACGAGACGGCTTCTTCCAACAAGAACCATGCGGCGTATCTGGTCCCGGGGCTGCAGCGCGGCCTCCGCGTGCTCGAGATGATCGCCGCCGCCCGCCGCCCCATGCACGTGTCCGAGGTCGCCGAGCGTCTCGCGCTCACCCGGTCGTCGGCTTTCCGCTTGCTCTACACGCTGCGCGACATGGGGTTTCTGGAAGCGGTCCCACATTCGAAAGCCTTCGGCCTGGGCGCACGGGTGTTGAATATCGGCTTCGCCTATCTCGCCTCGATGGACATCATTGAACTCGCCAGGCCGGCTCTCGAGATGTTGCGCGACCGCACGAACATCACCGCCCATCTGGCCATCCGTGACGGCGAGGAATTGCTCTATCTCAGCTGCATCCAGACGCGATCGGGTTTCCTCAGCACCTTCAATGTCGGTGCGCGGCTGCCCGCCTATGCGGTCCCGATGGGCTGGCTGCTGTTGCGCGACCTGTCGCAACCCGAGGCCGAGGCCCTGTTGCACGGCGTCGGCTTCGATGCGCTCACCCGCCATACGCCGCGCAACATGGCCGCATTGATGGCCCGCATCGCGGACTCGGCCGCCGCCGGCTACGTGGTCAGCCGGGGCATGGTCGAGCCCGGCGGCAGCTCGATCAGCGCCCCGGTGTTCGACGGCACTGGCCGCGTCGTCGCCGCGATCGACATCGCGGGGCCGGATTCCGGCTTTGACTCAAATGCCCTGACGACAAGCTATCTGGCGGCGGTGCTGGAGGCGGCCACGCTTATTTCGGCGCGCCTTGGCTATCGGCCGTCACCGAAGGCTGTTTCGGCGGCGGTTGGCGTTGACGCGGAATATGTGTCCCCGTAGCATCGAATTTCTGAACACGGCGTTTGCTGGGGAAACATTGGCGCTACGCACACCCGGCGATCACGCGCGGCATTGCGTATGAGCAGGAGGTTGGTTCCATGAAGGATGCTTCGTTTCGCGGCGTCGTCCCGGCCCTCACCACCCCGTTCCACCCGGATCTTTCGCTGGACGCGGATGGTTTCGCCACCCTGGCGGACGTGGTGATCAAGGACGGTGTCGACGCCCTGCTCGTGAACGGCTGCACCGGCGAAAGCTGGTCGCTCACCCCTGACGAGCGCGCGACCATCTTCCGCACGGCGGCCGAAATCGCCAAAGGCCGGGTACGCGTGATCGCCGGCTGCAGCGCCATCACCGCCGCCGAGACGATTGCCAAGATCCGTCAGGCCGAAGCGGCCGGCTGCGATTTCGCGATGGTGTCGCCGCCCTGGTATGTCATGCCCGGGCCCACCGAAATCATGGAGCATTACCGCGAGGTGCTCGATGCGACGGAGCTCCCTGTCGTGCTTTACAACATCCCGCGCCGCACCGGCGTGATGCTGACGCCCGACATGGCCGACGAGCTGGCGGACCATCCGAAGGTCGTGGCGATCAAGGAAAGCTCGAAGGATTGGGGCATCCTGTCCTCGGTGATCCGCCGCTGCGGCGACCGCATCAGCGTGTTCGCCGGCTATGCCAGCTTCTTCGGCCTCGCTGCGATCACCGAAGGTGCGGTCGGCTACATGGATTCCGGCACCCCGGTGTTCGGCGCCCGCTCGCCGCAATTCTACCGCGCGTGCATCGCGGGCGATCTCGCGACCGCGCGCGCCATCCAGATCGAAATGGCCGGCATGCTCGACTCGTTCTTCAAGCTCGGCACTTTCCCCGCGAGCGTGAAGGCGTCCCTGGACCTCATCGGCCGCCCCGGCGGCCCGACACGCGCACCGATCAAGCCGCTCGACGACCGGCAACGCGCTACCCTGCGTCAGGCCATGGTGGCCGCGAACTTCATCGAGCCGACCCGCGCTGCGGCGGAATAGCCGCGATGGGCATGCCAGAGGCGACGACGCTGCGCGGCGACAACGACTTCTACGGCGCGCTCGCCGCACGCAAGACCGAAATCGTCGCTGAATATCACCGCCTAACCCCACGCTCGCGGGCGCTGGCGAAACGCGCGGCCCTTGTGTTCCCCGGCGGCTATACGCGCGACGCAGTCATGCGCGCACCCTATGCCCCGTTCGTGGTGGAGGGCGCGGGATCGACCGTCGTCGATGCCGATGGCCGGCGATTGATCGATCTTTGGTTCAACGCGACCTCCTTGCCGCTTGGCCATGCGCATCCCGCCGTGGTCGATGCGGTCCAACGTCAGGCCGCCAAAGGCACGGCCTATTACGCGCCGAACGAACACGAGCTGGCCCTGGCGGAATTGCTGGTCGGGCGCATCCCGTCGTTCGAACGCATCCGCTTCGCCAATTCCGGCAGCGAGGCGGTGATGATGGCCATTCGCTTCGCCCGCGCTCAACGTGGCTGCCCGGTCCTGGTGAAATTCGAAGGCAGCTATCATGGCTCCTACGACGATGTGAGCTGGTCCGTCAGCCCGTCGCTGGAACACGCCGGCGCCGCCGCTGCGCCCAATGCCGTTGCCGATACCAGTGGGTTGGCGGGTACCGACGGGCGGGTCGCCGTGCTGCCGTTCAACGACGCTGCGGCGCTGCGGCAATATGTCCACGCCAACCATGCCAAAATCGCCGGGATCATCGTCGAGCCGGTGGCCAACCGCATCGGCCTGCTGCTGCCCGAGCCGGCCTTCCTGGCGGAAGCGCGCGCGTTGGCGACCCAGTACGGCATCGTACTGATCTTCGACGAGGTCATCGCCTTCCGCGTCGGCTATCACGGCGCACAGGGGAGGATGGGCGTCACCCCTGACCTCACGACCCTGGGCAAGATCATCGGCGGCGGCTTCCCGGTGGGAGCGGTCGCGGGCCGGGCCGACATTCTCGGCCTCTCCGCGCCCGATCAGGCGGGCCGTGTCGCCCATGCCGGCACCTTCAATGGAAATCCGATGACCGCCATCGCCGGGCGCGTCACGATGGAGGCGCTGACGCCGGAGGTGTTCGCGCATATTGGCGCACTCGGCGCCGATGTGCGGCAACGCCTTGCCGCGATCGCCGACGGGCTTCCACTGCAGGTCACGGGCGAAGGCTCGCTGTTCAAGATCACCGCCACCGCGCGGAAGATACGCAGCTATCGCGATGCCGCGACGAACGACAAGGCGTGGGAAAACACCGCTTCCCTGGCGCTTATCAATGCCGGCTTCCTGATGACTCCGACCTTGTCGGGCTGCATCTCCGCCGTCACCACACGCGCGCAGCTGGACGGCTTTCTGGATGCCTTCCAACGCATCGTCCAGAGTTGAAGGGCCGAACATGGGCGCGGCACGCTGCCTCACGGGCAAGATCGCGCTGGTGACCGGGGGCGGCACCGGCATCGGCGAAGCCATCGCGGCGTGCTTCGTGCGGGAAGGTGCGTCCGTGGTCGTCTCCGGCCGCGGGGCGGAGCGCCTCGCGGCCTCGGCCGCCCACACGGGCGCCAGACCGATTGTGGCGGACGTCACCGACGAGGTATCGGTGGCCGCCCTGTTCGCCCGGATCGACGCGGAATTCGGCGGGCTCGACATCCTGGTGAACAACGCGGGGATTACCGGGCCGGTCGCAAAGGCCGAAGACCTCGACGTGGTGGCATGGGACGAGACCATGGCCACCAATGTCCGTGGCACCATATTGTGCATCAAGCATGCGGTGCCGCGCATGCGCCGGCGCGGCGGCGGGTCGATCGTGAACATGTCCTCGCTCATGGGCCTGCGCGGCTATCCCGCGCGCAGCGCTTACACGGCGAGCAAGTTTGCGGTGATCGGCATTACCGAAGCCGTGGCGCAGGAAGTCGGCATCGACAATATTCGTGTCAACGCGCTGTGCCCGGGCGCCGTGAACGGCAATCTGATGCAGCGGGTGATCGCAGCACGGGTCCAGCAGGAAGGCCGGTCCGCCGACGAGATCATCCGCGCGAACTATACGGATAAGGCAGCCTTGCGCCGGTGGGTCGAACCCAGCGAGGTCGCCGCTGCCGCCCTCTTTCTGGTCAGCAATGCTTCAGCGTCGATCACCGGCGATCGGCTTCGAGTTGATGCGGGGCGGATGTAGCAAATCGGCACCGGGACCCCCCAAATCCGTCGGTTACCTTGACCGACGAATCGGACGCCGCCTCCGCCATGCCCTCGAGTGACCCTCCCCCCGTCCCTGGAGGCGCGGCATGCAGTGCCATGGGCGTGCCCGATGGCGCGGGATTTCGCGCCGTTCGGCCTGGGCCGCTTCATGATCGGGAATGGCGAGGTAAGCCTCGGCCACGACATTTATTTCGCCATTTATCAGACCATCGCCGAGGACGAACGTCGCCCCGGACCCTATCGCGAATTCCCGCCCGACTTCTTCGAGCTGATCACCGTCGATGAATGCCATCGCGGCAGCGTCCGCGCCGACAGTTCCTGGCGGGAGATCCTCGCCCACTTCAACAACACGCCAGCGATATGCGCGCGGCGTTGTCCAACCTTGAGCCGGGCATAGTTTCGCAACAACTACGCGCGCGCGAGGAAGCGTGGGGTTTGGCCGCTGGTGGAGGGGGTTGGATTCGAACCAACGTAGCCATTACAGCAGCGGATTTACAGTCCGCCCCCTTTAGCCACTCGGGCACCCCTCCAGACGCCCAGCTTCGACCGTCGGGCGTGGCGGGGCGATTACCGCCTCGGCGGGTCCGATGTCAACCGCGTGGCACCGCGCCATTTGGTGCTGGCGGTCCACGCGGATATACCGGCGCGCATGAAGCCGCCGCATGACAGAAATTCCGGTCCCCGCCCCTCGAGCGGAGGTCCCCGCCGCCCTGACGCCACAGGTGGTAAATCCACGTTCGGGTCCAAGCCAGCCTTCGGGTCCAAACCGGCCTTCGGGGCCAGGCCAGCCTTCGGGGCCAAACCGGCCTTTGGGGCGAAAGTCGGCTTCGGTTCCAGCCGCTCCTCCGGGCGCGACCAGCGCGCCAAAGGCGGCCGCGAGGAACGTCCCGAAACTCCGGCCCCCAGCGCCACGCGACTCTCGATCGCACCCAAGCCAGAGGCGGCCCGCGTCGAGGCCCAGCGTCCGGTGCGCTCCGAATACCGTCCGCCCGCCCAGCCCCGGGTCACGCCCGATGCCCCGCGCGGCACCATCTGGCTCTATGGCCAGCATGCCGTGGCGGCGGCGCTTGCCAACCCTCAGCGCCGGCTGCGCCGCTTGCTGCTGACCGAGGAGGCCGAAACCGCGCTCGCCGCCCGTCTCCCCAAGCCGTGGGCCATCGCCGTCGAGCGCACCGAGCGCGGCCGGATCGACCATCTGCTCGGCCGCGACGCGGTTCATCAGGGCGCCGCCCTCCTGGCCGATCCGCTGGCGTCCCCCTCGCTTGCCCAGGTGCTGGAGCGTCCGGGCCCGGTGCTGGTGCTCGATCAGGTGGCGGACCCGCGCAATGTCGGCGCCATCTTGCGCTCGGCCGCCGTGTTTGGCGCTGCTTGCGTCATCACGCAGGAACGTAACGCGCCGGAGGAAACCGGGGCGCTGGCCAAGGCTGCCTCAGGCGCCCTGGAAACCGTGCCGCTGCTGCGCGCCGTCAACATCGCCCGCACCCTCATCGCGCTGAAGGCCGCCGGGTGCTGGTGCATCGGGCTCGATTCCGGCGGCGCGCCGCTCTCCGGCGGGGCGCTCGCCGAGCGCCGTGTCGTCATCGTGCTTGGTAGCGAGGGCGAGGGGCTGCGCCGCCTCACGCGTGACACCTGCGACGAGATCGCCGGCATCCACATGCCGAACGCCTCGCGCGGGGGCGACCGGAGCGCCGGCATCGACAGCCTCAACGTGTCGGCCGCCGCCACCGTGGCGCTTTACGAACTGGCGCGCAGGCCGTGAGCTTCGACCCGGCACCGGCCGCGCGCGCCCTCCAGGTCGCCCGCGCGGCCGGCACCGGGGACAATCTCGACCCCGCCATGGCGCCCCAGACCGAGGCGCAAGGCATCGCTGTTCAACTGGCGCTGGCCGGACTCATGGGCGCGATCCCGCCGGCCGGCTTCAAGATCGGCGCCACCTCCAAGACCATGCAGGACTATCTCGGCCTGTCCGGCCCGATCGCGGGTTTCATGCCGCAGGCCGGCCTGCACGAGAGCGGCGTCACGCTGCCCTACAGCGCCTTCCGCAATCTGGGCGTCGAGTGCGAGATCGGAATCCGCCTCGCGCGCGACCTGCCTTCCGGGGCCTGCACCCAGGAACAGGCGGCCGACGCGGTGGCCGATCTGTTTGCCGCGATCGAGATCGTCGAGAATCGCTATCCAGCCTCGCCCGGCACCCCGACGCTGATCGCCGACCAGGTGTTCCATGCCGGCGCCGTGCTGGGCGAGGCCGGCGCATGGCGCAACCACGACCTGCCCGGCTTCGCCGGCCGCATCATGGTGGGGGCTGAAACCCGCGGCCAGGGTCGCGCGCGCGACCTGCTGGGCCACCCGATGGCGGCCCTTGCCTGGCTCGCCGCGTCCCGCGAGGCGGCGGCGTTCGGCGGCCTCAAGGCCGGGCAGATCTGCATGCTCGGCAGCGTCACGCCGCCGATCTGGCTCGATGGGCCGTGCGCGGTGATGGTGCAGTTCGAATATCTCGCCCAGGTGCGAGTGAAATTCACCTGAACGTGAGCCTTGCCGCCATTTGGCGTTAACCTTTTCCAGCCATTCTCGGCGCTGACCGCGCGTGCCAGCGTCCGCGGCGCAAAATTCTGGAGCCAAAAGGGCCAGACAGGGACGAGCCATGCTCCCCGACTGGGATACGCTATCCGACGACGTGCAGCTCGCCCTCTCGCGGGAGGCGTTGCGGCGAGCGGCCGAAACCATCGCCGGCCAGGCCGAAACCCTGGCCAGCGAGATGGAGACTGGCGGGCTCACCGATCAGGGCGGGCCAGACGCGCTCCGACTGCTCGCCGCCGTGGTCCGCACGACCGGCCCCACCCTGTCAGGCTTTCCTGACCATGGCGTGGCCGGCCATGGGTAACGGGCCGGGTTAGCCCTGCGCGTCCGGCTCGGCCCCTTGATCGGTGCCGGACGAATCCGCCGCCGGGTTGACCGCCACGAAGGCGGTGTGCCCGTCGCGCATGACGCGCAGGGCGACCGTGTGGCCAGCCTGGGTGGATTGTCGGATCGCGCCCACCGCCTCCTCGGGCGAGGTCACCGCCTTGGTGCCGACGCCCATCACCACGTCGCCCTGCCGCAGGCCGGACGCCTCGGCCGGGGAGCCCGGCTTCACCTCCGCCACCACGGCGCCACGGGCACCAGCCGGCAGGGAGAGCCGGTCGCGCAACTGCGGCGAGAGCGGCGCCAAGGCCAGCCCGATGCTCTTGCCCTTTGGCTCGGCACTCCCCTCGTCCCGCGCGGCGGTCCGGTCGTTCGGCAGTTCGCTCACCGCGACCGCGAAAATGCGGGCATTGCCGTCACGCACCACCGACAGCTTCGTCTCGGTGCCCGGCTTCACCCCCGACACATCCAGCGCCAGGTCGCGCGGGCTCTCGACCGCGTGGCCGTCCACCGCCGAGATCACGTCCCCGGGCTGCAACCCCGCTTTCGCTGCCGGCGAATTGGCCTCGATGCCGGCGACCAGCGCGCCGCCATGTCCTGGCGCCAGTTGGAGCGCCCGCGCCATCTCCGGTGTCACCGGCTGAGACTCGACGCCCAGGTAACCCCGGGTCACGTGGCCGCTCTGCCGCAGCTGCGCCACCACGGTCCGCACCATGTCCGACGGGATGGCGAAGCCGATGCCGACGCTGCCGCCCGAGGGGGACAGGATGGCGGTGTTCACCCCCACCACACGGCCGTCCTGGGTGAACAGCGGGCCACCCGAATTGCCCCGGTTGATCGGCGCGTCGACCTGGATGTAGTTGTCGTAGGGGCCGGAATGAATGTCGCGCCCGCTGGCCGACACGATGCCGGCGGTGACCGAACCGCCCAGGCCGAAGGGGTTGCCCATGGCAACCACCCACTCGCCCGGCCGCACGGCCGCGCTGTCGCCGAGATCGACATAGGGGAGCGGGTGGTCGGCGGTCACCTTCAGCACCGCGAGGTCGCTCCGCTTGTCGCGGCCGATCACCTTGGCTGCCAGCGTGGTGCCGTCATCCAGCTGCACGCTCACCGAGCGCGCGTTCTCGACCACGTGGTTGTTGGTCACGATGATGCCGCCGGCATCGATCAGGAAGCCCGACCCGCGCGCCTCCACCGGCTGCGACCTGCCATGCGGCATGGTCCGGCCGAACGGGGTTGCCGGCGTCTCTTCGTCATTGGCCGCCGCCGGGGCGCTCATCTCGGTGGTGATTGAAACCACAGCCGGCTTGGTGCGCGCCACGAGGTCGGCGAAATCGGGCAGCGCGCGGGCCGGGGCCGCCGGCTGGATCGCGGCAATTGGCACCCGCACGGCGCCCTCGCCCGCGGCACGGGCACCGTTGATCGCGGCAAGGCCGCCCAACGCCGTGCCGCCCAAAAGCACGGCGGCGAACGCCGCACGCCGAAAGCCTGAGCCGGGTGAAGAAGAGTTGAACATGGGACGCTCCATCGAGATACCGAGATGCGCTCGCGCGCTGAATGTCATGGCGGAACGAGAGCGGATGCTTTCCCGAAACCGCTAGTACGGTCAATATGAGCCCGGCCGGCCAACCAGACCGTGGCGCGCGGATGAAACTCGCGTCATATGGTGCCGGCATCGTCATGCGTGGCGACTTCGCGCGTGGCGAGCGGCGGAACCTGAAGGAAGGCTTGATGAACACTGCATCCCGACGCTTCTGGCGCCGCGCGAACCCGACCAGCCTGCGCACCCGCGTGGGCCTCGCGCTGGCCGTGGTCATCTTCGCGGTCGCGGCGATCCTTGGCGGCCTGATCGGCGAATCCTCGGTCAACCAGTTGCGCGCGCGCATCGGTCAGGTGCTCGCCACCGACGCCGCGCGCGTCGCCGAACGGCTCAACACCGAAATGGGCGCCCGCGCGCGCGAACTGACGCTTCTCGCGGCACTCGACCCGCTCCGCAGCTTCGCCAACGCCACCCCGGTCGCGCCCGTCAGCCCGCCTTTCCCGCAATCGAACGACGTGCTGCGGGTGCAGTCGATCGTGTCTGAACTCAAGCGCAGTTTCCCTGCCTATGTGTGGATCGGCGTCACCGACCCGCAGGGCAAGGTGATCGCGGCCACCGACCCGGCGTCGGTCGGCACCGATATCGCATCACGCATGTCCTCCCGCGAGATCCAGCGCAGCCGGAGCGCCACCCCCACCGTCGAGGGCTCCGAGCCCGATGTGCCCCGGCTCATCGACGTCACCCACCCGATCCTTGCGACCGACGGCACGGTGGCCGGCCTGATCGTGGCGCAGCTGCCATGGGACTGGATCCGCTCGCTCGCCGGTCCGCTGCTGTCGAAGGACGCCCGGGGCAACGTGCCGGGCCAGCTGTTCATCGTCAGCGCGCAGGACACGGTGCTGATCGGCCCGTCCAACACCGTCGGGCAGAAACTGCCCCTTCAGGTCAGCAACCGCGCCCGTGCCGGGTTCTACGGCAACTCCGTCGAGCCCTGGCCTGCCATCGGCGGCTTTGCGGCCGGCGGATTTCTCACCGGCGCCAGCTTCGCCGCGGGCGAGGGCCGCTTCCCCGGCCCCGGCTCGCAGGAGATGAAATGGTCGGTGCTGATCCGCGAAAAGCTCGATACCGCCTTCGCGCCGGCCTACGATCTGCGCCGCTCCATCCTGCTGGTGGGCGCCGTGCTGGCCGCCGTCTTCGCGGTCATCGGCTGGCTGCTCGCCGGCTGGATCACGGCGCCTTTGCGCCGCATCGCCGTCGCCGCCGAGCGGCTTCGCCAGGGAGACGACATCGAGATCCCGCTCATCCGGGGCGCGGCCGAGTTTGCCAGTCTCTCCGGCTCGCTCCGCGCCCTGGTCGCCACCCTCACCCGCAAGCAGGTGGCGCTGGACGAGATGCAGGATCTCGCTCTGCACGACCCGCTCACCGGCCTGCTCAACCGCAACGGCATGCGCGTGCACATCCAGCGCGCGGTCGCCGAGGCCCGCGCGGAAGGCTCCGGCCTGCTGGTCTGCGTCGGTGACCTCGACGGATTCAAAGCGGTCAACGACACGCTGGGCCATGCCGGCGGCGATATCCTGCTCCGCCAGGTCGCCGCCCGCTTCGCCGCCAGCATCCGACAGGACGACATCGTGGCCCGTCTCGGCGGCGACGAGTTCGTGCTGGCCCTGCGCGCGCCCGGCGGCTTCACCGATGCCGATGCCCGCGCGGTCGCCGAGCGCGCGCTGTTCGCCATCGCCGCCCCCTACGAGGTGAGTGGCCGCCCCGTCCGCATCGGCTGCAGCCTCGGCGCCGCCTTCTGGCCCGACCACGCCGACCCGCGCGCCTTCCCCAGCGACCCCACCGGACTCAGCGGCGTCCTGGAAAAGGCCGACGCGGCCCTCTACGCCGTCAAACGCGCCGCCAAGGGGCGGCTGCTGATGCACGGGGAGACGCAGGCGGCTTGAGGCGGTGCTTCGTGAGGTCCCGGACCGATCGTCGATTGCAATGAGGTGTTGCGTTACCCCCGCCGCGACTTGAACCCGCCCCGCCGTTTCGCCGGATCATAGCCGCCGCCTCCTGGCCCCATCGGCTCCGGCGCCCGGTCTTTCCTCGGCCGCAGCGAGGCCGAAGCCGTCGGCGGCGGCTCCAGCCCCAGCTCCAGCGCCTCCAGCCGCCGGATTTCATCGCGCATTCGCCCCGCTTCCTCGAACTCCAGATCGGCCGCGGCACTCCGCATCCGCTTCTCCAGCTCCGCGATCGACGCCTTCAGGTCCTTGCCGACGAAATCCGTGGTCTTGCTGTCCTTGATCGGCGCAACCGTCACGTAGTCCTGCTCGAACACGCTCTCCAGGACCCGCCCGATCCTGTTCTTGATCGATTGCGGCGTGATGCCGTGGTCCTCGTTCCATTGCCGCTGCCGGTTGCGCCGCCGCTCGGTTTCCTCGATGGCGAAGCGCAGGCTTTCCGTCATCCGGTCGGCGTACAGGATGACCCGCCCGTCCACGTTGCGCGCGGCCCGCCCGATGGTTTGCACCAGGCTGGTCTTGGACCGCAGGAACCCTTCCTTGTCGGCATCCAGAATCGCCACCAGCGCGCATTCCGGGATATCCAGCCCCTCGCGCAGCAGATTGATGCCCACCAGCGCATCGAACACGCCCAGCCGCAGGTCGCGGATGATTTCGATGCGCTCCAGCGTGTCCACGTCCGAGTGCAGATAGCGCACCTTCACGCCCTGCTCGGTCAGGTAGTCCGTCAGGTCCTCGGCCATCCGCTTGGTCAGCACGGTAATCAGCACCCGCGCGCCCTGCGCGACCACGAGGCGGCATTCCGCCAGCAGGTCGTCCACCTGCCTCTCGACCGGCCGTATCTCCGTAACCGGGTCGATCAGCCCGGTCGGCCGGATCACCTGCTCGGCGAACACGCCCTGCGTGCGTTCCATTTCCCACGGGCCGGGCGTGGCGCTGACGAACAGGGTCAACGGCCGAAAGCTCTCCCATTCCTCGAATTTCAGCGGCCGGTTATCGAGGCACGAGGGCAGGCGGAACCCGAACTCCGACAATATGGATTTGCGCGCGTAGTCCCCCCGCTCCATGCCGCCGATCTGCGGCACCGTCACATGGCTTTCATCGACGATCAGCAGCGCGTTCTCGGGCAGATATTCGAACAAGGTCGGCGGCGGTTCGCCCGGGCGGCGGCCCGACAGATAGCGCGAGTAGTTCTCGATCGACTTGCACGAGCCGGTGGTCTCCATCATCTCGATGTCGAACGTGCAGCGCTGTTGCAGCCGCTCTGCCTCCAGCAATTTGCCCTCCGCCACGAACTGCGCGAGCCGCTCCCGCAGCTCCACCTTGATGTCCTGCACCGCCTGCGCCAGCGTCGGGCGCGGTGTCACGTAATGGCTGTTGGCGTAGACCGTGATGCCGTCGAGCTTGGCCGTGATCTCCCCGGTCAGCGGATCGAACTCGCTGATCGCCTCGATCTCGTCGCCGAACAGGCTGACGCGCCAGGCGCGGTCCTCGTAATGTGCCGGGTAGATGTCCACGACCTCGCCCCGCAGGCGGAAGCTGCCCCGCGCGAACGCCACGTCGTTGCGCCGGTACTGCAGTTCCACCAGGGCCTTCGCGATCTTGTCCCGGTCGATCTTGCCGCCCAACTCCAGCTTCACGACCATCTTGGAATAGGTCTCGACCGACCCGATGCCATAGATGCACGACACCGACGCCACGATGATGACGTCGTTGCGCTCCAGCAGGGACTGCGTCGCCGCATGGCGCATCCGGTCGATCTGCTCGTTGATCTGCGAGTCTTTTTCGATATAGGTGTCGGTGCGCGGGACATAGGCTTCCGGCTGGTAGTAATCGTAATAGCTGACGAAATATTCCACCGCGTTATCTGGGAAGAACGACTTCATCTCCCCATAAAGCTGTGCGGCCAGCGTCTTGTTCGGGGCCAGAATGAGCGTCGGCTTCTGCACCGCCTCAATCACCTTGGCCATGGTGAAGGTCTTGCCCGAGCCGGTGACGCCCAGCAGCACCTGGTCCCGCTCGCCGGCCTCGACACCGCCCACCAAAATGCGGATCGCCGTCGGCTGATCTCCCGCCGGCTCGTAATCGGACACCACCCGCAGCCGCCGCGTGTTCGGCTTGGCGGGCTGGCGTTCGGGGATGAAGGTTACGGGTTGGGCGGGGCGGGTAAGGGCTTTGGCCATGCCGCTCAGATGGCGTCGAGAAGCCCCGCCGTCGAGTCCCTCTCCCTTCCCACACCCCACGAGGGGGAGGCGGAAGGGAACATCGTCTCCCCAGCCTTACGCCCCCAGCCTTTACGCCCTCATCCAAACCATGTCTCATCGCCCCCGCAATGAGCCGTCAGCCACCGTCCCGCCGCGCCGACTTCAAGCTGTTCAGCCGCATCACCATGCGCTGGGGCGACAACGACGTATTCGGCCACGTCAACAACGTCATCTACTACTCGTGGTTCGACACGGCGGTGAACCGCTTCCTTATCGACCGCGGCCTGCTCGAACTCGCCTCCAGCGAGATCATCGGCGTGGTGGTCGAAAACGGCTGCCGCTATCACCGCGAAGTGGCCTATCCCGGCGACGTCGAACTCGGCCTGCGCGTGGACTCTGTCAGTACCAGCTCCGTCCGCTACGCCATCGGCGTGTTCCGCGAGAACGAGGACGAGGCTGCCGCCGACGGCCACTTCGTGCATGTCTATGTCACCCGCGCCACCATGCGCCCGGTGCCGATACCCGAGCGTACGCGCGCGGAAATGCTGACGATACACGTCTAGGGGAACGATACGATGGATACCGGATTATCGGGCAGGCGCGCCCTCGTTTGCGCCGCCAGCAAGGGTCTCGGCCGTGCCTGCGCCATGGCACTGGCCCGCGAGGGCGTGGCCGTCACCATCACCGCCCGCACCGCCGAGGCGCTGGAGAAGACCGCCGCCGAAATCCGCGCCGAGACCGGCGTGGCCGTCACCGCCGTGGCGGGCGACATCACCACCGAAGCGGGCCGCGCGGCGGCACTCGCGGCCTGTCCCGACCCCGACATCCTGGTCAACAACGCGGGCGGCCCGCCCCCCGGCGATTTCCGCGACTGGGACCGCGACGCCTGGCTCCGCGCGCTCGACGCCAACATGCTGACCCCGATCTTCCTCATCAAATCGGTGGTCGACGGCATGATCGCCCGCAAGTTCGGCCGCATCGTCAACATCACCTCGGCCTCGGTGAAGTCGCCCATCCCGAACATCGGCCTCAGCAACGGCGCCCGCGCCGGGCTCACCGGCTTCGTGGGCGGCCTGGCCCGCCAGGTCGCGCGGCACAACGTCGCCATCAACAATCTGCTGCCCGGCCCGTTCGCCACCGACCGCCTCGCCATCACCATGGCGTCGGCCGCGAAGGCCAGCGGCCGCACCGTGGAGCAGGAGATCGCCGAGCGCGCCAAAGCCGCGCCCGCCGGCCGGGTGGGGGATCCGGCCGAGTTCGGCGCGGCCTGCGCCTTCCTGTGCAGCGCCCATTCCGGCTTCATCGTCGGCCAGAACCTCGTGCTCGACGGCGGCGCATTCAACGCGACGATGGGCTGACGCGGCCATGGCAGACGACCCCGCCTTCCTCTCCGCCCGCGCCCTGGCGGCCCTGATCCGCAAGCGCCGCATCGGCTGCGTCGAGCTGCTCGATCATTTCATCGGCCGGGTGGAACGCCTCGACGGACCCCTCAACGCCGTGGTGGTTCGCGATTTCGACCGCGCCCGCACCCGTGCCAGGCAACTGGATCGCGCCAAGGCACCGGCGGGCCGGCTGCATGGCGTGCCGATGACGGTCAAGGAGAGTTACGACGTGGCGGGCCTGCCCACCACCTGGGGCGTCCCCGGCAAGAGCGACATCGCCGCACGCGACGCGCTGGTCGTCCAACGTCTCAAGGCCGAGGGCGTCGTGGTGTTCGGCAAGACCAACGTGCCGATCATGCTGGGCGACTGGCAGAGCTACAACGAGGTCTACGGCAGCACCGGCAACCCGTGGGACCCCGCACGCTCCCCTGGCGGCTCGTCCGGCGGCGGGGCCGCGGCACTCGCGGCCGGGCTCACCGGCATGGAGATCGGCAGCGACATCGGCGGCTCCATCCGCCAGCCTGCCCATGCCTGCGGCGTGTTCGGCCACAAGCCCACCTGGGGCCTGCTGCCGCCCTATGGCCACAGCTACATGCCGGGCGCTGCCGCCATGACCGACATTTCGGTCATCGGCCCGCTCGCCCGCTCCGCCGACGATCTGGCCATCGCATTCGACATCATGGCCGGGCCGGACCCGGCCGAGACAGCGATGGCGTTCGACCTCCCCGCCCCCCGGCTGAAATCGTTGAAAGGCCTGCGGGTGGCGATCTGGGCCAGCGACCCGGCCACCCGCACCGGCGCCGAGACCACCGCCGCCCTGGAGAAACTCGCCCGCTTCCTCAAGCGCGAGGGCGCGAAAGTGAGCCTCGCCGCCCGCCCTGAATTCGATGCGGCCGAGGCATTCGAGGTGTATCTGAAACTCCTCAGCGCCGCCCTGAGCGGGCGCGCCAGCCCTGACGCCCTGGCCCGCATGGCCGCACGGGCCAAAAAGGCCGGCCCCGCCGACACCTCCGCCAGCGTGGTGCTGGATCGCGCCGCTGGAATGGGCCATGGCGCTTGGCTCGCCGCCAACGAGCAGCGCCACAAGATCCGCCGCGCCTACGGGGCGTTCTTCCAGCAATGGGATGTGCTGCTCTGTCCCGTGTTGGCGCTGCCCGCCATGGTCCGCGCCGAGGACTCCGAACCCCGCGAGCGCCATGTCGAGATCGACGGCGTCTCGACCCCCTGGGAAGACATGCTGTTCTGGCCGGGTCTCATTGGCGGCTTCCATCTGCCCGCTTCCGTCGCGCCGCTCGCCCTGTCGCGTGAGGAACTGCCTATCGGCGTGCAGATCGTGGGGCCGATGTATGGCGACCGCACCACCATCGCGGTCGCGCGCATGCTGGAAAAATCGTGGCGCGGTTTCGAGGCTCCGAAAGGATGGCAATGAATTTCTCGCTCGCGACCGTCGAACGGAACGGCGCACCGCTCGGCTGCATGCAACGTGACGGCCGCTTGTATGCGCTCGCGGAGTGCGGCGCGCCCGCGACGGTTGCCGCCCTGTTCGAGGATTGGCCCCGCTGGGCCGCGCATCTGGCTTCGGCCACGCCGCAGCGCGCCTTGCCCGACAGCCTGCCATTGCTCGCCCCGCTGCTGTATCCAGGCAAGATTTTGTGCGCGGGCGCCAACTACCACGCGCATTGCCGCGAGATGGGTGTGGCCGACACGCGCAAGGAGACGCAGAGGCTGTTCTTCTTTTTCAAGCCGCCACGCAACGCCGTGGTGGGCCCCGGGGCCACCGTCCGCAAGCCGCTTGGCACGCAGAAGATGGACTGGGAGATCGAACTCGCCGCCGTCATCGGCACGCGCGCGCGCAACGTGCGTGTTGCCGACGCGCTCGATCACGTCGCCGCTTACAGCGTCGCCATCGACTTCTCCGCGCGCGACTTCAACGTGGCGCCCGAGACATTCTACAAACTCGACTGGGTCGCCGGCAAAGGCCATGACACCTGCTGCCCGATGGGGCCGCGCCTGGTCCCCGCATCGCAAATCCCCGATGTCCAGGCCTTGCACCTTCGCCTCTCCGTCAACGGTGAAACCAAGCAGGACGACAGCACTGCCGACATGATCTTCTCGGTCGCCGAACAGATATCCACCCTGTCGCGCATCATGACGCTCGACCCCGGCGACGTGATCCTTACCGGCACCCCGGCCGGCGTCGGCGCACCCAAGGGCACGTTCCTGTCCGTCGGCGACGTGGTCGAAGTGGAAATAGAGCGCGTCGGAAAATTCTCCGTCACCATTCAACCGGAAGGCTGATGCCATGAGGATGTTCGCGATCCTGCTGCTGACGCTCACCGCCGCGCTGCCCGCCCGCGCGCAGGTGGCGCTGCGCTTCTCCACGGCCGCCCCGCCATCGGATTTCCTCGCCAAGGCGCTCGTCGTCTTCAAGGAGGAACTCGGCCGCACCGCGCCCGGCGAGTTCACCATCACCACCCACCCGGCCAGCACGCTGTTCCGTCAGGGCACCGAAATCCCCGCTCTCCAGCGCGGCAACCTCGAAATGAGCACCGGGACCGCTTTCGAGGTGGCGCAGCAGGTGCCCGAATACGGCTTCCTCAATCGCGGCTACCTGATCCGCGACTACGCCCATCTCCGCCGCATCTTCGATGGCACGTTCGGCGATACCTACCGCGCGCGCGTGGCCGAGAAGATGGGCCTCGAAATCCTCGCCGTGGGCTATCTTGGCACCCGCCAAGTCGATCTGCGAACGACCCGCGACGTGAAAACCCCCGCCGACCTCGCGGGGGTGAAGATGCGGATGCCGGCCGATCCCGAATGGCTGCTGCTCGGCCAGGCTATTGGCGTCTCGCCCGTGCCCATGGGAATGCCCGAGGTCTATCTTGCCATGAAGACCGGCACCATCGACGGCCAGGAGAACCCGCTCTCGATCCTGTCGGCGGCGAAATTCTATGAGGTGTCGCAACAGGTCGTGCTCACCTCGCATCTCGTTCAGCCGGTGTTCTTCGACATCGCCAAGCCGGTGTTCGACAAGCTGACCGACGCGCAGAAGGACAAGCTTCGCGCGGCGGCCAGGCTGGCGGTGAAAGGGAACGACGATTCCCGCCTCGCCGACGAGGCCCGCATCCTCGAAGACCTGAAGGCGCGCGGCCTCACCATCACCACGCCCGACCTCGCCGCCTTCCGCAAACGCGCCGACGAGGTGTACGCGGCGTCGCCGATCGCGAAGCAATGGGACGCGGCTGCGATGAAACAGGCCGCCGAATGATCGGCTCGCCCCTCCACGGGGCGGTCGGCTTCACACGTCGCTTCGGCCAGAATGGGTGAACGCCATGGCCCGCGAGGGGAGGGGGCAGGATTCGTGTTCCGCCGAATTCCTCAGCACGTCGCGGTCCTGATCTTCGCGTCCGTGTTCGCGATCTTCGTCGTCAAGATCGTCCTGCGCTACGCGCTCGCCATCAACCTCGCCTGGGCCGACGAGATTTGCACGGTGCTGTTCGTCTGGCTGATCTTCTGGTCCAACGCATTTCTGATCCCCGACCACAAGCAGATCGCGTTCGACCTCGTGGTCCGCGGCTTTCCGCCCCGCGCGCAACGCGCCGCGATCGTGGTGCGGAACCTCGTCATCGGGGGCCTGTTCCTCGCCGCCCTGCCGGGCGCCGTCGGCTATATCCTTTTCCTGTGGCGCGAGCGCACGCCCGTGCTGCAATTGCGGCTCGACTTCGTCTATGCCTGCTTCGGCCTTTTCCTCGTTTCGGTCTGCGTTCGCGCGGCCCGAAACATCCTGCGTGCCTGAAACGTCACCCCGGCGGTGGGGCCGCTCTGGCGCGGCGGATGGCCACGTCGCAGAACATGCCGGCGTGCAGGGCGAAATACAGCATCTCCCAGTCGTGCTCGATCATGAAATCGTGGGCGGCCGCGACCACTCCGTAGGGCGTCCCGGTCATGTAATCATGCATGATGTAGTCGTTCAGGATAATGATGCCCTCGGGTCTGGTCTTGTCCTTGATGATGTCCAGCTCCGCGCGAACCGCCTCGTAGCTGTGGTGCGCGTCGACGTAGAACACATCGACCGAGGCGTCCGGCAGGGTGGCCAGCACATCCGTGCTGTTGCCCTCGGCGAGCCGCACCCGGCCGGAACGAACATAGGGCGCGAACCGGTCGGCGAAGAAATCCGCGTGGCGCCGCCCCGCAAGCGTGGCGCCGACGCGGCCTCCCCACATCTCAGGGTAGTCGTGCAGGGTGTAGATGTCGATCGCGATGAATTCCGAGACCTCGCATTGGGCGAGCACCAGTTCGGAGAAGTCGCCCAATGCCACGCCGACCTCGCAAAAAACGCCGCCCTTGGGCAGCAGCGGCAGGATGTGGTCGCGCGATGGCAGCACCCGGGCATTTTCGAGCAGCCGGCCGGGGAGCATGCGCGCTGGCCGGAAGACGGCATCGGTCAAGGGATTCTCCTGGAGCTCAGTGACGCTTGAACCGCGGAGTGGCGCGGTGGTTGCGACGCGATGCCCCCTTAAAGACGTGCTGTCATGGGGTCGCGCGACCCTGGTGTTCAGTCACCCACGGACCACCGCCTTATCGAGCGGCGATGGTCGGGCGGTCAAGCCGCCAACCGCCTCAATCCGTTAACGAGCGTTGTAACGAAATCGCAGCGAACGAGGGCGGAAAAAGCCGAAATTGCCTAGAATGCGGCCAATCGCTAAAATGTTAGTCAATTTCGCCTCGTTTGCCGCAACGTTTTCAGCATCTCTATCCGATTGAAATCGCAGATTAAACTACCCAAACGCTCTCTTTCGCGAAAAATCGCTAGCTAAACCATAAATTCACTATTCCGCGAAGGTCATAGTGTGTTATCGATTGTCAATTGGTTAATGAACTTGCGGCTGTAGGGACAAAGTGATGCCGAGCGACGTAACGATCTCAGGCGGCACGAACCACGGCAGTTTCGGGACGCCCCCTGGATACGATCTCGGCTTTGGTGCCGGCGACCGCGCCAACATGCAGGCGCAGGCGCTTGCCGGCGTGCTGAACGCGGCCTACGGCTTTGGGCCGACACAAACCGTGCCGTCCTCCGGGCCGGGCGGCCTGGTGATCTCTGCCGACCAGGCGGGCATCAACACGAACCTTTCGGGTTTCGCGGCCATCGCGATCCAGGACACGACCAATCCACAGACCATCGTTGGCGGTGGAACCACCAACCAGACCGTCGTTGCGGGCCTCGGCAACCTGACCTTTTCCGCCAATAGCGGCGGCGAGGACCACACCCATATCGAGATCGTCGCCATCGGCGGCAACAACTCGTTCTCCTTCGCGGGGAACGACGCGGTCAACACGGCGTGGGCCAGCACCGGGAACGACACTGCCATCGGCGGCGACGGCCAGGCGAACCTGCTCCTCGGCGCCGGGCACAATTCCGTCCAGGGCGGCAGCGGCTTGATCAGTGTCGATGTCGAGGGCACCGACACGCTGACGCTCGGCACCGGCAAGGCGATCGTCTACGTCGATCCGAGCGCGCCCGGCGCCTCGGAACTGATACATGGCGCCCTGAGCACGACCGTCGCGTCGAGTAACTTCTCGCTGACCTTCCTCAACGGTGCGGTCGCGAGCGTGGTCGAAGGTGGCGCCGGACGCTACCACATCGTCGGGGGCACCGGCGGCGGCAAGTTCACGGGCGCCACCGGCGGCGGCAACGACATCGCCGGCGGTTCCGGCAGCGTGACCATCACGGGCGGCGGCACTGCCGACGTGCTCGTCGGCGGTACCGGAAACGACTCGATCGTGGCGGGCTCCGGCAACAATGTCAGCATCGCGGGCGGCGGCGGCGCCGACACCTTCGTGGGCGGCACCGGCTTCGACAATTTCAAGGTCGATGGCGCCGACACGATCTCGCTCGGCACCGGCGGCTCGAACGTCTTTGTCAGCTCCGGCTCGGCCTACGTGCAGGGCGCGGTCGGCGCGTACACCGGCACCGGCTTCTCGCTCGACTTCAGCAACGGCAGCACGGCCAGCACCGTGCTGGGCGGGACCGGCAGCTACCACATCGCCGGGGGTACCGGCGGCGGCAATTTCACGGGCGCCACCGGCGGCGGCAACGACATCGCCGGCGGTTCCGGCAGCGTGACCATCACGG